>JAZRXX010000072.1:0-46659 GCA_045600485.1 Bacteroidales bacterium
GTCTTGGTCAAAATCCGGCAGTGCCGCTTTGGCTTCTATCTCTGTCGCTAAAAAAAATAATGAACTCTCAAACTGGATTGAAGATGGGATAATTAGGTTTTGCGTGGCTTAAGTTAACCGTACAGGTCGAAAACTTTTGAGCTCAAATCATTTCCATAGGTTTTGAAAGAGTTGGGTAAACATCACATCGTTGCCCCATGCCAATCGTTCGGGATGGAACTGAACGGCAAAGATTGGCAAAATATTTGATTCAATTGCCTCAATGACACCATCGGAACTTTGTGCAGCTACTTTGAATCCAGGAGCTACCTCTTTGACTGCCTGATGGTGAGTACTGTTCACTTCGCACGAACTGCATCTCAAGATTGCCGACAACCGCGTGTCCGACGCAATTCGAATGGCATGGACTCCCTCCCACTTCTTGTCAGGCCGTTGATGTTCCAGCAGGCCATCTGGCATTTGACTGGGCAGATCCTGCCACAATGTTCCACCAAAGAAGGTATTGATAACCTGCATTCCACGGCAAATACCGAACACAGGCTTGCGCAGGACGACAGCTTCTCGTAACAAGGCATATTCGAAAGCATCTCGTCGGGCATCGACAGGTCCCATGGCCTCGATTGGAGGTTCGCCATACAGTTTAGGATCAACATCAGAGCCACCACCGGGCAGCAACAGGCCATCGACCCGCTGCATGACCTCATGAATCAATTCGCTCTGCTCCGTACGTGGAATTACGACGGTGGCATGTCCTGCCCTTATCAGGGCATTGGTATAGTTCTGCGAGACGTTCACGTCTTCGCCGGAACAAGTATCTGCAACTGAAATTAACATAGATTGGGATAGGGGCTATAGAAGCTATAGTGGCTATAGGAGCTATAGTAACTATAGCAAATTCAACTTTTGCTTGAGTATGGTTATCTCCTCTTGCTGTCGATTATAGACAGCAAGAGCACGCGCCTTGAGATCATTGTAGGCAACCTGCCAATGTTCGGTTTCCGAGCGGCTTTGCTGCAGTGCTGAGGTACATTGCTGCAAATCAAAACGACATTGTTGCAATTCCGAGCGACTATGAACAAGATCCGCTTGAGTATTCTGGTGTTCACGCTTAAGCAAGTCCAATTGCTGCCGCAAGACGACGACCTCTTGACTGAGAGATTGAAACTGCTCGTCCTGTTGTTGCCGGTAGCCAGTCCGGGCTTTATGCATACGTTCCTTGATGCCTCCTTCAGTTACAAACTGCGTGGCGAGACTCTCCAGATATTTGTTCATCATTGTATCGACCTGATAACATAGCGTAAGCCCGTAATTGGACATTTCCTCGTCACTCCATTGGAGGAAATAGGGTTCATAGTCAGTCAATTGATTATGTGCACGCGTAAAGTCCTGCATAGGCTGATAACAATCGTTTCCCGGTGTCCATACCGGCAATTGGTGCGACTTCAGATAGTCTTCGTAATCCTGCCTAAGTTCGCCAATACTGGAACGCGCCACATTGAGCAATTTCAATTCCATTTCCGTTGAAGTCTTACCATCTTCAGAACCCTCAACGATATTCTGTTTGCCAGATCGAGCAGCCTGTATCATCTGATCTACTGTCCGGTCTCCATACTTTGGAAGGAAACGGTCACAAAACACAACAGTCATCTGGTAAAGCACGTCAGTCTTTTGGTAAAAGCGTAAATCCTGCCATTTTACCACCTTGCGGAAAATGGGAGGAATGGGTTGTTCCATAGTTTAGAAAGTTTTTAGAGTTAAAAAAATAGGGATAGAGGCTATAGAAGCTATAGTTGCGAAATCGGGAAGTCGAAGCTGGTGATGGGATAGGGTTCTTCGATAAGCTGGAAATGCCACCACTCAGTGCGGACAGGCTTAAACCCATGACGCATCATGGATTCGCGCAGGAGCATGCGATGGCGAATCTGATCCGAAGTCAAGCCCTCGCGATAGAAGACATACGAAACGGTGTCGAGCAGATCGTAGGTTCCGCCCATGTCAACCTCGCGTTCAGTTTGCATATCGAAGAGGGTCAAATCGATGGTCGAACCACGGGCATGGGCTGAACGACTGGACAGATACCCTTTGACAAAAAGGGAATCCTTGGGAAGATTCGGATAGAAATAGGATTTCATCAAGGTATCAGCAGACTGACGAGCCCAACCGACGAAATATAGAACTGCCCGCTGTGGACGATAAGCATCGAATACCTTGAGACGATAGCCTTTGGCAACCAGTTCGTCGCTCACAGCCTTAAGACTATCGGCAGCACGTCGAGTCATCAGTGCTATGGGGGCATCGTAGCCAGGAATACGTCGTCCGACGAAATTATATGTAGTATAGTAGCGAATCTCCTGAATGATATCGGGCACAATGTCGGACAGACGAACGAAGGCCCCACCTTCTTCCCCTGAAGCAGGTGGAAGACTGGAAGTTACCTCTGTCTGATAGAGACTATCGGCCAGAAAATTCATGCGAAGCTGCAGCAAAGAATCCTCCTGCGATGGTGTTGGCACAAACACTACATCCCGCTGCCCACAGGAGGCAGCGAGCAGAGCAATCACCAACACGAAAGGAACAATGATTCGCATAGATTATAGAGATTATAGAGGAAATAGAAGCTATAGAGGCTATAGTAGCTATAGTGGCTATAGAAGCTATAGCTATGCCCAAACCTCGAAGGTGACTGGATAGTCGTTCTTCTCGTCGGCAGGGTGATCCTCGCTGAATATCAGCTGGCAATGGGCAGGGACAGCCGGAATAACGGTATCATACTCCTCGATGGTGGTGTGAACCCGGGTGATGTAATACTTCTTGGCCAATGGCCATGCCTGATTGTAAATCTGGCCACCACCGATGATGAAAGAATCCTCGGGAGCAGCGGCTATAGCAGCTTCGAGCGTAGGATACAATTCTACACCTTCCGGCACCTGGAAGTCGGCATTGCGCGAGATAACGATATTGCGGCGATTGGGCAATGGACGACCAATCGACTCGAAAGTCTTGCGTCCCATGATGACGGCGTGACCTGTGGTAGTTGCCTTGAAATACTTCAAGTCGGCACCCAGGTGCCAGGGCATTTCTCCTTTATTTCCGATGACGTTATTCTCGGAAGCAGCAACGATGATGGAGATAGACCCCACCCCGACCCTCCCGAGGGAGGGAGTATTTAAGATTGAATCTGATGTCATTATATTTATTAAAGTTTTTATATTAAAGAATATCCCCATCCATAACTGTCATGTACTCACCTCCCCTCGGGGTCCTCGCAGGGAAAGAAAAGATTGATTATCTTTTCCCGAGAAGACAGGCCTTTAGGTCTGGGGAGATTTTTAGGAAGGGGATCACTCAACATACAATACCAAACCCTTCAGGTACTCTCCCTCTGGATGATAGATATTGATTGGATGATCGGCCGGCTGATGGAGCTGATGCAGGATTCGTACACGACGACCGGTCTGTGCTGCTGCCGAGAAGACTGCACATCGGAAGTCTTCCTTGGTCACGACCTGACTGCAAGAGAAGGTAAACAGAATGCTACCAGGACGCATCTTGGCGAGCGCAGCCGCATTGAGTTTCTGATAACCCCTCAACGCATTTCGAAGCACATTCTTATGTTTTGCGAAAGCCGGAGGATCAAGGATAACCAAGTCATAAGGGAAGGCTGCCGTCTCACCCTCAGCAGGCAAAAGCTCTGTCAATCCCTCTTTCTCGTAGAAGCGAGTTGGGTTGGCCAGGAAATCGAAAGCATCGGCAGCAAAGGCATGGTGACGCTTATCGCCCGCAAAGTTCAATTCGACATTGGCATTGGTAAACGAAATAGCCTGCTTCGATACATCGACCGAGTGAACCAGTTCCGCATTGCTACGCATGGCATAGAACGAGAAACCACCTGTATAACAGAACATATTCAACACGCGACGGCCGGCAGAATACTTCTCGACCAAAGCACGGTTTTCTCGCTGATCGACAAAGAATCCCGTCTTCTGTCCCTTGAGCCAATCAACATGAAACTTGAGTCCATTCTCCAAAGCTACATCGCTGATGGTATTTTCGAGCGCTCTGCCTTGTTCTGCACTCTCTACTTTCTTTCCTTCAATAATCAGATAGCCATTCACACTCTCGCCCTCTGCCTCAGCTTGCTGACGAGCCTCGGTCTTATAGCCCAACGTGGTCTCGGATTTATAATAGACATTGTGAATGTCGGCACCAGCCACCTTGATCAAGTCCTCGGCAATGGCTTCACGAATATAATGGATGCCTGGAGTGTGAGCCTGCATGACTGCTGTACCATCATAGACATCGATGATAAGTCCCGGCAGACCATCGCCCTCGCCATGCACCAGACGGAAAGCATTATTATCCGGACGGATCAAGCCCAAAGTGCGGCGCAGTTCGTAAGCCGACTGCAGACGACGGAGGAAGAAATCATCGTCGAACTCCTCCTCATCGAAGGTAAAGATACGAACTGCTATTGAGCCGATCTGGTATTGGCCAAGAGCCAAGAACTCTCCACCATCGCTCACCACACGTACCCAGTCGCCCTCTTCCGGCTGAACTTCGTTACCAAACTCATCCTCCATACGGAAGATGGCACCAGAGAAAACCCAAGGGTGAAAACGCTTGAGGCTCTCCTCTTTATGATGTTTTAAGATTATTGTAATCATAAGACCCACCCCCATTCCCCTCCCGTTTAAGGGAGGGGCGTATATACCACTGGAGGGATAATGGATTAATAATATTAATTAAAAATTGTATAAAGACTAATCATTATTATAATTAATGCTACCCATGAGACGATGACACCTCGGGACATCGGCTCCTGAATGCATTTCATCTCTGCACGTTCGTTCGGGGTCTTGTCGCACAAACTGATAATAATCATCATGACCAGCAGCATGACAAACAGATAAAACGAAAGCAACATGAAGTGCGGCCACTTGAGCACGCCTGTCACCAGACCGAACTCCGACGACATGACAGATGCCGGAATAACACCATCGGGCATGGCATAGTAAAGAATACCGACCAATAGGCAGACACCCGTACCGAATGTCAGGGTGAGATTCGCTGCCAATGGAGTACAACGCTTCCAGAACACACCCATCACGAAGACAGCTGCCATAGGTGGAGCAATGAACGACAATACCGACTGGAAGATATTGAACAGAGGAATGTCCTTGATCAAATCGACTGCTACACAAATCACAATGCTGACCAAAGCTCCTACCACAGTCACAATATGTCCGGTACGACGAATCTCATCCTCCTTGGCTTCCTGACGGAAGTTCTTCACATAGATATCCATCGTGAAGACGGTCGAGAGTGCATTGAGCGCAGAACCAATGGTTGAAACCAAAGCGGCTGTGAGCACGGCCAAAACCAAACCCACCATGCCGACTGGGAAGAGACTGGTCACCATGAACATATAGGAATCGTCGGCTGCAGGAGTGGTCGTAAACACCCCAGTCTTGCAGAGTGCGAAGCAGACAATACCCGGGATGATGTAGATGGCCACGTCCAGGATCTTGAGCCAACCACAGAAGTTCGCCCCTTTCTGGCCTTCGTTCAACGACTTGGCAGCAAGAACCGGCTGTACCATACTCTGGTCGGTACACCAGAACCAGATACCCATGACAGGATAGCCCAATAAGATTGGCAACCAAGGGAAATCCGGATCGGACAACGGCTGGAAAAGATTCCAATAGTGGCTTGGGACGACCTCAGGATTGGCCAAGACATCGATGCCACCCAAGAAGGAACCAGCACCTAACTTCACAATACCAGCCACCGTCAAAATCGACGAAACGACGATCAACAAAGTCATCTGGTAAACATTGGTATAGGCCACAGCTCGCAAACCTCCCAACATAGTAAAGAAAGCTGAGATTGCCAACAGAATCAAAGCTGACCAGAACATTGGGATCTCAAAAATCTGACGGATCAGCACGCCTCCCGCAAACAAAGTCAAGGCTAACCAAGAGATCAAAATCGTGACGATGGTGTACCAAGCCAACATGGCTCGGGTAGAACTGCCAAAACGACGCCCCATGAACTCAGGCAAGGTCGAGATGTTCTCGCCCAAATATCTTGGGGCAAAGACAAACGCCAACAGAGCGATGAAGACAAAGGCGTACCAGGCATAGTTGCCCGATACCACACCGGCAGCAAAACCACTCGAACAGGAAGCAATCAGCATCGAAGGACCGACGTTCGTGCCCCACATACTCAATCCGATATGATGCCATCCCAATGACTTACTGGCCAGGAAGGCATTCTTACCTCCCTGTTGCTGCTTGTGCGAAGCCCAAAGGCCAATCGCCAGCAACACTACAAAATAGGCAATCAAGATCGCCCAATCGAATAAATGCAAATTCATAAGACCTACCCCCATTCCCCTCCCGTGATTAGGGAGGGGCGTATATACCACTGGAGGGTACAGTTTTAAATTATTGTTACTTGGTCAAACCTCTTTTCTCACTCTTCACGGAAGGGGTGTTATCAACTCCTTCGCCGTTTGAACGCACTGATTGGCATTGTCGGTATAGGCATCGGCACCAATCTGGTCGCAAAATTCCTGGGTGACTGGTGCTCCACCCACCATAACCTTGACCTGATCACGGATGCCGGCAGACACAAGAGCCTCGATAACCGTAGGCATATAGGTCATGGTTGTGGTCAACAAGGCCGACATACAGAGAATATCGGCCTTCTCGCGTTGAATGGCCTCGACGAACTTTTCGGCCGAGACATCTACACCCAGATCGATAACCTCGAAGCCAGAACCCTCGAGCATCGAGATGACCAGATTCTTGCCAATATCATGCAAGTCGCCCTTGACGGTTCCGACAATAATCTTGCCCAAGGATTTCATCTCTCCTTGTGCCCCATGTTCCTGCTGATACTGTTTGATGAGCGCCATGGCTGCCTTCATCGCCTTGCCTGCCATCAGCAACTGAGGAACGAAAGCCTTGCCCTTCTCGAAACGATAGCCCATGATGCTCATGGCGCCAATCATCTCGTTGATGATATCGCTACCAGCCTTACCATCGGACAGCAATTTACCAGCCTCGGCTTCGGCATCAGCCGTCTTGCCTTTGAGCACAGCCAACTGGAGTGGGGTACAATCTTGCTCGTCCGATGACTCGGACGAAACGGGGGCTTTCTGTTCACTCCCTATAAGGGAGGGCTGGGAGAGGGTCTTCCTATGTGGACTCAGGAAAATGCCATCGACAGGCTCTGCCAATTCGGCCAGAACCTTCATGTGTCCATCGTGCGTGCCGCAACAGCCACCTACCATGTTGATGATATGCTGGTCGAACAACGGCCACATCTCGCGCTGGAACTGCTTGGGCTGGGTTGGGAAGACTCCATTGGCATCCGGAATACCTGCATTCGGGAACAAGATGGTGTAATACGGAGTCTCGCTAGCCAGACGACGCACCAGTTCAGTCACCATCGGGATATCGGGATTGCAGTTGATTCCGACAGCAAAGACATGATAGTCAGGATGCAACTGCTTGCAATAGTCGATGATATTCTGTCCAATCATATTGAAGCCCTCTGGTGTACGTACCGTGAAGCTCAACATGACAGGCACATGGATGCCGGTCTTCTGCATGGCAGCCATAGCAGCATGCAGATAGGCATCGCAGTTCTGAGTATCGAAGATAGTCTCGTTGATCAAGCCATCGACACCAGCCTCCAACTGCGCCTCTATCTGTTCCTGATAGATTGCCATCAGTTGTTCGAAGTTCAAGGCGGCTCCCTCCATCGAAATGGTCACACGGGTTGGACCTGCACCACCCAACACATAACGAGGTTTCTCGGGATGAGCCAAAGTATAGGCATCAGCCAACTGCTTGGCCATGCGACAAGCAACGACATTGATCTCCTTGACCTTGTCGGCGAACTGGGGTGGCAACGAACAACGCTGGGCATTGAACGTATTGGCCGTAATAATATCGGAACCTGCTGCCAGGAATCGACGATAGATATCAGAAATGACATCAGGACGTTCGATGGTCAGGTATTCATTGCTGCCACTGGTTCCAGTCAGCTTGTAGGCATGGATTGTGGTTCCCATCGCGCCATCGAAGATCATGACCTTCTTCTTGAACATCTCATCGAGCGAAGGCTTCTCAACACTCAATGGGGTAAACATAGAGTCCGGCTGCGAAGCAAACTGACCGACCGCCAAAGCAGCGCCACGTGGACGCAACTGCTTGGCTCGAACTTCGGCAATGATACGCTGTGCCTCCTCGACCTCCTGTTCGTTGTGGAAATCCATCTCCAAGTGAATGCCCTCGGTACCGATGGCTTCGAGCAATGGTTTCAGTTCATCGAGCGTTACCCACGAGATCAGCACACTCTTGCCTCCAGCCAGAATCTTGCGATAGAGGTCATACCACTTCGGACTGCCTCCTTGAGGTTCGCCTACGCCAGGAGTCCATTGGATAGCCTTCAGTTCCTTGATCTCGAGCAAAGCTGGCAGGTGATGCATGGCACCCACACCGTCCAGATGATAGATGGTATAAGGAATACGCTGACATTGCTGACGCAAATACGGCTGAACAAAACGGCGATAATCTTCGTCGCTCAACATGGTCGAAAGGTCACACTGCAGTTTGGTCATCTTTCCGGGAGCCCAAGCCGAGAAGTAGCAGAATGCCATCTCGCCATTCTCCTCCTTGATGATATCATAGAGTTCGTCGAAGACCTGGAAATAGGCATCGTTGATGCGCTGCATCTGGGCTTCGAGCACTTCGGGCTGCTCCATGATGTCCATCATCACCTTGTCGGTTCCCTTCATGCCTGCCAATACGTCGATGCCCTCCATGAGGTCAGGCATACCGACGTAATAATGGCCTTGAGCCTTGGTCTTACAGGCCTTCAACAGATTCTTGTGGAGCAGATAATTAGGATGATTGGGATCGAACTGGAAATCGTCGGTATAGTCAGGATCAGGATGGATCCAGATGGTATCATCGCCACCCTCAAAACGGGCACCGAGGATGGCAGACATAGAACCTGGGCCTAACTGAGTATTGGCAACAGGCAACATATCGGCTTTGAGACAAGAATGTCCCACATACCAATCCAGATAGTTAGCACGCCATTCGGGATCGAACCACTTCTGGTCATTATCTTTCGGCACAGGCGCACCTGGGATGATATTACCAGTACCAAAGCCTGTTGACTGCGCCTCTTTGACAGGCTCCTCGTCGGCATAAGGGCCGTGGGGCTTCACTCCCACCTGGAAGTGTTCCCACATGTTCAATACTATTCCTTTGTGATTCCACCAATCAACATAATGTTGCTTGGTTTCGTCCATATTCTCTTTCCATGTTTTCATACTTTGATGTTTTATTAATCGGTGAGAGGTGAGTGAAAAAGTAAATTCCTCCCTAACCGCTAATCCCTAACCGCTAACCGACTATCGAAAATCCCTGACCCCCTACCCGACATTATTGCCGAATACCAGACAAAGGAGACAATGGGGCTGCAGGCTCAAACGAAAGGCGCTTTGCTCTAAGACCAGAAAGCATCTTTGCCACTCTTTCTATCAAAGTGCTCATTTCTTCAAATTCTTCAGGTGTAATAAAGCCTAAATCCATAGCAATATCTAATTGACTATAAACTTCACATAAAGAGCCATAGGATATTTCCAAGAAATGAACCTGCTCTTTATTTGAATAACGGCCCATGCCTTCTGCAATATTAGACAAAACAGAAACTGCAGATCTACGAAGTTGATCACAAAGAGCATAACGCTCTTCTACAGGAAACTTCTTTATCAAACAATATACTTGTCGAACTAATGTTTTAGACAAGTCATATACGTCAAGTTTTCTAAATGCGAAATTATCCATAAGCTATTATTTTCTAGTAATATCCTCGCTAACCGAAAATCCCTAACCGCTAACCGAAAATCCCTAACCGCTAACCCCTAACCGACTATCGATAACCCCCGAAATGATTCATCAACAATGAGAGATTCGGATTTGGAAAGATCCATTTCGTCGGTGCATTCAACCTCCTTGTTGTAGATAGGAATCTTAGCTCCAGGATGAACAAAGACAGGCATTTGGTCGAGAGGCACCTCGACATTCTTGTACCAACGGCCACCCTGCCACTTCTCGCCCGTGAAGAGATGAATCCACTCCCCTTCAGGCAAATAGATATTGCGACGGTTGTCGGAGTTCATAACGGGACAAACCAGGAAGTCATCGCCAAAGTAATACTCGTCGTCGATGTGCCAAACGGTCACATCATCCGGATGATGGAAAAGCAATGCACGCAACATCGGATAGCCTGTAGTGGTACACTTCTCGGCCTGTTGGACAATGTATGGCATCAGACGATAACGCAGTTTCCACCAACGTTTCACAATCGGAGCAATGGCCGGATACTCCCAAGGCTCACGTTTGCAAGTACCATGATAGCGCATGTGTGAAGAGAAGACGCCGAACTGGGTCCAACGCACATAGATATCCTCCTGCAAAGGTGAGTTCATGAAGTTTGGCAACGAATGGAAACCAGGCACATCGTGGCTCCAGAAAGAGAATCCCGACAGACCGAAATGAAGTCCTCCCTTCAGGCTTCCTGCCATGCCATCCCAAGAATGGGCAGAATCGCCACCCCAATGCAGTGGATAACGCTGTCCTCCAGCCCAAGCCGAACGGCCCCATACGATGCCGCCAGTGGCGGCGGTGTTTTGTTGTTTTGTTGTTTTGTTGCTTCCTTCGGTGCGCGCGGCAAGCCGGAGGTTTTGTTCTTTTGTTACCTGTTCCGTTATCTCGAAGGCTGAACGCTGGTAGAGGATCGAATAGATATTATTCAACTGCTCTGGTGTACGGCCATCTTGGTAATGGGCATCCATGTGGATGTTCTCGCCAAAGTCGGTCTTGATACAAGTCACACCCATTTCCAAAAGGTTACGGAGCAAGTTCTGATACCAGACTACGGCCTTGGGATTGGTAAAGTCGATGGTGCCGGCATAATCGAGGCTGGAGAAGTTCGAACCAGAACCATTGCTCTTGCGATTAGGACGAGGAGCTATATAGTTGTTCTCGACAGCCTCCTCCAACTGCTCGGCATCTTCGGCCACGTAAGGCAACTGCCAAAGCGAAGTACGGAAACCCTTCTGAAGCAAATTCTGCACGAAGCCCTTAGGATCAGGGAATCGTTCCATGTTGAACTTCCACTCGCACAACCAGTCGGTCTTGAACCAACCGGTATCAAGGTGAATCACATCGCAAGGATAATGCTCGGCTCGCAGACGATCGCAGATGGCATTGACCTCATCGGCCGAGAAATAGCTCATACGGCTCATCCAGATGCCAAAACTCCACAAAGGGAGCATGGGTGAGAATCCTGTCAACTGACGATAGTGGAACTGAATACGTTCCGGGGTCTCGCCACCAATGACAAAGACATCCATCTGAGGTTCCTCGCTCAAGAACTGCGTCGAACGGGTCGAATGGTTGGCCAGATCCATCTTGCTGTAGGCCGAAGTGTGGTAGAACATACCATACATACGACTGCTCATGTAGAAAGGCACATTCTTATAGCAACGACGGTTGTTGACACCCTGACCATCCTGATTCTTCAGCTGGAAAGTACGGCCCGAGAGATCCATCTTGGTGAATCGTTCGCCACTGCCCACAAAACATTCGTCGGCATCGCAAGCCACCGAAAGAGTTGAAGCAGACAACTTGCCGCCACGTTTGACAAAAGCCAACGGAAGGGCATCGTAACGAGGTGGAGAGAAATGGTCGTAGGCCGAAAGATGCACAGCCTTGCCGTTGCCCTCTGGATAGAGGCAAAGATTGAAACATTCCTGTGGTTCAGGCAAGAGATCGCTCCATTTGTCCAGCACTGGCTCACGGACATCCAACCGAGCACGAACTTTTCCGGTTGTGTCGAAAATCAGAAACAAACCCTTCTCCTCCTCTTTCACTTGCAGAGGGAGCACTTGGAGCGACGCATCGAAATGCAGCATCTCGTCATCCTGCAGATCACCCGTCAACGACGCCAATTTCTGGTCATCGAAGGTTGTTGTAAGACGCAGTGTATCGTTCGAATACAAACGGAGTAACACCTTATGCTCAACACGAGCGACAGATGTATCTGCCTGCATATCGTTGGCCAATATCTGCTTCTGGAAAGGTACAGTAAAGACTACGCCATGAGTGACAGTCTCGACAAGCGTCGGACGACAGGCAGTCCAAAGAGATTCTTCTTTCTGTAGGTCCTGGTCGAAATCCAGGAAATCAAACAGGTGGTAATTCGTAAATTTCATAGAGAGGTGGAATTAGGGAAGCTTAATGTCCGAAATGATGGCAGGACCAGGTTGATTTGTGCCAATCAATAGAGATGGCATCTCATTATCCTTGATTGTAAATCCATCAGTAGCCTCGTCCAAATAGATATAGAAAGCACGGTTGTTGGTTGCATACGGAGCTTCACCCATGATACCAATCCTGTTGCCTATGATGCTGGACTTCGGTTGGTTGGACAAGGTATAGATGGCGCCACAATCATGCAGTTGCATACCGAAATCAATGACATGATTGCGGAGAATATGGTTCGATTTCATGCCAGAATCCAGACGAGTCCAACCCCACCCCACACAGATGCCACTCCACTTGCAATCCGACACCTCGTTGTCGGCAATCGTTGTGTTGAAAACATATCCCGCATTGATGGCACAAGCGCCCCAATCCTCCATACCGACATGATGTACCTGATTATGGGCAATCTGAATGTCATGACAAAGATCATCCAAAACATTCGGACGAAATGGAACGTGTGTTTCAAAACCTGCCGATGGGAAATGGCCTACCAACAAGGCAGTACCACCCATATCCTCAAAGCGACAATCGTTCACATAGCAATCGGAACAAGCTTCGGTATAGTCAAGGCCACAGGCACCATGCTGGAGGAATTCGCATCGTTCGAAGTTGACACGTTTGGCACCCTTCACAGTAATCGCACTCTGTGGACGACCGATCCAAGCTTGATTTTCGAGCGTAGCTTTTTCCGGAAGTCCAGGTTCTTGCAGTTTATAGGCGTCGATAATCGGGAACCCAGCCTGAAGTGTCACCCAACCTTCACGGTTCGGTGTAGTCCAAGCGGTATGTTCGAAGCGGATGCCATCAAAAAGAATGTCATGTACGGGACGTTCGAGCGAGCCATCGATCTGCACCAGCTGCTCAAGTACAGGAATCGTAATGGGCAACGAAGGACGCGCACCACCCTTATCGTCGCTCACATAATAAATCAATCCATCCGGATAACTCTGCACCCATTCTCCAGGTTTATCAAGCAACGAGACGTCGCCCATAATATCGAACGAAGAGGAGACAACCCTACCATCTTCGAGCGTATCATTGATGACTGGCTGTGGCCAAGGATGCTCAAATTCGCGTCGGCTTTCAGGCTCCATGAAAGAGATTCTGGCAACCTCATTGTGTATTTGAATCTGTCGGATTCGCAACAAAGCAATCGCCCAACGCTGATGCACCAACATAGTAGGAGTAAAACGGCCCTGACCATCGCGCAATGATCTGGCCAATTGTTGGATGACAGGAGTTGCCTCCACCCAAATCTCTCGTTCCTCTTTGCGGAAATCCTTCATTGGGAACAATTTGCCCTTAGGAGCCATGGAGGCCATTGGCAGACGTTTGTCGCCTTGCCACAATTGACACGTCTCAACAATACGACCATTCACACGAGGTGCGTCACAAACCCAAACCTGATCGTGTACGGAAGCAGGCACTCCTTGCAGCTCTTTGGCCGATGGACGACGCCAGCCTTGCAACTCGATGCCACCGTCCAACACAGCCTTGCCCGGATGGGCGGCACGTATCACAGTCGGACCTTGCTTGGTTCCACTATCTTCGGGACGGAGCAACAAAGGCTCAGTCAAACGGTAGCAACCATCAAGCAGAGTTATGAACAACGTATCTTGCTCACTAACCTTGTGCAAACGACGCTCCTCACGAGCTGTACGCACAGCCTGATTCAAATCTCCCTCTTTGGGCGACAAGACAACGAAACACGAAAGGAAAACAAGCAAGAAATTCATAGGCATTAGAAGAAGAACTTAATGATGTCGTTTGCATTCACGGCAATCATCAGCAATAGGATCAAACCAAAACCAATATACTGTAAGGCATCTTTGACCTTGATAGGCAATGGACGACGAATAATTGCCTCAATAATCAAAATCAAAATATGACCACCATCCAACGCAGGAATAGGCAGAATATTCATGAAGGCCAAAGCTACAGAAATGAAAGCGGTCAACGACCAGAACAACTTCCAGCTCCAAGATTCTGGGAAGATGGAACCCATTGTACCGAAACCACCCAATTCTTTGGCACCCTCTTTGGTAAAGACTACCTTGAACTGGCGCACGTAGTTATAAAGCATGTTCCAACCCTGTTCGATGCCGGCAGGAACTGCCTCCATGAAGGAAAACTCGATATGGGTCGATGGTACATCAACCAACAGGTTACGCGGATAGAATCCCAACTTGGCATCATCACCCAATAAGACAGAAGCAGTATAAACGGAATCACCACGCAGATAAGAGACGGTCACGGAATCACCTGCATGCTCCGTCAGCAAGCCGGACAACTGATAGAAATACTGAACCTCCGTTTCGCCAATACGAACAATCTGATCACCAGACAGCAACTGGGCACTGGACGCAGGAGAACCGGCAATGACAGAATCAACGACAGCAGGGAATCGAGGACTTAGGAACGACCCAAAATCCTTATATTTGATAAAATGAGTTCCTAAGGTATCTGGCAAGTCGAATGTCACACGTGCATCGTTACGAAGCACAGTCACCTGATTGGCCAAAAGGAGATCACTCGCCATGGTAGCCAGATTATTGGCCTCTTTTCCATCGATCTCGACGATGAGGTCGCCCTCCTGAAAACCGACATTCTTGGCCACTTCACTATAGGTAAAGCCCCAAGGCATGTTCTTAGGTTCGATGATACTCTTTCCCCAATACCAGGACATGCCAATATAAATCAAGATAGCGAGAACCATGTTGTTCATGACGCCACCCACCATAATCATGAACTGAGCGAACTTGCTCTGCTTCACAAATCCGTCGGGACGATCCAAATCTGCACTTTCTGCATCGTGCGTCTCATCGATCATGCCGACAATGGCACAATAGCCACCGAGCGGCACCCAACCAATGCCATATTCTGTCTCACTTGGATTGACCAAAGTTGGGAAATGCACCAATTCACAGAGATGCAGGCCCTCTTTATTCCAACGCAAAATAGCAAAATCCTTCGCATCAAAGAAAAGATAGAATTTCTCGACTCCTACCTTGAAAATACGAGCCCACATAAAGTGGCCCAATTCATGAATAAAAACCAAAATTGAAAGGCTGAGAATCAACTCAAATGCCTTAAACCAAAATATAGATTCGAACATTATTGATTATTATTTCGGAATTTCCGGATTACGAATTATCGAATTATCGATGTCTCGAATCATCGAAAAAATTATTTAATATTTAAGATTTCACGGGCTTTAATGCGGGCTTCTGCATCAATCTCGAAGTAGTCTTCAAGCGATGGATCAGCAACGAATGGCATGACATTAAGTGTCTTTTCGTTAACCTCTGCCATCTGGAGAAACTTACACTGTCCCTTACGGAAGGCCTCATTGGTCACCTCGTTGGCAGCATTCAACACACAAGTACGATCACCACCTAAAGCCAAAGTTTCGAAAGCAAGACGCAAATTCGGGAATCTGTCCAAGTCTGGACGTTCAAATGTCAGATGAGCGTAATCCTCCAACTTCAACTTGCCATTGATTTGCGATGGCATGCGATCCGGATAACTCAAAGCATAGGCAATCGGAACCTTCATATCCGGGCATCCCAGCTGTGCCTTGATGGCGCCATCGGAGAACTGCACCATGCTATGAATGATGCTCTGCGGATGAACAGCAACTTCAAGCTGATCTGCCTTCATTCCGAATAGCCAACGAGCTTCGATTACCTCAAAGCCCTTGTTCATCATCGAGGCAGAATCGATAGTGATCTTAGCCCCCATATCCCAGTTCGGATGCTGGAGTGCCTGTGCTGCGGTCACATCTCGCATCTGGTCCATAGTAAAGGTACGGAATGGTCCTCCCGATGCTGTAATGATCAATTTATCGATTGGATTATCGAGATAAAGAGGCTTTTCGTTAAGGTTAGGGTTAGCGTTAGGGTCAGGGTTAGCGTTAACTATCCAAGGGAAACAACCTTTGGCGACAGACTCTCCCTGCAAGCATTGGAAGATAGCAGAATGTTCACTATCGACAGGCAGAATCGGAACCTGATATTCGGCGCAAAGGCCTTCAATCAGCTGTCCTGCCACAACCAACGTCTCTTTGTTGGCCAAAGCCAATGCCTTCTGTGCCTTGATGGCTGCAACGGTTGGACGCAATCCGGCAAAGCCAACCATGGCAGTAACGACAGTATCAATCGGTCCAGCAGTCACAACCTGGCACAAAGAATCTGCGCCAGTCCATACCTTCATCGGCAGATCACTCAACGCCTCTTTGACTTTTTCGTAATAGGTTTCATCGACTATGACTACAACCTCCGGCTTGAACTTTCGCGCCTGCTCAATCAAAAGGTCTGCACTTCTATTTGCTGTGAGGGCATAAACCTCAAACAAGTCAGGATGCTCTTCGACAACCTCAAGCGTTTGTTTGCCGATGCTTCCCGTACTTCCTAATATAGCTATTGTTCTCATTTGAACTTTATTTCTAATTATCGAAACATTAACAGTAATGCTTAACTCAAAACTCTAAACCCAAAACTCAAAACTCAAAACTCAAAACTTAAAACTTAAAACTCAAAAACCAAAGACTCCCCAATCACTCTATCGGCATGACACTGTTGGGATCCAGTTTCTTGCCTTTGTACCAAAGTTGGATACCAACCCAACTGTTCTGGGGTTCCTTGACATTGCCAGCATAACCCAGCACGCGACCGGACTTCAGCTGTTGTCCAACTTCGACAACGACCGATGTAAGATGCGAGAATAGGGAGATATATTCCATATCATGCTGTAAGGTGACAATATATCCCTCTCCCATCACGTACGTTACCGATACCACGGTTCCTTCGTGCGGCATCATGACAGGAGTGGCAGAAGGCAATTCGACTCGCATCATGTCCGACGCTTTTGCCTCTCGTTCCTGAACGGCAATCTTTCCTCGCACCGGTGCTAGAAAGACAACCGGTTTGGGACCTGCCTTCTGCTCTTCGAGCACATTCAGGCCGAATCTCTCTTTCTCTTCGTAATTCTCGACAAACTGCAGTTCTCGTTCCGAAGCAGTCAACAACGTATCCTTGATGCGAATCACGGTGCTGTCGTAGGAGCGCAAACTATCGGTCTTCACCCGATCGTTCAAAATCGAAAGCACATTCTCCAGATAAGCCAGTCGAAGATTATTCTCCTGCTCAAGGCTATCAATACGTATGGCACTTTCCATAACCAAAGCCCGCTTATGCACATCAAGATACCCCGGCAAATAGACGCACAAAGGAGTCGCAATGATCAGCAAGATCAATGCAAAGGCAATCGCCATACCCAATAGGACATACAGGGTACGTTTCTTCCAGATAAATTGAACGAAAGCTTGTAGCTTAGGTGACATAATCTCTTTTATTATTGTGCGCAAAAATAGTTATTTTTCCCGACATAAACGTCAAATCCAGCCAATTTCTACTCTCCAGATATGTTTTTTTACTCTTTTGCTTTGAAAATAGCATGGATTTACCTATCTTTGCGACAAATAAATAAGCAATGAACATAGCAGTTTTATTGGCTGGAGGAAGTGGCCGACGCATGGGTGGACCCGAGCCAAAACAGTTCATACAGGTATCGGGATGTACGATTCTTGAGCATAGTGTACGCGCTTTCAGCAATCATCCCGACATTGATGGAATAGTGATTGTCAGCCATGCAGATTTCATCAGCCGTGTTTCCGACATTGCCCATCCTTACCCCAAAGTCAAACACATTGTTCCCGGTGGCAAGGAACGTTACGACAGTACGCTAAATGCCCTCAAAGCGATCCAGTCGGACTCCTTGGGTACAGAAAATCTCAATGTTCTCATACACGATGCTGTCCGTTGTCTGGTCTGTCAGCGTATCATCACAGATTGCATTGAAGCGCTCAAAAACTACAAGGCAGTCGATGTCGCCATTCCATGCACAGACACCATCTGCGAAGTCAATGAAGAGGGACAGATTGTACGCATCCCACAACGAAGCATGCTTCGTAACGTGCAGACTCCTCAAGGCTTCCGATACAACACAATCACAGAGGCTTATTCCATCGGCTTGAAGGATCCAGGTTTTGTAACAACCGATGATTGTGGCGTTGTCCATCGTTACTTACCACAACTGCCGATATTTGTTGTAGCTGGAGAATCGACAAACATCAAAATCACCTTTCCCGAAGATTTGATTCTTGCGGAGAAGATTCTATCGAATCAATAAATGCAGATTATAACACTAAAAAAATAATAATTAACCATCATGAAAAAGCTTTTCATCGCAGGCATAGCATTATCCTGCCTTTTTGCCCAGAATGTCAGTGCCCAAAGCATTCTCTCTAATCTTCTGTCGGGCGTAGCCAATGCTGCTGCAACCTCTGCTACCGCCGACAAGAGCAATAGCAAAAACACTACAACCGGAAGCAATGTGCTCGGCTCTGTAGTCAATAGCGTTGTTACCAACACAACAGCCTCAGGTGTTGTTTCTGAATCAACTGGCAACCTGATCAACACCCTGCTCACTACATTTGCAGGCGATGTCACAACTACAGCCACAACCATTGTTGGCACATGGTCTTATTCAAAGCCAAGCGTTCAGTTCGAAAGCGAGAATTATCTGACCCAGGCAGGTGGTACTGCCATTGCCGAAAAGATGCAGAACAAACTGGGTTCTATCTATAAATTAGCCGGCATCAAGGCTGGTACTATGATTTTTACCTTCAATGCCAATGGTTCGGTTGTCTATTCGGTCGGAAGCATCAAGCGCGAAGGCACCTACGTATTCGATGCTGCAACCAAGACCCTGAATGTTACCACTGCCGGCGGCTCTAAGTTCAGATTCTTTGTGACAGTGACTGGCAACAACATGTTCCTCACCCTCGATGGCAACAAGTTCCTCAACTTCATGAAAACTCTTGGCTCCAAGTTCTCTGTGCTGAGCACCGTTACCACTATCGCCAGCAGCTACGATGGCATGAAGGTTGGTTTCTGCTTCGAAAAGAAATAAGACCTTGCAGCTCTCCACTCGGAGAGACAATAATAAATCATAAAAAAGTCTTCCCCGATTCGAGGAAGACTTTTTATATATTTGTTCACTCCCATTACTGGGAGAATGAGTGAAGTTACGGATTACAATTGACCACGAATGGTTTCGAACTGACCCCAAAATTCCTTAACTCTGTAATCTTCTGCCTTATGGCGTGGAACATAGAGGTATTTTTTGAAATCATCGAACGAATCCTTGAAGAGACGTGGAGGCTCAGGATTGCCCAAATAAACAACCTTCAGTTCAGGACAGTTGGCAAAAGCCTTATGGCCAATAGTCTGCACAGTTTCTGGCATACGGATAGTACCAAGAGCCTCGCAACCACAGAAAGCATAATCGGATACGAAATTCACACCGTCCGGGATAGTAACATCGGTCAAACTCTTACAATAAGAGAAGCACCAACGATCAATACCATGAATACCCTCAGGAATAGAGAGATGATTAATCATAGTACAACCATGGAAAGCATCCTCACCGATTTCATTGACAGTAGAAGGGAAACTCAAAGAGGTAAGCGAAGAGCAATCACGGAACACCTCTTTACCGATGGAATGCAAGCTATCAGGCAATTCGATCTTAGCCAAATTTGAACAGCCGAAAAAGGCGCCATCCGACAATTTTCGAACTTCGACTGGGATAGTGACTGAAGTCAAGGCAGAGCAACCATAGAATGTTCGGAAAGGAACCTCTTCGATGCCATGAGGAAGATCTGCAGAAAGGAGGTGATCGCAATTATAGAACACCTTCTGTCCAATCGAAGTAATGGTGGTAGGGAACATGACACGAATCATACCAGAACAGTCACGGAAAGCATGATCGCCAATAGAATTAACGACATAATTCACATTATTGAACTTAACAGCAGCAGGCACAACCACATTGCCCGAATATCCGTTTGGATTAGGAGCGACAGCAGCTGTCGTTTCAGAGGTAATCTTAAAGAACATTACGGTACCATTCTCCAACAATGCCATGCAATCGGCAGAAGGGAAAATACTCTGAACAGCCTGAGGCACATACACCTCATTCTTATCACCGCATGACGAGAAAGCTGCAACAGACATTGCAATCACAGCTCCTGTCAAAAAGTGTCGAAACGTTTTCATACTATACGATCAATTTGTTAAATTTGGGTGCAAAGTTAGCAATTTATTTTCCTTCTGCCAAACTTTTTTCCATTTTTCCTTATTTTGCCGCTCTTTTTTGCTTCAAACACTCTATTTTTGTAATAACCTCTATTGTAATCGGTTGTCGGTCGAGCGCAAGCGACAAAAAAAAGAACCATCAGACAAATATCTGACGGTTCCTGATTATCGACACCTTGCGATGTCGGGGTGACCCGACTCGAACGGGCGGCCTCTACGTCCCGAACGTAGCGCGCTACCAACTGCGCCACACCCCGTAATTAAATGGCGTTATGCCATTTAATTAAGTTATTAGTTAATAGTTATTAGTTATTAGCTAAAATCGGAAAACCTAACTTATAACTATTAACTATTAACTTTGGAATTGCGCCAGAGCAATTCCTATTAGTCCTGGTTCAAGTTGATACATTAGTTAATAGTTATTAGTTATTAGCTAAAATCGGAAAACCTAACTTATAACTATTAACTATTAACTTTGGAATTGCGCCAGAGCAATTCCTATTAGTCCTGATTCAAGTTAATACGCTTGAAAGCGGTAACAGTAAGACCCTTCTGAACAGAGTCCATGTACTGCTGAACAGACACCTTAGAATCGTTGATGAACTCCTGCTCAACAAGGCAATTCTCCTTGTAGAACTTCTTCATACGACCCTGAGCAATGTTCTGGATCATACCCTCGTTGAGGTTAGCTGCCTTCTGCTCTGCAGTCTCTTTCATGATCTTGCGACCCTGCTCAGCCTGCTCTGCAGTAATCCAGCCCTTACCCATATTGCTCTCGATGTGATCCTCGCTATCGAAGTGGTTAGGATTCAAACCAGCCTTCTTGAGAGCTGCCTCAACAGCCTTCTCAACCTGCTCGTCCTTAGTCTTCTTGATAGCCAACTCGAGCTCCTCATCCTTCTTGGCCTGTGGAATCTCGTCAGCATTAACTGCAACAGGATTCATAGCTACAACCTGGCAAGCAACCTCCTTCAAAGCCTCAGCATCAGCAGCAACATTGAATGCAACTACAGAAGAAAGCATGTGATTGAAGTGATTGTATGCAACAACGGTCTCACCTTCAACGTGCTCGTAAACAACCTCCATCTTCTCGCCGCAAGCGCCCGAGAATTCGGTGATTACGTCCTGAACAGTGCTACCCTCGTAAGGCATAGCCAACAAAGCTGCAGTATCAGCTGGCTTGGTAGCCATGATCATATCTGCCAACTTAACAGCCATATCCTGGAACTTGTCGTTGTTAGCAACAGACTCTGTCTCACACTTGAAAGCCATGATAGCACCGAACTTACCCTCAGTACGAGCGATAACAACGCCCTGAGCGGCCTCACGAGCCTCACGCTTTGCAGCAATCTTGGTGAACTTCTCGCGAATCCACTTTACAGCGGCATCGAAATCGCCGTTAGACTCTTCGAGAGCCTTCTTGCAATCACCCATACCAGCCTGGGTAAGTTCGCGGAGTTTCTTGATATCAGCAATAGAAACTGCCATATTCTATAGAAAATTAAAAGTTAAAAATTAAAAGTTAAAAATTAATTTTACAAGTGAAAAGCGTCAAATCCTAAATTGTTTCCAATCCGAATTTTTCACTTTTCACTTTTCATTTTTAACTTACTCTGCAGCTTCAGCAGCCTCCTCAGCAGCCTCAGCCTTCTTGGCCTTCTTAGCGCCCTTGTTTGAAGCCTCGGCAGCATCGCTGTCAGCCTTCTCTACCTTGCGCTCCTCGAGACCCTCAGCGATAGCATCGCACATAGCACCCATAACAACCTCGATAGACTTTGTAGCGTCATCGTTAGCTGGGATGATGAAGTCGATGTTACGTGGGCTTGAGTTGGTATCAACCATGCCGAATACAGGGATGCCCAAACGAACAGCCTCAGCAACAGCAATGTGCTCCTTCATTACGTCAACAACGAAGATAGCAGATGGAAGACGGGTAAGGTCGGCAATAGAACCGAGGTTCTTCTCCAACTTCTCACGCTGACGGCTGATCTGCAGACGCTCGCGCTTAGAGAGGTTGTCGTATGTACCGTCCTTGGTGAGCTTATCGATGGTAGCCATCTTCTTCACTGCCTTGCGGATAGTGGTGAAGTTGGTAAGCATACCACCTGGCCAACGCTCGATAACGTATGGCATGCCAATAGCCTGTGCCTTCTCGGCAACGACCTCCTTGGCCTGCTTCTTGGTAGCGACGAAAAGCACCTTCTTGCCGCTCTTAGCGATAGCCTTGAGCTGCTCAGCTGCTTCGTCGATTTTAGCAACTGTCTTATTCAGGTCGATGATATGGATGCCGTTACGCTCCATGAAGATATATGGAGCCATTGCTGGGTTCCACTTGCTCTTAAGGTGTCCGAAGTGAACGCCGGCCTCCAAAAGTTGATCAAAATTTGTACGTGACATATTTGTCGATTTGTTTTTTTTGTTTACATTCTTGTTATGCAATCTGCGAGTAGTCTGCAAGCAGGGTCTCGACAGATTTAGATACTAAACGCGTAAATATATTAGCACGCTTCTCGCGTGTACATATATATATAATATATTAACGCTTGCTGAACTGGAAGCGACGACGAGCCTTTGGCTGACCTGGCTTCTTACGTTCAACGATACGTGCATCGCGAGTGAGGAAGCCAGCCTTGCGAAGAGCAGTCTTGCTTTCTGCATCGATCTTAACGAGAGCACGTGCTATGGCGAGGCGGAGTGCCTCAGCCTGGCCCTTATAGCCACCACCCATGAGGTTTACCTTGATATCATACTGCTCAGCAACACCAACTTCGTTGAGAGGCTGCTTAACGATGAACTGAAGGATAGACGATGGGAAGTATGCCTGGAGATCCTTCTTGTTGATGGTGATGTTACCAGCACCAGCAGCAACATAAACGCGGGCAACGGCAGCCTTACGACGGCCAATTGCATTGATTACTTCTGCCATACCTGTCTAATTACTTAAGAGTGTTAATGTCAATTACCTTAGGCTGCTGAGCAACCTCCTTATACTCTGAACCCTCGTAAACACGAACGTTCTTCAGGAGCTGAGCACCTAACTTGTTCTTTGGGAGCATACCCTTCAATACGATCTGGAAAAGGGCAGCATAGCCATTCTTAGCGGTTACGCTAGCAGCGGTGTGAACGCGCTGGCCGCTTGGATAGCCTGTGAAGGTGAGCCATTCACGCTCAGTCCACTTGTTACCGGTCATAGTGACCTTCTCGGCATTGATGATGATGACATTGTCACCACAATCAACGTTAGGGGTGAAGCTTGGCTTGTACTTTCCGCGGAGCAACTTTGCTACCTTTGAGCAAAGACGACCCATAACCTGGTCAGTAGCGTCTACTACAACCCACTCTTTCTGTGCAGTTGCTTTGTTCACAGAAATGGTCTTGTAAGATAAAGTATCCACTGTTGATTTTGGATTAAATAGTTAATAAATTGATTTTAGGCAGTGCCTCGATTTACGGACAAGCTCGTCGAGGATACCACCGGCTTTTACGAGTACCACAAGGGTCTTTTCTCGCAAATCGGCTTGCAAAGATACATTTTTCTATTCATTTGAGTGTCAAAGCCCCCTTATAACTGATAATTCCACATCTATTTTTTGCAGTTTTTTCGATAAAATGGCAACTAAACAATCCATTTTTCCACGTCTGATTCCGTTTTCTTGCATTAATACATTATCTTTGCAACCAAGAATTGTCGAAAGCCCAAGGCATGTTCAACATTCATATTTTATTTCTTTTCACTTTTAACTTTTCACTCCAACTTTGTTCTGGCATTTATTAGCACTCATTACAGCCTGCATCTGGGGTTCTACCTTTGCAGCGAGCAGTCTCTTGATCAAAGCGGGTCTTACCCCAGCAGAAATCATGTGTGGGAGATTTATCATTGCCTATCTCCTCATGCTCCCCTTTTCGCACAAGCATTTATGGACCAAAGGCGTTGTTGGTTGGCGTGATGAGGGATTGTTCATATTGTTGGGCATCACCGGCGGATCACTCTATTTCTTGAGCGAGAATTATGCCGTCAAACTCACAAACTTCACCTCAACAGTTGCACTTATCGTCTGCACTTGTCCGATTCTCACAGCCCTGCTCAATCGTGTCATCTGGCGCAAAGAACATCTGTCCAACAGATTTCTTTCCGGTTCGCTAACTGCATTGGTCGGTGTTTCGCTGGTTGTTCTCAACGGTGTATTTGTACTCGACGACAACCCATGGGTCATCCTCCTCAGTTTCAGCGCTGCACTACTGTGGGCCTTCTACAGTATTATTTTAAAGGTATTAGATCGCCGTTATTCAAGCGACACCATCACCCGCAAAGTCTTTTTCTGGGGCGTCATCACCATGCTTCCAATCATTTTTGTCGAAGGCACACCCGATTGGACACTATTCCTACAGCCGACAATAAGTGTTACGCTATTATTTCTGGCTCTGATTGCCTCCTTGGGTTGTTTTCTGATCTGGAACATCGTCTGCAAACGACTGACTGTCGTAACAGCCAGCAACTATCTATACTTCAATCCTGTCACCTCGCTTTGGATGGGAGCTATTCTACTCGGCGAACAGGTCACAACCACGGCCATCATCGGCTGCGCCGTCACCATTGCTGGTGTATATTTGTGCAATAAACGGCCCCTCCCCCAACCCCACCACAAGGGAGGGGAGTAAGATGAGCAGGCAGCCACCCGGCAAACAATAATTACAGGATTTTATATGCTTTCATTCATGCACATTCATCCATTCATACTACCCCCTTCCTTGCGTAGGGGACGGGGGTGGGGCCGTTGGGTCTATTATTTATCTTGGCCCTCGGTGCGGCCTTCGTCCAACGTGTATCTGGCTTTGGATTTGGAATCTTTATCATGACGATGCTGCCCTACCTGATGCCCAGCTACGGAGAAGCCACCACCCTAAGCGGACTGCTGGCGCTGGTCACTTCCTCGATCATCGTCTGGAAGATGCACAAATTCATTCCCTGGAGCAAACTGTTGCCCATTCTGATAACCTTCTTGATTATATCGTGGGGCGCCGTACAGTTCGTGACATTGGCAGGCGACGTATTGCTGAAGCGCATCTTAGGAGCAGTTCTCATCCTTGCCAGTATCTGGTTCTTCTTTTTCAGCGAAAAAGTTCGCATTGCGCCAACTCTTCCGATGCAGATCAGTATGGGCACCATCTCGGGAGTGATGGGAGGATTATTCGGCATGCAAGGACCTCCTGCCGTACTCTATTTTCTTGCCTCCAGCGAACGAAAAGAAGAATACATGGCCATGGCTCAATGCTACTTCCTAATTGGCAATGCCATGATGACACTCTATCGTGCGGGCAACGGATTCCTTACCACCATCGTCTGGACCTATTGGCTATATGGACTGCTGGCAGTACTTCTTGGTACTTGGATTGGGGCACTTGTCTTCAGACGCATTCCTATCCAGATTCTTCGAAAGATCATCTACGCCTACATGGCCATCAGTGGTATCATCGCCATGCTTTAAGCCATCAGTTCAATTACAATACAAAAAGCGCCCGGAAACTCGATCACTCGACCTTCCGGGCTTTGTAATAACTATCTTTATTCTATTCAAATAAATGTTAGTAGATATTTAATAGTGCAAAAGCACCCAGATGATTCGGATCTAATTGCAACAATTCTTTCAGATACACATGAAAATGAGTCATGTCGCCAAGGCCATAATAACCAAGAGCAAGCATAAAGCGGCAATGAATCTGGTTCGATGTATTCAGATCGCCCTCCCATATCTGGAGATCAGGCAGCGAAACTGCAAAATAATCCATCACCACGTCATCGAAAATATGCTGTTTACCATAATTCAACAGCTTGTAGAAGCGACTCTTTGCTTCATCTTCACGTCCAAGTTTCCGTAAAGCCAATCCCTGATAGAAGATCTTCTCAGGTTTTGCATCGTTATAGTACATCGCCGCAGCAGGCTCCAGATTACCCAACGATGCCAGTTCAAAGTATTCTTTTGCAGTCCGCATGGCCGCATCGCGCTGCTCCGTATCAGATTCGAACGAAGCAAGACGCTCCCAAACACAACCCATATAATAGTTGAAGTCATTCTCTTGGGCGCCATGCAACTTACCTTCACCAAAGTTATCGGGATATTCAAAGCAACGCTCGATCCATTGCTTTGCATTTCTTACCGAGGCCACATCCTCGTTCTGGAGCAGACGTTTCACGATTTCGGTGCATGCAAGCTGGTACTGTGTCGGCACTTTACCTTCACCACCCTCCCATGCATGGAAGTGATGCTTTTCGATCTCGCCGAAAGCCTCTTCAAAACGGCCAGTCATATTCAACAATGTGGCATACTCCAGACGGAGATCATCGCGCTGTTCAACCAGATTCATATACTTCTCGAAACGAGCCAATCGATCCTTATGATCCCGTCCCAGACGCTTATATAACTGATCCAGTTCCATAAAGATACGGGCGTCGGCTGTATTGAGTTCGAATGCACGCTCCATGCACAACACAGCCATGTCCGGCTTATGCTGCTTATTGAAGTAACCCAATGCCAGATTACGATGCACCGTTGGGAACGAAGAATCCAACTCAGCACTCTTCTCCCATGCCTCCATGGCCACATCATATTGACGCTTGTCGTAATACAGACAGCCCAGATAATAATAAGCCTTGGCGCCCTTAGGATTTTGAGCAATAGCCTGCTTCAAGACAATCACGTCCTCCAGGCGATTTGGGGAACAATAAGAAGGATTGGCAGCCTCAGCCTCGTTCCAACGACCCAAATAATAGTAAGTCATCGGAGTAACAGCACCCTCTTCGATCGAGATTTCGAGCACCTTCTTTGCTTCATCACACAATCCGGCAGCCAGATAATCCAACGCCAATTCCTGATAATTGTTTGCACATCCTCGCATCAAAATCTTCAGTTCATCAATGGCTGAAGAATCAAATTGACCAAGTTCGAACAGGCAGCCATAGTTGAAGAGATCGGTTACAAGCGCCTCCTTGCAAACCTGTTTGGAATCTTCTTCGCGACCCATCAGTCTCAATACGCTTGCCTTCAAGGCCAATGCCTTCTGATTGTGGGCATTGTTATTCAGACAGCGGCGCAACTCTTCGAGTGCATCATCCAGGCGACCTTCCGAAACACTGATCTTTGCAGCTTCGAAGTAGCCTGCGTCTGCCCAAGCCTTATTCCATGTAACCTTCCAGAACAGATTGTATGCTTCATCCAGTTTACCCTGTCTCTTCAAGCAGAGAGCCAAATTATAAAGAGGTTCTCCCTCGTATGGGTTCGGATTGCGTTTCATGAGCAGTTTGACCGCCTTGCGCAAATAAGGCTCAGCCTTCTCGAACCTTCCTTTGCGGATATTCCACAAACCCATTGCATTCAAACAACGGATATCGTTCGGATCACGACGCAATGCCTCCTCGTAATAGTCCGTAGCCACGTAAGTTGCGTGACGGTACTGTTCGATATGCAAACCCGTCAGATAGAGTTGTTCATTTGTCTTCACCTCGGCTGGCAACAAAGCTGCCTCGGCGGCATCCGGTATCGGACGAATCTCATCTGGTTCTGGGGTCCAAGTCAAAGCCACACGCTCCTTGCCGTACAATTCCTTAAGCAGAACTACTTTATCGACCTTGCCTGCAACCGTCTGATGGAACACCGCTTCTGGCGAGACCTCCTGCCACTGGTCATAAACGGCACGGCCAGCAACCTCCATCACAATACGCACTTTCTGCTTGCTGGTCGCAAACAGTTTCAGTTCTGAACGATCAGCTTCGGCAACGACATTTATCATCAAGTCCTTAGACGCATTCTTAACAACGCCAAGTTCTCGATAAGGCATAAAATACTGCACGAACTGCTTCTCCTCGTACGGCATCAACCATGTGAAGTCCGGCTGGTTCTCGGTATAGACACCTGCCATCAGTTCGATATACGGACGATACCCCTTCTTCAAACTATCGAGTGGCACCAAACCTCCGTTAGCGTTTGGGTTAGCGTTAGCGTCAAAATTATCGGTCAAGGCACGATCCCAAGCACGACCGAAGTCACCATTACCCCAAGTCCACTGCTTCTTGCCCGGGCTGAAATGATTGCTTGCCACATGGAGCATACCGGCCTGAGTATCGTTCTCATAGCCACCCTCAAAGTTATACTTCGAGTTCACTGCCATATACGAAGTCGGCACTTTGATATTCTTGTAGTTCGAGATATCAACACCACTCGAATAGTCCATCTTATAGTAAGTTCCCGTAGCTATAGGGAATGAACTCACAGCACGTTTGCCATGATCGAAGACTGCATTCACATCCTGAGGGAAAACGCTCTGATAGAAATCGTCCACCTCGACTGCAGGATTGGCCCACCAGAGGAAAGTCTGAGGCACATCGGTACGGTTATAGAGTTGTCCCTTGATCTCCAGATAGGCACAACCAGGACGAAGTGTAAAGCCAGCCATACCCTTCTGGCCGAACATCTTCTCCATCTCACTCACCCACACAGTTACGCTGCCATCTGCATTCTCCTCGATCTTGCAGTCAACAGGCATATAGGTCGAAGGACGATGGTGTTGTGGCCAGTTAAATTCAATACCACCCGAAATCCAAGGGCCAAGCAATCCGACCAGAGCAGGCTTGATTACATGATTATAATAGACAAAATGACGCTGCTTGATCTTATCGTAAGCCATTTGCACACGTCCGCCCAGTTCTGGAAGGATCATGACACGGATATACTCATTTTCAATCCACACAGCATGCCATGTATGATCAACCGGTTCGTCGGCAATCTTCTCGATAACCGGATAAGGATAAACGACACCGCTGGAACCCTGATACACTCTCTTCTCCAAAAAGATCGGGTTCTTTTCTGCCTCTCCTATTTCATAAGTTGGGATGACTACATCCTCTCTCCAAGCTTTTACCATATATTTCTATTGACTTTTGACAAATGACTAATGACAAATGACCGCTAACCACTAACCGCATATCGTTAATCGCATATCGCTAATCGCTAACCAACTCCTTCTCAAGTTCCTGCAAGCTCTTGCCCTTTGTCTCTGGGCAACGTCGATACAAGAACAAAAACGCACAGGCACAAATCACGCTATAAATCCAAAACGATCCGCTTGAGCCAAGAGCCGCATTCATTACCGGGAACGAGAAAGTCAATGTCGTGCAACCCACCCAAAGAGCGAACGTACAAGTAGCCATTGCTATACCACGGATCTGGTTCGGGAAGATTTCGGCTAAAAGAGTCCAGGTCACAGGACCCAAAGTCATCGCATAGCATGAGATTGCCATTACTACCAGAATCACCATGGCGAAACCCGTCACCTCGAAGGCATAGCACGTTCCCAGAATCAGATAGATCAGTCCCAGACCACCAGCTCCCAACAAAATCAGCGTTCGTCGGCCCCAACGCTCGATGGTATAGAGTGCCACCACCGTGAAGATTACGTTTGCAATACCCGTAATCACGATGTTGATGAACATTCCATCCACATCATAGCCCGCGCCCTTGAATATCTCCTCGGCATAATTGAAGATTACATTCGTTCCGCACCACTGCTGGAACACAGCCACGACCAATCCCAACAACAGCACATTTCGGTAGCGGCTTTCGGTCAGCAGAGCCATCAGACCTACATCTTCCGATTCCTCCTTTTTCCTTTCTCCTTTTTCCTTTCTATTTGCAGCCAGCTGTAAATAGATGGGGCTCTCCGGAATCATAAAACTCAGCACAAGGAACAATCCGGCAGGAACTGTCTCCGCCCAGAACATCCATCGCCAGCCAACCGATTCGCCCCACGAGGTCTCTACCCCCGAGCCAATCAATGCATTGACAATCTGAGCCGAAAGAATACCCAGCACAATCGTCATCTGGTTCAGACTCACCATACGTCCACGTATTTCTGCGGGCGAAACTTCGGCAATATAAACCGGCGACAAAGCGGAAGCCACTCCAATGCCGATACCGCCCACGAAACGAGCTATATTAAATAATGTAAAGTCATCTACTGCGCCAGTCATCACAGCACTCACCGTGAAGAGGACAGCCGAAACTACCAGCAGCGGTTTGCGGCCATAACGGTCGGACAACGCACCAGCCACCATTGCGCCCACAAGGCAACCCACCAGAGCCGTGCTCATAGCCACGCCCTGCATCATCGGATCATCTGCAATCCCAAAGAAGGGTTCATAGAATGGCTTTGCGCCACCAATCACTACCCAATCATAGCCGAACAGCAGTCCGCCCATTGCCGAGACGATACAGATGAAGTAAAAGAATCCTTTATTTTGCATATTCATCATGGTTTTGACGCCGCAAAGATACGGCAATTTCTGACATCATGGTACAAAAAAAGTCCATCATTTTGATGGACAATTTTCCGTTCGATATTTGGCAGGAGAAACACCGACCTCCTTTGTAAACAGTCGCGAGAAGTAATAACAGTCTTCAATTCCCAGTTTGAAGCAGATCTGATTGATACGCATATCTGTCTCCCGAAGCAAGACACAAGCCTGTTGAACCTTGAGATGATTGAAATAACTCAGCGGTGGCATTCCCATCTTTTCGCGAAAACAAGCAGTAAAATGCGACGATGAATAGCCCACATAGTTCAAAATATCCTGCAGAGTGAGGCGACGTTCCAGATTCTCCTCCATAAAGTGAACTGCCGCCTGAACCGGATCCATCGATGCCTCCAAAGCCGTCGAACGCCTATACTCCTGCACGTAGCACATCGTGGCCAAATAATAGTGAAGCAGACTCGAAACGTAACGCAGACGGGCCAAATCCTGCCCCTCCATCAACGTATTCAAAATCTCCTCAAAAAGGTTATTTCTCCGGCCAATACGGCTATCTACCGTCACATTGATACGTTTCGGGGTTTGTTCTCCCTCTGCGTAGACCGAAGCATGCTGGCCTGCAAAGTGGAGCCAATAAATGGTCCATCCCTCCTCGCCCGAACCGTAGGCATGAGGGATTCCTGCAGGCAAAATAAAGAACTCATTAGGTCCCACTGCATAACGCTTTCCATCCAACTGATACCAACCGTGACCCTCAACGCAGTAGATCAGCACTTGTTGATCGATGGGCTCCTCCCTATTCCTATAATGATGCAATGCCATCGGATAGTACCCGATGTCTGTCACATAGAGACTGGACGCCAACGGGTCGCGACGTTCCATGTCCACCACCATCGGTGGCAACACAATCGAGCGTTCTCCCTGAAATCCATCTTTTTGCTTAATCATAATTTGCAAAATAGATTATTTTTCAAAATTATCCAATTGTCTTGACCACAAATCCCCACATTGAGTGCATACAATTAAGGCCTAAAATATTCAAGTTTGCCAGCCCTAATGCATAGACCAGAAGGAATAGTGATACGTTGCCCCTGCAAGTCATATACAGCAGAAGAGATTTCGGTCAAATGCGAGCGTGGGTTCTCGATGCCCGTAGATTGAACCTCTTCGGCAGAAAAGCCATCGGAATCGAGAACCAGAAGACGAGAACCGGAAGACAGATTGGACTCATCATAGACAGGAACCTCCGATAGTTTGACAAAAGCACGATTTGCGACTACACCACTGCGATTTGAAGCCACTTGAATCTGATTGCGTGTATTCACAATATAATACTCACCTTCAGCAAATGCCTTATCCTCTACAAATGCGTAACGATCGAAAGTTCCGTACAAACCATTGGAACTTTGCGGATCGGCAGCTCCTTTGCCCGACATCGTCAGCGAAAGTTGTTCGGAGTTTGCCAAAAAGATATAGGGTTTACCTGCCTCCAAGACATTCACCTCGCGAAAGACTATGCTTGTAGCCTCATCACCTTTCATACGTTTTCCGGCAATCTCGTAGAAGTCTGCGCCACACTCCGATAGGTTATTGACAGCCATCGGCAGACAAAGAGTTCCTAAAGCGCCCTCATTCACAGCTCGAGTGTAAGTATAACTGACCTTATTTGCTTTGACCAGAAAATTATCAATGTAATAATTTGGATCCGAATATGTAGTCAGTTTTTTTATCTTTAAGGAAATTGTCTTTTTACCCTCACATGGAATAGTCACGTTTACTTTTGAATTTTTCCAGAGATCTTCAGCATTAGGCCATCCGACATATGAAGTTGAACCATCGAAGGTATAAAACATAGAACCATAGTAAATACCCGTGACTTGGGTAAAAGAGACAGACAACTGGGTCGCATTATGCAAGGGAATATCTTGAATCATGTAAACCCCATCTCTATGCATAACGAGTTCACGCCCTTCAAAAATATCCGTATTAATAAAGGATTCGCTCACTTGTTGCAAATCGGAGGGGAAACGCATAGTCATGTTAGTAAAATCCTGCGAAAAAATAATATCGCCGGGACAAAAGACTTGCGCCCATGTGTTCGTTGTGCAGAATAAGAGACACAAAAACACCCAAAGGTATTTAATCAAATGTTTCATTAATTTAGTATTTTATGGTAGTAATAAATAGCCTAATGTTGCTTTTCGCGGTATGACGAAAAAGACTCCCACTGATCTCACAAATCTGCACAGAAATAGTAACTGAGTAATCCGTGAGACCAGCAGGAAGATAGTTGTGTTTATTGCAGGTTCCAGGCAGCGAGGTTGATGGTTTGCTCAACCTCGTTCTCTATTACATCCGGCAGATTGTGGAAGAAGTCGATGCCTGTGAAACTTTCGAGCGAGTCAATTGAAATGGCATGGGCTGCCTTCTCGGCTCGGCTCCTACTGTCTTCGCTGTAGTTACGGTGTTCCATCAAGAAAGCGATAGCAGAATAGCCACCTGCCTTGCAACTGAGGAGCGCCATGTAGTAATACTTAGGCACAGCAACCTCTTTGCCATTCTTGCGAGTAACCCAATCCTTTATCTGATCGTCGCGTATAGTACCTCCCTTGACTACATAGAGGGTATCAGCAAACGATTCGCTACGTCCCAGATCAGCCACAAAAGTTTCGTAATTAACCCAATAGTCCTGATTGAAGCTGGAGAGCTGTGGAGACATGTTGGTCATGTAGAAGGTCTGTTCGTTGGCCTCGGCCGAAATCAAACGATCGTTGGAGGCACAGATATGACCTCGGTCATAACCGGAGCCAAAGCCATTGTTACCAATCAGGAAACGGGCAGGAATGGTAGGATCATCCTGAAATGCATCGTTACGACCAACAACCTTCTTGCGATTGGAGGCATCGAAACGGAATGCAACCCAACGGCTATGGTACTTGATGGTATCGTAGGCCAAGCAATAGTTCATGACGGTATCGACACCTCCCTCTCGATTATCGAGGGCGATGTTGTGGGCGACGAAAATATCGTTGGCCTGAAAGGCTGGCACTTCGACCAAGGTGGACTGGGCCTTGAGCAACTGTCCTTTGCTCTCGGCTCCGAGGATGACACCATCGAAGTCGTAAATATCATCGTCGCAGCTTGTCAATGCCAGCAAGAGCATCACGAACGATAAGAATATCTTATTATTTTTCATAATCAAGAATTAGTGAATTTATGAATTACTTCTTGATGAGCGAGAAATCGTCGATAAGTGCGCTGGTACCAGGATTCTTCGAAACCATGACCAAAGGACAAATCTGAGCATCAGCTTCGAGTGTAAACTCATAGCTAACCAGACGCCATTCGGACTTGGTCACATCGTTGGAATAATCGCCATACTTATAGCCAGAACCATTGATGGTGCCATCGGCATTGAAGGTAGCATAGCCTGGACGAACAGAGCAGTTGGCATCAACTGCCTTAACATAGAAACTCAGCACATAAGTACCTGCTGGATAGGTTGCCTCCTTATAAGCCAAGCGTTTGTTACCAGAGGTTGTACCTGCCACTTGTACAGAATAGCTACCGTTGTGTGCATCGGTCGATTTGGCGAGAGTAGCACCACCTGCAGAAGAAGCCGGCTTCCAGTTCTCTGGAGTCTTGTCGTCGGCCCAGGTCTCGAAGTCACCATTAGCAAGCAAATTGTCGCCACTTGGCATGGGTGTTGGAGGTGTATAGATACCTGCTACCTCTCCATTCTGGCTGACGATACGAGAACCCTTCAAACCAGTTTCTGTATCAAGTACACCATAGATAATCAATGAATCGCCTGGCATGATATCCTCCTCGTCGGTAAACTTATCGCCACCCAATGCCAAACCGCCGACAATCTGGAACTTGGTAGAATCAATGCCACATAAGGAGATGGTATAAGTACCCAAGCCATTCTCGTCGAACTTGACAGCAGGAGTACCAACTACCTTGCCAGCCACATAGACGCTGTCTGCGGTAATCTTGCCAGCCTTGATGAGGGCCAAAGCACGTGGGGTGTTATATGGACTTGCAAAGGTGCCATTGCCTGCCTCGAGCGAAGGAGTCGGAGGAGTTACAATCTTACCGTCTTTCTTCTGGATCTTGGTAAGCCATGCCTCCTTCTGGACTGTCTCTGGTGTATTGCCCTTGTAGTTGACCACCTTTCCACAAACGGTAACAGTATCGCCTACCTCAACCAAATCAGCAGAAGTGACAGCACCCTTGTTGAGGCCTAAACAACGGAAGACATAGAACTGGGTAGAAGAGGTTGTTCCATCTTCAGAAATATAGAATGTACAGTTGTTGTACTGAGTAGAAATATCGGTAGTCTTGCTGACAATGCCAGTAAACCAAACATCACTTGCTGAGTTGACATCGGCAGCCAAAGACTTACAATAGGTCACAATGCCTGCCACATTCCAAGGCTCTGCCTCAGTACCCTTACCCTTAACTTCACCAACAGGAACAATGATTCCGGGTTCGGTTCCATAGCTCTTGCCGTCGATTACACAATATGAAACCGATTTGATACCTGCAGCGCCACAATACTTCTCGATCGAACCATACAGGAGCACCTCCTTGCCGATATTGTCGGCATGATCCTTGACATTGAGGGCAGTACGAATCTCGCCAGCAGGAAGCTGAACAGCCATGCAGTTATCGGTCAAAGTCTCGCTTGCAGAAGCAGCCAGTACGAGGTTGGTCTGTGCTGCGGTATCAGCCGAACAGAACTGAGCTGCCGACATAACAGAGTTATTGGCTGGCAAATAGCCTACAATGTAACCCTTAACCCACTGATTAGCGACCTTTCCGAGTTTGTAGTCAGCAAGCGCATCGGCTACAGTGTAAGGATTCTCCTTGCTACTAACCTTCTGTTCTGTTGCAGTTCCGCCCTCAAGATTGAGTTCGTAAGGAGCAGGGACATCATCGCAGGAGGCAAGTAACCCTAACGATAACCCTAACGATAACGTGAATATATTATTGAAAAACTTTTTCATATGTTTAGATGTATTTAATTATTGATGAATAATCTTGAAATCGGAAGTGTCTCGAAGGTTAATCTGCCACTTGTCGTCGAAGCTGTCGTAAGAGAACAGACCTGTCAACTGGACGGTATCACCCACAGGCAGTACGATATTGGAGAGTTCATTGCCAGTGCTGGTACGAACAAAGACTGTAGAGGTATTGCTGAGCAACTTGAGCGTACGATTCACGCCATAGCCGGCATCCTCGAGATTGTCCGGTGCCAGAATAGCAGTACCATCTGCCTCAGTAAAGATGCCCTGAATGGTAGCGATTGTCGGATAAAATTCAACAGTCTGACGGTTGGCTGTGGCACGCATCCAGGCATCGCCCTCGGATCCAGTACGGTCAATAGGCTGGCACTCAGCACAAGTAGGATCTGGATCGCCGATGAACTGGATATGTTTGCTGAAGATATCCATCGGAATTGGGCCCAAATTGTGGTTACCCGACGAGGTATAGTATGGGAAACCGATGCGAGGCACACGGCTGTAGGCTCCAGCATACAAACCATTGAGGTTAATACGTACACGTTGACCTACACGATAAAGTGGATAGAGACAAGTGAACTTAACCTCGACGTCGATGGCTTGATCAATCTTGGTGCCTGGAGTTGAGATGCTGTCGATGCTGCGAACAAGAAGCATCTGATAAAGGCTGCCGAATTGACCATCGTTGGCTGCAATCACACCCTCGAAGACGAGATCCTCGGTAATCTTGGTCTCCCAGTTGCTGGTATTGCGGCTGTAATGGATTGAATCGTTGGTCCATGGAGCCGGACGCTCGACTTTACCGTTGTTACTACCATATTTGTATTTGATGTCCTTGATAGTCGTATTAACGGTCCAAAGAGTATCGCTCGACTGTATCTTGTGGACAAAGTCTGAGGTATCGGGATCGTCGATATCGTCGTAGCAGGAAGTTAACGATAACGATAACACTAACGCTAACCCCAACATTGACGCTGACTTTGACGATAATTTATTGAGAATATTATTCATATCTTTGTATCTTTATTTTGCCCCTCCCTAAATTTGGGGAGGTTCTTACCACTTATAGTTCACATTCAGGAAGGCATTGAGCGAATTGGCATAGTAGTACTTCGAGTTCTTCGAGAACTTATAGGCCTTAGCCAAACCCTTGCTGCCATCGCCAGTGCCATAGCTATTGTAATAATTATCGTCGCGGTTCTGCTCGTAACCACCGGTACGCAAGTTGGTATTGTTGGTAAGGTTCTGGAGCGTAAGGTTAATGCTGATGCTACGGCTGTGACGCAGACGGATGTAGCGACCTACAGAGGCATCGAGCATAAAGCCCGGATGGAACTTCTCCTGCTCAGGACCATACATCTTGAGAACACGTCCTGTGGACTGGTCCCAGAGTACAGCGCCATTCTCGCGGATATCTTTCTCGCTGCAGGCATAAACCGGTTTGCCCTCGATATTGACTGCATTGTTGGTATAGTTAGCCATGATGTTCGACAGACGTCGATACTGCGAAGCGCCAACATAGACACGATCGAACCAATTGAGATTAGCCTCGAGGAACCAGGAATTGATACTATACTCGACACCGAAATTGACAGCAGTGAGCGGTGTACTGTTGACTTTGACACCCTTCATTGCAACACGAAGCAATTCTTTCTGTGCAGTCACCGGATTCTTCCATTCGTTAACTTTGACATTTTCGATGGCGGTCATACCCTCTGTATTGAGCTGGGCATACGGATTGTTGGTATAGTGGGCATCGCTCCAGGTTCCCATGGCATGTACCGAAAGGTTAGAGAGAATCTGATAGCTGAAGGCTGCTTCGACACCATAGTGGCGCTTGCTGACCTTGCTCATAGTGAGGTAGGTGAAGGCAGAATTGGCATCGTTGAAAAAAGCAGTCTGCTCGACCTGATTACGCATCTCGAGGAGGTAACCAGTTGCCTTACCGCTGAAGTTACCCACACGGAACTGCCAGCTGGCATCGACAGATAAGAGATCCTCGAGTGTCAGGTTGTTGACATAATTATTCTGGACACGTGGAGAAACAAAGGCATTACGTACGAGCGGTGCTTTCTTCTCCCACGAAGCACTGACAGCCAAAATCTGGTTGGCCCAAGGACGATACTGAGCCTGGCCCTTGACTCCACCACCGGCAAAAGTAGCAACGCCAGACTTGCCATAAGAATTATCGTGGTAGGCGACACCGTCGTAGGTATAATCGTATGGCTGACCATCGGCTACAGGAATCTGTCCCTGACCGTTCTGCATCAGACCATCACGCTCCATGGTAGTGAAATTATAGAAACCCTGAATGTTGGCATTGAAGCCGCCCCGATTATATTGGTACTGAGCCCAAGCCTGAATAAAGTTGACTGCCATCTCGTAGTCATAGCCAAAGGTATCACCCTCCTTGATCTGGTTATTCCAGTGACGCATGTCGCTCTGTGCCTGCAGGGAGCTGATTCCATGATCGCCAGCTGCGAACTTGTCAACATCTGTATAGCGGGTGGCACCCAACAGATCGTTCATGGTCTTGTAGTGATGGCCCAAAGTATGGTTGAGCTGGAGACCTGCCACTACCTTCTGATGCTGGTTCAACACCTGCTGGAAGGTGCTTGACAAAGCCCATACCTGCTGATCGTTGTGGCGACGCTCCTGATAATAGAGCGCTTCGCCACCCATGGCATCACTCTGACGGTTCATGTAGTAGAGACGATCCCAGTTGATCTGACGGTTGGCCTTGACGCCCCACTTGTCACGTAGTACATTGTACTGGTCAATCAAGAAGGCGTTGTTCTGCAAATAAGTGGCATTATTCTGGTTCGGATCATAGACATTGAACACACTCGACGGAAGGTTCTTGTAGTAGTCCGGGCGAGGGTCGTATGCCTCGCCTGCAAATCCGAGAGCAGAACTGCTGTAATGCATGTTCTTATAACCCAAAGTAGTACTAAGGCTACTGATTGGAGAGATCTTCCAATCCCAGGTAAAGAGAGCCGTTGGTTCAAAGTCTCGCACGACACGGACGTTGCGATTCTCGCCATTCTGATAACCCCAGTTCGGGTTGTAGTAATGCGAGTTCGCCAACCAATAAGCCTCTTCGGTCGAAGCACCCTGCTGTGCGCGTTCAGTTGGAGCGCCAAAGGTCACGAAACTGAAGGCATGGTCGCCAGCACGCTTTTCGGCCGATAGAAAATAGGAAAGTGAGTTATAGAAAGTACCCTCGATGACGCCCTCGTTGGCACCACGATAACCAACCGTAGCAGCGAAAGCCCAACCATTGGAAAGGATACCTGTACCTATGGTGTACATCGCACGGTACTTGTAGTTACGATTGCAAGCCGAAAGGGTAAACTTCTGTCCCTGCTGGAAACGGGAAGCACGAAGGTTGGTATTATCGCCACCACCCAGGCCTACAATGCCAAAGGTATTATACTCCGAGGAAGAAACGCCCTCTTTGTTGCGAGTAGCATCGTTCATACCACCCATCAGACTATAGTTGTAACGACCAGTTTCAAGGTCATTGAACGAAAGACCATTAAGGTAGCTGTTGGCGTAGATATTATCGAGCGCACGAACACGGAAACGCATCGAACTCCAAGTAAAACCCACCTCCGAGAGATAGGGATCGTTGGCCGAAGCATTGACGCTCGAAATGGTCTGTGCAGCGTCCATATCTTCATCGAGCTGAGACTCGGTAAAGGTAAAGTCGCTGGAATCGTCCTCTTCGTCAGATGGGGCCTGCTGTTCGGCCTTCTGGGCTGCGGACTGCAAGACTGTATCAGGTTGCAGTGTAATGCCTGTGTGGGCCATGAGCGGAACGCCTGCCATCATCCAGAATGCGGACGAAAAAAGTGATCCTTTTGTCATTATTTCAGTTTATTTTTTATAATTATTCACGGGCGCAAAGATAATAATTATTAATGAACCATCAAAAGTTTTTGCATATTTTCGGCCGTTTGCTTGCAAAATTAAATGTTTTATAATAACTTTGCACCCGTAAACATAAAAAGATAGTTATGAAAAAATGGATTTTGATGGCTGTGATGCTCTTGGCTGCTATTTTGCCAGCATCGGCAGACCGCAAGAACAAAAGCAAGCAACAAGGCGCTTCGGAGAAAAAGATTGCAGCCTATGCGATCGGTTTTTACAACTTGGAAAACCTGTTCGATACCATCCACGCCAAAGGCAAGAATGACTTTGATTTCCTGCCTGATGGCTCGTACAAATGGAACACACTGAAGTACACATCGAAACTAAAGAACATGTCGATGGTTCTGTCGGAAATGGGCACAGATAAGATCAAGGCTGGTGCCGCTGTGATTGGTGTGAGCGAGGTCGAAAACCGTCAGGTACTCGAAGATCTGCTCAAACAGGAATCACTCAAAAATCGTGGTTACAAGATTCTGCATGTGGATAGCCCGGACCGTCGTGGTGTGGACTGCGCTATGTTCTACAACCCTCGATTCTTCCAGCTCGAGGATTCGCTCTATGTGCTCTACATCTATGGCAACGAGGAGACCGGTCCCACCCCACTTGGCTTCACCCAAGACCCTACCACCAACGAGATCACTCCTCTGCCACTATATGGTGACACCACCCACATCACACGTGGTTTCTTGTGCGGCATCGGAACAATGGCAGGCGAAAAGGTCTGCGTGATTGTGAATCACTGGCCAAGCCGTGGCGCCGAGAGCGAAGTCCGTGAGCATGCTGGCCGACAGGTATATGCGCTGAAGGAGGCATTACTGAAGCGTTATCCCGGCATCAAGATTGTCATCGAAGGAGACTTGAACGACGATCCGAACAACAAGTCAGTTGTGAACGAGCTGAAGGCCGTATCAGAACTGAGCGATGTAAAGGATGAGCACAGTCTCTTCAACCCTTGGTACAACACACTGTACAAGATCGGACAGGGCACACTGATGTACCGTGGCAAGTGGAACCTCTTCGACCAGATTATCATCTCGGGCAACTTCTGCAATGGTACTGATTATTCAACCCTGACCTACAAGACCCACGAGATCTTCATGCGCGACTACCTGATTCAACAGGAGGGGAAATATAAAGGTTCTCCACTTCGCACCACTGCAGGAGGAAGTTGGCTGAACGGTTTTTCTGACCACCTTCCTACAGTCGTTTATTTTGTAAAAGAGAAATAAGCAAAACGATTGGACAAAATAATAATAGAAAACGCCGCCCAGCATAAGTTGAGCGGCGTTTTTTGTATAAAGCGGAACCAGATCAACGTACTGGACAAAGTACGAACTGGAAGTCCTTATTCTCGTAGAACACACGGTACTTGCGCTCTGGCCAAGCGCCCCAGCTGTTTACACAACCCAGACCCATCTGCTTCTGGTCAATGCAGAGGTTAGTGAGTGGCGCAGGATCGACATCTGGCGAGTGCATATTGTGCTTGTTAGGACCTTCGTCCAGACTCTCGATGGTATAGTGGAGGGCTGAACCAGAGAACTGATCAGACAAAACAACCAAGCCCTTACCTGCTGCATTGCAGAGCTTCATCCAATGGAGATCTACATGATTGCCATTCTCCTGAGGACGGATGTATGGGTAGAACTGCTCGGTAACGGTACTGCGATAGATACCGATGAACTCAGAATCCTTGCGGTCGGAATAGGTCTCGACCGGACCACGGCCAAAGTACTCGAGATTCTCGAATTCCTCACGCAACTGCATCTGCATACCATAACGGAACATCTCGGATACCTTAGCACCCTCGGTGACACGAAGCGAATTATCGACAACAATCTTACCGTCAGGAGAGATGCGGTAGGTAATAGAGAATTTAGCCTCAACCGATGGCATATCGTATTCGGCCGACACAATTACCTCACCCTCTTTGATCTCGTGCTTGAAGACCTTACGATCCATCTTTGGAGACTTCCAAGCGGCAAAACGACGTTGCAGCCCTGCACCGTAATCATTGTCGGTTGGTGCACGCCAGAAGTTTGGAGTCAACTGGCCGCCATCGGCCATAAACTGAACACCACCTACAATGTAGCTATCCATCCAGCCACTCCACTTGCTGAACTCAATCTTTACCTGATTGTTAGAAATGGTAAGGTGACTACGATCTTCGCTGACAGTGAGTGGAGTAACAGCCCCAAAATTGACGGTAGAGGTTGGGGCTTCCACACGGGCACCCTTTTGGAGAGTCAACTGTTGCTTGGCAACGACATGACCAGCAGGAAGCAGACCATTGCGCTTGTTAAGTTTATAGAGAATGTTGACCTGATAGTCAGCATCATCCTGAGGAGCCTCAATCTTTTCTACAGGAAGGATAGCTTTCTGTTGTGGTGCGACGTTGAGCTGTGGTACGACGCATGTCTTCTCAGGCTCTCCATTACGTACCAGAATCACTTCAGCCATCACGTTCGAGAGATCGGTGAAGAAGTTTTCGTTATAGACCTCAATCTCGCCGTCCTTTAGGCTGCTCCAAATATTCTGATAGTAGTAACCGACCTCGTACATGTGTGGATTAGGAACACGGTCTGGAGAAATCAGACCATTATCGCAGAAATTGCCATCGCTAGCATCTGTTCGGTTGAAGTCTCCGCCGTATGCCCAGATCTGCTTGCCTGCTTTGTTCTTCCAACGAACAGACTGATCGACAAAGTCCCAGATGAAACCACCCTGGAGAGTCGGATACTTGCGGATCAGATCCCAATACTCCTTGAAACCACCCTCACTGTTACCCATCGCGTGAGCATATTCGCATTGGATGAACGGGCGGGTCATCTTAGGATCCTTGGCATAGTTCTCCATGCCACGATAGTCTGCATACATCGGACAATAGACATCGGTAGTTGCATCCTCGATCGAGATTTTCTTCTTCCAGATGCCATTCAAGGCACCCTCGTACTGGCACAGACGGCTTGGATCCTCTGCCTTGACCCACTTGTAGGCGTCAATGAAATTTGGGCCGAAACCAGCCTCATTTCCCAGACTCCAGAAGATGATGGCAGGATGATTGAAGTTACGCTGTACATTACGCTGATTGCGTTCCATGTGGGCCAGATGATAGTCCTTACGCTCTGCAAGGGTATATTCGTCGTAGCCCATACCATGGCTCTCGACATTGGCCTCTGCTACCATATAGATACCATACTTATCGCAAAGATCATACCAGTAGTTGTCGTCTGGATAATGGCAAGTGCGGACGGCATTGATATTGAATTGCTTCATGATCCGGATATCCTGCTCCATGCGGGCACGGCTCACTACATAGCCTCCATCTGGATCCAACTCATGACGATCGGCGCCCTTGATAAGTATTGGCTGTCCGTTGACCAAAAGCTGAGCGTTCTTTACTTCGATCTTGCGGAAACCCACCTTGACAGGAACCACATGGCTCTGCTTGCCACCCTTGAGCGACGCACGCAGGGTATAAAGATATGGAGTCTCGGCTGTCCACTTGTTGGGCTTGGATACCTTCATCTCGACTGGCTTGCCCTTGGCTGTCGCAGTAGCAACCTCCTTACCATCTGCATCAAACAGAGTCAGGTCAACAGCAGCACCTGTAGTCTGGACATTAACGGTCAAAACACCATCCTCATAGTTGGCATCAAGGTCTGGGGTAATACGGATGTCCTTGATATGCTGAGCAGGACGAGCATAGAGCCAGCAGTCGCGATGAATACCTGTATTGCGGAAGTAATCCTGATCTTCCAGATAGGTTCCATCACACCAGCGGAAAAGCTGCATGGCGATGAGGGCCTTCTGACCTGGAATTACATACTTGGTCAAATCAAACTCTGCCTCAAGTTTGCTGTCTTCGCTATAGCCGACGAACTTGCCGTTGACCCAAAGATAGAAACAGCTGGACACACTACCAAAGTGTGCTATAACCTGCTGGCCTTTCCAATCTGCAGGCACATCAACCTCATGGCGATAGTATCCGACCCAGTTATTGTTGGTTGGCACATAAGGAGGATTGTTACCCTCTTGTGCAGCCCAGGCGTACTGGACATTGACATAGATTGGATCGCCTACGCCGTTCAGTTCCCAGCAACCAGGAACAGGCATATCTCGCCAACCAGAATCATTGTAACCGACACGATAGAAGTCGCTTTTGTAATCGACGGCATTCTTCTGCCATTGGAATTTCCATTGGCCATTGATGCTTAAATAATTCTGAGACATCTCAGGAGTTCCTTGCGCTGCCTCCTCCGACTCAAAGCCGAAGAAGTGCGTATGCATGGCAAGACGATTGATCTGATTGATGTTCGGATCCTGCCACTCCTTGAATGTCTGTGCTCCAGCGACCATTGTTGTAGCGGCCGCCATTGCTAGTAATAACTGTTTCTTCATATATAATAATGACTAGATTTACTTCACTTTTCACTATTCACTTCTTCATTCCCAACCAAGTGCACTGGCACCCAATACAGCGGCATCAGCATCCTTAAGACCAGAGAGGAGCAACTTAGTTTTTCCCTTGAAAATCGGCAACATAGCTGCATCCATAGCCTCACGAGTGTACTTCATGATGAAGTCACCAGCTTTGGCTAAGCCACCAAACAGGACAATGGCTTCAGGACTTGAGAAGACGATAAAATTGGCTAAAGCCTTACCCAAAATGGTGCCTGTCTCACGGAAAATACGGATGGCCAATTCATCTCCCTGGATGGCTGCATCGTAGATATCCTTCGATGTAATAGCTTCCGAAGGAGTGTTGCGCAACAGACTTGGTATATCGGTATTTTCAACATACTCGCGTGCTGTACGGGCGATACCAGTTGCTGAGCAATAGGCTTCGAGGCAACCTTTTCGGCCGCAGCCACACTGCCGGCCATCTTCTTTGACAATAACATGTCCTAACTCGCCAGCAAAGCCATCGTGACCATACACCATCTTTCCATCAATCACAATTCCCGAACCGACACCAGTACCAAGGGTAATCATAATGAAATGCTTCATTCCTTTGGCAACGCCATAAGCCATCTCGCCCAGAGCGGCAGCATTCGCATCGTTGGTAATGCGAACCGGCAAGCCAATAGCCTGACTAACAAGATCAGCAAAAGGAATAATTCCCTTCCATGGCAAGTTGGGTGCTAACTCGATCTTGCCATTATAATAATTGGCATTAGGGGCGCCAACGCCAAGACCTTGAACCATATCCTTGCCTCCTACCTGTTGGCAGAGACCATCAATCATGTTGGCTAATGCCTGGATATAATCTTCAAGAATAGGATACTGCTGAGTTTTGATTGAACTACTGCAAAGAACTTTACCTTCGCGATCGACTACGCCACAAACAGTGTTTGTGCCGCCAATGTCCATGCCAAGTGCATACTGTTTGGTATTCATTGTGGGTAATAATTATATATTAGTTGTTTTGATTGTATTTTTAAGGTTTGATGTTACAAACAGATTTAAAAAAGAAAAACACCCGACCTTTTGTGAGCAAAAAGCCAGATGAATCCTCTATTTCTTATTGACAGAATTACTCTTCAATTAGGTTGTGGTCGCTGACGGATTCGAACCGCCGACCCGCTGCTTGTAAGGCAGCCGCTCTGAACCAACTGAGCTAAGCGACCGATTTTCTAGTAGTCCATAGCAGAGTCGAACTGCTCTTTAGAGAATGAAAATCTCTCGTCCTAACCGATAGACGAATGGACCATCAGACATAAAGTCAAATAAGTGGTGCCAACGGGAATCGAACCAGTGACACAAGGATTTTCAGTCCTTTGCTCTACCAACTGAGCTATGGCACCATTATTTAGTACGGAGGATGAGACTCGAACTCACACAGCCGAACGGCCACTACCCCCTCAAAGTAGCGTGTCTACCAATTTCACCACCTCCGCATCTTTCATAAGTGAAACGCCTTAAAGACTGACATTGTACCCAGACCCGGGATCGAACCGGGATGGATTGCTCCACTGGTGTTTGAGACCAGCGCGTCTACCGATTCCGCCATCTGGGCATTAAATAAGAGCGGAAAACGAGACTCGAACTCGCGACCCCAACCTTGGCAAGGTTGTGCTCTACCAACTGAGCTATTTCCGCATTTGATATTTACCTTGCCAAGGCTGGGATTCATTTCCAATCTTTGGGTCAAGGTTGTGCTCTACCAACTGAGCTATTTCCGCAAAACGCGGTGCGTACGGGACTCGAACCCGTGACCTCCGCCGTGACAGGGCGATATTCTAACCAACTGAACTAACGCACCAAATAAAGAAAACTCCGAATGGGAGTCCAACGCATCAGCGTTGCAAGGATTTGCACGGGTGGCATGGCTCGAACACGCGACACCTGGTTTTGGAGACCAGTGCTCTACCGACTGAGCTACACCCGTATTTTTAGAACACTGTCCAAAACTTGACCAAGCGATCAATCCTTTCTTTACTTGTTTAAGGTACACCCGCAGAGGCTCGAACTCTGGACCCGCTGATTAAGAGTCAGCTGCTCTACCAACTGAGCTACGGATGCATTTGTGAGATTCTTGTGAATCTAAACTTTGGACAACCAGTAGTATTGTCCAAAACATCTTCAAGTATTCTGTCAATATGTCAAAGAACTTCTTGGAGCGGAAAACGAGACTCGAACTCGCGACCCCAACCTTGGCAAGGTTGTGCTCTACCAACTGAGCTATTTCCGCATATCATTCAAAGATCGTAGGCAGAGCCTTTGTGGGAGCAGATGGATTCGAACCACCGAAGTCGTAGACAGCAGATTTACAGTCTGCCCCATTTGGCCACTCTGGAATACTCCCAAGCCTTGCGCTCCAAGATGGGCTTGAACCAACGACCCCATGATTAACAGTCATGTGCTCTAACCAACTGAGCTATTGGAGC
>JAZRXX010000073.1:0-30083 GCA_045600485.1 Bacteroidales bacterium
TTTGCTTTCATTTTGCTATTTGGGCACAAAGATAATCATTTGGCAGCAATTTCAAATCCTCCGGTTGAAAATTCGCGACTTGATTTAATGGATATCAATTATTTACGAACTTAATTTTCCAACTTTTGTTGGACACTAGTGCATCGAGTTTTTGTAACCATTGCTGGGTTTCTGCATCGAACGAAGCGCCCCACACCAGCTCTGATGTGAATGTCAGGAGTAACAATATGAGAGTTTGCTTTATCTTCATCGGTATAGATTGTCTGTGTTTCTATGTGTGTGGCTTATGGTAACAAATGATTGATTTGTTCGATCAGCGAATGCTCGTCGTCGTTCCAGATGACGGCATCGGATAGCTTGATCTTTTCGTCTTGTGACAGCTGGTTTTGCATGCGGGCGAGGATCTTCTCGCGTGTGGTGTTGTCGCGTTGCATGGCACGAGCGATGCGTGTTTCGAAGGGCGATGCGACGCACCAGACTTGATCTGCCTGGACGAGATGATTGAAGCCGGATTCGAAATGGATGGCTGTCTCGACAAAGAGCGGAGAATTTTTCCTTTCTCCTTCTTCCTTTTCCCTTTTAATATCTCTGGCTACAGCGGGATGAATGAGTGCATTCATCTGCTTGAGCAGATCTGTATGTTCGAAGATTTGGGCAGAGAGATAGGCCTTGTTCAATGATCCGTCGAGCAGATAGGTGTCGGGGCCGAAAAGGGAAACCAACTGCTGTCTCAGCAAGGTGTCGCTGGTCATAAGCCGTTTGGCCTCTTTGTCGCAATCGTAAACAGTATGGCCCATTACTTTGAGTAATTGGCAAACTACGGATTTTCCGCAACCTATACCACCGGTTATAATGATCATTGTTGTCAAGAAGTGTGCTTTATTCTTCGAGCGTGTATTCAACCTGGAAGTGTGACAACTGTATGTTGTAAACTTCGTAACTGCTGAGTGGGGTGTAGATATCGATCGGCAGGAACTGTCGGTTGGGATTGGCCTTGAGACTGTCGTATGATACCGAGAGTACGAAATCGTCGTCGGAGAATCGGTTGTAATGATCGAAGTTGGCCAGACAACGTAACTGGACCTGTCGCGGAAAGAGGATCAGATGTTTGCCTTCTGGCAGATCCCTGACTTGAATGTTGATGTTGGGGAAGGTTTTCGAAACGTATTGGATGACGGGAACCAGCACTTCGATCGAGTCAGGAGTGGCTTTGACTCCTACGCCCAGATCCATCTTGACATAGCAATGTAGTGTATCGCTGAGGTTGCTGGCTTCGAGCGGTTCGGTCCATACGCTCCGCAAGGTGTCGAGAATGTAACTTGGTGCATGGACGATGACGGAATCGGGTGTTATCTCGGCGGGATAATCCTTGTAGTTTTCCTTGGTGGTCAGACGTGTGGATACGATGACGGGAACTTTCTTGCCTTCGGTCAATGCAAAACGGGCATCGATCAAGCCCGGTGAAATGCCGGTGATCTGTGTCGTGGAGTTGAGATCGTTCTTGAGAAGCGACTGTAGTTCTGCTCCCGAAATGCGGAAATTGCCTGCCGCGTCGGCATAACGTTCGAAATCGACGGTCAAACTGCGGAAACTGCTGTTCTTTCCGTAGTTCGAAAGGTGAATGTTGTTGTCGTAGAGGGTTACCTTGAGTGTGGCAGGAATGTGAGTGGTGAAGACGGCTCCAGCTGGAACATTCTCGATCTTGAAGGTTACCTCGTATGTCGAATCGCTCTGCTCGTAGGCGCTTTGTGCCAGCCAGAATAGGGTAGATACTACCACAAATATGGAGAAAGTCATCACGTCCTGCTTGTTGATGATTTTAGGCAGGAATTTGATGACTTTCTTTATATTCCTATACGTGACGAAGATACGTGGTAGCATAGGCTGGTATGAATTTTACTTTTGTGGAGTAGTAGCGTCGGCCAAATCCTTGAAGACGCAATCCTTGCTGATCTGGACGCGAGTCTGATAGTCTGGCTTCAACTTGATGATGAAGGACTCGACTACGGTTTTGCCTTTGGCATCGGTGGTGGTGATGACTCCTTCGATCTTGCCGAATATACCGGCTGAGGTTACGACATTGTCACCAACTTTCATGTTGTTGCGCTCCTCTTCGATCTTCTTCTGCTGTTGCTTCTGTGGACGAATCATGAAGAAGTAGAAGACAACGATCATACCGATGATGAAGAGCCAGGTTACCATACCATCAGCAGCTTGTCCTTGCTGTGCATTCTCTGCCTGGAGGAAAATTGTGTTTAGCATAATGATTTACGAATATAATTATTGGAAGTTTTTTTATTTCTTTACGAATGGATTCTCAAGTTCGATGCCCTCTTTCTTCCACTCCTTGACGATCTTGTCGAGAATGCCATTGACGAAGCGTGCGCTGTCGGGTGCACAATAGTGCTTGGCCAACTCGATGTACTCGTTGATGGAGATACGGACAGGAATATCTTTGAAGTTGCGAATCTCGGAGAGGGCACAGACCATTACGACCTTGTCCATGAGTGGCATGCGGTCAATCTCCCAGTTCTGGGCCTGTTGGTCGATGAGCTTGAGATTGTCGTAGGCCTCGTCGAGGGCACGATGATAGAGCTCGCGAGCGAACTGCTGATCTTCGTTGCGGTCAAACATCTTGGCAACTTTCATGGTCTCCTTGTTCGGATCCATCTGGTTGAGGGCTTTGACAACGAATTGGGTGACGGTAGCAAGATCGTCGTTCCAATAGATGCTCTTCTCTTCGAGGGTGGCATCGAGTATGGCATTGCGGGTAATTACCTCGGCAAAAATGTCTTTCCAGAGTTCTTTCTCCTGTTCGAAGGTTGGAGCCTCCTTCTGTGTCATGAACTTCTGGTAGGCAGGCATTGCCTCAATCTGCTCCAACAGGTTGCGATAGGTTTCAGTATCGAAATCACTCATCAGTTCGTGTTCGGCAACATAGTCCATCACGGAACTTTTTTCGACAATACACTTGGCTACAAGACTGTCTGCAAAGCGGGCGTTTGGATTGCGCTCTTCTTTGGTTGGCAAGAACTTCTTGCGGGCATTCTCTAACTGATTCTTGCGGTATTCGGTCAACTTTACAATGAGAGCCAGCAGATAGTTGTAGAGCTGGTAGCTGGATTCGATGGACTGTGCCATCTGCTCGTCACTGTTCATCTTGTCCAGACTGCCTTGCATGTAGGCATATACCAACTGGACGGTCTTTATACGAATTAATAGTCTGTTGATCATATTTGTTGTATTTTGCGCGCAAAGATACTTATTTTTTGTCAATAGTCCAAATTTCTGCTTGTTTTTGTTCCAAAGAATGTCTATTCTCTCCTGTAATGTAAATCCGGGAATCTAATCTATCATGCCTATCTGTCATATTTGGACCATTATCACCTTAATCTTTTAACTGTCTTGTAGGTCGGAAGTTTACTTTATACTAAAGTACTTTCGTCAAGGTCAAGTTATAATAAATATGTAATGTAATTGAAGATAATTTGTAATAATCATCGCATATCTTTGCGGCGTCAATCAACAAATAAATTTTTTGCAAATGATTACAGAATTCTTTTCTAAACGAAACATGCTTACTTCAGCCGTTGTACTGACAGGTGCAATTGGCCTTTATGCTCAAGACTATAGAGCATCGGTTAAAGGTATTGTGAAGGATCAAACTGGAGAAACCATTTTTGGAGCCACAGTACAAGTGAAAAATGAATCCACAGGTTTTACGGCTTGGGGAACGACTGATCAAAATGGAGAATATCAGATTAAGCAGTTGCCTTTAGGCTCTCCTTATTCTATTCAGGTGTCTTTTGTGGGATTTGGTGCTCAAAAAAAGACGGGTTATTCTTTGGGACAGAACCAGCAGGTCAATGTCGATTTTGTAATGAAGGAAGAGAGCGAAATCCTGGACGAGATTCAGGTGGTAGCCAACTCTCTGAAAAATGATATTTCCACCATTGGTGCTGCCACTTCGGTGACAAGTCAAGACTTGAACAAACTTCCAGTCAATGGACGAAATTTCACCACTCTTATAGAACTTTCTCCGCTCAGTACCGGAACAAGCCTTGCAGGACAGTTGGCTTCGTCTACCAATTATACCATTGACGGTATGACTGCGAAAGGCCCTACTTCTGGCGGTAGTACAACGAGTCGTAATGCCGTGCCGTATGCAATTTCAATGGAGGCTATACGCGAATTTAAGGTTGTTACCAATGAATATGATGTTACTAATGGTCGAGCAGGAGGTGGCACGATTGCCACTGTCACGAAATCCGGAACGAATACAACTTCTGGTAGTGCATTCTGTTATATGCGTAACGATTGGTTGTCAAGTCCGTATGATATCCGTGGTAACAAGCGCAGTAATGATTTTTCCACTTATCAGTATGGCGCATCTGTGGGAGGTGCTATCATCAAGGATCGTCTCCACTACTTTGTCTCATGGGATCATCAGAAGAAGAATCAACCTTTGTTGATCGCAGATATTCAGACTCAAGCCGACGAGAAACGCTATAACCTTTCGGTCGCTTCTCGTGACCGTTATCTTGAAATCGCTCGTAGCAAATATGGCGTGAGCAACAAGGATCAGTTCGGCTCATTTGACAAAGGCCAGAATACAGACGCTGCGTTTGGCCGTGTCGATTGGCAGATGAACTCAACCAATCTTCTGACCTTTACCGACAACTTTGTTTACGACATGAACAATATGGGCTTGTCAGATAATAGTTCAATCAATATACAGGAGGTGTATGGAGATGTCAAGTCACTCAACAATAGTGCTACACTTCAGTTGCGTACCGTTTTGGGCCCCAATAGTACCAACGAACTGAAGTTCCAGCATCTCTATACGCTTGAGAAGTCTATGCCAAACAAGGATCTTCCGTCATCCAATATTCCTCGTGCTATCGTTGAGCGAGTGGCGTCAACTGTCAATGATGCCAACTGCTATACTACCATTCAATTGGGTGGACAGCGTTATAGTCCAGAGAACTTCTTCAATAATGTCTATCAATTAGTGGATAATTTTTACTATACACACAACAAGATCAATTACACATTTGGTGGGGATTTCATGCTTACTCACATGAATTCTCGTTATGGTAGTGAGGCCAACGGTCGTTTCTATTTTACAGGTCTTGATAATTTTGAGTCGCTCACTCCTTATCGATATGTCCGTGAGGTTTATCTCGATCCAGGTCAGCGAGTTAAGCAGAATATCATCAATCTGGGTGCTTATGCCCAACTTCAGACAACATTGGCCAAGGGATTGGACATTACCGCAGGTTTGCGTGTCGATTATGCAAATTACCTCAATCATGGCAACTTCAGCCAGCTTGTATACGATGAGTTGGGCCTTAGTACCGATAACCAACTCCGCACGCTGCATATCCAGCCTCGAGTTCAGATAACCTGGGATATCAACAATCGTCATAGTGATATTCTCCGTTTAGGCGGAGGTGTCTTTGCTTCCGATATAAACAATTATGCTATGATCAATAACATGGTATTTGACGGAACCAAAGTAACCTCATTGGACATTTCCGATCCTTCGCTTGTCCCTACTCCGGATTTCCCAAGTTATCGCCGTGATCCACAATCTGCTCCTGGTGTCAATTTGCTCCAGAATCCAAGTATCGCAGCCGTTTCTGTTCCTACTATCAATATGAATAGCCGAGACATGAAGGTGCCTACTGTATATAAAGCCAATCTTTCATATACGCACTTCTTCAACGATCGTTTGAAGGTTTCGGCTTCAGCGTTTATGAATTTGGGTCGTAATAATTATATGTATATTGACCGCAATATGGTTGATGAGCCTTTCTTTCGATTGGCATCAGAAGGCAATCGTGGAGTCTATGTCCCAGCCGAGAGTATTACAGACAAAGGCACCGTGGATTGGATGAAGGGTAGAAAGAGCGAAAAAGTAGGTCGTGTATTGGAACTGGTCAGCGAAGGCAACGTCAACCAGACGGCAATCTCTATTGATGGTACATGGCGCTATTATCGCGATGGAGAAATCACAGCAAGCTATACTTGGAATGATGCACGCGATAATACATCGTATAATGGAAATGTTGCCAACTCTGCTACATTGTCGTTGATGGTTGCAGATGATCCTCGTGACCTCAGCCACATGAGTTATTCGAGCAATCAGTTCCGTCACAAACTCGTTGTTTATGGTTCTCTTCCTACATTCTGGGGCGTTTCTGTAGGAGCCCGCTTCTCTGGTATGGGCGGTAGCCGTTACTCTACCATTGTCAGCGGCAATATCAATGGTGATTTTGTTTCAACCAATGACTTGGCTTTTGTTTTTGATCCGTCCGATCCTTCGACTCCAGACAATATCCGTCAGGGTATCCAGGGATTACTTGATAACCCCAATGTGGAAAGTAGCTTCAAAGAGTATCTGCGCAATAGTTTTGGCAAAGTGGCAAAACGCAATGGTGGTGAAAATGGATTCTATGGGACATTGGACCTCCGAATCTCCAAAACGTTCAAACTTTGGAAGACACAGTCTGTCGAGTTGTCTGTTGATATGTTTAATGTTGCAAATATGCTCAACAAGGACTGGGGTGCAAACCATAATCTCGGAACTGTAGCACTTTATACCGTAAGCGGCTTTGATCACGCAACTCGTAGCTACAAGTATTCTGTCAACCCTAATGCTGGAGTATCTTCGTTAGGCGGAAATCCTTGGCAGATGCAGATTGGAGTGCGCTATAAATTCTAAATAGATGTTTATGAATATCGTCAAATCTTTTCTTATCAATGCAATAGTGGTATCGACTTCCACTATTGCTTTTGGGCAGACGCAAGTCGTGGCTCATCGAGGCTACTGGAACAAACCTGGTTCTGCTCAGAATAGTATCACTTCTCTCTACAATGCGTATGGTGTTGGCGTTTATGGTTCAGAGATAGATGTCCAACTTTCGGCAGACGATGAGTTGATTGTTAACCATGATCCATCCATTCAGGGCCACGTTATTGCACGTAGCACCTCCGATAGTTTGTCGTTGCTGCGGCTGGACAATGGAGAGCCACTCCCTACGTTGACTTCTTATCTGAAGGCACTCCGCTGCTGTCCTGATTTGAAGCTTGTCCTCGAAATCAAGCCTCATGCTAGTCAGAGGGAAGAGGAACTTGCAGTGCGACTGGTTGTTGATCGGGTTCGAGCTTTCGGCCTTGATGCTCAAACAGAATATATCTCGTTCAGTCATTACATCTGTCGTCAGATAGTTAGCCTTGACTCTACTGCTCAGGTTTCGTATTTGGGTAGTGATACTGCTCCAGCCTCGCTGGCTAATGAAGGAATCAGGGGTATCGATTATCATTATGCTGTGCTGCTTAAGAATCCGGTGTGGGTGAAGGAGGCCCATGATTCAGGTATGAAGGTTAACGTTTGGACGGTTAATGATATGGATGTGGCCCAGAAACTGATTGACATGGGTGTGGATTATATAACAACAGATGCACCTTCGGCAATGCGTGATCTTTGTGTCCGGCAGAAGTGGCAATCAGAACAATAAACAAATAGTATTAAGCATTATGAAAGTATATCAATTCGTATCAATTCTATTGGGGGTGATGTCTGTGTTTGGAGTGGCGTATGGCCGCTCACACAACGAAAGTCAGGAAGCTGCGGCTAAGGTCGTGATCGTAGGCTTGTCCGATAATGTCAGATCAAATTATTTCCCCAACATCATGATATCAGAACAGACAGGAATTCCTGTTGATAGTATCTGCTATGCCTATAATCTGGCTATTGCAAGTCAGATTCTGAATGCATCTTCCAATGGCCCGATCTCTTTTGTTTTGGCCGAAGAAGATGCTGCTTTAAGCAACTTGGTCGGCGCCGTAGACCTTCAGGTCGGAGAGACAGATGCTAAGGTGTCAAGCATCGATCCTATTGCCTATGAGCGGATTCTGAAGTCTTCGGGCGCAGATTATGTCCTGTTCTTGAATCAGCATTATCTCAAATGGCAGGAAAAACCGATGTTGACTCTTTTCCACATTACAAGTTATTCGCTTTTCGATAATCGAGGCTGTGAGGTGATAAGCGATAGTAATAATTTTACTTCCATGTCGCTAGAGGATATGGCGCACTTGTGTAAATCTGCAAAAAAGAGTGGTTATAACATCGTGTCAACGATTAGAAAGAAGATTTTATGAAGTCTCCAGTTTGTGGATTATTCGTAGGTTTGAGCCTCGGATTCTTGTCCTTCTTTCAGCCGTTGCAGGCTGAACGCCCTCAGTTGGTAGTGGGCATTGTCGTCGATCAGATGCGATGGGATTATTTGTCGCGTTATGCGGATCGGATGGGTCCGGATGGGTTCTTGCGATTGCAACGTGAAGGGTTCAGCTTCAACTGCTGTCTGGTTAACTATCTCCCTGCTGTAACGGCCGCAGGACATGCGGCGATCTTTACGGGTAGCATACCCGCCCTTAATGGTATTGTCGGTAATGATTTTTATGTAAATGATGAATTGTTTTATTGTACATCTGATCCTGCGGTCAAAGGTGTAGGAACTGATTCCGGCAACGGCTCAATGTCGCCATGTCACCTGTTGCCAACTACCATTACTGACGAACTGCGTATGTCTACACATTTCCGTTCGCGTGTGGTTGGTGTTTCTCTTAAGGACCGTGCTGCTATTTTGCCAGCAGGCCATACTGCTAATGCGGCTTATTGGTATGATACAGACAGTATGCGGTTTGTATCCAGTAGTTACTATCTCGATTGTTTGCCAGAATGGGTCAATGCTTTCAATCGGACACATCCTGTCAGTCGATATGTGAGAGAACCGGAGTTGTTGTATCTGGCTTCTTCTTATGTGCAAAGTGAACGGACTGATACGCTAATAGAATTACAGGTCAAAAATGATATCAGGTATCAGGCTGCCGGAAACACTTATACGCTTGAGATGGCTTGGGCTGCAGTCGAAGGCGAAAAATTGGGGCGTGGGTCAGACCCAGACTTTCTGACTATCAATTTGGCAAGTACTGACTATATAGGTCATGCTTGTGGTCCTGATTCTCCATGGGTTGAAGATGCTTATCTCCGATTGGATCAGGATTTGTCTAAGTTCTTATGCCGGTTGGATAAGTATCTGGGGGAAGACCGGTATCTGTTGTTCCTGACGGCTGATCATGGAGGAAGCCATAATGTCCTTTATCGGCAACAGCACAAACTCCCTTCTTTATTATATGAACCAGAGAAAATCCAGCACCAGGTGGATAGTCTCTTGCAAAAGGTTTTCCCTTCTGCTGCCGATTGCCGGTTAGTGCGAAGCATGAATGCTTATCGTCTGCATTTTGATCATCATCTTTTGGATTCGTTGCATTTGGAGTATTCTGCGGTTGTTTCGGCAGTATGCCGCTTTCTTGAATCACAACCACAGATCGCCTATGCATTTGACCTTCGGAATATACCTTGCTATGTGCCAGATTGTTTGCGACAGCTGTCAATCAATGGATATAATCCTCAGAGAGGAGGTGATATACAGCTTATCCTACAGAATGGAGTCACTAAGGCATATAAGTCAGGACCACTTCGGTACAAGGGGGCAGAACATGCTGTGTGGTGTCCTGATGATACGCATATACCATTGATTTTTATGGGTTGCGGAATCTCTCCTGGGTCAAGCAATAAGCCTTGCCACATCACGGATATAGCTCCTACTTTATCTTTGCTGTTGGGTATTCAGTTCCCAAGCGCTTCTGTCGGACAGCCGTTGTTTTGATGCAGATGGAATCTCAATCAATCTGTGTTTTTGTAAAATAAGGCGTTGTAAAATAAGGGTGTACCAAAAAGTCGGTCCTTTTGGCACACCCTATATGTTTGTTAGATGTTGAAATCTTGATTACATCATGCCGCCCATGCCTGGAGCACCGCCTGCTGGCATAGCTGGCTCTGGTGCTGGCTTGTCGGCAATGACACACTCGGTGGTGAGGAACATGCCTGCGATTGAGGCAGCATTCTCGAGAGCAACACGGGTTACCTTGGCAGGATCGATAACACCTGCAGCGAGGAAGTTCTCATACTTGTCGGTGCGAGCATTGTAACCGAAATCACCCTTGCCCTCCTTGACTTTCTGCACGATAACTGCACCCTCCTTGCCTGCATTGGCAACGATCTGGCGCATAGGCTCCTCGATGGCACGCTTCACGATCTCGATGCCGAGAGTCTCGTCGTCGTTTTCGCCCTTGAGACCTTCGAGAGCTGCAGTTGCGCGGATGTAAGCAACGCCACCACCAGGAACGATACCCTCGGCCATGGCTGCACGAGTAGCGCAGAGAGCGTCGTCAACGCGATCCTTCTTCTCCTTCATCTCAACTTCGCTGGCTGCACCTACGTGAAGTACTGCTACACCACCAGCCAACTTGGCAAGACGCTCCTGAAGCTTCTCGCGATCGTAGTCCGAAGTGGTCTTCTCGATCTGAGCCTTGATGGTTTGAACTCGCTGAGCGATAGCCTCCTTGTCGCCTGCACCATCGACGATGGTAGTGTTCTCCTTCGAGATAACGACCTTGTCGGCCTGACCTAACATCTCAAGTGTAGCATTTTCAAGCTTCAAGCCAACCTCTTCGCTGATGACGATACCACCGGTCAAGGTTGCGATATCCTGAAGCATCTCCTTGCGACGATCGCCGAAACCAGGAGCCTTGACAGCACAGATCTTGAGGCTGCCACGCATGCTGTTGAGTACAAGGGTAGCGAGTGCCTGACTCTCTACATCCTCGGCAATGATGAGCATTGGACGACCAGACTTAGCTACTGGCTCGAGAACTGGAAGGATGTCCTGCAGGTTAGAGATCTTCTTGTCGTAGATGAGGATGGCTGGCTGATCGAGCTCGCAAGTCATCTTGTCGGCATTGTTCATGAAGTATGGAGAGATATAGCCACGGTCAAACTGCATACCTTCAACTACATCAACGGTGGTGTCGGTACCCTTAGCCTCCTCGACGGTGATAACGCCTTCCTTCTTGACAGTCTTCATGGCTTCAGCAATGAGCTTGCCGATCTCTTCGTCGTTGTTGGCCGAGATGCGGGCAACGTTCTCAATCTTGGTGTAATCGTCACCGATCTCCTCGCTTTGAGACTTGATGCTCTCTACTACCTTGGCAACTGCCTTGTCGATACCACGCTTCAAGTCCATTGGGTTAGCTCCGGCAGTAACATTCTTCAAGCCTACGCCAATGATTGACTGAGCCAGAACGGTAGCTGTTGTTGTACCATCACCTGCACTATCGCCAGTCTTGCTGGCAACCTCCTTGATGAGCTGAGCGCCCATGTTCTCGAATGGATCCTCGAGCTCAATCTCCTTAGCAACAGATACACCATCCTTGGTGATGTGTGGAGCACCGAACTTCTTGTCGATAATTACGTTGCGGCCCTTAGGACCGAGGGTTACCTTGACTGCATTGGCGAGCTGATCAACACCTGACTTGAGCAGGTCGCGGCTCTCTGTATTGAATTTAATGATTTTTGACATATAAGACCCCACCCCAACCCTCCCGAGGGAGGGAGATTTGTAAAGATACAAACCTTTGCCGCGAGGTGGATGCGGCTATTAAGTTGTTATTAATATTTTCTTTATGTGTCGGACGATGTCTTAGCCCCAATAGAAGTGTCTATTATCCCCTTCCCTCGGGAGGGATGGGGAGGGGTTGTTATCCAAGTATTGCCAAAACGTCGCTTTGGCGCATAATGAGAAGCTTTTCGCCCTCAACTTCGATCTCCTGACCGCTATATTTGCCGTACATGATCTGGTCGCCGGCCTTGAGGATCATTTCTTCGTCCTTGGTGCCGTTGCCGACAGCGATAACTTCACCCTTCAAAGGTTTCTCTTTTGCGGTGTCTGGGATAATGATACCGCTGATTGTTTTGGTCTCAGCAGGCGCAGGCTTAACGAGCACGCGGTCTGCAAGTGGTTTGATGTTCATAGTTGTTTAATGTTATTTTGTTGTTTTGTTGTTTTGTTATTTCGTTGTTCAACCTTCGCTTTGCTTCGTATCGCGCGAACAAAGGGTTCGGAGGTTCTACTTCTCCTTTATTTTAAAAGGAAAGGGCGTGACTTTTTGTGGTCACACCCTTTATCTTACAAAAACCGTGCCATTATTGTATTTCGGACAAAGTGTCGCGACTTGGGAGCAAAATGTCATTGTATCCGATGGCTCGCATGCCTTGTTGTACGCTTTTGGCATTCAGTCGGCCTCCCTTCATGCTGGTATGGGTGTGGTCGTGGTTGAAGAATGCTTTGGCGGCTTCACGTCCAATGCCATCCAGATAATCGGCCGAGAGGTTGTGAACATCGATGAAATCAACGCCTGTTGCCTCGACTACTTCGCGATACCATTTGCCATACGAGTCATTGCGACGCTCGATGTTTGGTCCCTTGCTGTTGTCGGTTGGACGTTTCTCGCCTGGTTCTGGCCAGATGTTGCGTGGGGTGAGACTGAGTAGGATAGGAGTGGCACCCTTTTCGCGTGCGTCGTCGATGAATTTGCGCAGATACCAGCCGAAGCTATACACGGTCAGGTATTCGCCTGTAACCTCATGCTTGTAAACGTGGGTAGAGTCTTTGCCGGTGGCAATCTCGTTGCGGTCTTTTCCTCGACCGATCTCATTGCCGGTATCATTGTGGCCGAACTGAATCAGTACGATGTCACCTGGCTGCAGAGAGTTATAGACTTTGTCCCAACGACCCTCGCGCAGATATGTGCGGCAGCTGCGACCAGCCTTGGCCTCGTTGGCGAAAGTACACTTGGTACTATCGAATACGGTGTAGGCCTGACTGCCCCAACCCCACATGCCGGTCGAGTCTTTGTCTTCGTTCTTGCAGGTTGAGTCACCACACAACCAAACGACTGGTTTGCCAGGTTTGCGGTCAACCTGTGCTGTGACTGGAGTAAGGTCAACGAGATAATCCTTCAGTGGGGAGTTGCTCTGCTGGAGTGCCAGGGCTGCACTATAGGCATTGTTCTCGGCACCGAATTTGCTGGTGTGAATTTTATCGACATAGTAGAACATATAGTCGGTCTTGCGGGGACCGAAGCTCTCCAATCGTTTGGCGCTGATAGCCTCCAGATCGATGAACTCTACCTGCATCTCTTCGGCAATCGCCTTCTGCCATGCGGTGATGGTCTCGAGCTTGCGGGTGATGGTCGTTGGATTGTCCCAGCTGTTGCGTGGCGTCAGAGAGCAAAGGATTGGAGTTGCCTTCTTGGCACGTACGTCGCGAATGAATTTACGCATATATTCGCCATAACTATAGACATCCTCCTCTTTGCCATTGTCCTTAGGATTACGACAATCGTGCAGAGTTACATGCGCCACTGTGTCAGGATCGATGCCGTGGATGCTGTTACGAGCGGTGAAGGTATCAAGAGGACCATTGTCATTGTGTCCGAGCTGAATGATGACATAATCACCCTTCTTGACGCCTGCCAATACATCTGGCCAGAGCTGGTTGTAGAAGGTGCGCGAAGAGGTACCGCCCAAGGCGTGGTTCTCGACCGAGATGCGGGTAGTATCCATCCACTGGTAGAAGAAGGCGCCCCAGCCCCACTGGCCGTTGCTTCCGTTGCCCTTGGTGCCTGTACGCATGGTACTGTCGCCAATCAGGAAGAGGACAGGGCTCTTTTTGTTCTTGCGGGTAGAGCCAGCCTCTGGACGGGCATATTTGTTGCCTACATCTTCACTCTTCTTGTATTTATCGACGGTGGTATCGTTCACACCGTTGGCATCCTTCTTCTGTGCATTGGCTGAAAACAGGGTTGCTACGGCCAACAGGGTTAAAAAGATTTTTTTCATATTCTAAAACTTTCAACTAACAACTGAAAACTCAAAACTGAAAACTCAAAACTGAAAACTCAATTCCCATCCGGTTTGGTCATATTGACAAATGGACTGTTGTTCCAATGGAAATCCTCGAAGGCATCCGGATGAGCAGGATCGAAGCCTTTGAAGTCTGGGCTGATGCGCTTCTTCAGGTCATCGAGATTGGATTCCATGATTCCTTTCAGGACCATCTTGGCAATCTCGTAAGCACCATAAGGATTGAAGTGGGTATTGTCGGCCAAAGCCTTAGGCTGATCTGGCCAGGTGTTGGCTGGATAATGTACGAAAGCCTGCGTGGATTTCTCTGGACCCATAGCCTCGTAGAATGCTTTGGTCATGTCCTGCAAGTCGATGCAGAGCAGATCTTCGCGCTGAGCGATGCCTCGGATTGCCTCTGGGTAATCTTTGTGGGTGTTGACTACCACATTACCCTCGAAGCTGCGACGCATCGTTGGCGTGCAGAGGATGAAGGTGGCTCCTTTCTGCTTGCATTGGTCAAGGATTTGCTTGACCTGATGGCTGAAGGAATAGTAGGCACCATTACCGACACGGTCGTCGGTCTTCTGGTCATTGTGTCCGAATTCAAGGATCACATAATCTCCTTTCTTCAGTCGGCTCAGGATCTTGTCCCAACGCTTTTGTCCGATGAAGGTAGCTACGGCTAATCCGCTTTCGGCATAATTGGCTACGCTGATGCTGTCGCCCAGATATCGGGTGATCATCTGACCCCATGAAGCCCAAGGTTCGTTCGATTGGTCAACCACCGTGCTGTTGCCGCACAGATAGAGGGTAGGAACGACTGTGTCCTGTTCGATCTTGATGCTTTGAATAGCAGGGGCGTCGCCGTTCACTTCGATGGTGAGTTTGTTGTCCCAATGGAGTTTTCCTCCCTCGTTCTTCTTGAGCATGACCTTGGCAGGACGTCCCTTTTCATCGATAAAGTCGGCGTCGCGCTTGTTGACAACGAAAGTCTTGGTGATGAGTTCTCCCTTCTTGGTTGCAAGGTTCTCGACAAAGAGACGGCGGCTCTCGCAACGTACGGTGGTGTTGGCGGCTCGTTTCTTGCTTCCGATGGTGACGGTCACACGATAGTTGCCGTCCGGTACATTGACCGAAACGAAGAATGGAGTAGAGGCTTTGCCATCCCAAGTGGTTTGTTGATCGAAACCATAGCCGATGGAGTCTGTATAAACCGGCAGTTTGGGTAACTTTAGTTCGAGATTGGTGTGGTTTTCTGCCATCATAGGCAAGGCCATCACCATAAGTGATAATACGATTGCGGTTAGATGTTTCATTGCAAAGATAATTTGTTCGGTGCAAAGATACTATGTTTTGTTCAAAAATGCAAATTATCGTCCGAAATTTGCTTTGTTTACCCCGAATTTGGTTCGCAAATCTGCTCAAAACATAGTTTGAAGGAATTGTAAGATTATGGTTCGAATGTTTCGGTACATTTGTCGATATACAGTATTCCGTCCAGATGCTCACACTCATGTTGGAAGATGACTGCGGTGAATCCCTTGATGCGTTCTGTCTTGACTTCGAGGGTTTCGATGTCTGTGTATTGGATGTCAATATCTCGGTATCTTTCGACGAACCCTCGTACTCCTGGCACGGATAAGCATCCTTCTCGTCCGCTCTTCTTCTCTCCTCGGAAGTTGGTAATCCGGATGTTGGCATAGACCTCGAACGGCTTGTCCTTCTTGTCTTGCCGTTGTAGTGCCACGATGCGTCGTGTCAATCCGATTTGAGGCCCAGCAATGCCCACACCTCCCGAATCGGGATAGTCAACTGAAGCCAGCATCTTTTGCGCCAAAGTTTGGAATTCCGCACTCTTTAATTGTTCGTCGGAGAGATCTTCACATTGGCTCCTCAATATGCGGATGTCCTCCTCGTTGTCGATGGTCAATATCCGCATCGGAACCTCTTCTGTACGGATGACGGCAAGTTCTTTGTCGTCCCAGATGGATGATTGTTTCATTGTTCTTTGTTGAATGCCTATAGGATACTCGATCATCTTTAATTCCGTTATTGTCTTTGTACGAAGTTTGACGCTGCAAAGATAGAAAGATTCTTTTTAATTTCCAAATATTTAGTGTGCAAGTTATTTGTTATGCAATAATTTCTTTGGAGAAAAGATTGAGTTAAGGACATTAAATTGCTATATATAATTCATATTTTCTGGAAAATATTGTATGATTGTTGTATAAAATGTAGCAAAATGAAAATAAATAGTAAAAATGTTGGAGATTTATTCCAAAAAGGTTATCTTTGTGCCCATAAATTGAATAATTAAGGTAACGTTATTAAAGTTCTTAAGGTATGAATTATCCTGTTATGACAGCCGAAGAGGCTGCACGTCTGATCAAGAACGATTATGTCGTAGGTATTGGTGGTTTCTCGTCTGTAGGTGTGCCTAAAGCTGTGCCTGCAGCAATCGCTAAGTATGCAACAGAAGAGCATGAGGCTGGTCGTGCATTCCAGATCGGTTTGATAACCGGTGGCGCAACTGGTCCTGCTGTAGATACTGACCTACCATTGGCCAAGGCAGTGAAGTTCCGCACTCCATTCCAGAGCAACGCTAACATGCGTAAGGCAATCAATAGCGGCGAAGTGCAGTATTTTGACTGCCACCTCTCGATGATTGGTCAGGATGTATATTACGGATTCCTCGGTAAGATGGATGTGGCTATCGTCGAGGCAAGCGAGATTCTGGACAACGGAAACATCATCCTCACTACTTCTGTAGGTATCTCTCCATCGCTCATCGCTCATGCCGACAAGGTGATCATCGAGCTTAACTCTGCTCATGGCGACCGTCTGAAGGGTATGCACGATATCTATCTGCCAGAGATGCCACCTTATCGCAAGCCTTTCATGATCCAGAGCCCTGGTGACCGTATCGGTACGATCGATGTGCCTGTAGATCCAAAGAAGGTCATTGCTGTCGTTCCTACCAACCTGCGCGACAATCAGGCTGGCTTCAAGCCACTGGATGACGATACCCGTGCCATCGGTGCTCATGTATCCAACTTCCTCGTCAGCGAACTGAAGCGTGGTGGTATTCCTAAGGAGTTCCTCCCATTGCAGAGTGGCGTAGGCAATATCGCCAATGCTGTAATCGGTGCTTTGGGCGACAATCCGGATGTACCTGCCTTCTCTATGTTCACCGAGGTAATCCAGAACTCTGTCATCGACCTGATCCTGAAGGGCAGATGTAACTACGTGACCGGTTCGAGCCTTTCGTTGACCGACGATGCCCTCGATGTCATGTATGCCAACATGGATGTGTTTGGTCAGCGTCTCTTGCTCCGTTCGCAGGAGATCACCAACCACCCAGAGTGTATCCGTCGTCTCGGTATCATCGCCCTCAATACTGCGCTCGAGGCTGATATCTTCGGCAATGTGAACTCAACTCACGTCATGGGTACCCGCATGATGAACGGTATCGGCGGTTCAGCCGACTTTGCACGTAACGCCTTCTTGAGTATCTTTACCACTCCGTCATTGGCCAAGGGTGGAGCTATCTCTTCGATTGTGCCTATGGTTACCCACACCGACTCGTCGGAGCATAGCGTACGTGTACTCGTGACCGAACAGGGTGTTGCTGACCTGCGTGGCAAGTCACCTTCACAGCGTGCTCGTCTCATCATCGAGAATTGTGCTCACCCAATGTACAAGCAGTTGCTTTGGGACTATGTCAAGATGAGCGAGGGCAAGGGCTTCCACACTCCACACTCGTTGAAGAATGCCTTCAAGATGCACATCGCCTTCGAGGAGACCGGCGATATGCGTAACACGAAGTTCGAATAATTCTTTTTATTAACTTGCCCACTCTTGGTAATTAAAGGGGAGTTAAAAGGTAGTAAAAAGGTAGTAAAAGGGACGATACCCCAAGTTGTCGTGTCTATAAATCCTCGCAGAGTTATGGGAGTTTAGCTTGCATTAATTCATGCAAAGTTATAAGTTATTAGTTATAAGTTATTATAACCTCGAACTGAAAATAGACTATAGTTTCGACCAAACAGCCTAACTAATAACTATCAACTAATAACTCCTGGATTAGTATGAATAATCCAGTTTAGAGGAGTTTTCTTTATTTCACACTGTTTACTCTGCGAGCCATTAATTTAGGGTTTTCAAACGTCCCTTTTACTCCCCTTTTACTACACTTAAAAGCCCTTTTACTACTTTTAAGTTGAGCTTGCGAAACTTGAGTAAATTCACCTTCTTTGAGAATTGTTTATCTTTATACCATCCATTATTATGAAGAAAATTTTCCTTTTATCTGCTTTGGCCTGTGTGACTATGATGTCTGTGGCACAAAGTACCGTGAGAAAGTTTGTCCTCAAGAATTCTGCCGACGGAGAGTCTGAAATCACCGTCTATCTGCCAAGCGCTGAAGCTGCGGCCAAAGTGAATGGTCGTGCGATTGTGGATTGCCCTGGTGGTGGATACTCGCATTTGGCCATGCAGCACGAAGGTCACGATTGGGCAGAGTTCTACAATGCCCAAGGTATTGCATTCGTTGTATTGAAGTACCGAATGCCTAAGGGCGATCGTAACATTCCATTGGGCGATGCTTATCAGGCTATGCGTACAGTACGCGATAGTGCCAAAGTCTGGAACATCAACCCGAACAATATCGGCATTCAGGGCTTCTCGGCTGGAGGTCATTTGGCATCGGCTGTCTCAACCCATGCTCCTATGGATGCCCGTCCTGACTTTTCGATCCTTTTCTATCCAGTTATCTCGATGAACGAGAAGGAGTCGCACAAAGGTTCGTGTGTCGGATTCTTGGGCGAAGAGCGCAATAACGAGGCCGTCATGAAGGAGTGGAGTAGCAACAAGGCTGTGCGTCGTCATCGTACTCCTCCGGCAATTTTGATTCTGGCCAACGACGATACCGTTGTTCCTCCATCGACCAATGCCGCTGCTTACTATACTTCGATGCGTAATCACAACAACAGTTGTTCGATGTTTGTTTATCCTTCGGGTGGTCATGGCTTTGGTTTCCGCAGCACATGGAAATATCATGAGCTGATGAAAGCGGAGCTGACACAATGGCTGAATGACTTGGTGATGCCAGCTGATTCTGCTATCAAGGTAGCTTGTGTGGGTAACAGCATTACCGATGGTGCCGGTATCGATATGTCGGCCGAAAAAGGTTATCCTGCAACTTTGGCCCGACTGATGGGGCCTGGCTATAGCGTTAAGAACATGGGTGTAAGCGGTCGTACAATGTCAAATTCTGGCAATCTCCCTTATCAGAACGAACCTGCATGGCAAGACTGCATCGAGTGGCAGCCGGATGTGGTTGTAATCAAGTTGGGTACCAATGATACCAAGACTCAGAACTGGGAGGGCAAGGCAGAATTTGATTACATTCCAGCCCTCCAGCAGATGGTGGATTCGTTCAAGACTTTCAAGAAGATGCCTCGTGTTGTGCTCTGTACCCCAATTCCCGCTTTCCAGACAGAGTGGACCATTCGCGATTCGGTGATTGTGAATCACCTGATTCCTCAGATTGAAAAATACGCCAAGGAGAATAACTTCGAACTTCTGGATCTTCATACCCCATTCCTCGATGCTGTCAATCAGAAATGGATGACCAACGACAATATCCATCCGAATGCCAAGGGCGCTGCCAAGATGGCAGAACTTATTGCCGAACAGCTTCGCAAGGATCCTCCTGCTCCGGTGAAGGGCAAGAAGGCCAAGAAACGTAAGTAATTCTTCGTTTCATTCGCTATATCACAATCCAAAAGTGGCAGACATGCAATGTGTCTGCCACTTTATTTGTGCTATTGAATTGCGATTTACAAAATACCCCGATCGGCGCACGAAGGCTTCGATCGCATCAAGGATTAGAGTAGCTCTTCTATATTGCAAGTGAGGAATGTTTCTAAGGATATACCTCCTGTACCGACAACGAAGGAATGGGTAGGATGGAATGCCTCTGAGAATTTAGGGAGACCACTATTCATCTTCCGTCTGCCACTCTTTACCTCGATTGCAAGAGTGGCATTGTCTGAAACGACAATGAAATCCACCTCGTCATTTCGCTCACGCCAATAATAGACTCTATATCCCAATTCTTCTGCCTGACATACAAGGTATGCACCAACGGCACTTTCAACCCATCTTCCCCAAGCGTCGGTATCTTGTCTGTCTTTTAGAAATGTGCGTCCCTTGTATGTAGTAAGAAGTGCATTGTTGAAGACCTGAAACTTGGGAACAGAATTGTATTTGCGGGAGTCATCATTAGCGTATTTCTGAAGTCCGCAAAGAAGTGCACATTGACTCAAGATATCTATATACCCAGCAATGGTTGTCACGTTACCAGCGTCTTGCAGTTGACCTATCATCTTGGTCAAAGACAGCAGTTCGCCAGAATAGCCACAACCTAATTCAAATGCTCTTTTCATTAAGACTGGTTTGTAGATATTAGAGGTCATGATGACGTCCTTTTCAATGGCCGGCGCTACAAGCGAGTCCTTTATGTACCTCTTCCAACGCTTTTCGTCATCAATCATAGTTGCAGGGCCAGGGTATCCTCCGAAATAGATATATTGGTCAAGGGTGTAGCCAAAAGCGTCACGCATTTCTGTATAACTCCAATGGGTTATACGAATAAGCTCAAATCTACCAGCCAACGACTCTGTTAGTCCTTTCTTAATCAGTAGTCTGGAACTGCCAAGAAGCAGCACCTTAATATTTCTCCCCTCATGACTGTCTCTGTCCCACTCAGCCTTCACAGCTTCACTCCAGTTGTCGATCTTCTGTATTTCGTCTATTACTAGTACATGAACCTCTTCGTGTCGCAACTGCATAGAGATACGTGCTGATTCCCATACCCTCCTAATCCAATCGGTATCTTCTGGATTTATGCCATCTGCATTCACTAAGGAATAAGGTATGATGATGTCTTTTAGTACTTGACCTACAAGTGTTGACTTGCCCACTTGCCTTGGACCAGCAAGAACCTGTATGAATTTGCGAGGCTCGTTAATGCGTTCAAGTAGGATTTTGTATTGACTTCTAACGTATTCTGCCATAATAATAGCGTATCCAGATTGTTGAATAATTCAATGCTATATTCGCATTGTAATAATGCAAAATGTTCAAAAGTATAGAACAAAATGTTCAATTTTGCATTGCAAATTTACGACAAAATATAATAATAGCAAAATAAAATCGGAGGAAACTATTATTATCTACCCATTTTAACATAAGAAGTTGCTACTTTTGAACTCTAACCTCCATTATTCCTGCAGAATCACAGGTTATCCTTTTGAGTCAGTCAGAATGCTCCGCTTATACTCTGATAATTGTTCCTTCACGAACTTCCCATTTGGCGAGTCCACTTCTGGGTCAACACTAAACTGAAAACAATCTCGAACTCCATGAGTTGAGAGTCGAGTCTGATTCTTAGATAGAATAGGTTGAATGGTAACAACAAAGCAATCTCTCATGTATTTCTTAATAACGGGATTATCACATTCGATCATAACATCTTTGATTATATTTTGGGAGGGAGATGGGTCCGAGTAGATGATTTCCGTTACTTCCTGTGCTTGCCACTCAATCGAGATGGCATGAATAGATGTATCGATGCTATTTTCGCAAGCTTTCTTCAGATGATGGTAATAGGATGCCAAAGTCTCTTTTCCGTAAAGCTTGCCAGAAAAGACAATTTGCTCAGAGATTTGCTTAAATCCACTCATATACTTCATTTAGTTTTATTTTACGATGCAAAGATAAGAAAATTATTCTGGAGTGCATACTTTATCGTTTGTTATTTATTCAACAATTCATTTAGATTGTCATATTGCCGTATCATAACACATTTGACATACAATTTCCAAGATAAATTCCCCCAAAAAAGATCCAAACAGACTTTATATATCAGAATAATTCGTACCTTTGTCCCAACCAAATAAAACATAAGTACAATGACGAACGAAACAAGATACGAAGAGTGGCTCACAACGATAGCCAATACTCGACTCATCTACAACACAATGGATGAGTTGGAAGACATGCTCGATAATCATTCCATACATAGCAATGGCATCCGCCGATGCTATTTTACACCACAACGTCTTCGCTCTGCTTTTCGTGATTTGCGAGTTGAAGTCGAAGAACAGACGAATGATCGCATCCATTTGGAGCGCACATTGTGTCGGTACAAAGAGGCTTGGCTGTTTTATAAAGAGAACTTGTCGCGTCGTTCCGATCCTCATGCCATTGCGCTCGAATTGCTCCGATATTCCTATCCGCCCTATTGCAAGGAGGGGTTAGGGCCCAAGAAGATTTCAATCTTTCAGCAAGCCATCGATCAGAATATCAGCATACAGTTTCTCGTTCTTCTATTGCTCAAAGCGTTCCCTGGATACGACTCGAAAGATGGAGACATAGCGGATATGCCAGTTGTATATGAACGAGTCATAGCGTTGTTAGAGAATTTTTTTGGATCATGTGGCGTTAATCGAGTCAACCCGTCGCTCATTGTGGCAAGGGAGGAGAAACACAAGACTCGGCTCATGCTCCTGAATCATGTTTTGGAGATATTGGACACGTACGAGTCGTTTGCCAATTCAACCAACATGTACGATTTGGCCTCCACAATGAAGCAACAGGCGGTCAACCTTGACATTACAGGCTATTGGAATGAATGTGGTGGTAAATTACAATATACCGAATTCTGGCAAATTGAAGATGCAAGCAACGATGGTTATTATTTTTTGACCAAATGGCACAAGAATGCAGACAACAAACTCACGGGCATCCGCTATCAAATGACGATAACGGATTATGGGGATGGCAATCTGGTATATTACATAATGCACCCAACAGCCATCAAGCAACATATGAAGGGAATCCCGCTGTGCGATTCTGACCATACGTGGTATCTGTCTCCGTACATTCAAGGGACACCTCTGGAACTGCCATTGCAACGTAAACTCTTCTCTGGAGTTTGGCCCAAAGAGATTCCCCTGACTCGTTGTACAGACTCCTCGGTCATTGCCCAATATGAACAATGGCTCCAACATGACTGCACAATCCAAAAAACATATCGCAATTTGGAGTATTACTTTGATCCCAACCTATATGCCGCTACTCCTACACATCTGTACATCCCTACGGACAAAGAGTGCGAATACTACAAGATTCCCCGATCGGCGCACGAAGGGTTAGATCGGGTTCAATTAGGTGACAATGTCGGCACCATGCGGATGGGAAATAAGACCTATTTGGTCTTCGATGAATTTCTCCTTTTTATCCAAACCACCAAGGAGGAACTTCAACGTTATAATATCGAAAAAGTCTGCCACATCGAATGATGGGCTGACTTACGCATCGCACGCACCATGATTGTGCATGTAATTAACCAGATTGCTCCCTCTTCCTCCCACGCCGAAGACTCTGATTTCGGAGGTGATCTTTTGCTGTTTCATACTTTCTTCAAGTGCATAGGAAATCAGTCGGCCAGCAATGCAGGTTCACTTTCATTTCCTTGGATTTTTTCACAGATAGCATCATACGATTGAGTGAGCACATCAAGAATATGAAGTACCAGAGTCTCGTCTGGCTCCTTGGTGCAGTAATGTTCATAAGAGAGTTCCAACTGCTGGTCTGGAGTTTCATAAGCCTTGACATAACGTATGCTTGCATTGATTTGGTTGACTATCTGCATAAGATCTTCGCGATTATCATTGGAAAAGTCGAGGATAGCAGGAATCACGACATTCAAGAAGTCTTCGCTATCTTCATTAACCAAAATCAGATGAAGATCTTGATAAACGAAATGCCATAATCCACTTTCCAATACTTCTATTTCTAAACCGATATTAGCTACTTGTTGAGCAAATATCTCGCTTGCCGTACTCATAATTGACAATTTGGGGTAAAAGAAGTTGTGCTCAGTATTTACTTGAACCCAATTAACTTCCGGTTATCATTGCCATGCTCAAATCTTTCACGCTCCTGCTCATACAACTTCATTGAAGACGAAGATACAGATGGCCTTGTCTTTTTGATTGTATCCTCAAGCATCTTTTGAGTAACCAGGATAGGCGTTGATGACTTTTTCTCCAATGTCATCTCAAAAGCTTCTCGAGACGCCTCTTTAACCATAGAGACGATATCGCTGGACGAGTAGCGTTCTGTCATTCGGGCCAAACTATTCATGTTAATCTGTTCTTCAGAGGGACACTTCCCAAGAGAAAGTCGGAATAACTGTTTGCGTTCCTCTTCATCAGGGAGTGGTACGTAGAAGGTCGCATCAAATCTGCCTTTGCGAATCACAGCCTCATCAAGGGCGCTGATGCGGTTGGTCATGCCTACCACATAGATTCCTCTTTCCGTGCAGTTGTTTAATTGAGTGAGCCATTCTGCAATCTCGTCATTGCTGTTATTCCGTTCCTCCGACATACTGCGTTTGGCCAGTAAGGAATCAATCTCGTCTATGCAGAGCAGGCATGGAGCCTGTTTTTCTGCTTTTTTGAAAAGGTCTGCAATCTTGCCTTGGGTTCCATGGACATATGTTGACCCCAAATCAGATGGCTTTATATAACTGTAGTTGATACCAGTCTCCTCGGCAAGGCGGTTCGCAATGAATGTCTTTCCACAACCGGGAGGTCCATAGAGGATAATATTGGGTGGTGTGATGCCATACGTCTGAGCGAGGTTTTTATTCTGGATAACCTTGACAAAGTCTCTCGACAACCTCTTCTTCAGTGGTTCCATACCTGCAACCTGGGCGAATCCGGAACCTTCTTTCTTCTCTATTCCGACTTCACATACCTTGTTCTTCTCGTCCTCTTTCTCTTCTTCGGTCATTTCCGTCATCTCATCCACAAGGACAATCTTTCCTACTCCCAAAGCAATCCCTAAACTGTCGTTCATCTCGGACAAGTCCTTAAATTTCTTTTCAAGAGCATTTTTGACAAAAGTCTGAATCTTTTCATCTAAGGAATCTAACTCTGCACCCTGTTGTTTGGCTGACTTGAGGAGTTTTTTGCCCTCGGGCGTAACAAGTGCATTTGGATTATCAAGACCAAATGGATATTTACCACTCAGCATTTGGCAAAGCACCAGACTGAAGGAATAGATGTCCGTACGGAAATTGAAAATCCCAAGGAAATTTTCCTGTGGTCGGTATCCCAAGGCAAGGTGTTCAATTCCTAATGCAGGATTTCCAGACGTTGGCGCTCCCAAATGAGTCATTCCTGTAAGGTAGATGCCTTCAGAGTTGATGAGTATGTTTTCGGGACATACATTGTAGTGTCCTCCTCCTTGGGTTGCTTCACTCAGTTCCTGTAGTGCCCAAGTCAGTTCCAGGATATCGTCGGTCTTTCGGCTTCTCTTCAGCGTTCCGAATCGTCTGAGATAATCAGACAACCGTTGAACATTCGGAATGTACTTGCTAAGTATGTATGAGACATGGACACCTTCCTGTTTTTTCTCTCCTGTTTTGATTACTTTACCGAAGACATACGAGTTCAATTTTTTTCTGTAAGCAATCTCTTGGACAGTACCATCCTCTGTAAGCATTGACTTTGGAATCCTGTCCATGTCAAATATCTTCAGTACCCCCTTGCATCCTGCAGGAGTGTTTCCTACTTCCCAAATTTCGCAGAAATCGTAATGTCCCTGATCAATTCGTCGTTTTAAGGTTCCGAAGCTCCGAAACACATTTTGTAGCTGTTTCTTGTTCATAAGCATGTTTTTTTTGTTCACGGTGCAAAGATAGGTAGTTATTCTGAAGCGATTGCTTTATTGAGTGTTATTTATTCAATGATCTGTTTAAATTGCTATATTACCGTATCACAATACATTTTGCATACAATTTCAAAGAATTACCTTCTATGCAACTCGTATGTGACATGCCAAATTCGGTCGAAGAACACAGGCCATTCATAATTATCGCCTCTGCCGATCTGCATACCATAAAAGCGAGTTCCCTCATTTCGGATTCGTTGGATACGTTTCTGCAAATCTGCGTCAACCATTGGAATCTGAAAGTCGCTGATCAACATCAGGTCAGCATTCATATACTGGTCACTACGTTCCAGGTAACCCAAAGCGGCTGTCAGCATTTGCTTGGCATCAGTATCACCAGTGGATGTTTTCTTGAAGAAGTCAAGAAGTTTGGCTCTCTCTTTCTTTACATCAATCGGATTGGCAGAAACAGAGAAGGCTATCAGCATGAGATCACGTTTCTGACGGTCAGCAATGTCAAGCAACTTGATGAGCATCGAATGAGCTATCCTTTCAGGTTGCCCTGACATACTTCCAGAAGTGTCAAGACACACAATCATTGGGCCCTTCTGCCTCGCTTTCTTGATATGTAGTCGCTTGGAGGGCTTGAGCAAAAGGCTTTTACTTCTGAATGTCTGAAGATTCTGAGTTAGATATTTATAGATGAATAATCCGTTAAGTTCATCATCTACACAATTTGCCAATTCAACGGGAAGCAACGAACCGATATCTCTACCAGTGGAAATACCTTCTATATCATTGTGCGAACTATGTTCCATGGGCATCGTGTCGCCATCCCCAACTCGAAGTTTTTCATTTCCATCGGCATCTGCAATACGCCCCATGGCATTAGCTGCCGTAATCAGTTCTGGATATTTACGTTGGAGGGCTGTCATATTACGGATTCTCTCAAATTCAAAAGAGTTCCACATACCCCCCATCATACCCCAGCATTGGATGAATTCTTCTCCTTCTACTTTATTACGAGCGAGGTATTCTGGGATATTCGTTAGATTCTTCTTCAATAGATCAAGAGCTTTTTCACCATTATAGATCATCTCAGACTCCCTCTTCCTCCGCATCTTCTCTTTCAATGCCTCCTGCCAATCCTCCAGCATGCGCCTCCATTTATTCGGATCAGCCAGATTTGCATCTTGCAGGAACTCTGTCTTGTAATAGGCCGATAGGAACCCAAACTCCTTGTATTCCCTATCAAGCTTCTCCCACAATGCTTGCCAGCCGTTTCTCCGCTTATATTCGCTCCAATTGACGGCTTCTCCTATCGCCTCCTTCTCCGACATACTTCGTTTGAGATCGAAGTTTATTCGAGCTAAAGTATCTCGAATAAATACAGCCATCTGGTCATAGAAGATTCTAGTAGAAATCTCGTCCTTGAGTGCCAACACCTTGAGAACTGGATCGCTCATCACTTTATGAAGATAGTGAACCAAGGGATCTGTTACAGTCAATAACCAAAATTCAGAAGTAACATCACAGATAGTTACATCCTTAAAATCACCTGGCGTTATCCCTTTCTTGACAAAATCATCAAGTATCTGGATATAGAAGAATTCGTCGTACGACGGATTGGGAAACATTATTGCTCTGAAATGATAAATTCAACATCTGCACGCATCGTTGCAATTTCTTTCTGCAGCTGAGTAATCTTAGCAGCAATAGACTTTCCTACTTCATTTGTTATGAAGAGATGCGAACGTAAAGAGGTGGCAAAGGAGATTATATTGCTATTAAGCTGTTCTAGTTCGTCATAAAAACCTTGCTCCAGATTTGACACATAGACACTTGACATTATCCCCGCGAAAGTCTTCTCTGGAGGATCCTGACGGCCAGCTCTATGCATATAGTATTTTACGCCATTGATGTAAAGGTAACGTGCGTCTCTATAGAGCGTACATGAGGTGACATTGTATCCATTTTCCTGCATCTTAATTCCATTCTCCATATCTGAACGTATAATGATGCGCTTCTGCTCATCTACATACATGAATCCATGCTCCGGTTTCTGAAGAATTCCGAATGGCAGATTCCTAAAATCAGGGATGTAAATATACGAATTGCCAGTACCATGCTCCTCGACATGATAGTAGAAGTTGTCGAAGATAAGAAGTTCATCATCTTCCGTTGTCTCTCTTCTGCGAGATTGCTGTAATGCAATCAGCAAGTGCTTCTTCTTCATCTCAGCATCAATCCTTGATCGCATCTCCTTCATGAGTTCCATATAGCCCAAGAAGAAGGAGTTCTGTACCATACGTGCGATAGGTTCTCGTTCATCGGGTTCGTTCCATAGACAATGAACGGCTATAAACAAGTCCGAAGGCAAAACCTCCTTCCTGTTATGCATAAAGGCACATGTACGCAATAGTCTTACGATGTTCTTCCATCGACGGTCGCTCACATAGACGTTGCGCTTCAAGTCGGTTCCGTCAATTTCTACCGCTTTCAGTTCCTTGCGTATTACCAGGATGGCATGCTGAACAGATTCTGGCACAACGATAGTGTCTATCTCCTTTTGCCATTCTCGATATTCGTCGGTTGTGATCTGCAGGTTAGCATCAATCTCTTCGAGTTCCGAACTTCCGACCTGCATAACCATCTCAAGGAAACTCCGATCTTCAGCTATACTTTTGCTCACATATCGGATGATAAAACGATCCCAAAGCGCTTCCAGACCTTCTCCTTCTGCGGGCAATTCATTACTGGCGCCCACAAGCAGCTTCAGCGGGAGTTTCATCTGGCTTTCTCCGTTCAGGAACGTCTTTTCGTTGATGACAGTCAGCAAGGTATTCTGTATAGCAGGACCTGCTTTCCAGATTTCATCAAGGAACACTACATCCGCTCCTGGCAAATACCCCTCGGTTGTACGTTCATATTTATCGGAATCCTTAAGTCTGGCAATACTTATTGGTCCGAAAATTTCGTCTGGTGTCGAGAACCTTGACATCAGATATTCAAAAGACTTTGCGCCTCTAAACACATATTTCAACCTTCGTGCCACCATACTCTTAGCCACACCCGGAGGTCCAAGCAACAAAATACTTTGACCAGCCAATGCTGCCAAAAGGGCAAGTCTCATCTCATTCTCCTTCTCATAAACACCTTCTGTTATGTGTGTAAGGAGTTTTTCGATTCGCTCTCTTGTCGTATATTTCATATTCGATAATCGAAACAAGTTCATTTCTATGCGTTTAATTCAATACCATTGGCATGACACATAGCACAGACAAAAATACGGGGAATAGCACAACAATGCTGAATCCAAGCAAACGAATAGTACTCCAGTAACTCAGTCCCAGATATTTCCATGGATTCTGTTCCTTCCACAATGAATCTTGATCTTTTCTATCACTCCCAAGAGTTATAGAGCAATCAATCTGGAACATCTCCACCATAATCCGGTTAATTGGAATTGATATACGAGCCATAGTTATCGAAACTATTGCCAGAACTGCCAATGGCAGTGTACAAAGGAAATATAGTATGTGTTTCATTGCCGTATTATTTATATAGCTTTTAATCTTTTACAAACTCCACTAGTGAATTGTCTCAATGACTTGTATATAAACTCACACGAAGGCACGAAGACAAAAAGTATCCCCCCTTAGTCATCTTTGTGTGGTCTCTATTTATCACAAAGGTTATCAAGTTCACAAAGGCAATATGCCGCAGGCCTTCGTCTTCTTTGTGTCTTTGTGTGATTTATTATTCAATCTCATCTTCTTCTCTTCGAATACGCCAGCAGCAAATGCTATGACTGCATAAATTAGGTGACCCATTTGAATAAAATTAAAGGGTTAAAAAACTAATGATTTTATCATGATTGAGCCAGAGGGAAATCCACAGTTCTTAAACTCTCCAGCCATTGCCTCGTGACCACAATGAGGGCATGTCGGGTACATCTGAGAACGAAATCCAATGCCGCCACCATTGCACCAAGCAAACTTCTGCCCACACTTTGGACATTGTAATTCTATTGTTGCCATTAAACACATAATCTCGACTTTTTAGTGTTTGTTTGAATTTTATTTTAGGTTTGATGGTACAAAGATAGGAAGTTATTCTGAAGCGATTGCTTTATTGAGTATTATTTATTCAACAATTCATGCAAATTGTTGGATTGCCGTATCATAATACATTCTATAAACGGTTTCAGACTGTGTGGTTAGATATCCACTACTCTCCATAAGAACCCAGATCGATTTTAATGGATGTCTGCGATGCTAAATAATCTGTTTTCTCGTGTTCTTTGGGGGTACAATAGAGAACTTTTGTAAATGCGATACAAAGTGCAATGGAGTTTGTATCGCCGAATCTATTTGCGATTATTGCTGTCCGGGGAATATTTTACTCCATGAATCGAAATCAAAAGAATTCAATCTGTTGCCTCTGTGGCTCGTCAATGTGGCTATAGGAACTCTATCTCTTTGATTTTAGCTTCCGAAAAAGCGTTCGGAAAGACTCC
>JAZRXX010000074.1:0-89488 GCA_045600485.1 Bacteroidales bacterium
CAGGAATTCGTGAAGATCTCTTCGGTTTATTTCCTCTGATGGAATAATACCATCACTTGTTTCTACTCTTCGCTCTATCACCTTTCCATCTTCTGTTGTGATACGGGCTACAAATTCAAGTTTTGCCTTTCCCATTGTTGTGTTCTTTTTTATAGATAACGCGGAAGATGGAAATTTATTGTTTATAGCCTCATTTTAACCGTACAGGTCGAAAATTTTTGAGTTGAAATCTAACCGTTCGAATCGAGTTCAAAAACTTTTGAGTTGAAATCTAACCGTTCGATTTGAGTTCAAAAACTTTGAGTTGAAATCTGATCGTTCGATTCGAGTTCAAAACTTTTTGAGTTGAAATCTAATCGTTCGATTCGAGCTCAAAAGTTTTTGAGTTGAAATCTAATCATTCGATTCGAGTTCAAAACTTTTTGAGTTGAAATCTATCCGTTCGATTTGAGTTCAAAAACTTTTGAGTAACTTGGTAAGCGTATCCGCAGTTCCGCCTTGTCTGTATAACATATAGTCCATAAAAAATAGGTCGGAGAAGAACATATTCTAAAAAAGTATTCTTCGACTTATTTTGGCACAGGTGAGAAGTCCCTTGAAAAAGTGTAACGAAATGAGGAAAAGTCCCTTGAAAAAATGTAACAAAACGAGAAAAAGTCCCTTGAAAAAATGTAAAACAGGAAGATTTCGATCAAAATTAGCGTAAAAATAAGGGATTTTTTTAGAAAAATGTAGGAGGAAAGAGAATCTTTCATATCTTTGCAGGCAAAGTTGTTCGAAATAGTGAAGTATATGCTGAAAAGAAAGATTGAATCTGCGTTGGCAGAGTGGAAAGAAGATCCCAGAAGAAAACCTCTGGTTGTCAAAGGACCACGACAGTGTGGCAAGACGTTCTCCGTGCAGAAATTTGCAGAGGAGAACTATAAGCATGTTGTATATCTTAATTTCTATAAGCATCCGGATTATGCTTCAGCTTTCAGCGGATCGCTTGAAATTGATGATCTGGTAGTCAATATTTCAGCCATGCTTCATACGGATGAGTTCGTGCCGGGCGAGACATGTTTGATTCTTGACGAAATACAGGAATGTCCAGAAGCTCGTACCTCGTTGAAGTTCTGGAAGCTAGACGGCAGATATGATGTTATCTGTACGGGTTCTCTGCTTGGAGTTCGAGGTTATGGACACAGACAATATCAGGATGAAGAGCAGAAATCTCCGAAGTCTGTTCCAGTAGGATATGAGTCAACAATCGATATGTATCCTCTTGATCTGGAAGAGTTTCTTTGGGCCAATGGTATTGGTCAAACTGTAATTAACAGACTCAAGAAATGCTTACAGGAAGAGACGCCTGTCCCAGACGCTATACATCGTTCGCTCAGAAACCTTGCATTGCAGTATGTCGTGGTAGGCGGAATGCCAGAGGTGGTGAACATCTTCCTGGAGACGCATGATATGAACAAGGTTCTGAAGGAACAACGCTCTCTTGTGACTGGGTATAAGGATGACATGGTGAAATATGCAGGAGCAGAGGATAAGCCACTCATACACCAGTGTTTTGACTCCATTCCAGTACAGTTAAGCAAGGATAATAAGAAGTTCCAGTATTCCGTTGTTAAGAAAGGCGGTCGCTCTTCCCAGTTTCAGGGTAGTCTTCAGTGGCTGATCGATGCGGGAATAGTCAGAAAATGTAATAATCTGTATATTACAGAGCTTCCTTTGGATGGAAATGTGGATGATTCTGTTTTCAAGATTTATATGGGAGATACGGGTTTGTTTATTTCTATGCTTGAAGATGGAACGCAGTATGATGTGTTACAAGGTAATCTGTTGACTTACAAGGGTGCTATCTTTGAAAATCTCATTGCAGACATCTTTGGTAAGATGGGTAGAAAACTCTATTATTATCACAAGGATAGTGGATTGGAGGTGGATTTTGTGATGCGATATAAAGGTGAGTGTACGCTTCTGGAGGTGAAAGCAGATTCAGGAAATGTTAAAAGCACAAAGACCATCTTGAAGCACCCCGATAAATATCATGTCTATCATGCTATCAAGTTAGGCGATTATAATGTTGGTCGCAATGGACAAATTCTCACGTTACCTTTGTATATGTCTTTTCTTTTGAATCTGCCATAATTCCGAGACGTGTCTATCTTCTTGAGACTTAAGGAATGCTTTATATAAGAGCGAGGATGATGCTGGTCAACAGAGCCATGAGGAACATATTGCGGCTGGTTTCGCCCAAGATAGAGTTGAGGGCACGACCGCTGCCGATTTTAACCATGCGACGCCAAGTGAAGAAGTGCATGATGATGTAGAGTAAGGCTGGGATGTAAAGGAGTTTATAGGCGAAGAGTCCACCCAGCGAGAAGGGAAGAAGTCCTATGATCAGGAAGAAAGTGATGATTCCGACGCACAGATAGAGATAGCGTCCGGCCTTAGCCCCCCATCGGACAATGATGGTCTTCTTGCCCGATATGCGATCCTGTTCGCAGTCACGATAGTTATTGATGATGAGCAGAGCATCGATGGACACACCGCTGATCAAGCCTAACACGATTGCCGATGAAGTGACTTCGAGTGCCTGCAAGTAGTAGGTGCCGACTACAGGCACAAGGCCGAAAAAGACCAATACCAGCACATCGCCCAAGCCATGATAGGAGAGATGGGTGGTATAGAGGAATGCGAACAGCATACATATGGTACCCAGTATGACAAATTCCCAGCCTTGGTATGGCAACTGATCCCAGCTTAATGCTACAGCCGAAAGACCAGCCACGGCAGCGAGTGCAAGGACGATTCCGATACCAATCTTCATGGCTTGTGGGGTAATCCATCCTTGGGCGCAGGCACGTTCCGGCCCGAGGCGGTCTTCGCGGTCCGATCCTTTCAGAAAGTCAAAAAGATCGTTGACGAGATTCGATACAATCTGCATCAGACAGGCAAACAGCGTGCAGCATATCCATCGGCCAGGGACAAAACAGCCATTGTGCCAGGCCAGAGTTCCAGCCAGAAGTACCGGAATCAAGGCTCCCGTCAGTGTCTTCGGACGGAAGGCAAGCAGCCAAGCCTGAATAGAATTGACTTTGATGTTCGTATTTTCCATATTCATGTCAAAGAATTGTAGAAGTGAAAGGTATCTCCTCGAAGCCGTTCATTGTAACTTTTATGCCATGAATGCCCAATGTCTGAGCTGCGTCGAGATTGATTTGTGTGTCTTCGATAAAGAGTGTCTCTTCGGGTAGGATACCTGTCGCATCTATAACGGCTTGATAGATGCGTGTGTCTGGTTTGGCCAATTGCATTTCGAACGAAAGAAAGATCCGGTCAAAGAGATCGGTGGGGGAGTACCCGAGCTTCTGGAGTTTCGTTACAACGCGGTTCCAGGTGTACTCGCAGATATTGCTGAGCAGATAGACGCGGTGCGACTTGCGCAACTCGATGATCTGTTTGAGTCTGGAGACCGGAATGTCGCCCATTACATCGTCCATGGCTGCCAGCAGAACTTCGTCGGTGATGTTAGGGATGCAGTAGGGCTGGATTTGATTTTTGTACTCCTCCCATGGCGTAAGACCATTGAGGAAGTTGTTCATGATTCTGTTGATGTCCGGATGGTTGCAGCACTCCGTATAGGTGGGCAATCCAGCAGCACGTAAAGCCCTGGTATCTGCCTCGAGATCGTAGTTGACGATTACGCCACCCAGGTCGAAGATGATATTCTTGTATTTGCTCATTATATTAATATAAACTCAAAGAAGAGCGGAAGAAAAGAAGATTAACCATAGTTGACAAAGACCAAGAAGATTCCTTCTGCTTCGATCGTTACATGCGAAGTGATCGCTTCGTTGAGGGTGCCTTGCCACCATTGGGTGAAATCATAGAGTGGATAGCGGAGTCCCTGGCTCCTGAAGTTACGAGCCGAAACGTTGAAGATCGAGATCTGGACGGACTTCTGGCGCGTAGCCTCCGAGTCGCTGACGGCAACGAATCCTTCGGGAATGTCCAAATCGAGTTCAAGTCGATTGCGTGCAGGAACAAAATAGCCATAGTCCGTGTAGAGACGTACATCGGCCCCCATGTCCAGGTACTCTGCCAAGAGGCTGATGTTGCCGAGGGTATGATCTTCACGTCGGCCAGTGGCTCCGACTATCGCCATTCGACGCAATTCATGTTCCAGACAATATCGCACGGCTTTGGTCTGGTCGTTGTCTTCTTGCTCGCTAATGTGGCGTATGATGCTGCGATGCACCTCGACCATTTGCTTCTCGGTCGAATCTGTTGTCGAAAAGATCGTATCGCAGTCTCCCACTATTCGCCAAGGGGTCCCTCCATGACGAACCAGTTCGAATACTGCGCCATCACAACAGACAATCTTTGATGCCTGATGTAGGAGTGATGTTGGTATTGTATGTGTGGGGTAGTCTCCTCCACTGAGGATAACAACCTCGGGACAATAGTCGTTTCGTTGGTCCATATATATTCTTATTGAAAGATGTGGCAAAGATACGAAGTTTTTCGGGATTGTCCAAATGTTGCTGGAATAAAGTGATAATTGTTGTTTAAAAAACATCCGGCACACTTCACAGTGTACCGGACCAACCACTAATACTACTAACTAAAAACTGACGACCCTTAACTTAAAATAAGTATTCAGTCAAATATATAATGAAAAACATTTGGGACTGTTTTGGTGTCTTGAACGAAGGGGTTTCCTTGTTTTTGACGGTGCAAAGATAAGACTAATTTTTCAATTCTCCAAATATTTTTGTCTTTTTTTTGCGAGTTTTTACGAAATGCTAAAAAATTGTGTGTTTTGAAATTATTTGTCGCAATATGGTGTAAAGCGTAAATTTCCACAATCCGTAAAAAAACGCCCTTGTAGCACGCTCTGTAAGCGATTACTTTTTTGTTACTTTCTGAATTTCGTGTAACTTGCGCAGTTCAGAACAGAGGAATGCGATGGTTTTGTTGTCGGCGGTATCGAGTGTGATTTGCCCCTTGAACAGGCCATCGGCGCAATGAATCTGAATGTCGGTGATGTTGGCATTGCAGTTTTCGCTGATGATGAGTGTGATGGTGTTCAACAAACCTCGGCTGTCGATTCCCGACATCTCGATTGTCGATGAGGCGACTTTCGGGCTGAAGACCTCCTGCTTGGTCGGCTGCTGTTTCTTTTTCTTTTTGTTCGACGACAAGTGGAGCATACCCAACAGCCTTTGGGTTGTTGTGGTGTACTGTGCGTTGTTCTGTCGTTGGATGGCAGCCGCCATCTCGTCCGGATACCGTTTGCTCAAGTAACTTCGCACGGCGCTTCGGGCTTTGGACGTGGTAACAATTGCTGCCCATCCAATCTGGCACTTCTCTGTATCGGCAGTGATAATCTCGACCTGTTGCCCGGACTCCAATACCGTGTTGAGCGGTACCAGTTCGTGGTTAACGCGTGCTGCTTCGGCATGCAAGCCCAGTTTGGTGTGCAGTTCGAAGGCAAAGTCGAGAGCCGTTGCCCCCTTGGGCATCTCCTTGAGGTCGCCCGCTGGGGTAAAAACATATATTTCGGTGCTGAGTACATTCAGCTTGATGGTATCGAGGAAGTCCAGTGCATTTGGGTTCGGATCATCGAGGATGTTCTTGATACTCTTTACCCACTTGTCGAGATCTCCGTCTGCCTCGTTGGTCTGACTGCCACGTTTGTATTTCCAATGGACTGCCAATCCTTGTTCTGCCACTTCGTTCATTCGTTCGGAACGAATCTGTATTTCAATCCAGTTGCCATCGGGGCCCATGACGGTTAGGTGCAGCGCCTCGTAGCCATTGGTTTTGGGACGGCTGATCCAATCGCGGATGCGGTCGGGGTGGAGTTTATAGACAGAGGTGATGGCTGTGTAGATTCGCCAGCAATCGGTCTTTTCGGTCTCTGGACTTGTTGGTGTAAAGACGATACGGGCAGCAAAGAGATCATACACCTCTTCGAACGGCACATGTTTGTTGTGCATCTTGTTCCAGATGGAATAGATGGACTTCATTCGGGCTTTGAACGTGTACTTCAGTCCCAGTCCGTCGAGCATGCCAATGATAGGTGCTGAGAATGTTTTGAACAATCGGTCTCGACTCTCCTCGCTCTCCTTCAGTTTCTGTTTCAGGTCCTCGTACTCCTCCGGGTGTTCATACTGTAAACTCAAATCTTCCAGTTCACTCTTGATTTCGCCTAAGCCCAAGCGGTAGGCCAATGGAGCGTAAAGATAGAGCGTCTCGTTGGCAATGCGTTTCTGCTTGAGTGGAGCGAGCGCCGAAAGTGTACGCATATTGTGCAGGCGATCAGCAATCTTGACCAGAATTACTCGCACATCTTCGCACATGGTCAGCAGCAGATTTCGGAAGTTCTCGGCTTGTTCTTCGGGGTTCTTGATGCCTCGGTGGTCTTTATCGGACGTCTCTTCGGTCACAAAACGGACGTTGCCTCCCGAAATGCGCGTCAGACCACGTACCAGATTGCCGATTCTCTCGCCGAAGGTATCGTCAATCTCTTCGAAAGTCGTGCCGGTGTCTTTGACAACATCGTGCAGAAGTGCGGCGCAGATGGAGGTGGACCCCATGCCCATGTCGTGGGATACGATGCGGGCCACAGCCAATGGGTGGCAGATGTAGGGTTGTCCGGATATGCGGCGTTCATCACCATGCGCCTGTCGGGCAAAGTTGAATACTCTTTCAATCAGTTCTGCCTTGTCACCCTTGCGGGTGTGGGCATAATCGTCCAACAGCCCCTGGAATTCGGCCTGGATAAAGGCCTCTTCCTCGGGGGTGATGGGTGATACTTTTGGTACAAATTCTTTTGGTTTCATGGTTGTGTAATGTTTGACGTTTAATGTTTAACGTAACTTGAATTAACGGACTTTCAGTTTTTGTCCGATGCTGAGTCGATCACTCTTCAGATTATTGAGTTTCTTGATTTTTGCAACCGTAGTATGGTTTCGGCGAGCGATGCCACCTAAAGTGTCGCCCTTGCGGACGCGATAGATGCCATTCTTGTCGGCTGTGCCTCCACCGTAGTCTCCACTCTTGATGTAACTGTTCTTTTTGCCACGTAGAGGAATTTCCTTCAAGTCTCCATTGTGTGGAAGGAGTGAGTCGGCACGGAAGGCATAGATGGAATCCTGCATCTCGATGAATGCCTGAGTGCGATCTTGTGGCAATGTGAGGCTATAAGCCTTCTCCGGACTGCCCGGTACAATGTCATAGACATATTGAGGATTGAGACTTTCGATCTGTTCCTTGGGCATGCCAAGCACCTGACTGATCTGTTCGAAGTTTACCATGGTGCTCATCATGAGGGTGTCACACATTGGTGGCAGTTCTGCCAACTTGCCACACATGTTGTGTTCGCAATGATAGTTCATGATGTAGGTTGCCGCAATGAAAAGCGGAACGTAGCTTCGGGTTTCGCGAGGCAGGAAATTGTAGATCTCCCAGAAAGTGCGACGGCCACCTGAACGGACAATCGCTTTGCGGATGTTGCCCGGTCCACAGTTGTAGGCGGCAATGGCGAGATGCCAGTCGCCGAAAGTGTTGTAAAGTTGCTGAAGGAATCGGCAAGCGGCATCGGTACTCTTGTAGAGATCGTAGCGCTCGTCTATAAAAGAGTTGATCTCCAGTCCCTGAAGCATGCCACTCGAAGGAATGAACTGCCACAAGCCGGCAGCACGGGCGCGACTGTAGGCATTGATGCGCAAACTGCTTTCGATGCAGGCCAGATACTTCAGCTCCGATGGCAGACCGTAGCGTTGGAGAGCATCTTCGAAAACAGGAAAATAGTAGTTGTAGCCGACACCGACCATGCGTTCCACCAGTTCGCGACGGCGATGCACATAGAGATCCAGGCATTGGCGTACCGGCTGGTTGAAAGGCATGTCAATCTTGGTCGGGAGGGCACGTAGTCGCATGATATAGATGGAGTCCGGCACCGGTGGAACCTCTTTGTCCGAAATGCAGGTAGAGTCATAGTGAATGAAGAACCGCTCGGTCCAGTTGTAGTAGGAGGGAAGACTGTCTGCCTGCTCCTCTGTACTCTCGGGAAAGACCATAGCCGAGTCGGTTACATTCAGCATTGCCTGATATTCGGGGTTGTTGATGTCTGGCAACGCATTCTGCGCATATATGCTTGCGCACGCGAAAAGAAAAGATAAGATAAATAATTTTTTCATCAGAAGTCAATGTGATAACCGACCATCAATGCCGGACGATTGTTGGCGTCCAAGTCGGTAGATACGTCAAAATGGTAGAGCGATGCATCGACATAGGCATCGACCATCGCCACAAGATAAACACCGAGCATGCCCACCACGCAATAATCGCGGTAGTTTCGGTATGAATTTCGTTTGCGCTTGAATGCGCTTTCCAGATAGGATCGTCTTGCTTCAACCGGATAGTTGGGTGGTAAGAAATCCATATAGCTGGCATTTGGACTATGCAGTACCAAATCGCGATAGGCGTTGGCGTAGGTGCGATAGTATTTCTGGTTCCAGCGATAACCGTATATGAGTCCGAGGTAGCCTCCGTAGATGATGGGAAGTTTCCAGTATTTGCGATTATAGATCTGTCCGCCACCGGGAAAGAGTGCCGCATACCAGACGGCTTTAGCGGGCACTGGATTGTAGTTCGAGAAATATGGGTCCATGTTCGGGTCCCAGTCTTCCTCCCAAGCCCGTTTCATCTTCTTGTCGAATGCCCAAAGCATAGAATCAGTGTCGAGTGGCTTGAGTGTAGGGGTGTCGGTTGGTCGGATCGGTTCCTCGTCGATGATTTCCTGTTGTGGGGTTATGACCATAACACTATCGGTTTGAGCAACGCCCAAACCGAATGTCATACCCAATAGGAGGGTAAGCAGGAATATCTTAATTTCCAATCTTGTCAAGTAGTGCTAATATGTTTTGTAGTTCTTCGTCGTTCTTGAAGGCGATGGTGATCTTGCCTTGGTTCTTGTCGTTGCAAGTCATCTTTACCTTGGCGTTGAACATACCGGTGAGGTGTTCGGCCATTGAGTTGCAGAAGTCGCTGGCTACATTTTCCTGACTTATCGGTTGCTTCTTGTCCGACTTGTTGCCATTCAAAAGTTCGGCGAAGTCGAGAATTCTTCCTTCGGCAAAGTCTCTGACCAGTTGCTCAACCTGACGGACAGAGAGTTCCTGCTCGTTGATGAGGTGAAATAATTTGACTTGCTGTTCAGGATCTTCGATGGCTAGAATCGTACGTGCATGTCCCATCGAAAGCTTCTTCTCTTTGAGCGCAAGCTGAATTTCGGCTGGAAGTTTGAGCAGACGCATGAAATTGGCAACCGACGAACGGCTCTTGCCTACACGCTGCGATAATTCCTCTTGTGTCAGATTCGATTTGCTCTGCAACTGCTGATAGGCGAGAGCAACTTCGATGGCATTCAGGTCTTCTCTCTGTATGTTTTCGATGAGAGCCATCTCCATGACATCGTCATCGCTGGCCTTGCGAATGTAGGCTGGAATTGTTTCGAGCCCCGCCTGTAGTGTAGCGCGAAAACGGCGTTCGCCGGCAATGATCATATAGGTGCCATCATCCTCCTGTCGGAGTGTGATTGGCTGAATGATGCCGATGTTGCGAATCGATTCTGCCAGTTCGTCGAGCGCTTGCTGGTCAAAGTCTTTGCGTGGCTGTGTCGGGTTGGCGTGTATCAAGCTCACCTCTACCTCGTTGATGGAAGAGGGTGCTTCGTTGACCGACATCGTATCATCGACCGAAATCAATGCGTCAAGTCCACGGCCTAAACCTGTTGTCTTCTTTATCATTTTAATCTTTTATTTTGTTTCGCTGTCATGGTGCTTGGCGAGAAGTTCGCGGGCAAGCATCATATAGTTCTGACTACCCTTTGATTCCGGGCTATAGAGGAGGCAAGGCAAACCAAAACTCGGAGCCTCCGACAAACGGATGTTGCGCTGGATAACAGTGTCGAACACCAACTTCTGGAAGTGACGCTTCACCTCCTCGTAAATCTGATTGGCCAACTTCAGTCGGGCATCGTACATGGTAAGCAGGAACCCTTCGATCTGTAGCTTAGGATTGATCTTGTTCTTGACAATCTTGATGGTGTTCAGGAGTTTTGAGATACCTTCAAGGGCAAAGTATTCGGACTGCACAGGAATAATGACCGAATCGGCAGCTGACAAACAGTTCAATGTAATCAGACCTAATGAAGGCGAGCAGTCAATCAGAATGTAATCGTAGAGACTGCGTATAGCCTTGAGCTGCTTGCGAAGCATCAATTCTCGGTTTTCGATATTCATCAGTTCCAATTCGGCACCGACCAAATCAATGCGTGAGGTGATGATGTCAAGATGTTCTACACAGGTTGGTACTACTGCTTCGGAAGCGGTGGCATTGCCAATCAAACAATCGTAGACTGTGGTGTCGATTTTGGTAATGTCGATGCCCAGACCGCTTGAGGAATTTGCCTGCGGGTCAGCATCGATGAGGAGCACCTTCTTGCCGAGAGTGGCTAATGAGGCGCTCAGGTTGATAGCGGTAGTTGTCTTTCCGACGCCGCCTTTCTGGTTTGCGATGGCGATTACAAGTCCCATACTTTTTGTTTTTAATGAGAAGTTCCTATTGAATGATAGAATTTCACGGTGCAAAGATAACCCTCTTTTTGCAAGCGTCCAACTTTTTTTATTTTATTTAGCAAAATATGTTGATAACTCCTCTTTTTGTTGATAACTTTAGTGCCTGAAATGCACAAAAATGCTCTTTTCTTTGGAGATTTGACGAAAAGTTATTATCTTCGCGCCCATAATTAAATAATATGGCTCTATGAATAACAGTTTCGATCCATCCGGCTTTGGCCAGTTCCCGTCCGATCCTCAGAATCGCAAGATGATTCTTGTGACCAACGATGACGGCTATCAGGCAGGGGGAATCGGGGCTTTGATCGATTCGTTGCGAGGTTTGGGCCGTATTGTCGTTTGTGCTCCCGATAGTCCTCGGTCTGGATTTTCGTCCAGTTTTACGTGTACTCGTCCCATAACCTTGAAACGTCTTTCGGACGATGGCGAGGTGGCCGTTTATGCCTGTAGTGGTACTCCTGTTGATTGTGTCAAGTTGGCGCTCCATCGTTTCTTTGCAGACAAGAAACCAGATCTGGTTGTGTCGGGCATCAATCATGGTGGCAACGATTCCATTTGTATCATGTATAGTGGTACGATGGGTGCCGTGCTTGAGGCTTGTGTGGTGGGTGTCCCGTCGGTTGGCTTTTCGTTGCTTGATTTGAGCAAGGAAGCAGATTTCTCTTATGCCAAGCCTTATGTCCGTTCGATGTGTGCCGATTTGTTGGCACAGCCGATGCCTTATGGCGTCAGTCTGAATGTGAATATTCCTGCAGTCGCAGAACTGCAAGGTGTGCGTGTGTGCCGACAGGCAGACGGTGTGTGGGAGAAGGAGTTTCACCATATTGGTGGCAACGAGAACGATGGAGAGGCCTCCTTTCAGGTGATTGGCGAGTATAAATGCAGGGAGTCCGATTCGCCCGAAGTGGACCGATATTGGCTGGAACGCAATTATATCAGTGTGGTGCCTGTAGGAGTTGATTTCTCGCACCATGCACATCTGTCGACTTTCAAATACCTTGAAAAGTAATGAAATACTACTTGATAGCCGGTGAGGCCAGTGGCGATTTGCATGCCTCCCGACTGATGCACCAACTTAAACTGCAGGATCCAGAGGCACAGTTCCGTTACTTTGGCGGAGATGCCATGCATGCTGAGGGTGGATTGTTGGTGTGCCACTATTCGGAATTGGCGTACATGGGTTTTGTCCAGGTGATGCTACATATGAATGATATTCTTTCAGGCATGAAGCGTTGCCGACACGATATCACCAACTGGCGTCCTGATGTATTGATCCTGGTCGATTATCCAGGCTTTAATCTCAAAATCGCCCAATGGGCTAAGAAGAACATGCCCCAGATGAAGATCTGTTATTACATTTCGCCTAAAATCTGGGCATGGAAATCTCATCGTATTAAGTCCATTCGTCGGAATGTGGATCTGATGTTGTCGATCCTTCCGTTTGAGGTTGATTGGTATCGAATGCGTAATTACAGCGTCAATTATGTGGGTAATCCTACGGTTGATGAACTCTATCCGATGCTTCAGACTCCGAAGAGTGCCACTGAAACGCTTGAAAAGTATGTGCTTCTTGTGCCCGGTAGCCGAAAAGCTGAGGTACGCGACAATCTGCAGGTTATGCTTGAGGCTACCCAAGGTATGGCTACAACACGTATCATCGCTGGTGCACCGGGGCTCGGTCCGGAGTTTTACGCAGAAGTCTTGAACGACTATAAAATGGATTCGAGCGATGTTCAGGTCCGTTTCGGACAGACGCATGCCTTGATGCGACATGCTCAAGTGGCTGCGGTCACTTCGGGTACCGCGACGCTCGAGGCAGCTTATCTGGATTGCCCGCAAGTCGTCTGCTATAATTTCAAGGGAGGAAAGCCTTTTTATTCCATAATGAAAGTGGTGCTTCGCAATATCCGTTATGTCTCGTTGGTTAATTTGCTGATTTATGGCATCACAGGCGATAAGTCACTTCCAGACGAACGTCATGCTGCGGTTTGCGAATTGTTGGGGCCTTATTTGAATTCTCGTACACTTCGTGCTGAGTTAGACAAGATTTTCGCCGATGATTCACCCCAGCGCCAGACAATGCTTGCACAGTATCAGCGTATGCGTTCTGTGTTAGGAGAGCCGGGAGCACCAGAACGTGCAGCCCATGCCATCTTGAAGCTGGTAGCCAACTGACATAATAACAAAAGAACAAAACAACATTAACAACACAATAACAATTATGATCGACAAGATTTTATCTATTTCTGGAAAGCCGGGACTTTTCCGTCTCGTGGCTCGTGGTAACAACATGCTCATTTGTGAGAACCTGGCCGATAAACATCGTGTTCCTGCTCTGCAGCGTGACAAGGTTCTCTCGTTGGCTGATATTGCAATGTACACCGTCGATGGAGAGGTTTCTCTTAACTCTGTTTTTGCAAAGGCAAAAGCTTTGACAGGAGGCAAGATTGCTCCCGTTGAACTTAAGGCTTCAGCCGAGGATCAGCGTGCCTGGTTTGCTCAGGTTATGCCTGAGTATGATGCAGACCGTGTTCGTGCCTGCGATATCAAGAAGTTTATTCAGTGGTACAACATATTGATCGAAACCGGTAACGACGATTTCTCAGAGCCAGAGGAAAAATAATATGCGCGCGCGTACATTTATTTATATAATGGCAAGCTTGCTGTCTGCTCCTGTTATGGCGCAGACAGCAATCACTCCTGAGGTTTTGAACCAGATGCAGCGTCAGGAGGCCAAGCCATCGGATAAAGCCATTCGCAATGCAATGGCCCGTACAAGTATCAGTGTCTTGGCTAACGATGCCAGCACTCTCCAGATGGGTGATACCCATTTCACTTATCGAGTTCCGAACAAGGGAATCACCGATCAGCAAAGTTCTGGTCGTTGCTGGCTCTTTACTGGCATGAATGTACTCCGCAGCAAGGCCATTAACCGTTATAATCTCAACCGTTTCGAACTGTCGCAGGTCTATCTGTTTTTCTATGATCAGTTGGAGAAATCCAATCTGTTCCTGCAGGGTATTATCGACACTCGCAAGTTGCCTGAAGATGATCGCATGGTTGACTGGCTCTTCCAGAATCCGTTGAGTGATGGTGGTACTTTCTGTGGAGTTGCTGACTTGGTACAGAAGTATGGCGTTTGTCCTAAGGAGGCAATGCCTGAAACCTATTCGAGCAATAATACTTCACAGATCGATATGCTGCTCAAGACTAAGCTGCGTGAGATGGGTCTGCAACTTCGCACCAAGGGTAACGACACCAAGACACGTCAGAGTGATCGTGCCATCAACGAATCGCTCGAGAAGGACAAGGTAGAGATGCTCAAGGAGATTTATCATATCCTCACGTTGGCTTATGGCGTTCCTCCTACAGAGTTTACCTACACCTTGCGTAATGCTTCTGACAAGGAAATCAGTACCAAGACTTACACTCCACAAAGTTTCTATCAGGAGTTGTGGAATGGCGAAGATCTGTACGACAACTACGTCATGGTAATGAATGATCCGCTGCGTGAGTACTACAAGACCTATCAGATCGATTTTGATCGTCATACTTACGATGGCCATGATTGGGTTTATTTGAACTTGCCTGCTGACGAAATCAAGCCTATGGCTGTTGCTTCGATCAAGGACTCTACTGCTATGTATTTCTCGTGCGATGTAGCCAAGTTCCTTGATCGCAAGAATGGTACACTCGATATCCGTAACTTTGATTATGCTTCGTTGCTGGGTACTTCCTTTAATATGGACAAGCGCCAGCGAGTTCTTACTCATGCATCTGGTTCAAGCCACGCAATGACGATGGTTGCTGCCGATGTCGATACTACCAACCACGATAAACTTGTGGTACGGAAGTGGATGGTTGAAAACAGTTGGGGCGCTTCTTCTGGTTATCAGGGCCATTTGATTATGACCGATGAATGGTTCGATAACTATATGTTCCGTCTTGTTGTCAACAAACGATACGTCGAACAGAAATATATCGACCTTCTGAAGCAGAAACCATCACTTCTCCCCGCTTGGGACCCTATGTTCCTGCCGGAAGAGTGAAAATGTGCACGTCATCGTTTGCGCAAGCCCGTTTTTGGCTGTTTTTAGCCTTAAACGGGCATATTTAATGCATTTTTATGCCCTTGGACAGACAAAAACATGCTGTAGAACATAAAATTTGCCCACTGCATCTAGCAAACGTGCATAAAAAGTAGGGGGTAAAGTGCGTTTTTCTATGCAAACTATTGCGCACGACAAAAAAACGTCGTACCTTTGCAGCGTCAAACAAGAAATGACGTCACATCGCGAGACTTCTTGGGAGACAAAAACATTTACTGCGTTATTTTGTATGTAAGGAAAATTTTTGGAAATCGGAAATGTATAGGTTGTGAAGTTTATTTTAAGGTTATAAAGATTTTGGTTTATTTTAAGGTTAATTTAAGGTTATTAAGATTAAGGTAATTGTGTTATGAAAAAGGTTTTGATTGTGTTTGCAATGTCGGCTATGATTATGACTATTGCAACAGTAAAGGCAGAAGGCGCCAAAGAGAATAAGAGCGCTAAGGATATGGATAAGACTTCAGTAGTAGAGGAAGCTCGTGTGAATACCGACTCCGTGATCTATGAGTTCCATATCCGCCTTCGAGACATGAACAAGGCGATGCACCTTGACATCGAGCAGATTGAGCTCCTTCAGATTACTAACAAGGAGTTCACCCGTAGAATCGCTCGTTTGCAGAATGCATCTGCTTCTGATCGTCAGGCTAAGCTTGCATCGATTCTTGCAGACAACTTGGCTCAGGTTCATGAGATTGTTGATGAGGCACAGTATCGAGCTTACCTCACACTGATCAACAACGAGTTCAACAAGACTGGTTTGAACAATATTCTGTACGGTTACAGTTCACTGGCAGAAAAGTAAAAACCACTTTTGACTATTTATATTGAAAGTAAAGGTCGTACTCCAAGAGTGCGACCTTTACTTTTGTATTGTGTAAAAAAGAGGGCGAGTAAAACTTTTAACAGCGAGTTTGCCTCGCTATTTAGTAACGTCGTTGTTTAACGCTGTCTTGATTATTGCTTGATAAAGTTGTACTGCTCGCTTACCTTGCCATTCAAATAGGAACTGAGGAAGTCTTCGATCAATTGGATATCAATCATCTGATCATCGTGAAGAATCTTACCATTGTCGAGGATGCCGTTGCAACCACGATTCTTGATAATGTAGTCAATAGATGCCAGTGAGTATTTCTTGTTTGGATCAAGAGGTTCGTACTTTTGTGTCTTCTGGTTGAGAACCTGAACTTCTGAAACGCGACGTGGGCCTTCACCAATTCCTGCAAATGGTTCGGTCGGACGGCTTAGGATATTAGGCTTGATGCTTAAGTCGAGTTTATAGATGATGCCTGATACTTGAGGGTAACTACCATTGTCGGCTGGTGCACGATATACGCCATATTCCAATGCGTCCATGATCTGCTGTCCTGAATATTCGGCCACATAGATGCGGTTTTCGAAGGGGAAGACATCCAGCAGTTCTTTAAATGTGATTTTACCGGCAGGAATTGAGCCACGAACGCCACCAGCATTCATCCAACCAATGTCAGAATGTGTCATGACGCGGAAAGCGTCGGCACAAAGTGTGCCAAGATTGGTTTGACAATTACGGTCGTAGGTGTTGTGCTCCTTGTCGAAACCAACCAGATCAAATTGGGTTTCTCCAATGGTTGGCAGATGATTGAATGATGATTCCAATGCAGAAAGAAGCTGATTGATTTCTTCGTCCTCCTTTGGGTAATCATTGGTCGAGATCAAGTCGGTCATGCAGTTGCCATTGGCTTCAATGACCAGGCAACCGATGTTCGAGAAGCCGATTCCGGTTGAACAAAGCAGAATAGAGTCTCCGTCGATGTTGGCAACTTTGCGCGAAGGAATAATGTTGTGTGCGTGTCCGTCGAGAACAACGTCAATGCCCTTGGTCTTGTGTATAGTCTCTTCGGATGTGGCATAATCATTTTCGATGTCGCCCAGATGAGCCAACAGTACAACGATGTCCGCCCCCAATTCGCGTACGGCATTCACATTCTCTTGAATGACCTCATGGAAATTGTCTGGGCAAAAGGTGTAGATGTCGTTACCCTCTTTATCGACGAAACTTTGTGGAGAATCGCTAATCTTGGTAATTGGCGTTACACAGCCGATGAAGCCGACCTTGAACTTGCCAAACTGACGGATGGCAAAAGGCTGGTAAACAGGTTTACCGGTCTTCACATCCTTGAAGTTACAAAGCAAGGTGGTTGATTTCAGTTCTGTGGTAAGTTGGTTCAGCTGCTCCAAGCCATAGTCGAACTCATGGTTGCCGAGAGTTATGAAATCATAACCGACTCGATTCATCAAATCTACAGCATATTGGCCATGAGAGACGGTACAAAGACGACCCCCTTGTGCAAAGTCTCCCAAGGAAACTAAGCATACATCTGGTGTGGTATGAAGCATTGTCTGGCGAAGTGCAGCCATCTTGGCATAGCCTGCCATGTGTCCGTGAACATCATTATCAAAAAGGACAACAATATCGTCGTTGTTGATGTTTTTCGCAGTCGATGCGAAGATGCATGATATAAATAGAACGACGGATAGTAGTGCGTTTATTGTTCTCATCATATTTAATTTGGGTACAAAGATAGTTAATATAATCAAATGTAGAACAATAAAGTATCAAAAAAATGTAAATTTTGCTGAATTTTGTTTGATTTTTTCATTTTTTGTTGTTTTTTGTCTTTTGAAAAATTAAAAAATCATTATCTTTGCCTCCGTAATTGTTCGTTTCAGTTACTTTTTAATTGTTTTTATTATCGATATAATACCTGTTTAATTTTTATGCAGTACCAAGAAATCGGAAAAACTGGGATGAAAGTCTCGAACTTGTCTTTCGGCGCATCGTCGTTGGGTGGTGTTTTTCATAGTGTAAAGGAAGGGGATGCTATTGAGGCAGTCTTTGCTGCCATCGAAGGTGGAATGAACTTTATAGACGTTTCTCCTTATTATGGTCACTATAAGGCTGAAACTGTTTTGGGTAAGGCGCTCAAACAGCTGCCTCGCGATAAATATTATCTCTCGACCAAAGTGGGCCGATATGGTAAGGATGGTGTTAACACATGGGATTACTCAGCCAAGCGAGTTACGGAGAGTGTTTACGAGAGCATGGAGCGTCTGAATATCGATCACATAGACTTGATTAATGTGCACGATATTGAATTTCAGGCAGGTTTGCCCGGAGGTTTGCAGCTGGTAGCGGAAGAGACTCTGCCGGCGTTGGTCGAATTGAAGCAGAAAGGTATTGTCAGCCATGTCGGTATCACTGATCTTCAGCCTGAGAATATAAAATGGGTCATAGAGCATGTGCCTGCCGGTACAGTCGAAGCAACGCTCTGCTTCTGCCACTATTCATTGAATGATGAACTCTTGAATGATTATTTTGATTTCTTCGAAGCTAATAACGTAGGTATTATCAATGCCTCGCCGTTGTCGATGGGTCTGCTCTCTACCCGTGGCGTACCTGATTGGCATCCCGCTCCTAAATCGCTTGTAGATGCTTGTCGTCGCGCTGTAGAGCACGTCAATGCAAAGGGGTATCCAATCGAGAAATTGGCTATTCAATATGCTATCAGTTCGCCTCGTATTGCAACAACTCTTTTCAGTTCGGCAAACCCGGATAATGTCCGTAAGAACATTGCCTATGCCGAGGCGCCAATTGATTGGGACCTTGTCAAAGAAGTTCAGGAGATCATCGGCGACCAGATGCGTGTTCGCTGGAAGAACTCGTGACTCTTGGTGGCTTGAGAAAGATACAAAATATAGTGGTTTCGCAGTAATGCGAAGCCACTATATTTATATAATCATATCAAATGCTTTGCGTTATTTTGCTTGAATATAAAAAATGTGGAGGAAGAGTTGTTGTTTTGAGAATTATATCCTATCTTTGCGGGCCCAAATGTTTTCAAGGCGTCCCCATTGGCTTTGGGGATGTAAAGTGTTTTTCATTATAAAATAGGGACCCCGAAATCGTGAGACTTCGGGGCCTTTTATTCTTTTCTTAAATCTTTTCGAATATCTGGATCGCTTCGCGAATGGTATCTACCTTATCGATAATCAAGGCACGTTTGCCGTTGCGATCTTCTAATCTGCATCGATGAGCGTGGGCTGTAAAGTAGTTCAATACGCGTTCGAAGATGGTGCCCTCGAAATAGTCTTCGCGCGACGATGTGAAATCGCAACGCAGTTTACCTTGTTTTAGAATCAACTTTTCGAAGCCTAACTGGCGCCCTAATTGGCGCAGACGTACTACACGGATCAACTCCTCTCCAGCTTTCGGAATCTTGCCGAATCGGTCGATGAGCCGGTTGCGATAAGCCTCCACTTCGGCCTCGGAGGTAAGATTGTCCAGTTCTTGGTAGAGTGCGATACGTTCCGAACTGTCTGGTACATATTTTTCGCCGAAACAGATGTCAAGATCTGTATCCAAAGAACAATCCTCGGTTATTGTTTCGTTTTGGGCCTGTTCTTCGGCATAGAGTTGACGGAACTCTTGGGTCTTGAGTTCGCGTACTGCCTGTTTCAGGATCTTTTGGTAGGCCTCATAACCCAAATCTGCGATGAACCCAGACTGTTCTCCTCCAAGTAGGTTGCCTGCACCACGTATGTCAAGGTCTTGCATGGCCAAATGGATTCCAGAGCCAAGTCCGGAAAAATTCTCGATAGCTTGCAATCGGCGACGGGCATCTTGTCCGATGGCGGTGAACGGTGGTGTAATGAGGTAGCAGAATGCCTTGCGATTGGTACGACCAACACGACCGCGCAACTGGTGCAGTTCGCTCAATCCGTAGTTTTGTGCTTGGCTGACAATCATTGTGTTGGCGTTTGGAATGTCGAGTCCTGCTTCGATGATAGTGGTACAGACCAGAACATCGTATTCGTAGTTGGCAAAGTCAATAATGAACTGTTCTACCTTTTCTGGTTCCATCTGCCCGTGGGCAAAGGCAACACGGGCATCAGGGACCAACTTGTTGATGCGTGCCACAATGTCTGGTAGCTGCGAAATTTTGTTGTGTATGACAAATACCTGGCCATTGCGACTCAACTCGAAATTGATAGCTTCGCGCCAGATGTCGTCTTCGTCACGATGCACTTCTGTCTGGATCGGGTAACGGTTGGCTGGTGGTGTCGCAATGATCGAAAGGTCGCGAGCGCCCATCAGGCTGAACTGTAAGGTGCGAGGTATAGGCGTAGCCGTCATGGTCAGAGTATCGACATTGACACGGAGCTGTTTGAGTGCCTCTTTGGTCTTGACACCAAACTTTTGTTCCTCGTCGATGATGAGCAGGCCCAGATCCTGAAACTTGATCTGTTTGCCAATCAGTTTGTGCGTGCCAACAATAATGTTGATCTGACCAGAGGCAAGATCTTTGAGAACTTGTGTCGTTTGTTTGGCCGTACGGGCTCGTGTCAGGTAATCTACACGAACGGGAAAATCCTTCAATCGCTGTTGGAACGTCTTGTAATGCTGAAAAGCCAATACCGTGGTAGGAACGAGTACAGCGACCTGCTTGCAGTCGTTGCATGCTTTGAGTGCGGCTCTGATTGCTACTTCTGTTTTGCCGAACCCTACGTCACCACACACCAATCGGTCCATAGGCTTCTCGCTCTCCATGTCTCGTTTTACGTCGTTGGTTGCCTTGAGCTGATCGGGGGTGTCTTCGTACATGAACGAGGCCTCCAACTCATGCTGCATCTGGCTGTCTGGACTGTAGCGATAGCCTTTTTCTTCACGTCGCTGGGCATAGAGAGCAATCAATTCGCGCGCCATGTCCTTCATCTTCTCTTTGGTGCGCTCTTTCATCTTCTCCCAAGCGCCGCTGCCCATTTTGGAGAGTGCTGGTGGCTCTGCGTCTTTGCCTCTGTATTTCGAGAGTTTGTCGAGCTGGTGGATTGAAACAAACAGTAATCCGTTGTCTTTGTAGATTAACTTGACCATCTCTTGGGTGCGTTCTTCTCCGGTTTTCGGATCCTTGCCTGTCGGCATTTGAACCAGTCCGCCGAATTGAGCAATACCATGATCAACATGGACAATATAATCTCCGATCATAAATTCCTTGAGCTCCTTGATGCTGAGTGCAATCTTGCCACTGCGGGCACGTTCGGAGCGTAGGTTGTAACGATGGTAACGGTCAAAGATCTGATGGTCGGTAAAATAACAGTTCTTGGTGTCATCGTCGACGAATCCGGAGTGAATGGCACGTTGGATGCGGATGAGTCTGAAATGTTCCCCTCTGTCTTCGAAGATTGCCTCGATACGATCCAGCTGCTTGGCTGAATCGCTCAAGATGTGCAATGTGTAGCCCTCCTCTTGATAATGAAGAAAATCTTGTGAAATGAGGTCGAAGTTCTTGTGCCATTCCGGTTGGGGCGTGGTGTGGAACTCAATTATATTGAAGTCTCTTCCTTTTGTCGTTTTGCTGTTTTGTTGTTTCGTTAGGTTTTTGTCGGACAATAAGATCTGATTGAAACAGTTGAAGGCTTCGCGAAACTTATCGGCATTGACTAGTTTTTTGAGCGCATTGGTGTCGCCGGCTTCGCTCAACATGGCCTGGTCGGCCAGTTGTAATTGGCAGATGGAATTGATGCGTTCGGTAATCCATTCGGGATCGTTGCAGATGACTATGGTCTCTTTGGGCAAAAACTCGGCCAATGAGATGCCTGACGACTCTTGCTCGGAGAACGAAGGGGAGAGTGTGATTTCTTCCATCTGTTCGCGACTCAGCTGGCTATCGACTTCAAAACTGCGTAACGAATCGATTTCGTTGCCGAAGAAGTCGATTCGAAAAGGATATTCGCTCGAAAAGCTGAATACGTCGATGATGGAACCACGTACAGCAAATTGCCCTGGCTCATAGACATAATCTACACGCTGGAATCCGGTACTGTTGAGCATTTCGACCACAAACTGGCTATCGACTTTCTCGCCTTTGTGCAGGACAAGGATATTTTCGCTGACCTTTTCGGCTTGGGCTACTTTTTCGGCTAACGCTTCGGGGTAGGAGACGATGACTGCCCCTCCATTTTGAGACGATTTGAGGGGGGCTAACGCACTGAGAACCTCGGTGCGGAGAATGTCGTTGGCAGGATCTGCCTGTCCATATTTAATGCTTCGCTTGTAGCCTGATGGAAAGAATGAGATACCGCTTTCGCCAGCAATCTGGCATAGATCATGATAGAAATAGCCAGCTTGTTCTTCGTCGTCCATGACGAAGAGATAAATACCAGGAAGTGCGTTCTTGAGAGGGGCAAGAAAAGTGGCACCGGAACTGCCTTTCAGACCCTTGAGTTGGATGGTTTCCTGTTTCTCTTTTTCGCGTAAGGCACGCAATTTCTTGACTAATGCATTGAAGCGTGGCTTCTGCAGTACTAAGTCTTTGATTTCTGCCATAGAGAGCCGGAATGGTTAGTTTGTGGTGACAATTTTGTAGATGGTCTTTTCTCCTTTGATCTTGAGTCCTTTGACCTTCTCCAGAACTTCGTTGACTACGTCGGAGCTGATAGCACAATAGGAACAATGCTCTTGAATATCGATGCGACCAATCTTTTCGCCAGTGATACCTCCATTCTTTGTAAAGAAGCCTAAGATATCGCCTTTCGAAATCTTTTCTTTCTTTCCACGTCCAATATAAACCAAGGTTAAAGCCTCACCTTGGCCTTCCACCACAGGGAGGGAGGTCTTTTTGCTTCTATTGAGGTTGAAATAGGGGAGGTCGGAGTAGTATCTGTTTCCTTCGACAGGAATCGGTAGAGTTCCTTCTGATGGACCAACAATAAAATAAGCATTGCCCGATGCGCCCATGCGCGCTGTTCGACCATTGCGGTGAGTGAATGTCGCTTCGTCGTTCGGGAGGTGGTAATGGATGACGTGTCCAACGTCTGTGATGTCGAGTCCACGGGAGGCGAGGTCGGTTGCCGACATAATCCGAACGGTGTTGGATCGAAGTCGAATAACTGCCTTGTCTCGCAAATCCTGTCCCATTCCACCATGATAGAGAGCGCATTCCATGCCTTGATCTTGTAAGAAATGGGCAATACGTTCAGCCGATTCGCGGAATCCGCTGAAGATGATGACTGGACGTCGGTCGGGCAAGGCAAGAAGCAAGTCTTTGAGTGTATCGAGCTTGTCGGCAATTGGGGATTTGACCTGATATAGCGTTCCACTCCAACTCTGTCCCATAGGGAGAGAGTTTTTTTCTACAGAGGAATCTGATTTCCCTTTTTCTTTTCTTCTTTCTCCTTCAATTTGCTCATAGGGTGCAAAGTTGAGCCATGGCGCGATCGGCATGGCATGTGTGGCGCTGGTCAGAAAGGTCTGACGGCGTGATGTGAGTCGAGAAACAATGAACTTGATTTCCTCTTCGAATCCTAATTCCATACTTTTGTCGTATTCGTCGAGGATCAAGTGTGTGAATACCGATGGCTCAATGTGTTTGCGCTCAATGTGATCCTTGAGTCGTCCGCTTGTTCCAATGATGATATAGGAACTGTCGTCTGGCAATGAGGCGAGACGTTGATTTTCGATGCGGGCATCGTGTCCGCCATAGCAGAGTACTATGCGCATCCCTAATTTACGGGCGACTTCACCTATTTGTTGAGCCAGTTCACGAGAAGGTGCAATCACTAACGTTCTCTTTATGTCCTGCTTGCTCCCTCCTTCTTGGGTGGATAGGAGAGGTGCTAAGAACGCAACCGTCTTACCGCTGCCGGTAGGAGAGAGAAGTAAAATGTTACGGCCCGAGATGGCTGTCTCGAGCATTTTTACCTGCATCGCATTTAGGCGGTCAAAGCCCATGGCCTCAACCGCTTTTTGTTTCAAATCTTCTAGATTCATGGGCGCAAAGATACATGTTTTTGGGTAATAGGCCAAATTCTTGACACAAATAATATAATAATGAATGAAAAATTTGGATTTTACGCAGAAAACCATTACTTTTGTGCACTTCAAAAATACTAATCATCATGAGATATTCCTTTTTGTTATCAGCTATGCTTGTGCTTTCGGGCTGTGGTTCTACGATTACAGTCGATTCAATTGATATTGCACCCTATCGTGACGGTCGTCAGGCAGCAGTCAGTTTTACCTTCGACGATGGAATGCTGTGTCATTACACCGATATCGCTCCCGAATTGGAGAAGTGTGGTCTGCGCGGTACATTCTGGATCATTGGAGCCAATATGGGTACAGATGCCCCAGACTATCCGTGGATGACTTGGGAACAGGTGGCGGATTTGGCTCGTCGAGGCCATGAAATAAGCAATCATACCTGGCATCATCCGAATCTCGTTCAGCTGTCTGCTGATTCGGTTCGTTGGGAAGTGCAGTATTGTGACTCTATGCTTGAATCGGTAATTGGTCGTCGTCCTCGAACATTGGCATATCCTTATAATGCCATGTCGGAGGAGGTGGTCCGGATCTGTTCGGAGGAAAGAGTGGGAACACGAACCTTCCAAACGGGTCAAGGTCAGATAGAGAGCCATCAGACCGCAGATTCTCTGACACAATGGCTGGATGGTATCATTGCCCAAGGCGCTTGGGGTGTGACCATGACGCATGGAACAACCTATGGATGGGACATGTGGAAAGACCCACAAGTGCTCTATAACTTCTTTGCCGAAGTGAGTCAGGCGCAGGATCGAGTCTGGGTTGGTACATTCGAGGAGGTGGCAGCTTATGTGGCTGAAGTTAAGGATGTGAAGATTGCAGATGTACAGAGTGGCACAGTGGCAAGTTTTACCCCCTTGTTGCAGTGCTTGCCGGCAGATTTGTATGACCAGCCGTTGTCTTTCTGCGTGAAAGGTCAGTTCGACCATGCACAATATGAGGCAACGCAGGGTGGGATTGCGCTCGAAATGTCATGGGGTGAGGATTGTCTGCTGATTAATGCCTGTCCTAATGGAATTCCTGTTGAAATTCGAAAGAAATGACCATGACTTGGGGACGAGGTAAAGTGTTGTCGGCTGCGTTGGCATTGCTGATGTCGGGTGTCGAACTCTCTGCACAGACCTTGGTGCGCATCGACAAGAACCGAATGACATTGTCGCTGATTCAAGATAGTGTAGAGGTGATGTGTGTGCCCATTTCTTGCGGACGAGGTTTCGGTCCCAAACAAAGAGAGAATGACATGCGAACGCCAGAAGGAATCTATAAGGTCGTCAGCTTTACCGATAGCAGATCTTGGGGTCACGACTTCAAAGATGGTTTGGGATATATCAAACAGGCTTATGGCCCCTGGTTCATACGCTTGAGCTCGGGAAATGGTATTGGTATCCATGGTACGCATGCACCAGAATCCATGGGCCTGCGTGCCTCGGAAGGCTGCATACGATTGAGGAACGAAGACTTGTTGGAACTGAAACCTAAGTTGCGGCGAGGTACGGTTGTTGAGATTGTTCCTGACTCTTTTCCGTTGATTCAAATGCCGGTTGTGTCGAATCTTTTATTGCCTTTGCCGAAAGCAAAGGTGTTGAAAAAAAGCAATATTGAATAGACTTTTGCTGCATATTGGGTGCAAAAATATCAATTCTGCTAAATAATTGTCGCTTTTTGTTGGTGGATTATACAGATTTGATTATCTTTGCGCCCGTTATTCATTTAAACCCGAATAAAGCCGGATTGTCTTAAAAAATAAAATCGTATGAAAAAGGTCTATTCACTTTTCGTCAGCGTTCTAATGGCTTGTTCTTTTTGTGCTTTGACTTCTTGCGAAGGAGAAGAAGAGGAATTGATAGAGGAGGATACTATTTCCCAATTTACGAAAGATATAGTCGGCAAGTGGAAACTGGATAATACCGAGGAATATTGGCGTTTTGATGCCCAAGGTAGCGGTTCTGTTGGTTATGGCGAGAACTGGGATATGTCGGAAGATGTGAACGAAGGTGAGGGCAATACCTTCCAATGGTACATTGAGGCCAATGGCCTGATGGTTATTTATGCCATTGGCGGTCAATATAATGATCCAGAGCCAGATGCTCCATACGTCATAAAGAGTATTACATCGACCAGGATGACTTGGGTGACTTCGTCTGGTCATCAGCAGACTTTGGTCCGACAATAAAGAACTGATACTATGAAGAAACCTATAAAATACACGCTGATTAGTCTCGGCTCTCTGTTGGCCGTGTTGACCATCTCCATTGTGGTGGTCTGTAACTTCCTCTTCTCTAAGGAACAGCTCACTAAAATTTCAAAAGACTTTGCTCAACGTTACGTGACTTGCGAAACGCAGATCGGTGATGTCGAGCTTACTTTTTTTAGCAGTTTTCCGAACCTTTCTCTTTGTTTGAACGATGTGGCAATCATTAATCCGATGCCGGGCGCACAGAGTGATACCCTGTTGGGGGTGCATCGTTTGTATGCTACCATCGATGTGATGGCGTTCCTGAAGGAGAACCGTGTGAATGTAACTGGTTTTTCGTTGGTTGAATCGCAAGCAAATGTATTCATCAGCGAAGACAGTATTGCCAACTACGATGTATTCAATTTCGCTGCCGATGATTCAACCACAGTCGAGGATACGGCATCAAGTTCCCTTTCGCTGGAACGTATCCGTCTGCGTGATGTTGTGGTCGAAGACCTTTCTGCGACTTTCCTGGATATGGTTCATCAAATGGAGGGCCGATGCAAGGGGTTGAACATGACATTGAACACAGGTGCAAACTTACAGAAGTTGCGTGGCCGTGGCAAGATTGACCTCGGCATTCAAGAGCTCTTCTATAGTGACTCGCTGAACTATGGCCAGTTGTCCGGCTTGGAACTGAATGGGTGCCGTCTGCGTTATACCGGTGATACCGCTTCGGTAAAGATCTCGGATCTGAAGATTGCCTCGCAGGAATACCTGCTTTCGGGCGAGACAGCCTTGCTTGCCAAGGTTTGGAACATGCGATTGGAAGATGTGGACGGTATGTGGGCTGATAATCGACCAACATTCCAGGGTGCGACGCTTTTGGATAGTGCAGAGGTAACGTTGGGCAGAGACGATGTGACCTATGTTCATACTGGCGCAGTTCGTTTGGATCTGCCTGTTACTAGTACCCCGGAGCTTTGGACTACTCAGGTGGATATAATGGTTAAGGCACTTTGTTGTTCTGTGGAAAGTCAAGGTACATTGGCCGATCACATGGATATAAGCGCCAAGATGATTGCTACGACCAATAGTAAGTTCAACGATTTTAACGTCTCGGATATGGAGACCCGGGTTGGCAGTCAAACAGTAACCGGCAATACTCATGTCGATATGACCGATACTACTGTAATGAAGGCCGATGTTGACGTGATGCTGAAGGCAACTACGATTGATGATCTTTTGGCTATGATTCCAATGACGTATAAGGAGTCATTGAAGGGAATGTCGTTGTCTGGTAATCTGTCGGATGCCCGTGTAGTGACAAAATTGGAGTTGTCGGATGCTTTGAAACTGAATTTTGTTTCGGTAGAGTCTCAGCTCTCCAATTTCCTTTATGGCGATGATACCAACCTCCGTTGTGACATCAATAACTTCGATGCCAAGGTCAGCTATCCAGGTGACAACGGCAAGGAATTCCAAATTGAAGGCAAGATGCAGACAATGGGAGTTGCGATGGTCGATGACTCTACCAATATGCATGTCAATATTCCGGCAGGTTCGGCCAAAATTCTTTTGGGAGATGATATTATCGATGGTAAAGATCCACGTTTGACATTAGACCTGAATCTTGACAAGATCCTGGTTAAAATGGATGATTCTGTGCAGGTTCAGATGGATAGTCCGGTAGGTTTTGCCAATGTGGATATGGCTTCGGTCAAGAATTGCATCAAGGTTGCCTTTAAGGGGACCTTGGGAGGTGTGGACTTGACTTATGGCAAATTGCTCCAAGGTGGAATATCGGATATCAATATCAATTTGAATTGCTTGTACGACGATCGTCAGAAGGATGTGCTCGATATGTTGCAGCCGATAGCCGATTTCTCCATGAAACAGGCCAAGTTCCATATTGACGGTTTTGATTACGATGTGATTATTCCGGGTGGTAAAGCAACCTTCGATAAGGATCATGCCACACTTTCGAATTTCAACCTCACTTTGGGCAACAGTGATATGTCATTCACCGGTGTCGTGAACAATATCAATGACTGGCTGAAGAACAAATCTAAGCTGGAAGGTGAGCTTAAGATGAAGAGTAACCTTATTGATGCCGATCAGCTGATGGCCATGACAAGTGGTTTGGGTTGCGATAGCACAGAGGTTGCAACTTCGCAAGATAACACATCTGCACAATCTTTGGGCAATGTGCCTTCGGATGCCGATCCGTTCATGGTGCCTATGGATGTGAAATTTGTGGTTAATACAGATATCAAGAATGTCAAGGCTGGCGAAAATAAATTCGAGAACGTGGCTGGTCAGTTGACCGTTGACGATGGTGTATTGGTGCTCGAAGAGATGGGTTTCACATCGAAGGCAGCCCGTATGCAGCTCACGGCGCTCTATAAGTCTCCACGTAAGAACAATCTGTTTGTGGGCTGGAATTTCCATTTGCTGGATATTGATATCGCCGAGATGATTCATCTTGTTCCTGAGATTGATACTATTGTCCCAATGCTCTCAAGTTTTGCAGGCAAGGCAGAGTTCCATTTGGCGGGCGAAACCAATCTCTTTGCTGACTATAGTCCGAAGATGTCAACCTTGAAGTGCGTGGCAGCTATCGAGGGCAAGGATCTGACGGTATTGGATAGCGAAACTTTCCAGACCATCAAGAAGTATCTCTTTAAGGAGAGCACAACGAACAAGATAGATACGTTGGCGGTTGAGTTGGCTGTAGCTCGCAAGAAGATGACCCTTTATCCAATGTTGGTTGGATGGGATAAGTACGAGGCAATCATCTCGGGCAATCATACCATTGTGGATGCCATGCCGTTCAATTATCACATTTCGATTACCAAGTGCCCGCTGGTTGGTGGACATCTTGGTCTTGATATCACAGGTGATCTGGATGATACTGATAATATATCCTTTAAGTTGGGAAGTTGCAAGTATGCTAATCTGTATCGCCCAGAAAAGCAGAATGTCACACAGTCACAGACATTGGAGTTGAAGAATCTTATCAATTCTTCGCTCAAGAGAACAGTAAAGTAAATTTTGTACTAAATAATAATTATTAATTTCAAATTTCATTTCGATGAAAAGAGATTCTCAGATTTTTGGCTTGATCGCCGACGAGCGCGCACGCCAGATGAAAGGTATTGAACTTATTGCTTCCGAGAACATCGTAAGCGACCAGGTCCTTGAGGCTATGGGTTCTGTGTTGACCAACAAGTATGCCGAGGGTTATCCTGGCAAGCGTTATTATGGTGGTTGCGAGGTTGTTGATAAGGTAGAGCAGTTGGCTATCGATCGCTTGAAGGAGATTTTCGGTGCATGCTGGGCAAATGTTCAGCCACACTCCGGTGCTCAGGCTAACGAGGCTGTTTTGGCTGCAGTTCTTAACCCAGGCGACACCTTCATGGGTTTGAACTTGGCTCATGGAGGCCACCTTTCTCACGGTTCAGCAGTAAACTCATCTGGTTTGTTGTATCATCCAGTTGCTTATAACCTCAACGAGGAGACTGGTCGTGTTGATTATGATGAGATGGAGCGTTTGGCCAAGGAGAACAAGCCAAAGTTGATCATCGGTGGCGGTTCTGCCTATAGCCGTGAGTGGGATTATGCCCGTATGCGTAAGATTGCTGACGAGGTAGGTGCTATCCTTATGATCGATATGGCACACCCTGCAGGTCTTATTGCTGCTGGTTTGCTCGAGAATCCTGTTAAGTATGCACACATCGTTACTACCACTACCCACAAGTCTCTTCGTGGTCCACGTGGCGGCGCTATCATGATTGGTGTTGACTTCCCAAATCCTAAGGGAGTTTTGACTCCTAAGGGCGAGGTGAAGATGATGTCTGCTTGTCTCGATAGTTCAGTCTTCCCTGGTACTCAGGGTGGCCCATTGGAGCATGTCATCGCAGCTAAGGCTGTCGCATTTGGTGAAATCCTCCAGCCAGAGTTCAAGGAGTATGCTCAGCAGGTGAAGAAGAATGCTGCTGTTTTGGCCGACGAGCTCATGAAGCGTGGCTTCAAGATCATCTCTGGTGGTACCGACAACCACTCTATGCTGGTTGACCTCCGTACCAAGTATCCAGAGTTGACCGGTAAGGTTGCTGAGAAGGCTCTCGTTGCTGCCGACATCACCGCCAACAAGAACATGGTTCCATTCGATTCACGTTCTGCATTCCAGACCTCAGGTATCCGTCTCGGTACTCCAGCTATCACCTCTCGTGGTGCCAAGGAGGATCTGATGATTCAGATCGCTGCGTGGATCGAAGAGGTTCTCAATGATCCAGAGAACGAAGCCGTTATAGCAAAGGTTCGTGGCGAGGTGAATGCCAAGATGGCTAACTATCCTCTCTTCGCTTATTGATAAGGCTTTCCCAATCCTTTTTTTCAATTGGGTGGGATCTGAATATATTAAAGTCTCGCGCAATACATCCTGTATGGTGCGAGACTTTTGGCTTTTAATGCCTTATTCTATATCGCTTGTCTTAATCTAACCATCTACTTAATTATAATACAGAAAAATGAAGACATTACCCTCATTGGCCATGGCCACATTGGTTTTAACAGCTTGTTCCCAGTCGGGAACTGGAGTTTCATCCGATTTGATTATTAATGATTTGGAGTACTTCGAGGCACGAGGAGTAAACGTGCTTGTGTATAGTAATGACTTCAATGGCGGTTTCAACGACGAAAAGAATTCCGGACTTGAAATTATCCATCATGGAGTGCGAACGGTACAGGGCGGTGCTGTGCGACTCAACAAGACTCCCGAGCAATGGGATCTGGTTCCATTCACGACTTCGCGCACGGTTGATGTGGATCAGAACAGCATTGAGGTCGGTTTGCGTTACGAAGATTATGATTTTGACGCACGAGTCGTAGTCGTCGGACAAGGAAATGCTTTCGAGGTATCTGTTTATCTCGACAAACCTGTACCGGATTTCCTTGTCGGCAAAGCGGGCTTTAATCTGGAATTTCTGCCGTCACAGTATTGGCAGAAGACCTACTTGATGGATGGTCAGATAGACCGTCTTCCTCGTTATACGGCAAGCCAGACTATCGCCGTGTCCAATGCCGAAAAACCGCGTCAGTTCAAGGGTTTCAAGACTTACGATGACCGAGGTACTGACCAATTCGTCGATCCGTTGCCGCTGGCTACAGGTCGCACGTTGGTTTTAGCGCCCGAAACACCAGAGCGTACCATTCGTGTTTCGTCCGATGATGCTGATCTTGAACTATATGATGGACGTGTGTTGGCGCAGAATGGATGGTATGTACTGCGAAGCGCTTTGCCGGCAGGACGAACCGGAAAGGTTCTGACCTGGAAGGTTACGCCTCATGCCATTCCAAACTGGCTACGAGAGCCGAATATCGGTTTCTGTCAGGTAGGTTATATACCGGAACAACCCAAGGTGGCAGTTATAGAACTTGATCCAAACGAGAAGGTACGCGCTACAGCTTCGTTGAAGCGGGTTAATGCCGATGGCAGTATCGTTGATGCCTATACTGGCAAAGTTCAGGAGTGGGGTAGGTACTTCAAATACAACTATGCCAAGTTCGACTTTTCGACCGTCAAGGAGCCTGGTGTTTATTATATACAGTACGGTGATACCAAGACCAACAACTTCATCATTGGAGAGCATGTTTACGATAAGATCACAGATGCCACCAGCGATGTATGGATCCCTATTCACATGAACCACATGGCGGTCAACGAAGGGTATCGGCTTTGGCATGGTGAACCCTTCAAGGAGGGCTATCTTCAGGCACCCGAAAGCGATCATTTCGATCTTCACTATCAAGGCCCTGTGACCGGTAAGTATAAACCCTACGAGCTGATTCCTGGTTTGAATGTCGGCGGTTTCTTCGATGCCGGTGACTACGATATCGAGACAGGTTCGAATATCAATGTAGTACAGAGCTTGGTTCGTGATTGGGAATTGTTCCACCCGGAACGTGATGAGACGTTTGTCAGCGAAGAGCAGCGTTATGTTGACTTGCATCGTCCCGATGGACAACCCGATGTATTGCAGTACATACGTCATGGTGTCCTGAACCTTTTGGCACAGGCAGAACAGATTGGCTACATGGCCTCGACGCTGTCGAATGGCGTTCTGGATAATTATCATCACCTTGGCGATATCTCGGCAATTACCGATGGGTTGCATTATGATCCCAAACTCGCTCCGTACACCAAATCGGCCGATGGTAAATCAAGTGGCACCAATGATGATCTCTGGGCATTCACCACACGCGATCCGATGCGAGATGCCCATGCTGCCAATATGTTTGCTGCGGCAGCCAAAGCACTTCGTGGATTCGATGATCCTTTGGCAGAGCGAGCTTTGAAGCAATCCAAACGTCTGATGGCAGAATCGGAGAGTATGGCTCCCGACAGTATGGCCAACGTGGCGACCAACCTGCAGCTTTACAATGCAACCGGCGAACAGAAATATCTCGATGCGTTTAATGCTAAAATCTGGAAGTCTTTGGATCGTAATGTTGAACGTAATATCCAGACGGCATTGGACGCTATCAAGGTGGAGGATGCATCCTATCGCGAGCAGCTTCGTCCTTATGTTGTGAAGTACAAGGCTTATATTGATAGTATCAGTAACGACAATCCTTATGGTGTGCCGATTGGTTTGCGTAACTGGGCTGGCAGCGGAAATGTGACCGCTTTTGGCACGGCAGTCTGTGCTGCGGTGGCTAATTATCCGGACATTATCAGCAAGGATTATATCTATGCTGCTGCGAACTATCTTTTCGGTTGTCATCCTTACCACAACTATTCGTTGGTAGCAGCTGTAGGCGCTTCTCGTCCGAAGTCGGTCTTCTATGGTAATAACCGTGCAGATTTCTCCTTTATTCCGGGCAATGTGGCTCCAGGTATTCTCTTCCGTAAGCCGGATCATTTCGAGAATTTCGATGATTGGCCGTTCCTCTGGGGACAGAATGAGGGAACGATTGCGGGTAATACCGCTTACCTGATTTTTGGCTCGGCATTCAAGCAGGCACAATAAGAACAATGAAGGCTCTCGCATGCGGGAGCCTTCATTGTTCTTATGTTGTTTCGTTGTTTTGTTGTTTTGTTGTTTTGTTGCGGTCTAGTTCTCTTATTACAAGAGCTCTTGTGATCGCTTGATGAACTTGGCTAATGCCTCACCCTTGAGCATGCCACCCTCAAGGAGGGCAAGATCGATGAGCTGGCGGAGCGTTGTGTCGTTGGCAGCATAGCTGGCAACAGCGTCGGTCTCTTGCTTCTTGAGATCTTCAACCTCCTTGCGTAGAGCGTCAAGCAGCTGGTTCTTGTCCTCTGGGAATTCACCAGCTTTGGCTTTGTACTTCTCCTCTTCGAGAGGCTTGATCTGCCCCTCTTTGTCCTCAATCTGAGAAGTGAGAGTGCTGAGCGAGGCTTTGAGCGACTCCTTGGCAGCGGCGAAAATCTTCTGTACGGTTGGAGCCTCAGTATTGACGATGAGATTCATCTGCTCTGGCATCTGTCCGTAGAAATTCATGCCACCACCCTGAACTTTGCTCATTTCCTTCATACGACGCATCCATTCGTTCATGGCTACCATGACTGGTTTGTCGTTGACCTCCATGGCCTGGAAATCGACGGTCCATTCAACATTTTTGCCATCTGAACCCTGGCAAACAGGAATCTGTGTCTGGAAGAGGGCATTGTTGGCGCGACGTTCTGCTTCGGTGAAATTAACCTTCTTGGCATCGGCCTTGCGGATCAGGTTCGAGAGTGTGTCGGAGTCAATGCGGTTGAAGTGGCATTTCTCCTGCTTCTGCTCTTGCTGGTTCATCCAAGGAGTGTCCAGCTGGCCACCAGTTTCGATTACGTCATAGCCCTTGGCCTTGGCAGCTTCGATGTAGCTGTACTGTGCGACTTTGTCGTCGGCATAGAGATAAATCAACTGACCATCCTTGTCTGTTTGGTTGCCTTCGACGAGCTTGCGATATTCTTCGACAGTATAATAATGTGCGTCGGTGTTCTTGATGAGCGAGAAGTTGATTGCTTTGTCATAGAACTTCTCATCACTCAGCATGCCATACTGGATGAAGATCTTGAGGTCATCCCACTTCTCTTCGAACTTCTGGCGATCTTCGTTGAAGATTTCCTGCAGACGGTCAGCTACCTTCTTGGTAATGTAGCCGGCAATCTTCTTGACGTTCTGGTCGCTTTGCAGATAGCTTCGGCTTACGTTCAAAGGAATATCTGGGCTGTCGATGACACCATGCAACAACATCATGAACTCAGGGACAACACCCTCTACCTGGTCGGTTACGAATACCTGATTGCAGAAGAGTTGGATCTTGTTGCGATGGAACTCGTTGTTTTCGATCTTAGGGAAGTAGAGAACACCTGTCAGATTGAATGGGAAATCTACATTAAGGTGAATCCAGAACAATGGGTCTGGAGCCATAGGATAGAGCTCGTGATAGAACTTCAAGTAATCTTCATCTTTGAGCTCTGCGGGTGCCTTAACCCAGAGAGGTGTGGTTTCGTTGATCTGATTGTCCTCGTCGGTTTCTACCTCTTTGCCCTCTTCCCACTTGGTCTTCTTGCCGAATACGACAGGTACAGGCAAATACTTGCAATACTTCTTCAATAAGCCTTCGATGGTGCTCTTGAGGCTCATGTTGGCCTTGTTGTCGTCGTCGAGATAGAGGATGATGTCGGTACCACGTTCTGCCTTGTCGCAGGTATCCATGGTAAAGTCTGGGTTGCCTTCGCAACTCCACAACGTGGCTGGCTCGTCCTTGTAGCTCTTGCTTCGAATCTCGACTTTCTTGCTGACCATAAAGGCGGAGTAGAAGCCCAAGCCGAAATGTCCGATGATGGAAGCTCCATCCTTCTTATACTTGTCGAGGAACTCTGTTGCACCCGAGAAGGCAATCTGGTTGATATACTTGTCGATCTCTTCGGCGGTCATCCCGATACCGTTGTCACTTACTGTCAAAGTGCCAGCCTCTGGATCCACGCTCACGCGTACCTTTAAATCAGATGTCTCGCCATCAAATTCTCCGGCACGAGCAAGAGTCTTGAGTTTCTGGGTTGCATCGACAGCGTTGCTTACCAGCTCGCGAAGGAAGATCTCATGATCCGAGTACAAGAATTTCTTAATGACAGGAAAGATGTTTTCCGAAGTCACATTGATAGAACCTGTTTTCATAATGTTGTTATTTGATATTATTTTGATTTTTTATTATAATATTTTATTCAATTGTGAATAATTGTCATATTTTGTAAGTTGCAAAAGCCATGCCAAACAGAAATGTAATGCCAAATTGTCAAACTAAATGTCATTTTTGTCATGTAACTACTCAGCACCCCCATTCAAACATTTGCCGAAGCGAGAATGATGCAGAGTTGTGTCATGTCGAGATTACACCATTTCTGCCAAATTAACGCGAATGGAATAAGACCAGACATATTCGTACCCTACCTCCCTGATGCCTGAAAAAGAGCTGAAAAATCTTTTTATACTATCTTTGGAACTCTGAAAAAGTCTTCCTATCTTTGCACCATGCAAGAAGAGGTCAAAGACATAGATGCAGTTCTCAAGAGTCTCACAAAAGAACTTGGCAACCTGAAGAAGACCGTGTCCGAACAGGGCACGGAAATCGACCGTCTCAATCGCCTTGACACCAGCCACAAGAAGGATATGCACCAAGCGAAGCAGACCATCAAGAAGCTGGAAACCGAGAACAAGGAGCTTAAGGAGAAACTGTCCAAGTATGAGAAGCCAGAAAAGGACAGCCATAACAGCAACATTCCACCCTCGCAGGAATCGATCAGATCAAAGGAGATACGCAGGACGCGCAGCCTCAGAAAGAAGAGCGACCGGAATAGCGGAGGACAGACGGGACATGCCGGCACGACATTGCAGACCAAAGAGACTCCTGATGTCACGGAGTTCCATAGACCTCAGTTCTGCCCAGAATGCGGACGTCCATTGGAGGAATGCAAATCTGAGCTTATAGGCAAGATGCAGGTCATCGACATCCCTATACCTATGCCTTTGACTACGGAACACAGATATTATAAGAATGTTTGCGCTTGTGGCCATCATGTTCAATGCGATTGTCCGAATTGCAGAATAACCTATGGTCCCAACATCCGCGCCTATGTCGTCTATCTGGCTCATGTACAATATCTGCCATTTGGACGTATCTGTGAGACTTTGAAGGAATTATTCAACTTGAGAATCAGTCAGGGTACCATACAGACCATACTGAAGGAGGCTGGCCGTGAGGCAGAGGCTCCATACGAGGAGATAAGGCAGAGAATCTGTAAATCTCCGGTCAACGGAGCCGATGAAACCGGTGTCCATGTCGGGAAAGAACATCACTGGAACTGGATATTCCAGAATCCGTTACTGACCTATGTGTTTCAGAGGAAGTCCAGGGGCATAGAGGCTATCGATGAGAAGTTCCCAGATGGATTACCCAACTCTGTACTGGTAACGGACAGACATCAGAGCTACTTCAATATGGAGGTCAGAGCTCATCAGGTCTGTCTGGTCCACCTGTTACGCAATGTGCAATATCTGACAGAACTTGATCCAGAGCAGGACTGGTCGACCCGATTTGCAGATCTCTTGCATCGTGCAATCCGACTGAAGAAATATACACCCTTCGAACAGATTACTCAAAGAAAGGTGCTTCTTATCGTGAACAAGATGTCCAGGCTGCTCAATGAGAGCCTATCGCATCTTGACGAAGAGTTTGAGACTTTCAGGAAGGGAATCGTCAAGGTTAAAGATCATCTCTTTACCTTCCTTAAGGAAGAGGCTGTTCCTTATGACAATAATGCCAGCGAACAAGGTGTCCGAAAGATCAAGATCAAACAGAAAGTCAGTGGGTGCTTCAGAACTGACGAAGGTGCTGACATCTTTGCCATGATGCATTCTATTGCTGAAACTGCCAAGAAAAACAACAATTCAAAACTCAACGCCATTCTCGCTGTCGTAAGCCAGTGAGCAGTAATCTTTGTTTTAATTTCAACATAACCGCCAGCTCAGGCTGGAGGTGCTGAGTAGTTACTTTGTCATTGAAAAATGTAAACAAATGTTAAATAATACACAAAGAAATCAATTGCGCAAAAAAGTTTCTTAAAAAAAGTTTGGTTGTTCAGATAAATTGTCCTACCTTTGCATCGCCTTAAAGGAAAAACCTGAAATGACACAATACCTTAAAATAAACATTTAATATCATTTGGGTTTATGCCTTAAGTCTTATACCAGAAAAGCATCGATTTTCAGTTACTGGTGTAAGATCCAGTAACACGATATTAACCTTAATTAATATAACTTCCAAAAGGATCATTCATTCGATGATCCTTTTTTATTTCTATACCCACCAGAAAGGGTATGTATCTCAATGAGTTTTGGCTTTCGCCGAAACATGAATTGGGGATACAAAAGGCTATCATATCTTATCTGGTATTAAAAAGGAGTTTGACATCTGGTTCAAATGTCACTTTTACTCTCCTTTTACTACTCTTAAAAGCCCTTTTACTACTTTCAGGTTGAGTTTGCGAAACTTGAATTATTTAAAAACTGGCAAAAGATTTGGTTGATTCAAAATAATTTATTATTTTTGCACCCAATTTTAGAACTATTTATGGCAAAGAAGAATAAATTGATGAAGTTCGACGATATGGCAGGCTACAGCAATGTCTTCCAGTATTGTTTCGAACAGTTGAAAGATGGCGGTTTTCCGTTGCGAGGAAAGTGGCACAGCGATTACTTCCACAACGATAATCCTATCGTCATCGAACTTGGATGTGGAAAAGGAGAATATGCTGTCGGATTGGCCCAGCGTTATCCAGATAAGAATTTCATCGGCTTTGATATCAAGGGGGCGCGAATGTGGACGGGTGCAACTCAGGCCTTGGAACAGAATTTGACCAATGTAGCCTTTGTCCGTACACGCATCGAACTGATAACCTATTTTTTTGCTCCCGGCGAAGTGTCTGAGGTTTGGATTACTTTTGCCGATCCTCAGATGAAAAAGGTCAACAAGCGTCTCACATGTACCATGTTCATGGAGCGTTATTTGCAGATACTGAAACCCGCAGGCATCGTCCAGTTGAAGTCCGATTCCAATTTCTTGTTTACCTACACCGAAGAGATGGCCAAGGCAAATCAATTACCTGTGCATGCCAGCACTCGTAATCTTTATGCCGACAATGACTTTGCCGATGCGGTGACAATCGAGGCTTTGCGCAACATTCAAACCGCCTACGAACGTCAGTGGCTTGCTCGTGGCATCGATATCAAATACATAGCCTTCACGCCTCAGCCTCGCGAGCAGTGGATCGAGCCAGAGGTAGAAATCGAACTTGATAGCTATCGCAGTTATGGCCGCGATAAACGTTCGGCACTTGAAGTCCACAAATAATGCCCTTGTTTTTTATTTTTATTATTCATTATTCACTTTTAACTTTTCCATAGGAAAATGGCATTATATCCGAAATTGATCACAGATGCACTGGCACAGGTAATCTATCCAGGCACGAAAAAGAATATCATTGAAAGTGAAATGTTGGCTGGTGACGTCCGTATCGATGGCACCAAAGTCAGCTTTGCACTTGTTTTCGATAAGGAGACCGATCCCTTCATGAAGTCGGTACTCAAGGCAGCCGAAGCCAATATCAAGTATGCCTGCCAGCAGGTTGGCGAAGAGGTAGAACTTGAAATCAAGACTTCGACCAAACTTGCTCCACGTCCAGAACCCGAAAAACTGTTGCCACAGGTCAAGAATGTGATTGCCATTGCCTCTGGTAAAGGAGGTGTGGGCAAGAGCACCGTATCTGCCAATTTGGCAGTCGGATTGTCGATGTTGGGTTATAAGGTTGGTTTGTTGGATGCCGACGTATTCGGCCCTTCGATGCCGAAGATGTTCCAGCTTGAGCACTACCAGCCGTATGCCGAACGTATCGATGGCCGCGATCTTTTGATTCCCGCCGAGCAGTATGGCGTTAAGATTTTGAGTGTGGGCTTTTTTGTCGATCCCAACAATGCCACCATTTGGCGTGGCAGTATGGCATCGAGCGCCATCAAGCAGTTGATCGGTGATGCAAATTGGGGTGAATTGGATTATCTGTTGATTGATATGCCTCCAGGAACCTCCGACATCCATTTGACCATCGTGCAGACTTTGGGGTTGACAGGTGCGGTTGTGGTATCGACACCGCAGCAGGTGGCTTTGGCCGATGCGCGCAAGGGAATTGATATGTTCCTCAACGAGAAGATCAATGTGCCTGTCCTGGGCTTGGTCGAAAACATGGCCTGGTTTACACCTGCCGAATTGCCACAAAACAAATACTATCTCTTCGGCAAGGAGGGCGTCAAGGAATTGGCAGAACAGATGAACGTGCCTTTGTTGGCGCAGATTCCTGTCGTGCAGAGCATCTGCGAAAGTGGCGATCAGGGTTCTCCTATTGTTATGAACTACGATTCGATGGTAGGTCAGTCTTTTTTGAGCCTGGCTCAGTCAGTAGTTACACAAACCAATATCCGCAATGCAAGCAAACCTCGTACCGAACGCGTACACACCGACGGGAAGTAAGACACCGTCCGAGCCTCGAGTGCTGATTATCTATACTGGTGGAACCATCGGTATGGTACAGAATCCGCTGACTGAGACGTTAGAGCCCCTGAACTTCGATCATTTGGCACATCATGTCCCTGAATTGTCACAAATCAAGGTGGCCTACACTTCGGTTCAGTTTGATCAGCCCTTGGACTCGTCGAATATCAATCCCACCCATTGGGCCACGCTTGCACATCTCATCGTCGATAACTATATGGCTTACGATGGCTTTGTAGTCCTGCATGGTACCGATACCATGGCCTACACAGCTTCGGCGCTGAGCTATATGCTTCAGAATCTGCAGAAACCAGTCATCCTGACAGGTTCACAGTTGCCGATTGGCATGTTGCGTACCGATGGCAAGGAAAATCTGATTACAGCGATCGAAATGGCAGCGGCACGTGACCGCATCGGTCAACCCATGGTGCCTGAGGTCTGCGTCTATTTCCAGACCAAACTCCTGCGTGGCAATCGTTCGAAGAAGTTGAGCGCCGAGGAATTCAATGCTTTCCATTCTCCGAATTATCCAGCTTTGGCCGACATTGGAGTGCATGTTTCGTATGCCCATCATCACATTAATTACCATACTCGCGAAAAACGCCTTGCCCCCTATTTTAATTTCTGTACCGATATCATGGTGCTGAAGTTGTTCCCTGGCATTTCGCAGTCGATGGTGCACAATCTGCTCTCCTTGCCAAGCTTGCGTGGTGTTGTGCTTGAAACCTATGGCGCAGGTAATGCTCCGACGGTACAATGGTTTATCGACGAGATTGAATCTGCCATCAAGCGAGGGGTGGTCATTACGAATGTAACGCAATGTATAGGCGGACAGGTTGAGATGTCGATCTACGATACCGGCAACCGCCTCAGTCAGGCGGGCGTGGTCGGTTCGGGCGATATGACGACTGAAGCTACCATAACCAAATTGATGTTCCTGCTTGGCCAGGGCCTTTCGCAACGGCAGGTCGAAGAGGGGATGCTTCACGATATTGCAGGCGAAATAACAGTAAAGTGTTAAGATGAAATTCATACATCTGGAAGAGGTCCGTTCTACGAATACGTGGGTGTTGGAACAATTGGCACAAGGAGTGCCGATGGAGGATATGACGGTTGTCTGGACAAAACGGCAAACGGCAGGCCGTGGACAGGTCGGTAACAGTTGGGAATCGGAGGCTGACAAGAATATCTCCTTTTCTGTCCTGCTTCGCCCAACGATCATTGCGCCACGAGATCAGTTCGTGATCAGCGAGATTGCCGCTTTGGCTGTGTCCGAGACTATTCCTGGCTCGACCATCAAGTGGCCTAATGATATCTATATCGGCGATGAAAAGGTGTGTGGCATCTTGATCGAAAATCAGTTGCAGGGCATGACGCTGGCCTATAGTATTCTGGGTGTAGGCATCAATGTCAATCAGGAGCGCTGGATTGGCAATGCTCCGAATCCAACCTCCCTAAAGTTGAAGTGTGGTGTTGAGCAAAGTCCCGAAGAGGTTCTGCACAAGGTCGTGGAGCGTATCTGCTACTGGTATAACGCCTTGTTGCTTCAGCCGGAAGAGATTCAGACCACTGTCCATCAGCAATTCTGTGAGCGTCTTTATCGCCGGGAGGGATGGTTCCCTTATGTGGATGCTCAAACCGGCGAGGCGTTCAATGCCCAACTTAGCCGGGTTGCACCCGAAGGTCCACTTCTCCTGGCCTTGGCGAATGGTGAAACTCGTTCTTATTATTTCAAGGAGGTCAAGTTCGTTTTGCCTTGTGGGGTAACGAAAGAGTAAAGCCCCTCCTTAACCCCAAGAAAAGTGATAGTTACATGAATGATAATGATATCAAATACATGCGCGAAGCACTGAAGGAGGCACATTATGCTCTCGAAGAGGGAGAATTGCCTATTGGTGCGGTTGTGGTGTGCCGGGATCGGATTATTGGCCGTGGTCATAACCTGACCGAAACATTGCATGATGTGACTGCGCATGCCGAGATGCAGGCGATTACCGCTGCCGCCGAATCTTTGGGTGGAAAATATCTGCAGGATTGTACTCTTTACGTCACCCTCGAACCTTGTGTGATGTGTGCTGGTGCTTTGGGGTGGAGTCAATGTTCGCGTGTCGTGTATGGTGCGCCGGATCCCCGTCGCGGATTCCAACTTTATGCCCCTAAGGCATTACATCCCAAGGCACAAGTGCAGGAGGGTGTTTTAGCTGATGAATGCTTGTCATTATTACAGAAATTCTTTAAGTCAAAAAGACAATGAAAAAGACTAACTTAATTTTATCGTTGTTGGCCGGTTTTACGTCCTTGGCCGCTCAAATTCCAACATCACAGGCCGATAGTGCCTGGCTTTTCACTTATGCCACAACCAAGAATGGAGGTCGCAATGGCTTGCATTTTGCCTGGAGCACAGATCAGTGCACCTGGCACGAAATAGGCCCCGAGTGGGCTACCGTCAAGAGCGATTATGGAAATTGGGGACCTCAGAAGAGGATGCTTTCTCCGATTGTCCGTTTCAATGCCCAGACGCAGTTGTGGGAGGCAACATGGAATGTGAACGAGCAGGAGGCAACGTTGGCTTATTGCAATAGCGACAATATGCTGATCTGGAAACCTCAGGATTATGCCAATCCATCGCAGTATGCAAGTGCCCGAGTCGGTGCTCCCGATACCTGCAGTTTGAATCTTGACTTCAGCGGACGTGTGGTCGGACAGAAGCATCGGGTTGCCTGGAGTGTAGTCAATACCTTGTTGCAAGGTCATCAGATCCAGATGCAGAAGGATGCCCAGAATGCAGAGCGTGCTGTCGATGATGCCAAAGGCCGATTCCGTAAACTTGAACCGCAGACAATTTCCATTCAAGTACAAACCGACGGACAGAAGGCAATTTCCGACAAGCTGATCGGCATATTCTTCGAAGATATCAATTATGCTGCCGATGGTGGTTTGTATGCCGAGTTGCTGCAGAATCGCGATTTCGAATACAACGAGAAGGATGGCAAAGGCTGGCAATCAGCCTCTTGGTGGGAGGCCAAAGGCTTGGATTTCTCGATTGGCGAAGAGTCTCCCATTCATGCCAACAATCCACACTATGCCATTTTGAAGGCCGGTGCTTCTGTATTGTCAGATACAGCCTCGTTGGCTAATCTCGGTTGGGAGGGAATTTCGCTCAAGGCTGGTGCCAAATATGATTTTTCACTCTTCGGACGTATGCCACAAGGCCGTTCCGGTAAGCTGAAGATTCAGCTTGTTTCGTCCAAGGAGGGTATTGTTGCTGAGGGTGCCGTAACCCTTCCTGCTGGCAATAATTGGAAGAAGCTACAATGTGTGCTTAAGTCAACCAAGCAGGTCAGTGATGCCCGTCTTGTTGTCCGTCCGTTGGCTGAGGGTACCTATCATCTTGATATGGTAAGTCTCTTCCCACAGGATACCTACAAGGGTCGCAAGAACGGTATGCGTCGAGATCTGGCTGAGGCATTGGAGGCTTTGCATCCGCAGTTTGTCCGTTTCCCGGGTGGTTGTGCCAGCCATGGTAATGGATTGGACAATATCTACCGTTGGAAGAATACCGTAGGTCCACTCGAATCACGTAAACCAGATTGGAACATCTGGCATTACCATCAGACCGTCGGGTTGGGTTATTTTGAGTATTTCCAGTTGTGCGAAGATTTGGGCGCGCGTCCTTTGCCAGTGTTGGCAGCGGGTGTTCCATGTCAGAACTCCAGTGTTGGTGGTTATGGTCAGCAAGGTGGTATTCCAATGGATCAGATGGACGAGTATATTCAGGATGTGCTCGACTTGATTGAATGGGCCAATGGTGATCCCAAGAGTTCCAAGTGGGCAAAAATGCGTGCAGATGCAGGCCATCCAAAGCCTTTTAATCTCACCATGATTGGTATCGGCAACGAAGACCTCATCAGCGATGTCTTTACCGTGCGTTACAAGATGATCTGCAAGGCGGTCAAAGAGAAGTATCCGGAGATGGAGATTGTTGGCACCGTAGGTCCATGGTGCGAGGGCTCGGACTACGAATATGGTTGGCGTCTGGCTCGCGAGATGAATCTGGAGTATGTTGATGAGCACTATTACAATTCTCCGGGTTGGTTCATCAATAATCAGGATTATTATGATCGCTATGCCCGAAGCTACAACGGAAAGCCATCGACAAAGGTCTATTTGGGTGAATATGCAAGTCATATCCGCAATCGCCATAATTGTATCGAAACGGCGTTGAGCGAGGCTCTTTATCTTTGTTCTGTCGAACGTAATGCCGATATTGTCAGCATGACCAGCTATGCACCTCTTTTTGCCAAGGACAAACATACCCAGTGGAATCCGGATCTGATTTACTTCAACAACGATGAGGTCAAACCAACTTCCGGTTATCAGGTGCAGAAGCTCTTCGGACAGAATGCCGGTACGACCTATTTGCCTTCGAATGTCCGCCTGACTCACCCTGATGCCAGTGTCCGCAAGCGTATTGGCAGTAGTGCTGTCGTGGATTCCGCTACGGGCGACCTGATTCTCAAACTGGTCAATTATCTGCCGGTCGAGAATACGATCGATTACGAGCTTCCTGCAGGCTTCGATCATGTCCGTTCGGCTCAAGTGCTGACTGGTGATCTGGCCGAAACCCGCGCTGTGCCATCCGATTTGGCCGAGGTTTCCCTCGGAGCTCAGCGATTGTCGTTCAAGGCGCCAGCATATAGCCTCGTTGTAGTACGAGTTGCCAAACAAAAAATAGGGAAATAATAATTCCAATAGCCCAAATAATCTTAAATGCATGCAAATCTTATGAAACATCTATCAATCCTTTTTCTCCTGAGTTGTTTGAGCATCTGTCTTCAGGCGCAAACCGAAAAGAGTCATACTTGCGTTGATCTCGGTTTGAGCGTCAAGTGGGCAACTTGTAATGTCGGAGCCGAGAAGCCGGAGGCATACGGTAACTACTATGCCTGGGCAGAACTTACGACCAAGGAGGAATACACTTGGCTTACTTACAAGCATTGCAACGGTTCTTCTACCTCATTGACCAAGTATTGTGTCGGTAATGCTTATGGCAAAGTGGATAATCTGGTCGAAATGGAATCGTGTGATGATGTGGCCACTGTGGAATGGGGGCGCAGATGGCGCATTCCAACCGATGCCGAGATGACGGAATTGCGCGAAAAGTGTACGTGGACATGGACCTCGCTCAATGGCGTCAATGGTTACGAGGTTGTGGGCAAGAACGGCAAGTCAATCTTCCTTCCAGCTGCTGGTAGCTATCAATCTGCCGGGTTGAGTTATGTCGGAACGCAGGGCTTGTATTGCACAACAACTTCGTGCAAGAACTATTCGTTCAGTGCCTACGAACTTAACTTCACCAGCGAAGTTGTTGAACGTGCTGACATCAGCCGTCGCTTCGGCGTTTCTGTTCGTCCGGTTTGCAAGTAATATAATGAATTCAAGTTTCGCAAGTAATAACTTGCTCACTCTTGGGAGTAAAAGCCCTTTAACTACTTTCAGGTTGTGCTTGCGAAACTTGAATAATGAATTTATTCTATGAAGATTAGAACTGCCACACCCGAGGATGCTGCCCGGATTCTTGCAATCTATGCACCCTATGTGATTGATACTGCCATCACTTTCGAGTATGATGTGCCATCGTTGGAGGAATTTCGTCAGCGCATTGTCGGAACTTTGGCCAAGTATCCATATCTCGTGGCCGAAGAGGGGGAGGAGATCGTGGGTTATGCCTATGCCGGTGTCTTCAAGGCTCGTGCGGCCTACAATCATTGTGTCGAAACTTCGATCTACGTCAAACGCGAAGCCCATGGTCATGGTATTGGAAAGGCTTTGTACCTTGAATTCGAAAATCGACTCAAATCACAAGGCATCATCAATGTCAATGCGTGTATCTCGTGGATTGATGAGCCTGATGAGCATCTTACACACCAGAGCCCTGAGTTTCATGCCCATCTTGGTTACGAACGTTGTGCCCACTTCCACAAATGTGGTTACAAGTTTGGCCGTTGGTACGATATGATCTGGATGGAGAAGATGATCGGAGAGCATAGTAACTGCTCCTGTTGATTGGTAGTGTCTGCGACGCTAAGTAATCTGTTATTTAACCACACATAGAATGTACTAAGTTTGCAGCCGAAAGGCAAATTCTTTTCATTCTTCTAAGTTCCTTGTAGAAAACATTGTTTTTGGTAACTATATACCCTTTGACCTCGTTCTTAGTTAGGCACTCACGCAAAGGACGCAAAGGAGGCCATAGCGTCCTTTGCGTCCTTTGCGTGAGTGCACAATAATATCAATAAGAGGTGTATTAGCCTTTTGAAAATGCGATACAAAGTGCAATGATGTTTGTATCTCCGAGTTTATTTGCGATACAAAGTCTAATGATGTTTGTATCGCAAAATTATTTGAAAGGTACTCCAACAAAGGTGAAACTGAAAATCTCCATGCCAAGCATGGGGAAGAGAATCGATTATTTGGTCAATTCATCGAACTTGGGAGCAATACAGATAGAATCGGTGTTGATCTCTGATTTGCCCAAGAGGAACTTGTCGATGAAAGCCTCTACCTCAGGATATTGTTCGGAAGGAAGCATACAGTGCATGTGTCCGCCATTGATGGAATAACCAATGCGGTCGGCGATGCCGAGACGTTGCCATACCGAGCGGGCTTTGTTGATCGAAACAAAGGCAGAGGCATCTGCCAGCCATTTGTAATCGGTATTTCCGAGCATCAGGAAGGCGCGTGGACAAACCATCGAGACCAATTCGTGGTGGTCGTAAGGGAGATAATAGACACTATCACCATGAAATTGTTCGCGAAGACTCTCTTTGAACCAGTGGTAATCGGTTCTGTCCAGGTCTTCAACCCCCTCCATGGTGTGCGAAACTCTCCAGGCAGCCACACCTCCGCCACCTGGCTCTTGGGCGATGGTCAGACAAACGCGTGGGTCGAAAGCTCCACAGAAGAGGGCCATCTTGCCAGCATAAGAACAGCCAGTCACGCCGATATGCTTGGTGTCGATAAGGGTGATCTCAGGACCAAGAATCTCAAGTCCATCGATGATGCGTTGGAATCCCCACGCCCACATGCTGTAGGCGCCGTTGTCGATAAGTTCTGGGTAGAGACGGACAAAACCATAGTTGGTGCGGCAAGTGTCGCCACGGAATTGAGAATAACCATTGACCTGACGTTCGTTGAAATTCAGTCGGGCAATGGGGCGATCCGCAAACAGAGTGTCAGGCAAAGAAATTCTGCTCGAACCAATCATGAGCGGGAAGGGAGTCTTGCCGCACTTGGGGTAGGTGATGTCGGCGCTCAACGTGAGCGATTCCGTGCCTACCGTGACGGTGACATAGAGGGTATTGCCAGACATTTTGGCTGAAACCTGCGAGCGGTCAACCTGAGGAATCGTGCCGATTTCATATTGTTGTATCAGTTGCGAAATCTCGTTGCGACGACCATTCCACTCTTCGAGATTAGTAACTGTTGATTCTTTACTAACCCATTGCATCGGGTCACGAAGTTCACGTTGTTCGAGCTGTTGCCCGAACATCATTGTATTGACGGACAAAGCGAGTGTCCAGAGAAAAAAGTTTTTCATTACTCTATGTTTTTTCATTGTGTGATGGCGCAAAGATAGCTAAAAAAAGACGAAAACCAAAAGAACGAGACGAAAATGTGGTGTGTTTCAGATAAAAAAGACCAAATATTTGTTTTTTTTCTTGAAAAGACTTATCTTTGCACGCGAATATATATAAACCTTGGCAGTTAGAAATGAAAAACAGCTTGTTAAGTTTGTGCTTCTTGATACTCTTCGGAGCAGTATTGCCGGAATCTGAGTTGATGGCTCAGGTTCTGCAGACGGGTATTGTCAAGGAATACCGTGGCGCTGACGAGAAGGTGCCGTTGGCCGGCGTCGAGATTAACGTGTCCAATGCGCCTCGAACCCTGTCTGGACAGGACGGTACGTTCAGCTTGCAGTTCCGCACGTTGCATGCCGGCGATCTGGTTAGTGTGCGAAGCATCCAGAAACAGGGCTACGAGATCTTCAACAAGGAGGCTTTGGAGCAATGGATCATCTCAGGCCGTGCCGATATCCCATTCACGATTGTGATGTGTCCGGTGGCGCAATTCAAGCGGATGCGAGACAATTACGAGCGCGTTTCATCGGCCAACTACGAGGCTCAATACAAGAAGGAAAAAGCCCGTCTGGCACAGAAACGCGACGAGGGTAAGATGACGCAGAGCCAGTACGAGGTGGCTGTCCAGAAGGCCAACGCCAACTACGAGCAGCGTCGAAGCCAGATTACACTGGTGGCAGAAAAGTTCTCGCGTATTGACCTTTCGGAACTGTCGGCTTCGGAGCGCGAAGTGATCAATCTGGTGCAGCGTGGCGAGTTGGATCGAGCCATTGTGACTGCCGAGGAGCGCGGCAATATGATGCACATGGCCGATCTATACCAATTGGGTGGCGGTGTTGAGAATATGGAGAAGGCCGACAGCCTCTTGCGCCGGTTGGCTTGGAGCGATACAACCCAACTGGCACCGATGGTACAGTTCGCGGAGTTCGCCTATCGTCAGGCAGATTGGTTGAGCGCCTGTAAGGCTTACGAACTCTGTTTGCGTCATGTGGGTAATGACCCAATCATGCGTGCACCGCTTGCTCATAACTTAGGCTTGTTGTACTTGCGACTCAATAACCTGTCGCGAGCACAAAGCCTGTTGACCGAAGCCGCGAATGGATTCAAAGACCTCTGCCAGCGTGATCCTGAGGGTTGGCAGACCTCTCTGACTTCGGCACAACTGTCGCTTGGTGCCCTGCAACTGAACAGTCAGCGATACGACGAGGCTTTGGTTTCGTTCCGTTCGGTGGCCGATACCTGCAACGCCATCTGGAGTCAGGATACCACACAACACAAGATGCTGAGCCAGCTGGTGAAGGCCGAGAACAATATGGGTGTGGCCCTTATGCAGCAAAAGAAGTACTCGGAGGCACAGAAGGTGTTGAGTTCCGCGCTGATGCATGCCCAGAAGATGCAGGACAGAGAGATCCCTTCGGCAGGCATCTGCAACTCTTTGGGCAATCTCTTCCTCGTGACAGGACACTTGCCGGAAGCCGAAAAGCGCTATAAGATGTCGGAACGACTGCTCTTGCCCCAGATGGCACGTAATCCGCAGGGTGCCATGCCCGACTTGGCACGATGCTACTACAACCTGTATCGCATCTGTTCGGAGCAGCCAGGACGGGAGGCAGAGGCAAAACGCTATCTGGATACCGCTATCCGGCAATATGAAATTCTGGCTACCAATCAGCCACAGACTTATCGGAAGACATTGACCTGTCTTAAATCTCTTCGTAAATAAGGTTATGAAAAAAATAATTCTTCTCGTTGCCCTTGTGATGGGTATGCAGTCGGCAGAGGCTCAGAATGCTTTGCCCCAATGGTTGTCCTCAACGCTACAGGACGGAGAGTCGGTCGGTAGCGGCACAGATTTCCAGTCGGCTAAATGTGATGCCATTGGCCAGCTTTACGATCGGTTTACGCTGACCGTTGACAGCACCTCATTGCTTGCAACTTTGGTTCAGATGGATAGCACTTTTGTTGTCGATCAGCGTACATCGTGGATTGAAAGTGCAGTGGGCAACGATGTATTCCAGATCAAAGACACCTTGTTGCAGGATTCGGCTTATTGGGTACACCTTCAGGTGACTGCCGAGGGATTGCAGTCGTTTGTCGAGCAGCAGCGAATGATCAACTTGATGAAAGGAAGCGAATACCTGATCCGTGCCCATATCTGCCGAGAACAAGGAAACATCATCGGTGCATCGCAGGAGTATTCCAAGGGGTTGAACGCCATCCGTACGTGCCTGCACAGGGCTTTGAATTCTGACCTGCTCGAAGGCAAGGATCTTGGTGTTGTGCTCTACAACGAATATCTGACTCTGTTCGATGGAATTGAACTTCGAGCTCTGCGCGATACTCTGCCTGTTGTGGCAGGCGAAGAGATTCCGGTCGATCTGCAGTTCTCATTGACCATGCAGGGAAAGCCTTTGGTCGGATTCCCCGTCGAGGGCTGGATAGAAGAGGGTAAAATTTCGGCCGACGAAAGAACCGATGCCCAGGGATTGGTCAACCTTCATATCAGACTGGCACCAACGAAAAGCGGAATGAAGGCAGGCATCATCGTCAATCGCGGACTTCTGTCAACACTTGATGAGAATTTTGCCAAGCCTATGCTGCTCCAGCATCTGGACAAGGGCTTTGCTACGGCCGAGACACGACTTGTGGCATTTGATCCGGCTCCAACCTTCTATGTCGAACTGGACAGCCTTGAGCAGGAGCATCGTGACAGTCTGTCGGTGGTATGGACACGTATGGGAATGAAACCCGCAGAGACGAAAGCGGATGCCGATCTTGTCTGCACGCTGACGTATCAGGGAGTACGTGGCGATGCGGTGAAGAAAGGAAACTATATGCTTGCATCGAGCGAATGTTCGATGAAGATACGTATCGCGGTGCAAGGTACAGGCGAGGAATTGGGCGTGTATGAAATTCCTGCGTTTGTGCTGAGTCATTCTGCCTATAAGGGTGATGATGATATCCGAAAGCGTGCCGTTCAGTTGATGATGCGTCGTGCCTCGGACGAAATGTCGGCCAAGTTCGCAAATGTTACTTACGACAAACGCAAAGTAGTGTATGGTAAGGTGGCAAAGAAATAAACAGCGATTCCTGATCGGAGTTCTGGCGTTTCTGTTCATGGGTTCAATGTCTGCTCAGCAGAATGTCCGTGAATGGGAAGTGGATCCGCTTGCCTTGGAGGCGATACTGCTGCCGGAGCCTTTGACGGTCAAGATCCAGAGCAAGCCGGCCGATGAGATAAAAGAGCTTCCCGGTCAGAAGGTTGTTGTCAGAGAGGCAGAAGGGGTTGAGGCTGCCCCTATGGGCGACAAGAAGGAACTGGACGAGGCGATGACGGCAAAGATTGCGTATGGCTCAGTCGAACCGATCCGTCCGGTGGATCCGAAGACTCTGGTACTGCATCGTATTGACAGTACCGACATGGTCAGAACCGAAGGCGATATCTTCTGGATTGAACAGTTGTCGAGCGACCTCTATTTTTCGACCGCAGGTGATACGCTGCAGACCTTATGGTCGAAAGATTATCCGGCACAATCCATTTCGAATCTGATGTTGGGGCAGATCGACAATCCTGATTTCGGAATCGATCTGACACATCGTCGTTATGGCACCGAGAAACCACGTTTCCATGTCCGTTGGGCTTCGCTCTATAATACGCTTTGTAGCCAGGGCGTGCGTCGATATGCTTCGGGAGTGATTCGCGATGTTGGCAAATCCTTGCGAGGCATCTTGATTGTTCACCAACCCAATGGCAATTATGTGCACATGCTGGTCATTACGACAACCATCGACGAACTTTTTGCACCCGATGGTCAGCGCAAGGACTTGCGAGGTGATCTGTTTACGAATGTTCCACAGCAAAATATCTTGAATCTCTATGAATAGGTTTTGTAAATTTTTGGGCTTAGTCGTTGTACTATGTTTTTCGCTGCCATTGGCACTCAAGGCTCAGATGGAAGTGAAGGTTGTCATTACGTCCGGCATTGATGATGCCACAGTGAAGGGTGCCATTGAGCAGAATGCCTCCAATCTGCTCTCTTGTTTCAATTCTGCCATTACCGAAGGCAAGAAGATCAAGGACAAGCTCAAGGCACACCCATTGCCCAAAGAGGTCGAACAGGTGGTTCGCGACATGTGGCAGACGAGCCCTATGATGTGTCCGGTAGATGAGGTCCGGACACGTTGCCTGCGTTTGCCCGGTGGTGGCTATCAGTTGCGTGACATTCCGGTTTCGATGCTGGCAAACAACGAAGGCGATGACAAGGATCTGGTCTTTAACTTCGATGCACAGGGTGTTTTCCAGAATATCTACGTGGCTCTCGAACTCCATAATTATCGAAACGTGATTGTGGATGGTGTGGCAGTCGAGGATTTTATGCGCCGACAGATCATTCTTGACTTTGTCGAGAATTTCCGAACCGCCTACAATCGCAAGGACCTCGATTATCTGCGTCAGGTGTTCAGCAACGATGCTTTGATTATAACCGGTAAGGTGCTTCAGCAGAAGAGGAGTGAAGGCAACGATCTGATGAGCCGTTCTCTGGGTGCTACCAAGGTGCTTCAGACGGTCATGAACAAGGAGCAGTACATGAAGAATCTGCAACGTGTGTTCGGCAAGAATTCGTATATTGATGTGCGATTCTCGGAGATGTCGGTCAAGCGTCATCCGATGCATGAGCGTATCTATGGCGTGACCATGAAGCAGAACTGGAACTCATCGACATACAGCGATGTCGGATATCTCTTCCTGATGATCAATTTCGAGGACGAAATGCAACCGACCATCGAGGTCCGTACATGGCAGCCAGACAAGTATTCGGATACCGGTGAGACAATCAAGCGTGATGAGATTTTCAAACTTGAAGACTTTAATATCTAATGATTATGCGTAAGCTTTTTTCTTTGTTGTTCATTCTGCTGCCACTTTCCGTTGCGGCTCAGGATCTGAAGTTGTTGAACATTGAGGAAGATACAGAGGGCGGTATTGGCGTTTATCCTTGTGGTGAACGTCATGAGGCGATGGTACAGTTCGTGACCAGTGAGGCTTTCGGTTTGGAATTCCGTTCGAATTATGACAAGGAACTTCAGGTGACCATGGATTCGGTGGCTGGCAAGAAGACCTATTCGATTGTCTTTGTCACTCAGGCACCAGGCGTGAGCTACGATGGACGTCGCCTCACTGTGATGGCGCAGGGGTTCCGCAATCATGTCATGACCTTGAACCTGCGCGACAAGCAGAAGTTCGTCTATAATGTGAGCGATCCGTATAGTGCTCTCCGAAGCCCATTCTTCGTGTATCAGGACAAGGGCAATGACCTGTTCTATCAGGGGCAATATCAAGGTGCCAAGGATTGTTACCAGATGATTCGTGTCTGCCCGGAATACCAGATGAACAAAGAGAGCGTCGACGATCGTATCCAGATTTGTGATTCTATGATCCTGTGGAGCACCCAAGCGCTGAAGTTTGAACAGTTCGCCCAGTATCAGAATGCTACCGATATCTACTATAAGATGCTTCTGTATAATTCCGGCAGCAAGGAGATCGGCAACAAGATCGTTTATTGTCAGTCTGCCTATTCGAATGACTGTAATAACGAATTTACGTTGGCAGAGCATTATATGTCGATCGGACGTCCGGAGCTGGCCAAGGCTTCGTATCAGCGAATCATTGACAACAAGTGCACAGCGTTCATGGAGGAGGCAACCGCTGCTCTCAATAACCTGCAGCGTCATGACAACAAGGTGGCTCAGCATGCCCGTTGTTTCTTTTATGACTTCGGTGGCAATGTACCTATCGGCTTTACCTATGCCCAGTGCTACACTAAGAATCGCCGTTCGTCGGGTTATATCACCTTCCGCATGAACAAGTCGGATGTCAAGTGCCTGATGGGGACCGGCTCGGCCGAAGGCTCTCTGTCGGGAAGTTGGCCGACTTTCGAATCTAAGAGACAATTCGTTGATGATTTGCGCAATTATTTTGATGATGGTACGCTGAAGTGGAAGTACAAGGACGACTATAAGGAAAACTCTGAGGGATATTACCAACCTAAGGACTTCGACCTGGAGACAAGCGTCTCGTTCGGCTGGACAATCCGATTGTGGAAGTATTTCTTTATGCATCTGGGCACGGGTTATCATGGCGGAGGATTCTATACCTTCGATACGGATGCCGCTCCGACAGCCATTGCGCACTGGAAAGAAAAACATGCCAAGTTCGATCCTTCGACTTCAGACTTCAAGAGCTGGGATGATGAACTTAGTAATGATTGTATGCAATCCAACTGGTTTAATGGCGTGGTCGGCGAAGCTGGTTTGATTGCCAAGGTTTGGCGATTGAATGCCAAAGTCACCTATCAGTATTCCTATTGGTTGAACAAGGATCACTATAAGGACTTCCTGGATGATCATACCGGTAAGGTTTACTTCGGTCTTGGCTTCAATTGGTGATCCAAGTTTGCTGTGGCGCTAAAATGAATTCCTTATATAATATACATTTCTAATATGATGAAAAATAAAGCACTTTGGATGATGGCATGTCTTATGCCGGGCTTGTTGTCTGCGCAGGATTTCAAACTCAATGAACAGGGGTATTTTACCTGTTCCGGTTCGGACGTGATGGTCTTCGATGATCAATATCCGGAAGGTCATGCTGGAGGAATATCTGTCGTTCAGCAGGATAATCGTATGGCAACCTTGGGCGACGTACGTTTTGAAGCGACTCCGGGTCAGTGGCAGGGTTTGCCTAAGTTCCTGAAGAAGGAGATTGACCGTGATAATAACGAGATCCGGGTTTATATGGCTTATCCGGACAGTAGCAAGCATCAGGCGGGTTTCAATCCTATGTTCTATCCGGATTTCCAGTTCGGTTATGTCGTTAAGGTAAAGGGAGAGGGGGATCATCTTGATGTTCGTGTCGAAATGGATAGGGCGATGCCTGCCAAGTATGTCGGTAAACTCGGCTTTAATCTGGAACTGCAACCTTCGGCCCTGTATGGAATGCCTTTCCTGATGGATAATCAGGCAGGACAGTTTCCGCACCAAGCCATGGGACCGACGATGAAGACTATAAGCAATGTGGATCATTTGGGCGATTATTTCCAGGCTGATATCACGCAGCGTTGGGGTGACCGGGTTTTCCACCAGCATCGCGATCCAGCCAACATACCTCAACTGATGGGGGATTCGGCTGTCTATAATCCTTATCGTGCCGATGATGTGATTTCGAAACCATTGGCCGAAGGTAACCATTTTGTGCTTCAGCCCCATGCATCTAATCGTGTGGATATTGAATGCAAAAAGGGAAGCTTGCGCCTTTATGATGGACGTGTGAATCATCAGAATGGCTGGTTTGTGCTTCGTTCGGAGTTTGATGCCGGCGCCAAGGGTGAGGTGGCATATTGGCAGATCCGACCTCAGGTCAATGTCTCTTGGCTCTATACTCCGGTCGTCCAGACTTCGCAGTTGGGTTACCATCCGGAACAGACCAAATTGGCTGTCGTCGAATTGGATAGACGCGACAAGTCGTTTGTTGACGTCAAGGTATGTCGCATTGCTCAGGAGGGGGTCAAGACCGTTATGCAGGGTAGTGCTTCAGAATGGGGAGACTTCAATAGGTATCACTATCTGACTTTCGACTTTTCGCAAATCAAGGAACCGGGGCTCTATCAGGTTTGCTATGGCGATCAGTGTTCTCCTATGTTCCGTGTTGCAGATGATATCTTTGATCAGGGAATCTGGCAAGCCGAGATTGAATACTTCTTGCCTGTGCAGATGTGCCACATGCGAGTGAACGATAAATACCGTTGCTGGCATGACGTCTGTCACATGGACGATGGCCGTATGGCTCCTGTCGGATTCAACTATATTGATGGTTATACCCAAGGTCCGACGACTCTGTGCAAATACCAGCCTGGAGAATTGATTCCGGGAATGACGGTAGGAGGTTGGCACGATGCCGGAGATTGGGATCTGCGTGTCGAATCGCAGTCCATTCAGCCATGGCAGTTGTGCATGATGGTCGAGAATCTGGGAGCCTACTGGGATGAAACAACCATCGACCAAAAGAATCATCTGGTCGAAGTTCATCAGCCCGATGGCGTCAACGATTATTTGCAGCAGATTGAACATGGCGCCTTGACCTTGATGGCCGGCTGGAAAGCTATGGGCCGATTATATAGAGGTGTAATTTGTCCGACTGTGCGTCAGTATGTCTTTCTGGGTGATGCCGGATCACACACAGACCGTGTGCCTGGTACTGCCGATGACCGTTGGGTATTTACCGAGCAGAATCCATCGCGTGAAGTACAGGTAGCTGGACGCCTCTCTGCTATTTCGCGTGTGTTGAAAGGATATAATGATACTCTCTCGACCCAATGCCTTGATGTTGCACGTACGCTTTTCGCAGCTTCGCCCGACAATCCTGCCCTGTTAGGCAGCCAATTGGAAGCTGCGGTCGAACTGTACCTTACGACCGGAGAGAAGCAATACAGCGATTTCATATTGAATCAGCAGAAATATATTTGTGAACACATCGAGCAATGTGGCTGGTTCATCGGACGTTTCGATAAGGCGATTGCCAACAAGAAGTTCTCTGCCGCTATTCGCAAGGTGTTGCCCGAGTTGCAGTCGAAAGTGAAGCAGATGATGTCGATGAATCCGTATCGGGTTTCGAATGGTCGTGGTGGATTCTCTTCCGGCTCGTGGGCTGCCCAGCACGAAGGATTCCGTTATGCTATGTTGCATGACAGTTATCCAGACCTCTTTTCGACCGAATATATGGCTTATCTTGTCGAGTGGGGATTGGGTATGCATCCTGGACGTAACCGCAGCTCTTTTGTGGGAGGAATTGGTCAGGAGGCAGCCAAGATCACTTATGGCGCAAATCGTGCCGATTGGTCTTACATTCCGGGAGCAGTCATTCCAGGAACAAATCTTATTCAACCCGATCTTCCGGAGTTGCTCGAATATCCATTCCTTTGGCAACAACGTGAATTTTGCGTAGATGGCGCCAATACTGCCTATCATTATGTCGTTATGGATTTGGCTAAGAGCTACCGTAAATAATAAATAAGGAGAATTTGTTGGTGGTTTCAAAAAAATGGATTATCTTTGCGCCAACAATAGTACAAATATCAGCTCTTCTTTGGAGGAGTTTAATTCAATACAATGTCAGAGTATATCGTAAGTGCCAGAAAGTATCGTCCGCAAAGCTTCAAAACCGTCGTTGGTCAAAAGGCGCTTGTGCAGACGTTGAAAAATGCCATCATCAGTGGCAAACTGGCCCATGCCTACCTGTTCTGTGGACCTCGAGGCGTGGGTAAGACTACTTGTGCACGTATTTTTGCCAAAACGATCAATTGTCAGCATTTGACTCCTGATGGAGAGGCTTGTGGACAGTGTGAAAGCTGCCAGTCGTTCGATGAACAGCGTTCTTATAATGTATATGAGCTGGATGCTGCCTCCAACAACTCGGTCGATAATATCCGAGAGTTGATTGATCAGGTGCAGGTGCCACCACAGTTGGGCCAGTATAAGGTCTTCATCATCGATGAGGTCCACATGCTCTCGACTGCTGCATTCAATGCTTTCCTGAAGACGTTGGAAGAGCCACCACGTCATGCTATCTTCGTGATGTGTACGACCGAGAAGCAGAAGATTTTGCCGACTATTCTGAGTCGTTGTCAAACTTATGACTTCCAGCGTATCACGGTTCAGGATATTGTGGAACAGTTGCAGCGTATCGCTACTGAAGAGGGAATCGATGCTGAACCGCAGGCGCTGCAGGTCATTGCCCGTAAGGCAGATGGAGGTATGCGCGATGCACTCTCTGTGTTCGATCAGATTGTCTCGTTCACCGATGGTCATGTGACTCGCCAGGCAACAATCGACAATCTGAATATCCTTGATTATGAACTCTTCTTCCGTTTGACGGACAATGCGTTGGCTGGCAACATCCCAGCAGCATTGGTCGCTTTGGATCAGGTGATTCGTAAGGGATTTGATGCCCAAACCTTCATTGGTGGATGGGCAAGCCACATGCGAGACTTGATGGTAAGCCAGGATCCTGCTACCATGTCGCTGGTGGAGGCTGGACCTGAGGTCGCTCAACGATACCAACAACAGGCAGTACAGTGTCCACCTGCATTCTTGTACAATGGCCTTCAGATTGCGAGCGAATGTGATTTCAACTATCGCAATAGCCGCAACAAACGATTAAGTGTAGAGTTGGCTGTTGTCAAGATTTGCCAGTTGATGCACCCTGCAACGCTTCCATCTGCACCGCAACCTCAAGCTCCTGTTCCGTCACAGCCAGCCCCACAACCTCAGCGTCCGGTGACTCCACAACCTACACCTCAGTCGCAGGCTAGGCCAGTTCAGTCGGCCTATGCACCCCAACCTCAGGCGCAGGCTCCGCAAACATCGCATGCTGATGTTCTTCAGCAACCGGCCCAGTCTGCCCCACAGCCGCAACGTGTAGTGATGGGTGCTGGTGCATCTCGTTTCAATACCCGTCCGGGTGGTCCTCGTGTTGTTTCTATTCATGGAACCTCCCCAGCCGGAGATCCGGGAACTCCAGCTTCTGCTCAGCCCCAGCAGCAGATACAGGAGATGAATGAACCTGTCCAACCCGACGCGCTTCGGCGCGCATGGAAAGACTTTATTAGTACCAATCCAACCGAAAAACTCCTGAACAATGTCATGGCTGGATTCCTCCCTCAGCAGGTAGATGGTACGCAGTATATGGTGACATTGGCCAGCGAGGCACAGCAGGAGATCATTCGTCCACATACAGAGACCATTGTCCGTTATCTCAGACAAACACTCCATAATTCACATATCCAGATTCAGTATGAGATTGCGTCTGAAGATGTGTTGCAGAAAAGGGCATTCTCTCCACGAGAAAAGATTCAGGATATGATTCAGGCAAATAAGGCGATCGATGAAATGATCAATACTTTCAAACTTGAACTTGGATAATGTTTCTTTGCTATATACATAAGTAAAGCCGACTCAGTGAGCCGGCTTTACTTATGTGGGTATCGAACATTGAATCGATTATTTGGCGAGCAGGTACATCTCTTTAGCTGCAAGCAAGAAGGCTCCGACACCGAATGGTGCTGTGCTCTTTTGATCGACGGTTTGTCCTGGAATGGCACGTTCTCCAATTGGCTGGACATAGCCAAGGCTTCCATCTTCTTGCAAGGCTGTTTGTGTTAAGTAATTCCAGGCCTTGAGCACTACTGGAAGATACTCTTTCTTGGGCAAAATACCCTTGCGGATGCCCCATGTCAAGCCGTAGCAGAAGAATGCTGTTCCACTGGTTTCTGGTCCTGGAGCATGTGCCGGATCGAGCATCGAACGTGTCCAATAGCCTTCGGGTTGCTGGCAGTCGGCAACCGCCTTTGCCATTTCAAGGTATGTTTGACGGAACTCGTCCATGTACTTATAGTCGGCAGGAAGTTCATCCATGCATCGGGCTAAAGTAGCTAAAACCCAACCGTCGCCACGAGCCCAGAAGTCTTTCTTTTCGTTGACGGACTTGTGTTTCGGATAGATGTATTTCCCATCGCGGTAGAAGAGATGTGACTCTTTGTCGTACATCAGGTTCTTTGCATAAGTCCAGTATTCGAAGAGCTTTTCTCCATATTGGGTGTTGCCCGTGATGTTTCCAAGTCGAACCATGACTGGCATAACCATGTAGAGTCCATCGGCCCACCACCAGTAGTCGTTCTTGTCTGTACTCATCTCGTACTCCATCACACCCAAGGCACGCTTCAGTTTCTTGATCTGTTCCGGATCATCATCCTTGAGGCCTGCAGCTTTATCAATCTGCCACAATTCGGCATAACTTTGGAAACAGATCTGCCAATCGCCGAAAAGCACGTATTCCGGTTTCTCTCCGTAGCTGTACTTCCATTTGAGGGTATCATTGCTGGTTGCACCCATCCATTGGGCACCTTCTGCCCAGGTACGGGTATAATTCAACCACTTTTCCTGTTTGTTTACTTGCCACGCTGCGAGGTTGCCGGTATGGTATGCGGCATTTTGCCAAAATGGAGAATAGTCGGCGTATGGCTTCCAAGCCTTGGCTTCGGTGATGGGATGCCCCTCCTGCCAATGGTTGTTTACTTTCTCCATGACGGCCAGTGTCTGAGCTGGCTTGGGGAGAGTGGAACATGACGAAAGCATTACCAATCCTGATAGGATAGAGAATAATATAGTTTTCTTCATATGTCTTTTTGTGAAGTTTTCTGTATATTCTCCCTCCCTTACAAGTGAGGGAGGGCAGGGGATGGGTCTTACTCCCAATACAAAATCTGTTTGTTGATGTGCCACTTGTGATCCTTCGGGAAATCCTGTCCCTCCCAGGCCTTCTTTGAAGTCCAAGGCTGTGCAGCGTCAGTCCAGAATGGATCGTCGGCAGGAAGACCCAGTGGCATGAATGAAAGTGAAGTCATGTAGAGCGAGCCGTTGTTGGTGTAGATATCTGCTACATTCGGATGGCTGCCCACAAAGCCAATGGTCAAGAATCCTGCAGGATTGAAGTTGGTTGGAGCATCGGCATCGCGTTTCTGTCCGAAGAGATCCTGGAGGTCTCCCTTGTACATACGTTTCATAACAGCGGTGAGGGCTGCACGAACCTGTCCGTTAGGCAACTGCTCTGGGAGCTGCTTCTGCCAAGCCAGCATGGCCAATGGCTGGAAGACTGCCAAACGATAAGGAATGCTTCGGCCGAAGACAGGATAGGTGCCCTCAGGAGAGATGAAACGCTCGATGATGCAGCTGTACTTCTGCATACGCTTGCGAACCTCTGCAAGACGCTCTTTTGGACCCAAAGTGCGGTAGTTCAGGTCGAGACTATGGATGAGATAGTTGTTGCGTGGCTGAACATCGCACACCATCTCCAGGATTTCGGCGTACATCGGGTGGATGACGTAGGAATTATAGTAGTCGAAAGCAAACGAAGGACCATCGGCATACCAGCCGTCGCCAATGTACCATTCTTCAGCTTTGTTGGCAGCAGTCTTGATACGGAATGGGTCGTGTATTGGCTTGTTGATGCTGGCCATGAGTGCCTGTTGTTCTGCATCGAGAGCAGATGGGTTCTTCATCGCCTCTTTGATGGCAGGATCGGACGAAGCTTTAAGCAGGAATGCCTCCTCCATGCCGCAGAAAAGGAACCAGTTCTGGTAAGGGGGATCATAGCGATGCAATTGCTGCAGTTCGCTGATGTAACGCAACTTGGTAGTCAGGTCGAGTGGCAACCAGAGCGCATTGTAGCCACGATGGAAACTCTCGACCAAATAGGCTGCATCGACCAAGGTTTGTCCACCGGCTGTCCACCCCAAATAGTCAGGACTCTTTGGATCGACAGCATGCTTATAGGCACTTAATGCCCACTCGCGGAGTTGCTTACGTTGAGCGCCTTCTGCTGTATCATCATCTGGTAAAGTAAGCCAAGGGGCAATGCCTGCCATCATGCGGGCAAAGGCCTCCATATAGGTGACCTTCTTGTTGCGACCGTCCCAAGTTGGAGATACTTCAAGGTTGCCGCTCTCGTAGGTCATGACTTGTTGCAGACGACCCTCGGACATTGGTTCGAGGATTGGCTGAGCCATGCGATAAGCTAAAGCAGTCCATATTTCACGGTCGCTTGGTTCAGAAACTTTCTTTTTGGCCATGGCGGGCATGACAAGCATGGCAGAAACGAAAAGGATAAAAATCTTTTTCATAGTATAATTGTTTTATGTTGTTAAATCACTACAACGATTGAATAAATCCATTCAGATTCTCACAAAATTGCTCGAAGAGATCGATGGTCGTAGTACGGAACTTGCCGAACCTGTTGTAGATGAAGCCGGTCTTTTTCTTGTTCAAAGCGATTTCGTCTGTAATCCATTCTTCGGCAGTGAACTTCTCTGGATAATCAGATTCTTCATTGTAGTAGTATGAGATGTCGGACATCTTTACCGAAAGGTTGGTGGTCGTGATATCGATGTTGATCTTGTAGATAATCTGGGTGCGATCAAGTACAAGGGCGCTTTTGCGGAATGTGATGTATTCGACTGCACCTACCTCTAAATGGTGCGCGTTGCTGTCGTTGACCATACCAGAGCGTTTCAATACCTCATCTCTGTTCAATGAACGTGCAACGTAACGGCCAATAAGTTTGTAGAGTGAATCTGCACTCAATGAGGTCTTGACAGGAATCTCCTTGCTGAAGACAACTTTGCCATCAATCATAGGTACTGCACCAGCCAGATATTTTGGATCGACAGGTGCCTTCTCTTTGATTAACTGCGCCTGAGCAGAACAGATGCCCAATAGGAACAGAATTGCTATAAAGATGTTTTTCATATTTTGAATTGTTTTGAATTGTTTTGATTTTTTTCGATGATTCGATTACTCGATTTTTCGATGATCTGGTTAACCCGGATCCCATTAACCTTCTACTTGCTTCCCATCCACAGCAGGAACATGGCGATGATTACAAACAGCAGATCCAATGATTTGGACTTGATATTCTTCTCCTTGAAGAAGAGCCAGCCGGCAATAAAGCCGACAATGACGCCTGAACGACGTACCAGCGAGATGATGGAAATCAGCGCGTCTGGTTGTGATAGGGCAAAGAAATAGCAAAAGTCGGCGATGCTCAGGAAGAGTGAGATGCAAGGAATCTGCCAACGCCAATGGAATGGATGCGTCTTCTTGATAGGCCACCAGGCTATGAAGAGCATGGCAAGCATCATCAGTACCTGATAAAAGTTATACCAAGACTGGACAATCATCTTGTTGAAGCCTCGGTTGGGCCAGATGCCGAACAAGCCTTGTCCGTTGTTCGGATCGCCAACCAGAAACTTGTCGTACAAACCACTTACGGCTCCAATCATGGTTCCGGCTAATACGAGCCACATCCAGATGGAATTTTTCATCGAGATACCCTCTTTCTTGCCCGACATTGATATCAAGCCAAAGGCGAGAATCGAGATGGTGACACCGGCCCATTGCCAAGGGTTCAACTGTTCGCCGAAGACGAAGATTGCACCCAGAAGTGCTAATATCGGACGAGTCGCATTGATCGGCGACGCAATGGTGATTGGCAGATGCTTCAATCCATAGTAGGCACAAATCCATGAGGCAAGCACGATGGCCGACTTCAAGATGATATAGCCATGGATGGTTGGATCTTCGATGCGAGGGATGTATAAAAGATTTCCTTCGGGAATGATGTCGTAGGCCGAAAGTACCACCAACGGCAGGAAGATACAAGAGCAGAAGAAGGTGTTGAGCAACAAAACAGGAATGACCGCATTGTCCTTGAGACTGACCTTCTTGAATACATCATAAACGCCTAATAACATGGCGCTCATGAAGGCAAATAGAATCCACATATATTACTAGTAGCCCCTAACCCAAAACCTTTCCTCAAAAGGGGCAAGGGAGTGATTACCACTGATGGTTGATGGGGCTTTCTTTTTTTAGAATTACTTTTTGATAGCTTTTTCTATATACTCCCCTGCCCCTTGGGGAAGGGGATGGGGAAAGGGGCTACCCTTTTGCTTTATACGCCAATGCATATACTCTTATCTGCTTCACCATGGCCAAAAGTCCATTCGAACGGGTAGGAGAGAGATGTTCCTTGAGTCCGATTTCTTCGATGAAATAGAGTTCTGCATTGAGAATATCATCTGGAGTCTGGTTATTGAAGACCGAGAGAATCAAGCTTACGAGGCCTTTGACTATCACGGCATCGCTGTCGCCTGTGAAGTGGATCTGTTTTGTGGCTTCGTCGAAGTCTGCTTGAATCCATACGCGGCTTTGGCAACCCTCAATAAGGTTCTGCGGAGTTTTGTACTGATCTGCCAATGGCTCGAGGTTGTTGCCCAACTCGATCAACATCTGGTATTTGTCCATCCAATCGTCGAATGCCGAGAAATCGTCGACGATCTGGTCCTGAATTTCGTTAATTGTCATAATGATATACCTTAATAAATTAATTGCATTAAAACATTGCCAACCTTCTGGAGTGTCTCTTTCGATATCTTGTCGAGTGTATCCTCCGTTGTGTGCCAATGAGGATAGAAGGTCCCATTACCATGCATACGGGTGTCGATGATGTCGATGGTCGGAATATGCCGCATCTGGTTTACAAAGACATGATCGTCGGTAATGCCTGCTCCCTCACGATTGACAAAGAGATCTCGATAACCCAACTTGGTGGCAGTTTGCCAAACCAGATTGACAACGTCGCTGGCATACCGATCCGAATAGTATTCGCGATAGAAGGTCGCCTGACCCGATCCTACCATGTCGAGCAGGATGCCATAGGTGGCCTGATATCCTTCGACGTGTGGGGTTCTGCACCATTCCTGTGTGCCTAATGCCCAGTACTTCTCGTCGTGCTTCCCTTCCCAGTCGTCGGGAGCACCATAGTCTTCGGCGTCGGTAAAGAAGATGTCTATGCCCATATTGGGTTTCTTGAGACCAGCTTGACGGGCAATTTCCAGCAAAACACCTACCCCCGAAGCTCCGTCGTTGGCGGCCGGAACCGGTTGCTTGTGTTTCGATGGATCAGGATCTGCATCTGCTACGTGTCGGCTGTCCCAATGAGAAATCAGAAGGATGCGGTTGTGCGCCTCTGGATTATAGCTGCCGACGATGTTGATGCATGGCAGTTTTGTCCCATCGTAAGCAACTACGGTACTTCGTTGCGTTTTGACGTTGGCACCATATCTTTCCAGTTCTTTTTGTAACCATTGGGCACATTCCTCTTGTGCTTGTGAGCCTGGCACGCGTGGACCGAATTCCAATTGCCAGGCAATGGCCAGATAGGCACTGTCGGCTGAGAAGTCGGGCGTGCTTTTGAGCTGGTTGTTTGACGTGTTTGCTTGTGCCGAAGTGGTGGCTCGTTCGGAATTTCCGCACGAAACCATTATCAACGCACTTATAATAATATATAAAATGTACACCATATTTATCTTCATATACGGGCGCAAAGTTAACAAAAAAATGGGGAGTTAGGGTACAAATGCCCCTTTTTTTGATGTTAAACAACATATTTTATCAGTTTTTTTGCAATTCGTTAGCTTTGTATGGACTTTTTTTATTATTTTTGCGCATCAAATAAAGTTTTGAGAACCCAAAAAAACAATGAATAATCATGTTACCCACGATGGGGTAATTACCAGAATTGAGGAAAATAAGGTTACTGTACAGTTTGTGCAGCAATCTGCTTGTGCTGATTGTCATGCAAAGATGCTTTGTACTGCCGGTGATACCAAGCAGCGGTCGATTGTGGCTGATAGCTATGGCGTATCTTATGCAGTGGGCGAAAAAGTAACTGTTGAAGTGACCAATCAGTTGGCTTGGACAGCCATGTTCTATGCCTTCGGACTTCCTACCTTGCTGGCGCTTTCTGTATTGTTCCCGCTCATCAACTTCTGTGGGGAAATGCTCGCTTGTGCAGGAGAGTTGGTCGTGCTTGCGCTCTATTATGTGACACTCTATTTGTTTCGCGAAAAGCTGGACAGAAAGGTTGTCTTTGTTTTGCATCGTAAAATCAATTAATACATTTTAATTTTTTGTTAGTATCACTATGAATCCAATTTTGATTGCCCTCCTTACACTCGGTGTGATAGGGCTCGTAGGCTCTTTGCTCCTTTTTGTGGTGGCAAAGCAGTTCTTCGTCTTCGAAGATCCCCGTGTAGGTGAGGTCGAAGAGTCGCTGCCAGGTGCAAACTGCGGTGGTTGTGGTTTCCCAGGTTGTCACGGTATGGCCGATGCTTGTGTTAAGGCCAAGGACGCTGACAATTCTTTAGGTTCCCTTCTCTGTCCAGTGGGCGGTAGCGAAACAATGGCAAAGGTAGCAGACATTCTCGGTCTTGAGGCTGGCGCTGCCGATCCGAAATTGGCGGTAGTACGTTGCAATGGCAACAAGTGCGACCGTCCAAAGATTTCTAATTACGATGGTGCCAAGAGTTGTGCTGTAGCTGCATCTACTTTCTCTGGCGAAACAGGTTGTGCATTTGGCTGCATTGGTCTTGGCGACTGCGTCCGTGCCTGTTCTTTCGATGCTATCAGTATGAACCCTGAGACAGGATTGCCAGTCATCGATGAGAACAAGTGTGTGGCTTGCGGTGCATGTGCTAAGGCTTGTCCAAAGCTCGTTATCGAATTGCGCAAGAAGAACTGTGCCAAGACTCCGGTCGAGAAGCGTGTGTGGGTTTCTTGTGTCAACAAGGATAAGGGTGCTGTTGCCATGAAGGCATGCAAGAATGCTTGTATCGGCTGTGGTAAGTGTCAGAAGGCTTGTAAGTTCGAGGCTATTACAGTCGAGAACAACATTGCTTGGATTGATAGCGACAAGTGTAAGGCTTGTGGTATGTGTGTGTCAGAGTGTCCTAAGGGTGCTATTCTTGCCACCGAGCCTGTTATGGCCGTTGTCGAGAAACTGAAGGCTAAGAAAGAGGCTGAGAAGAAAGCTGCTGCTGAAGCTGCCGCTGCTGCCAAGGCCGCTGCCGAAACTACACCGGTTGCCCAGCAGACTGCTCCTGCCGCTCCAGAAGCACCTAAGGCTGCTGAGCAGTGAAAAGTTAAAAATTAAAAGTTAAAAATTAAGATAATGAAGACTTTTAAACTAGGCGGTGTTCATCCCGCTGCAAACAAACTTTCGGACAAGGCACCTATCGAGGTTGCTGCTGTGCCAGCGATGGTGGCCATTCCAATGGCTCAGAACCTTGGTGCACCTTCGAAGGCGATCGTCAATAAGGGCGATAAGGTGAAGGTCGGAACCGTGATTGGAGAGCCGGGCGGTTTCCTTTCTTCTTTTGTTCATTCTTCTGTTTCTGGTACTGTCGATAAGGTGGATCTCGTAGAGTCTGCAACCGGTGTTAAGGTGCCAGCTGTGTTCATCAAGGTAGAAGGTGACGAATGGGAGGAGAGCATCGACCGTTCGACAGATATTGTCAAGGAAATCAAACTTGAGAAGCAGGAGATCATTGATCGTGTCAAGGCATGTGGTATTGTTGGTATGGGTGGTGCTACCTTCCCAACTCAGGTAAAGCTTATGCCACCTCCAACAGCCAAGCCAGAGTGCGTCATCATCAATGCTGTAGAGTGCGAGCCATATCTTACATCCGACCACTCTTTGATGCTTGCTCATCCTGAGGAGATTCTCATTGGTGTGCAGATTCTTGAGAAGGCAATGGGTGTCAAGAAGGCATACATCGGTATTGAGGCTAATAAGCCAGATGCTATCAAGCTCATGACCGAGACTGCTAAAAAGGGTTTCCCAGAAATCGAAATTGTGCCTTTGCAACTCAAGTACCCTCAGGGCGGTGAGAAGCAGTTGATCAATGCTGTCATCGGCAAGGAGGTTCCTTCGGGTGGCCTGCCAATCGTGACTGGTGCATTGGTACAGAATGTTGGTACTGCATTCGCTGTCTATGAAGCTGTCCAGAAGAACAAGCCACTCATCGAGCGTATCGTAACCGTAACCGGTAAGAGTGTTGCCAAACCAAGCAACTTCCTGGCTCGTTTGGGTGTCCCTGTTGCAGATTTGATTGCTGCCGCTGGTGGCGTGCCAGAGGATACCGGCAAGATTATCTCTGGTGGTCCAATGATGGGTAAGGCTATGCCGGATACCAATAGCTATATGGTTAAGGGCTGTTCTGGTATCTTGATCATGAAGAATGAGGAGGCTCGTCGCAAGGAGGCTGGACCATGTATCAAGTGTGCCAAGTGCGTGCATGCTTGTCCAATGGGCCTGCAGCCAAACTTCCTGTCTCGTTATAGCGAACTTGGGATGCTCGATGAGGCTGAGAACGAACGCATCTACGATTGTATCGAGTGTGGCTCATGTCAGTTCTCTTGTCCAGCCAATCGTCCGTTGCTCGACTGGATCCGTCAGGGTAAGCCAAAGGTAATGGGTATTCTTCGTGCTCGTGCCGCTGCTGCTGCCGAAGCAAAGAAAGCAGCTGAGGCTGCCGCTGAGAAAAAATAACTTATAACTCGTATCTAATAACTTCTTATTATCATAAGATTATGTTAAACGTATCTTTGTCGCCTCATGTGCATAGTGGCAACAGTACTCAGAAGTGCATGCTTCAGGTACTGATTGGTCTGGCTCCTGCACTGCTTTGGTCGTTCTATCAGTTCGGCTCTGGCGCTGTGATCGTTACTCTTGCTTCGGTGGCATTCTGCTTGCTGTTTGAGTTCCTGATCACCCGTTTTATGCTGAATACCCCAACCACCTTGGGCGATCTTTCAGCTGTTGTGACTGGCGTATTGCTGGCCTTCAATGTTCCTTCAAATCTCGATCTTTGGATTATTGCCATCGGTGCATTGGTAGCTATCGGTGTCGGTAAGATGTCTTTCGGCGGTTTGGGTTGCAATATCTTCAATCCTGCGCTCGTCGGTCGTGTGTTCCTGCTCATTGCTTATCCTGTTCAGATGACCACTTGGCCTACTGAGGCAGGCTATGCAGATGTGGCTACCGGCGCTACTCCTTTGGCTCTGATTGGTCAGAAGATGGCTGGCATGAACGTCGATCTTCCTTCTCTCATGGATTGCCTTGTCGGTACTACCGGTGGTGCTATGGGTGAGGTTTCTGCTTTGGCATTGATTATTGGTGGTATCTACATGCTTATTGCCAAGACCATTACCTGGCATATTCCAGTCAGCGTTTTGGTTAGTGCTTTGGTATTTGGTGTCATGTTCTATGGCTTCGATTTCGATATCGCTCTTACCGAACTCCTTTGTGGTGGTATGATGCTTGGAGCGTTCTTTATGGCTACCGACTACGTCTCTTCTCCTATGAACAGCCGTGCTCAGTTGCTCTATGGCGCATGTATCGGTTTCCTGACCATTCTCATCCGTCGTTTCGGCGCTTATCCAGAGGGTATGTCGTTCGCCATTCTTATCATGAATGCGTTTACACCTCTTATTAATAAATATGTGAAACCTCAGCGCTTCGGCGTTGTTAAAAAGTAATCACCTATGGCAAAGCTCGAAAATTCTTTGAAGAATATGGTCCTGTCATTGACAGCGATCACTCTTGTGGTAGGTGGATTGCTTGGTGCAGTCGCTTATGTTACTGATGAACCAATTGCCAAGGCTGCTGCCGATAAGCAGACTGCTGCTATTTCTGCAGTCGTTCCAGCTGAGGGTGCAACAGTAGGCGAGGCTCAGGTTAAGACTGCTGCCAATGGTACAGAGGCTACCATCTTCCCGGTTATGAAGGATGGCAAGTTGGTCGGTAACGCAGTCAAGGCAACCTCCAAGAACGGTTTTGGTGGCAACATCACCGTTATGATTGGTTTTGATGTTGAGGGTAATATCCTCGGTTATAGTGTCCTCGATTGCAGCAATGAGACTCCTGGTCTTGGTGCCAAGATGCCAGATTGGTTCCAGAAGGGCCAGAAGGGCGACGTGATTGGCAAGAATCCAGCCAAGAACAATATCACCGTTAGCAAGGATGGTGGTGAGGTTGACGCTATTACAGCTGCAACTATCTCTTCACGTGCCTTCTGCGATGCTGTTGCTCAGGCTGCAGGTGTTTTGACTGGCGCTGATGTTGCTACTTCGGCCAGCCAGCAGGTCAAGGAGGTTGCTCCAGCTTGTGAGCAGGCTTGTGACAGCTGTAAGTGTGAAATGGTAGATGGTGAGTGTGCCAAGAAGGCTGCTGGCCAGTGCTGTAAGGAAAATAAGTAATAACATTAATGTAAGGAGATATTAATTATGTCAAAACTTGGTATTATTATCAATGGTCTGATTAAGGAGAACCCTACATTTGTGTTGCTCCTCGGTATGTGTCCTACTTTGGGTACTACCTCTTCTGCCATCAACGGTATGAGCATGGGTCTGGCTACTATGGCTGTATTGATCTGCTCAAACTTCGTAATCTCGTGTATCAAGAGCCTTATTCCAGACAAGGTTCACATTCCATGTTACATTGTTGTCATCGCTGGCTTCGTAACTGTTGTCCAGCTCTTGCTCAAGGCTTATGCTCCTGAGGTTGACGCAAAACTCGGTCTCTTCATTCCATTGATCGTAGTGAACTGTATTGTGTTGGGTCGTGCTGAGTCTTTTGCTGCCAAGAATGGTCCTCTGGACTCTGCTTGCGACGGTATTGGTATCGGTCTTGGTTTTACTGTAGCCCTCACCCTCATTGGTCTTTGCCGTGAGTTGTTGGGTGCTGGTACAGCCTTCGATCTCCGTCTCTTCCCAGAGCAGTTTGGTGCTCTTACCTTCGTGTTGGCTCCAGGTGCATTCATCACCCTCGGTTTCCTCGTTGCTATCTTCAATAAGGTAACTAAGAAGTAATAAGGGACCCACCCCTAACCCTCCCTTAAAAAGGAGGGAGAGATTAGAAACAGATTATAAATCATAAAAACAAATCCCTCAGTGGTAACTTTTGTTACCCTCTCCCTAAGCAGGGAGAGTAGGAGAGGGTCTTTATTATGAGTTACATTATTATGATTATCACTGCGATATTTGTTAACAATATCGTATTGGCACAGTTCTTGGGTATTTGTCCATTCTTGGGTGTATCCAAGAAGGTGGATACCGCAGGTTGGATGGGTCTGGCAGTTCTCTTCGTCATGTTGATTGCTACTTTGGTAACCTATCCTATCTACTATGGCGTATTGGTTCCATTCGGATTGGGCTATATGCAGACCATCGTTTACATTTTGGTTATTGCTGCTCTCGTTCAGATGGTAGAAATCATTTTGAAGAAGTCTATGCCTGCTCTTTACAGTGCACTCGGTGTATTCCTTCCTTTGATTACCACCAACTGTACTATCTTGGGTGTTGCCATCAATGTCATCAATTTCGAGTACAACCTCGGTCAGTCGGTAGTCTATGCTATCGCTACTGCTCTTGGCTTTACCTTGGCTATGGTCCTCTTTGCCGGTATTCGCGAACAGACCGCTATTACCAAGACTCCTAAGGCTATGGAGGGTACTCCAATCGCACTTATCACTGCAGGCCTCCTTGCTATGGCCTTCATGGGCTTCTCTGGCGTTGACAAGGGCTTGAGTGCTGCTTTCGGTCTCTAAGAGATTCGTTTTTTAGCTATAGAATGTACGGAATGTACGGATTCTTTGGGATTACACCCAATCCGTATTTCCGTACGTTCTTTTTTTGTCCCAAGCACCGATAGAGATAACACAACAATGGGATTTCCTCCCGACAACTGTTCTTGTGGGTTGTAAAATAAAAACCACCAGCAGAAGCTAGTCTGCTGGTGGTTCACCTTACATTATTACCAAAATCATTATCTGTGATGATGTCCATTAGAGCGCTGACGGTGCCCTTGTTTGGCATGATTATTGTCGTGATGATGAACAACGACTGGGTGGTTGTGTTCAAAGTGGTATGCTGGTCTATGAACAACAACCGGTGCTGGGTGATGAACGATAACAGGAGCAGGTTCATGAACCACGACTACCTCACGAACAGGAGCAGGCTTGGCGACTATGACAGTTTCGTGGACCGGAAGGGCTTCTTCGACAAGAGATTCGATGATAGCGCCTGTGACAACGCCTGCAATGAAGTGTCCGATATGTGGAGCATGATGATGGTGATGAACTTTGGCACGAGGGTGTGCATTTATTGTTCCAACTGCCATGGCGGCGATCATTACCATTGCGAATATAGTCTTTTTCATAATTGTAGAATTAAAGGGTTAATAACTCTTGTTCGTTTGTCTTTAAGAGTACGAAAAGACCGAAAGGTTTAATGCCCCGAAACGAATATGCTAGAAAAAGTTGCTGAAATAGGTAGGTGAATTCTTAAAGATGAGAGTTTTTTATTTTTTTTGTTGCGAAAATTTGCATTTATAGAAAAAAATAGCCATATTTGCGCCATATTTAAAAGATGACGTTTTCGCAGACGTTGATAGATGGCAAACTGGATACACTTCAAATACAACAAGCAGAAGGGACGTTACGAGCGGAGCACACCCAGTAAATGGATGCGCTTCCAGATTGTACTTCGTCATTTGCTGTCCGGTACTATCATAGGCGCTCTTTTGCTTTACGCGTTCATCTTCTTTATCGGTTCTCCATCGCAATGGCGACTTGAGAAAGAACACGAACTGCTCAAACAGCAATATCAGATGCTAGATGCCCGTTTGGACGAGGCATTGGGTGTGTTGGAGGACATTGGCCAACGTGATGATAACCTATATCGTATCGTTCTGCAGGGAGATCCTATTGGTGAGGCTGCACGTAACCGACTGGTTCGTAATCATCAGCGATACGACTCACTACTTGCGCTTTCAGATGCCGCATTGGTGGTTCGTGTGGCACAAAAGATGGATTTGGTCGAAAGGCAGTTGCATCGACAGTCACAGTCGTTCGATGAGTTGGTTGAATTGTGTAAAACGCAAGAGGACCGATTGCGCCATGTGCCAGCCATTCAGCCGGTTTCGAACAAAGATTTGAAACGAATGGCTTCTGGCTATGGCTATCGCATCGATCCGATTTATCACATCAAGAAATTCCATGAAGGTATGGATTTCTCGGCCGAAAAGGGTACCGATGTGTTCGCAACGGGCGACGGAAGGGTTATTCAGGCAGGGTTCGATAAGGGTTATGGCCTTTCGATCATGGTCGATCATGGTTATGGCTATGTGACACGATATGCTCATTTGTCGAAGAAATTCGTGAATCGCGGACAAGGTGTGAAACGAGGTGATAAGATCGGAGAAGTTGGATCTACAGGTAAATCTACAGGTCCGCATCTGCATTACGAAGTTCATCTGCGCGATGTTGTGCAGAATCCGGCGAATTATTACTTCCTAGATCTCACGCCTGAGCAGTACGAAGAGTTGATCGAAATGTCAGATAATGTAGGCCAGGTTATGGACTAAGAAAAATATGAAAATACAGGATCAGACGGAGGCAGATCTTTCTGCCAAAAAGTATTTCACCATTGGGGAAGTAGCCGAGATGTTTGGGCTCTCGGTCGAGGTATTGCGTAAATGGGAAAAGGACTTTCCCGGCAAAATCAAGCCGATGCGTACCAAAGGTGATACACGCTTGTATCGCCGAAAGGATATTGAGCAGATCCAACTTATCTATCGAATGCGCCACACCGAGGGTAGAACCATCGAAGGTGTAAGAGCCGTTTTGAGCAATAATCCTGGCCAGGAAGAGGTGAAGCAGGAGGTTATTACCCATCTGTACAGTCTCCGTCACCAGTTGCAATGCATCGTCAACGAACTGAATCAGATTCAAACCATCACAAGATATTGATTATGGAAGGCAAAGTAACACCAGAAGAGGCCCAGTTAATGGTCCAAGAGATGCGCGACGAACTCTATGAGCGCGTCAAGGAACAGTTGCCCGCAACCGACCTGCCTCGCATTGAGGCTGCCTATGAGTTGGCAGCACAAGCGCATGCCTCGCAGATCCGTAAGAGTGGCATTCCTTACATTACCCATCCGATTTCGGTAGCACGCATCGCATTGGTCGAACTGGGCTTGGGCACTAATAGTATCATGGCCGCTTTGTTGCATGATGTGGTCGAGGATACGGACTATACAATCGAGGATATCCGTAAGCTATTCGGCGAAGATGTAGCCTTCCTGGTGGGTGTACTGACCAAAAAGGATGATGGAAACTATAAGGTATCGAAACAGATCGACAACTTCAAACAGATGCTCGATTCAATTCAGTACGATATCCGTGCCTTGCTGATCAAACTTTCGGACCGTATGCACAACATGCGCACATTGGGCAGCATGCGTACCGACAAACAGATGAAGATTGCCTCCGAAACCGATTATTTCTATGCGCCCTTGGCAAACCGACTCGGATTGTACGAAATCAAATCTGAACTTGAGAATCTTTCCATGAAATTCCGTTCGCCTCACGAATATGAGCGAATCGAGAAGAAGATTGTTTCGTATATGAAACTTCACCATGATGACATCGAAGACTTCCTGAACCCAATTCGCGAAACTCTTGAGGCCGAAGGTATCAGTGCCAAGGTGTATGCTCGTCCGCGTTCTGTCTATGCATTGTGGCGCAAGATGCAGAACTCCGGACAGACCTTCAAGGAGTTGGAACATGTTCACCTGATCAATATCGTTATTGATCCAAAACCGGATGGAGGTTCTGAAAAAAATCAATGTCTTGCAATCTATAGCCTCCTGACAGATCTTTATAAGGAGCGTCCTTATTCTGCCATCAACTATATTGATCAGCCTAAGGAAAACGGTTATCAGGCCCTTCATGTGCAGGTGATGACTCACATGGGTGGTTGGGCAGAAGTGCATATCACGACCGAGTCGATGCGTCGAAATTCGCAACAGGGTTGTGTGTTGGATCGCACGGAGTCAATCGATAAGTGGGTATTGAAGTTCAAGGGTGTCCTGCGCGATATTGCACAGTCAGGAGCAGAAGGTGGCTTTATGGAATCTGTAATCAGTTCCTTCTACAATGACGATATCATTGTCTTCACGCCCAAGGGCAGCAGCATCATTTTGCCTAAAGGATCGAGCGTCCTGGATATGGCCTATGAAATACACAGCAATATCGGTAACCATGCCAAATATGCACACATCAATGGCAAGCTTTGCAGTATCTTTACCATCTTGAAACGTGGAGATCGAGTAGAGGTAGGTACGGATGATATGACTTGGCCTGAAGCATCATGGCTGAAGCATGTTTCGACCTATAAAGCACGTCGAGCCGTAAATGTATCGTTGGCCAAGAATGGTATTTCGACCGAAGAATTTCCGTTTGTGCTTTGTGATGCATGTAACCCTTTGCCTGGTGACGAGATTGCCGGCTTTAAGCGTCCAGACGGAACCGTTGTGGTCCATAAGCGTAATTGCCCGGAGGCTATTCAGCTTTCGGCCAAAGAGGGTGATTCAATCGTGGATGTTTCGTTGCCAATTCTGCCGAACAAGACCTATCCGACACAGATAGTTATCAATAGTGTGGATCGCAATGGTCTGCTGCTGGATCTGGTGAATGTGATCAGTAATGACCTGCATCTGGGCATCGATTCGCTCAATACGGTCACCGAAGACTATATCGTTACTACCCGCGTCAAGGTGCAGGTCCCTTCGGCTTTCGAACTGATGGAGGCTATGCGCATCATTGAGCAAATCAAGGGCGTGGAAGAGGTTAGGACGGTGTAAGACCTACCCCCCCCCCCGGCCCCTCCCGTGGATGGAGGGGAGTAGGATGATGGATTAAGGGTGAAGGATGGCACTCAAGAAATTGGGAATTCAGGAACTCTGAAATTCAGGAAATAAGGAATTTTGTCCCGAATCATTCGAATATTCGAACATTCGTGATAAATAAGAAATTCTGGAGATTAGAAATAATAAATTAAAAAACGAAAAACCCCGCGTCAAGTATAGGTATATACTCCCCTCCATTTACGGGAGGGGTATGGGGGAGGGTCCTATGAAAACAATCGCAATTATTCCAGCTCGTTTTGCGAGCACTCGTTTCCCAGGTAAGCCTTTGGCCATGCTGGGTGGTAAGCCTGTAGTACAAAGAGTATATGAGAAAGTGGCACCATTGGTTGATATGGCAGTGGTCGCAACCGACGATGACAGAATCTATGATACTGTCGAAAAATTCAATGGCCGTGTGGTGATGACCTCATCGAATCACAAGAGCGGTACCGATCGTGTGCAGGAGGCCTATAAGAAGATCTCGGAGGCTTTAGGGATTGAATACGATGTGGTAATCAATGTGCAGGGTGACGAACCGTTTATTGCAGCACAGCAGATTCAGGCCGTAAAGGATTGTTTTATGGATGCGCAGACCGATATTGCTACGTTGGTCAAGCCGTTCCATCCGGAAGATGGTCTGGAGGCATTGTTGAATCCAAACAGTCCGAAGGTGGTGCTGGGTACCCGTAGCCAGGCTCTGTATTTCAGCCGTTCTGTTATTCCCTATTTGCGAGGCGTAGAACAGAGCGAGTGGTTGCAGAAGCTTACCTTCTACAAGCATATTGGTCTTTATGCTTATCGTCCGGAGGCATTGGCTCGTATCACTGCGATGGAACAGACTCCGCTCGAAAAGGCAGAGAGTCTGGAACAACTTCGTTGGTTGGAGAATGGCATGCATATCACCGTCCGTGTGGTCGATATCGAAACTGTTGGTATTGATACTCCACAGGATTTGGAACGTGCCGAGCAGTTCCTGATGGAGCAGAAAAAAGCAAAGGGTACGTTGTGAAATGTAGCGTTTTGAACGTATAATTCTTGATTCTCTAACTTGCATTATTCATGCAAAGTTATAAGTTGTTAGTTGTCAGTAGTTATACCCCTCGAACTGAAATTTGACTATAGTTTCGACCAAACTACCTAACTAATAACTATAACTAATAACTCCTGGATTAGTATGAATAATCCAGGCTAAAATTTGTCTCTCTATGGATTTTTTGATAGGTTGGCTCGATGCCAATGTCGGTAGCAATGGCAGTGGACTCGAATGGTATTGGCGTCTGATAATCGTTTTAGGAGTGATCCTGGTTGCCTACTTGGTGGACTTTCTGTTTGTCAAGGCAATTATTCCTGCTATCCGCAAAATTACCAGCAAGACCGATACGCAGGTGGATGATATTCTGTTGAGCGAGAAAGTTGTTCGCTCCTTCAGCCATATTATACCACCTATCATCTTGACATTTGCTCTTCCGTTTGTGACAATGGGCGTGTTGGAGCAGATCATCTCTCGTCTGACGGTTGTATATATTATTATTAATGTAACGAGGTTCCTCTGTATTCTGATTTCTGCTTTGTTCCAGGCATTGATTCTGCGTGGCAAGGAGAAAGGAAAGGGGCAAGCTCGTATGCATTCGATGAAGGGATTGGTACAGACTGTCCAGATTTTTGTTTGCGCCATTTCTGCTATTCTGGTTGTCAGTACATTGATTGACCGATCACCGGCTTATTTGATTTCTGGTTTGGGTGCTATGGCTGCCGTTCTGATGCTGGTGTTTCAGGATTCGATCAAAGGTCTTGTTGCAGGTATTCAGTTGCTGTTTAATGATATGCTTGAGGTGGGCGATTGGATTACATTGCCATCGCGTAACGTGGACGGTGTGGTTTTGGAAATCGGACTTACAACTGTCAAAGTCCAGAATTGGGATAATACGATTTTGACCATTCCCCCTTCGAACCTCGTTTCAGAGACTTTTCAGAACTGGAAAGGTATGCAGCAGAGTAATGGTCGTCGTCTGACTCGCTCCATTCTTGTCGATATGCATACCGTGAAGTTTGTGGAAGATGGGAAAACAAATCTGGAGCAGTATCGTTCGCGTCTGTATGATTATCTCAAGCAGCATCCTAATATCAATGCAGAGATGACCTTGATGGTGCGTCAATTATCGGCAGGAAGCGAAGGCATTCCTGTACAAATCTATGCATTCACAAAGACGAAAGTCTGGGAGGAATATGAAGAGATACAGGCCTGTGTCATTGAATATGCACTCTGTCTTCTTAAAGAATTTGGTCTGCGACCATATCAGCGTGGTTCGGACTTCCGACAGAATGTTCCTGTCGATAATGCGTAAGACTATTGTTTGTCGGCGACGATAAAGCGTTTGCTGAACAGGGCGGCAATCAATACCGTCATGAACGGTGAAATCAGATTGAACAATGCGTAAGGGGCGTATGTCAGGGTAGAGATACCCAAGACATGCGCCTGTGTCATTCCACAACTGGACCAAGGGAAGAGGGGAGAGGTAACGGTGGCTGTGTCTTCGATGGTTCGCGACAATAATCGGATGTCGAAATGTAAGCGAGCGTAAGCCTCCTTGAACATGCTTGATGTGATGATGATCGAGAGATACTGGTCACACAAGATGGCGTTCATGACTATACCGGTTACCGCTGTTGTTGCAACAATGCTGGCTGGATGTTTGGGCCAAGAGAGCAGTCGTTCGACAATGCACTGAAGCATGCCTGTCGAAGTCATAGCTGCGCCAAAGATCATTGCACAGATAATTAACCAGATGGTGGATGTCATTCCCATCATGCCAGAGGTGCTGACTAGGTCATTCAGCATCGGAATGCCAGTTTCAAGATGCGTGTCGCCGTAGAGCATGGTCAACATGCCTCGGATTAGTCCTCGGGTGGAGGTGTCGTCGGCGATTTGGTGCAGTAATGATGGCTGGACCAAACCTGCCGTTAGTGTGCCCATTAAAACGGCGCAGAATAATACGGCAAGCGTAGGAACCCGCTTGGCAATCATAATGCCCGTGATGATCGGAATGATGAGCAACCAGGGCGAGATGACAAATGTATTCTGAAGCCCGATGGCAAACTGCGATATGTCGCTGTTTCCTTCTGCGCCAACAATCCAGCCGACCACAAGGAACACCAGTAGTGTGATGCTGAGGGTCGGAACCGTAGTTCCCATCATAAATCGAATGTGATCGAATAGTTTGACACCACAAGTGCTTGATGCCATGACTGTAGTGTCGCTGAGGGGTGACATTTTGTCACCGAAATAAGCTCCAGCCACAATGGCGCCACCTACCCACCCTGGAGAAAGTCCCAATGCTTGTCCAATGCCCATCAGTGCAACTCCGATAGTAGCAATCGTGGTCCACGATGATCCAGTCATGATGCTGACAATTGCACAAACGATGCAGGCAGCAACCAGAAACCAACTTGGGCTGAGTATCTGCATGCCATAATAAATCAGTGTAGGGATGATTCCACTCACCATCCAGCAACCGGCTAAAGCACCGATCAGCAGCAGGATGACAAGCGCGATGGAAACAGAACCGATCTTTTCGGTTACAGCAGTTTCGAATTTTTTGAAGTCTATGTGTCGGCCTGGTAATGCAAGTGCAACAGCCAATGCAGCACTGGTGAGCAACACAATTTGAGCAGCTCCATTCAATGCATCGTCACCAAAGAGAGAGATGACCAATGCCATCAATGAACACAGGAATACGAGAGGTAAGAGGGATAAATAAATAGACTTCATTTGTCAAATTTGAAACTGATTGGGTGCAAATATAGCAAAAAATGAAGATTTTTATGGGTTTCTGCGCAAGATAACATATTATTTGTTAACTTTGCGCCTGTTTATTAACCCAAATTTTACCTTAATATGGCAAATTACAATTGGAATTACAGCCGCATTGGTGGCGTAACTCGTGTGAACATTGCAAGTGGTGAAGATATCGCTCACCTTGAAGAACTGGATGTCAAGAAATGGACCGTACTCTCTTGCCCTGTGAAGGGTTTGGAGATTGATGAGGTTTCGCTGAAGTACATGGATACCAACAACGATGGCTCAATCCATGTGAATGAAGTAGTAGAGGTCTCCAAATGGTTGACCCGTGTTTTGAAGAATAAAGATCTCATCCTGGAAGGAAAGGATGTTCTTCCTCTTGATGCCCTTAATCAGGAGGACGCAGATGGTAAGGCACTCTATGATGCTGCTGTCAATATCTTGAAGCAGCTTGGCAAGAGTGACGCTGCCGAAATTTCGCTGGCCGACAGTTCAAGCTGTCTGGCTGCAGTATTGAAAAATAAACTTGAAGCTGCTTTGGCTGCTATCGATACAAGTGCCGCATTGGAGGCTCCATTTGGAGATAAGACAGATGCCGTTGAGGCTGCTTACAATGCGTTGGATGCTAAAATCAAGGATTACTTTATGCGTGCCAAGTTGGCTGGTTTCGCTACCGAAAGCACTGCCGCCCTTGATGTGCAGACCTCTCGCATCGAAGCTATTTCTGCCGAAAACCTGACATCCAAAATGGATGAAATCGCCTCTTATCCTATTGCTCGTGTAGATGGCAAGGAGGAACTCTCGCTTTCTGCTGCCATCAACCCAGCTTGGGCCAGTCAGTTTGCTGTAATCAAGTCTGTCCTCGATCCTAAGGCAGAGGCTTTGACCGAAGCCATGTGGGCTGAGATTGCCGCCAAGATCAAGACATATCGCGACTATCAGGCAAGCGTTACCGTGACCGAGGCCGATATCAAACTTGATGAAGAGGCTGCCAGTGTCCAGCTTGTTGACAAATTGCTGCACCTCACTCGCGACTACTATACCCTGTTGAAGAACTATGTGAGCTTCCAGGACTTCTATGATATCACCAAGAAGGCTATCTTCCAGTGTGGTACTTTGGTTATCGACCAGCGCACCTGCGACTTCTGCGTCCGTGTGGCTGATGCTGGCGCTGTCGCTGCCCAGTCTCCAAAGAGTGGAATGTATTTGATCACATGTGCTGTTTCGAGCAAGGTGTGGAACGAGTCTTATAGCGTCATTGCCGCTATGACCGTAGGCGATGTGGATGATATCTTCGTTGGCAAGAACTGTATCTTCTATGATCGCAAGGGTCGTGACTTCGATGCCAAGGTTACCTCAATCATCGATAATCCGATCAGTATCAAGCAGGCTATGTGGAGCCCTTACAAGAAGATGGCTAAGCTTATTGAAGATAATATCAATAAGTTCGCTGCAGACAAGGAGAAGGCTGTCAGCGAGAGCACTACGAAGTCAATCAATGAGAAGAGCGAGTCGGTCAAAAATGATCTGTCAACAGCCGATGCTGCAGATGCAAAGAAGCCTGAAGCTGGTAGTTTCGATATCGCCAAGTATGCAGGTATCTTTGCCGCTGTCGGTATGGCAATCGGTATGATTGGCTCTGCTTTGGCTGCAATCTTCAGTGGATTCTTGGGCTTGACTTGGTGGCAGATGCCATTGGTTATTGTGACTATCATGCTGGTTATCTCAGGACCTTCGATGTTTATCGCCTGGAGCAAGCTCCGCAAACGTAATCTTGCTCCTGTGCTCAATGCCAATGGTTGGGCTATCAATGCCGCCGCTAAGATCAATATCCCATTTGGAGCTACCATGACCCAGCAGGCCAAGTATCCTGCAGTAACAGTCAAGGATCCATTTGCTGACAAGGGTATGCCTTGGTGGCAGAAGCTTATTTGCTGGTTGATCGTTTTGTGCCTGCTCGCTTTCGGTGCACATAAACTGAACCAGAAGTTTGGCTGGTGGGAGTGCCCATGCTGCTGTACTGAGCAGTGCGAAGCTCCAGCCGAAGAACCAGTCGCAGAACAACAAGAAACAACTGCAGCAGCTGCAGACGCCCCCGTTGTTGAAGAGGCAGCAGCTGAGGCAACTGAATAATTAATAATTAAATTGAAATTTGTAATTCAATGATCAAAATCACTTTTCCTGACCAGACGGTCAAGGAGTTCGAAGATGGCGTAACGCCTCTTCAGGTGGCTGAATCGATCAGCCCACGTTTTGCACAGGATGTGCTTGTTGCTAAGGTAGGCGAGGAGATGTATGACCTCACCCGTACCATTACAGCCGACTCAACCATCGAGTTCTTCAAGTGGGATTCCGTTGAGGGTAAGCATGCATTCTGGCACTCTTCAGCCCACCTTTTGGCTGAGGCTTTGCAGGAACTCTATCCTGGTATCCAGTTCGGTATCGGTCCTGCTATCGAGAACGGCTTCTACTATGATGTCGTGCCTGCCAATGGCGAGAATATCAAGGAGGCTGATTTCCCAATGATTGAGAAGAAGATGTTGGAACTCGCTCGCAAGAAGGAGGAGATTATCCGCAAGGAGATCGCTAAGGCTGACGTACTCGCTGACTTCAGCGCCAAGGGTCAGACCTTCAAGTGCGAGTTGATCAGCGAATTGGAGGACGGTAAGATCACTACCTATACACAGGGTGCCTTCACCGATCTCTGTCGTGGTCCACACCTCCCAAATACTGGAGCCATCAAGGCTTGCAAGGTTCTTTCTGTAGCTGGCGCTTTCTGGCGTGGTAACGACAAGAACCCTCAGATGAACCGTGTGTATGGTATCACTTTCCCTAAGCAGTCTATGCTCGATGAGTATCTTCAGCTCCTCGAGGAGGCCAAGAAGCGTGACCACCGTAAGCTCGGCAAGGAGATGGAACTCTTCGCCTTCACCCAGAACGTAGGTGCTGGCCTTCCTTTGTGGTTGCCAAAGGGTACTGCTCTCCGCAACCGTCTGCAGGATTATTTGACCAAGATTCAGAAGCGTTATGGCTATCTGCAGGTCATCACTCCAAATATCGGTAACAAGAATCTCTATGTCACCTCTGGTCACTGGGCTAAGTATGGTAAGGATTCTTTCCAACCAATCTCTACCCCAGATCCAGATGAGCTCTACTTGCTCAAGCCAATGAACTGTCCCCACCACTGTGAGATCTACAAGACCAGCCCACGTTCATATCGTGATCTGCCTTTGCGTCTCGCTGAGTTCGGTACTGTTTATCGTTATGAGCAGACCGGTGAGCTCCATGGCTTGACCCGTGTACGTTGCTTCACTCAGGATGATGCTCACCTCTTCTGCCGTCCAGATCAGGTCAAGGAGGAGTTCCTCAAGATCATCGACATCATCATGATCATCTTCAAGGCACTTGACTTCAAGCAGTTCGAAGCACAGATTTCTCTCCGTGACCAGGTGAACCGCGAGAAGTACATCGGTAGCGAAGAGAACTGGCAGAAGGCAGAGAGCGCTATTATCGAGGCGTGCGAGGAGAAGGGTCTTCCTGCTCATATCGAGTATGGCGAGGCTGCATTCTATGGTCCTAAGCTCGACTTCATGGTCAAGGACGCTATCGGTCGTCGTTGGCAGTTAGGTACCATCCAGGTGGACTACAACTTGCCAGAGCGTTTCCAGCTTGAGTTTACTGGTGCAGACAACCAGAAGCACCGTCCTGTCATGATTCACCGTGCACCATTCGGTTCAATGGAACGTTTCGTAGCTGTTCTTCTTGAGAATACTGCAGGTAAGCTTCCATTGTGGTTGGCTCCAGATCAGGTGGCTATCATGCCAATCTCAGAGAAGTTCAACGACTACGCTTATGAGGTTAAGGCTGCTCTCGAGAAGCAGGAGATCCGTGCATACGTTGATGATCGTAATGAGAAGATCGGCCGCAAGATTCGCGACAACGAGATGAAGAAGGTTCCTTATATGCTCATCGTGGGCGAAAAGGAGCAGGCTGAAGGCAAGGTCAGCATCCGTAAGCAGGGCGCAGGCGACGGTGGTCAGATGACAATCGAAGAGTTTGCTGCTTCGGTAGTGGCAGAGGTACAGTCTCAAATTGAGCACTCCAGCTACTAAAATCAACTAAATTAAGAAGTTTTTTGCAGAATTTAAACCTAAAAAGCATAAATTTTGCAAAAAACTTCCTATCTTTGCACCCGATTTGGCGAATTTTGCCTAATCGCTAATTAATAAGAACTTAAACCAAGCTATTTCACTGAATGGCAATTACTCCTCACGGAAACGGTGGCTATCGCCCCAAACCCAATCCTGGTCCACGTCCACAACAGCAGCGTGACCAACGTACCAACAACAATAATACCGGTAAGGACCAACATCGCATCAACGAACAGATTCGTGGTGTTAAGGAGGTTCGCCTGGTCGGCGACAATGTCGAAATGGGCGTCTATTCCATCCATGATGCTATGCGCATCGCCGAGGAGCAGGAACTCGATCTTGTCGAGATCAGTCCAACAGCCGTTCCGCCTGTTTGCAAGGTAATGGACTATCAGAAGTTCTGTTATCAGCAGAAGAAAAAGGCAAAGGAGGCTAAGGCAAATGCTGCCAAGGTAGTTGTTAAGGAGATTCGTTTCGGTCCTCAAACCGATGATCATGACTACGAGTTCAAACTTCGTCATGCTAAGGAATTCCTGCAGGAGGGCTCGAAAGTGAAGGCTTACGTTTTCTTTAAGGGTCGTTCAATCCTTTTCAAGGAACAGGGTGAGGTTCTTTTAGCACGTTTTGCTAACGATCTCGAGGAAATTGGCAAGCCTGACAGTTTTCCACCAGTACTTGAAGGCAAGCGTATGATTCTTATGTTGAGCCCAAAGACGGGTGGCGCTAAGAAATCAGCACCTAAGGCTGATGCTCCAAAGGAGGATTGATGTCTAAGGTTTAACGGTTGAAAGAAAAGATGTGGACGTGATCCACATTATATAATAATAAACAAATTTATAAACAAAATGCCAAAAGTTAAGACTAACTCCGGTGCTAAGAAGCGCTTTGCGCTCACCGGATCAGGACAGATCAAGAGAAAGCATGCTTACAAGAGCCACATCTTGACCAAGAAGACAAAGAAGCAGAAGCGTAACCTCACCAAGTTCGCTATTCTCGACAGCGCAAACAAGACTAACGTTCGCGAGATGCTCTGCCTCAAGTAAAGAACCTCTCTGTCCTTTGGACATCTCCCCCTTAATTGGGGAGAAAAGGTTACTTTCTTGGATAGATGTAATTCTTACAAACAAGCTTTAAAAAGATCTATTAACCAAACAAGCGCTAAAGTAGTTGAAACTTCTAGTTATTTGTTAATAGTTATTAGTTATTGACTCGCGCCGTTTAAACAACTTTTAGAACTATGCCACGTTCGGTAAATCACGTAGCGTCACGTGAAAGACGCAAAAAGATTCTCCACCTCACTAGAGGTTACATTGGTGCCCGCAAGAATGTGTGGACCGTTGCTAAGAATACCTGGGAGAAAGGTTTGACTTATGCATTCCGCGATCGTCGTAACAACAAGCGTAATTTCCGCGCTCTTTGGATTATGCGTATCAATGCTGCTGCTCGTCTTGAGGGCTTGAGCTACTCTAAGCTCATGGGTCTTCTCCACGCTAACGGCATCGATATCAACCGTAAGGTCCTCGCTGACCTCGGTATGAACCATCCGGAAGCTTTCAAGGCAATTGTTGACAAAGTAAAGAAGTAATTCTTTACGACAATTGACTTGAAAAGCAATCTAATTGATTGCTCAAGGCAATTGTTGTTAAGAAATTGACTTGAAAAGCAATCTAATTGATTGCTCAAGGCAATTGTTGACAAAGTAAAGAAGTAAGGACCCTCCCTATCCCTCCCTTTAGGGCGGGAATGGAAATCCTAACGACATGAGGATACAGTTTAGGCTGTGTCCTCTATTTTTTTCGACCTGTACAAATGAAAATTCTTTTTGCCTATTCTGTTATAATCTAGTGTTCCGTCTTATGGACTTGTTTATTAAACTCAAAGAAGAGGAGAAGGCAAGAAGACCTGTGGGTAGCAAACAACTTCTATTCTTCAAATCTTCTTGAGAATAATATAAAAACTCATCGAGACGCTACACTCACTAGTCATGGCATAAAAGATCTCATGGGGAATATAGTGAAATTGGAGAAGTCTGGACTCTACTATTACCAATTGTCCTTGATTTTTCTACATATTCCACAAGAGAAAGAAATAATTCTATAAGAATGGTAATTTCATTCGTACAGGTCGATTTTTTTTGCATAAAAGTTGTCTGGTTTTTAACAAATGTTAATTGCTGTTTGTTAATTTTTGTGTTTTTATTGATAATGTAATGAAAATGTCATAGATAATCTTTATCTTTGCACCGTAAAACAAATGGGTGAGCCTGTTCCTCTCAAAGCGGAAGGAGGAAAACATTAAGGTACGAGTGTTATTGAATTCCTAAATACATTATTTAATTTTTAACAAACAATGAAAAAATCATTATTGATTTTCGTTATGTCGGTCGTTGCCACAGTTGTGACAATGGCTCAGGTAACAACGTCTGCTATCTCAGGTACTGTCACTGACAAGAATGAGGAGCTTATCGGTGCTACCATTGTTGCTACCCATACACCATCAGGTACAACCTATGGAGCGGTAACTAATGCTAATGGTAAGTACGATATTCAGGGTATGCGTGTAGGTGGCCCTTACACCATCAAGGTATCTTATATTGGATATCAGACTAAGGTTTTCAACGATGTAAACCTTGCTCTTGGTGAGACTTTCAACCTCAATGTTTGGTTGGAGTTTGCAAATGATCAGTTGGAGGAGGTTATTGTTTTGGGTAAGGCCTCTAAGTTCGCTGGTCAGAAGACAGGTGCTGCCATCAACATCAACAACGAGTCACTTTCGGCTATGCCAACCATCAGCCGTTCAGTTTCTGATATTGCCCGTCTTTCTCCATACGCAGGTGCAAGCAATAGCTTCGCTGGTGGTGACGGTCGTTCGACCAACTTCACCATCGATGGTGCTAACTTCAATAACAACTTCGGTTTGACGGCCAACCTTCCTGGTGGTGGTAATCCTGTTTCTCTCGATGCTATCGACGAAATTCAGGTAGTTGTTGCTCCTTTCGATGTTCGTCAGTCAAACTTTATCGGTGGTGGTATCAACGCTATTACCAAGTCAGGTACCAACAAGTTCAAGGGTACCGCTTATATTTATTATAATGATCATCAGCTGCGTGGTAATCGTATCGACGGCGAAGAGCTCGGTGCTCGTGCTTTAGAGAAGAAGACAACCTATGGTTTTACTTTGGGTGGTCCGATTATCGAGAATAAGTTGTTCTTCTTCGCCAACTATGAGACCACAATGGGTCGTTCGAATGTAATCAAGTATCATGCTAAGGGACACGATGGTTCTGGTATCGAATCTGCTTGTACTCTTGCTGATATGAACACTGTAAGCGATATTCTCAAGAATAAGTATGGTTACAATACTGGTTCTGCTACCGACTTCCCAACCGACGAGCCAAACCATAAATTCCTCGCTCGTTTGGACTGGAATATCAACGATAATCATCATCTTTCAGTTCGATACAATGTAACCAAGAATACACAGTGGAACGAAACCAATGGTAACTCTACCGATGCTGGTACTCGCGATAGAACTACCAACCGTGTGGGTGAGACCTCAATGGCATTTGCTAATTCCATGTACTCAATGGAGAACAACGTTCAGTCTTGGGCTCTTGATTTGAATAGCCGTTTCGGTAGCGACATGCAGAACCAGTTGTTGGCTACTTATTCGGACATCGAGGATGTGCGAGGTACTAACTCTGATATCTTCCCATTCATTGATATCATGGATGGCAGTAACCACCATTACATGGCTGCAGGCTACGAGTTGTTTTCATACAACAATGCTGTCAATAACAAGATTTTCAATGTAAAAGATGATTTCAAGTACAATTGGGATGCTCACAAGTTCCTTGTTGGTGTGAACTTTGAGCACCAGATGGCTAACAACGCTTATATGCGTAATGCTACTGGTTACTATCGTTTCTCTTCTCTTCAAGACTTCATCGACTGCAAGCCTGAAGCTGCTGCTTTTACTTATGGTTTCAATGGCGAGAAAGAGCCAAATGCACAGGTAACCTTCAATCAGTTGAGCTGGTATGCTCAGGATGAGTGGAATGTAACAAACAATTTCAAGTTGAACCTCGGCATCCGTTTCGATGATATGATGTTCGATAACTCAGATATCGAACGTAACGTAGCTATCTATAAGCTTGACTTCAATGGTACTAAGATCGACACAGGCATGTGGCCAGAGAATGCTGTTCAGGTCTCTCCTCGTGTTGGCTTCTCTTGGGATATCAATGGAGATAACAGCATGAAGCTTCGCGGTGGTACAGGTCTCTTTGCAGGTCGTCTCCCACTCGTATTCTTCACCAACATGCCAACCAATGCTAACCTCGTTCAGAATTCTGTAACTAAGATTGGTGGTGCTGATCTCGAAAAGTTGGTTGTGAATGGCAAGTTCCTGACTACTATCGATGAGATGGTTGCTGCTCTCGGCAAGCCAACCCAGATTGACGAGACCATGCATACTGCAGGTTCTAAGATCTGTGGCGTTGCTAATGATTTCAAGATGCCACAGGTTTGGAAGACCTCTGTCGCATTTGATTACAACGCTCCTGTTGACTTCCCATTGAGCATGACTGCTGAGGCTATGTTTACCAAGAACGTCTCTGCTTGCTACATCGATAATATCAACTTCAAGGAGTCAGAATCTACCTTTAAGGGTGCTGATAATCGTCCTTATTATGATAATAGCTATGTTCAGACTCCAATCAAGGATGGTAAGGCTGTAACTGCAAAGCCTGCCTACTATACTGGCACAAGCAATGCAGTTGTACTGAAGAATACCGACAAGGGTTATGGCTATACTCTTAACTACACAGTTAATGCAGAGCCTGTTGAAAACTTGAAGTTGATGGCTGCCTTTACCCATACTGAGTCTAAGGAGGTTTCAGGTATGCCAGGTTCAGATCCAGTTTCAACTTGGCAGGGTCTTTACGTAACCAAGAATGCTAACGATTTGAAGTTGCAGCGTTCTCGCTACGTAACTCCTAACAAGTTGATCGCTTCGGTTAACTACTACATCCCATTCAAGTATAAGAACCTCCTTCGTGGTACCTCTATTAACCTCTTCTATCAGGGTTATAACTACAGCAATAATACATTCGTTTATAGCAACGATTTGAATGGCGATGGTATTGTCAACGACTTGATGTACATTCCTGCAAACGATTCAGAGATTGTGTTCAAGAACGATGAAGATGGCTCACAGCGCAAGGCATTCTGGGCATTTGTTGACCAGGATAAGTACTTGAAGAACCACAAGGGTGAGTATGCTGAGTCTTATTCAGCTCGTGCTCCTTGGTACAATCAGTTCGACCTCCGCATTGTTGAGGATTTCGGCTTCAAGGTTGGTTCTACTGATCACAAGTTCCAGTTGAGTTTTGATATCCAGAACGTAGGTAACCTGTTGAACTCTCATTGGGGCGTTCCTCAGTATTGTGGTAACACAACCAACACTATTGCTCCTTTGACTTTCGAGGGAATTAATGCAGAGGGCATTCCTACATTCTCAATGAATAAGAAGATGACTGAAACATATTCAGCATACAAACTCTACAGCAACTGCTGGAAGCTTCAGGTTGGTTTGAAGTACTTCTTCAACTAATCAATCAACAGATCAATACATTAAGGGCGTGTTAGAGGGTTTACCCCAACTAACACGCCCTTGTTTTATTCGGACTAAGGTGGCGGTTATTTCAATGCATTGCCATCGGAGAATGCATTGCCCACACGTTCGCCCAACTGAACGTAACCCATGTGCATTGGATCAAATACGATCAGATTCATCTTCTCGATTGCTGGTTTGCCATCTTCTGCCAGATACTTCTCGTCCACGAGGATGTTGACGATCTCTGCTACGACGTGGAATCCAGTGCCACCGTTTTCGATCTTCTCGGTCATGCGGCATTCCAATGTCATTGGGAAGTTGGTGAATACAGGTGCATTGACCGAAGGAGCCTTCTCTACTGTCCAGCCGGTCTTGGCGATCTTCTCTGGGCAGTTCTTGGCAGAAACCAAACCCACGAAGTCTGCAGCAACGGCAGTCTCTTTGGTTGCAAAGGTTACGGTGAACTCACCATTGTTCTTTACGATATTGTCGGTTGTAGCGTGAGCAGAGAGTGAAATGGTGATTTGGTTAGCCTCCCATTGTCCACCCCATGCTGCGCTCATAGCGTTAGCAACTCCGTTTTCGTTGTACGTACCAATGATGAGCACTGGCTGTGGAAGTACCCATGGACTTGTCTTGAATGATTTCATGATTCTCTAGTTATTATTATTTTGTTGAATGTGATGTTATTTCTTGAGCAAGGATTCGATAACTGGCAACATCTCCTTCGAGGTGACAGTAGGCTCAAATCGGGCAATGACATTGCCATTACGGTCAATTAAAAATTTGGTGAAGTTCCATTTGATGTCGGAGGTTGTGCGCCAACCTGGCATATTTTTGTCGAACATACCCTCCAGAATTGCCGTCAGCTTGTGATCTTTGTCAAAGCCTTCAAATCCCTTTTCCTCTTTCAACCACTTGTAGAGTGGAATCTGTTGCTTTCCATTCACATCAATCTTATGGAACTGCTTGAACTCTGTCTTATAGTTCAGACGACAGAAACTTACATACTCTTCGTCACTTTCTGGGGCTTGTTGACCGAATTGATTGCATGGAAAGTCCAGAATCTCAAATCCCTGAGCACGAAGTTTGCTGTACATTGCCTCTAATTCTTCGTACTGAGGAGTGAATCCACAGCGACTGGCTGTGTTTACGATCAATACCACTTTGTCTTTGTAGTCGGCCAGCGAGATGTTCTTTCCTTCGCTGTCCTGTGCACTGAAACTATACAGGTTTGTCTGTGCCATCATTCCCAGACTCGAAAGCATCATACCTGCGGATGCAATTATTTCTTTCATATTATTATATTAAGTTAGATTGTTTTTTTCTTCGTTAGCGACAATAGTTACGCCTTCGATTATTTCTGGGTGCAAAGATAATCTAAAATTATATATCGTATGCGATGAATTATCAAATTTAACTTATTCCTGGGTTGTTTTTTACAATTTGTCTAACAAAGTATAATGCAGAATATACTTTTTGAATAACCAATCAGTAGTATTTGTTTGTATTGGTACCTTCGTCTCTTTAGTGTACGAACTCAAAAGTTTTCGACCTGTACGGTTAAAATGAGGCTTTAAACAATAAATTTCCATCTTCCGCGTTATCTATAAAAAAGAAAACAACAATGGGAAAGGCAAAACTTGAATTTGTAGCCCGTATCACAACAGAAGATGGA
>JAZRXX010000075.1:0-5401 GCA_045600485.1 Bacteroidales bacterium
GCATTCTATTGCAGAAACTGCCAAGAAAAACAACAATTCAAAATTCGATGCTATTCTCGCTGTCGTAAGTCAGTGAGCAGAAATCAATGTTTCTATTTCGACGTAACCCCTAGCTTAAACTGGGGGGGCTGAGTAGTTACCGTCGTTAACAGTTGAGTGAAAAAATGTGAATCTGCCATGAAAAAATTAAAGCTGGCTTCTCGAAAGAAACCAGCTTCGGTGAAAAAATTACTGCAAATGCAGTGGTTTAACCCATTGAGGGATAGAGGACAACTGGGATTTAAGCCTCAGTGATAGCCTCGTTAGGACAAGAAGCCTCACAAGCACCACAGTCGATGCAAGCATCAGCATTGATTGAATATACATCGCCCTCAGAGATTGCCTCTACAGGACACTCACCGATACAAGAACCGCAAGCAACACACTTGTCAGCAGCAATTACACGTGCCATAATTGAAAATTTAGTTTACGAAAAGTTGATAATAATAGTACTATTAAATATAGGTTCTGCACATCCACGAGTGGAATCAGTCCCTAATTTTTTGCAAAGATAGGGGTTTTTCTCTTCTTCACCAAGAATTTGAACGAAAAAATGCAGATTTTGGCCCCAATTCGGCGATTTTTTCCCTTTTTTTATTAATTTTGCACTCGAATTTCTAAACAATAATACCTAAAAATGATTAGTTTCATCATTTCTCTTTTGGCGCTTGTGATAGGTTATTTCACCTATGGAACGTTTGTGAGCCGTGTCTTTGGCGTCGATTCAAACCGAAAGACTCCGTGTTTTACACATCAAGATGGTGTTGATTATATTCCAATGCCTACTTGGAAGGTTTACATGATTCAATTTTTGAATATTGCAGGTGTAGGTCCAATCTTTGGTGCCATCATGGGCGCTCAGTTTGGAACGGCATCCTATCTATGGATTGTTTTGGGTACTATTTTTGCTGGTGCCACTCACGATTACCTTGCTGCCATGATTTCTCTTCGACAAGATGGTGCCTCTCTTTCTGAGATTATTGGTACATACATGGGTAAGAATGTTCGTGTGGTAATGTCAGTATTCATGATTATCCTACTTATTTTGGTCGGAGCCGTCTTTACCTCATCACCAGCCTCTATCTTAAGTGCCATGACGAAAGATATGATTCCAGCCGACTTTAACCTTTATGGCTGGATTGTTGTCATTTTTGTCTATTATATTATTGCTACACTTTGTCCTGTGGACAAGATTATTGGCAAGATTTATCCATTCTTTGCCTTTTGTTTGATTTTTATGGCAGTGGGCATCTGCTGCTACATTCTGATTGTTCAGCCAGAGCTTTCTGAATGGTGGGATGAAGGCGGTTTTGTTAACCGTAAGTGGATGGAAGAGGGACATTTGACTTATCTTTTCCCGATGATGTTCATTTCTATTGCCTGTGGTGCTATTTCAGGATTTCATGCAACCCAGAGTCCACTCATGGCTCGTTGCATTCAGAATGAGAAGATGGGTCGTCCGTGTTTCTATGGTGCAATGGTTACCGAAGGCATTGTCGCACTTGTTTGGGCTGCTGCTGCTACCTATTTCTTCCATCGCAATGGATTGGTCAATCCTGCTACAGAAAAAGGATTTGATGGTGGTACTGTCGCAACGATGATATCGAAAGAATGGTTGGGCCCTATTGGTGCAATTCTGGCTTTGATCGGTGTTGCTGTCGCTCCAATCAGTTCTGGTGATACTGCTTTGCGTAGTGCACGACTTATCATTGCAGACTTCCTGCATGTTGAACAGAAGTCTATGCGTAGCCGTCTCCTGATTGCTGTTCCGATGTTCTTGGTAACTGCTGCATTGTTGATTTGGAGCATGACCGACAAAAATGGTTTTGGTATGTTATGGCGTTATTTCGGTTGGAGTAATCAGTTGCTATCCGTCTTTACTCTTTGGGCTATTACTGTTTACTTGATTCGAAATAAAGGTGGTTTCTGGTACCTTATTACCATGATTCCTGCTATGTTGATGACGGTTGTCTGCATTTCGTTCATACTGATGCTTGAAAAGGGTGGCTTTGGTATGCCACAAACGGGTAGTGTTACTTTTGGCATTTGTATTGCTATTGTTATTGCTATCTTTGTTTCCAGAAAGAAATAGTCACCTTTTCTGTAGCGGGAAGAAACAACCGTGTCTATGTTGGATTTGATGTACATACCAGGAGTAGGTCCCAAAAGGGCAGAACTTCTCAAGAGCGAGATCAATGTCTCGACCATTGAGGAGTTACTGAACTATTTCCCGTATCGTTATGTCGATAAATCGAAGATCTATAAGATCCGCGATATCCATGGGGATATGCCTTTTATTTTGCTGAAAGGACGTTTCACCAGTTTTGAGGAGTTAGGCATTGGGACCAAAGGACACCGCTATAAAGCCTTGTTTGCTGATGGGACAGGAGTCATCGAATGTTTGTGGTTTCAGGGCTTGAAATACATCAAGGAGAACATTCATCGTAACGAGGACTATCTTCTTTTTGGCCAACCCAAAGAAAATGACTATAGTCATGGTTTCCAAGTTACTCATCCGGAAGTGGAATTGGCTTCCAAGAATGGTGTTGATGTGCAGCAGACCTTGATGGGTATGTATAATACTACCGAGAAGATGAAGAAATTCTTTCTCAACTCGAAAGCTATACAACGCATCATGTTGGCTGTCTTGCAGAAGCATATTGAACCTTTTCCGGAAACATTGCCTGTCTATGTGGTCGAGCAAATGCACTTGATGCCATACAATCAAGCCATTCGCCAGATACATTTCCCTGCAAATCCTGACAATTTGCGAAAAGCGGAGGAGAGGTTGAAGTTTGAGGAACTGTTCTATCTGCAACTTTACTTGATTCGTTCTTTCAAGATGCGACAGCAGGCGAATCAGGGATTTGTTTTTTCTCGTATAGGAGATTATTTCAATCAGTTTTTTTTCCATCATCTTCCTTTCGAACTGACTGGTGCGCAAAAACGTGTCTTGAAAGAGATTCGTGCAGACATGGGGAGTGGCCGTCAGATGAACCGTTTATTACAGGGTGATGTGGGAAGTGGTAAGACCATGGTGGCCATGTTGACCATGCTGATGGGGTTGGACAATGGTTTTCAGGCTTGTCTGATGGCTCCTACCGAGATTCTTGCTACCCAGCATTACGAGAGCATATCTTCGCAATTGGAGAAAGTGGGAGTTAAGGTAGAGCTTCTTACTGGAAGCACTCGTAAGAAGCGTCGAGAAGAGATTCATGCCGGATTGGAAAATGGTTCTATTCAGATTCTCATTGGTACCCATGCTCTAATAGAACCAGATGTAAAGTTCAAAAATTTGGGTATAGTCGTAATCGATGAGCAACATCGTTTCGGTGTGGAGCAGAGGAGCAAATTATGGGGTAAAAATATACAACCTCCTCATGTCCTTGTTATGACGGCAACTCCGATTCCACGAACTTTGGCTATGACCGTCTATGGCGATTTGGATGTTTCTGTTATTGATGAGCTGCCTCCTGGAAGAAAACCTATCATGACGGTTCATCGTTGGGACCAACAGCGTGAAGGTCTTATCAAAGCGATGCGTCAACAACTTGAACAGGGACGACAAATCTATGTAGTCTATCCACTCATCGAAGAGAATGAGAAGATGGCTTATCATGATGTCGAGCAAGGCTTTGAGAATATGCAGGCGGCATTTGGTCCAGATTACAAAGTAGTCATGGTTCATGGTAAGATGAAAGCCAAGGACAAGGATGCTGCCATGCAGCGATTTGTTCGCAACGAAGCACAAATCATGGTAGCAACAACAGTTATCGAGGTGGGTGTCAATGTGCCAAATGCATCCGTAATGGTCATTGAGAGTGCCGAGAGGTTTGGATTGTCCCAGTTGCATCAGCTTCGTGGACGTGTTGGGCGAGGTGCTGATCAATCTTATTGTGTACTTGTTACTGGCTATGAACTGGCTCAGCCTACGCGCAAACGTATTCAAATCATGTGCGATACTACAGATGGATTTCAGATTGCAGAGGCAGACCTTCAACTTCGTGGTCCTGGAGATATGGAAGGAACGCAACAGTCAGGTCTTGCTTTTGACCTGCATATTGCCTCTTTGGCTCGTGACGGTCAGATTCTTCAGTTTGCGCGCGATTTTGCTCGCGAGATTATCGACAAGGATCCATTGCTCGAGGCTCCTCAGAATAACTTGCTACGCAAGCGTCTTCAGGAATTGTTCTCGCATCGAATGGATTGGAGTCGTATCAGTTGATTTTGTAATTTGTATCATCCAAAATAGATAACTTAACACCCTCGAATAATAAAATTCGGGGGTGTATCGTTACGACCTGTTGAAAAAGGCTCTATATTTGCGCCTCGAAAATAGTTATAAAGGTATATTTATTTCAATTACAATGAACAAGATTTATTCTTTGGCCGCTGTCGTAATGATGGCAGGCATGGTGGTGAGCTGTCAGCAGCCACAGGCAGAGGTTAACGCTCCTGCCACCGAGGTAGAAACCCACGTACTTCACGCACAGGACGTTGAGCCTCTTAGTCCAGATTCAGTAATCAGTTTGCTCAAGGAGGGTAATGCTGCTTTTGTAGAGCATCACACCCACAACCGTGACGCAGTTGCTCAGCTTAAGGAGTCTTCTCGCGACGGTCAGCACCCATTGGCTATCGTCCTTTCTTGTATCGATGCCCGTGTTCCTGTAGAGATCCTCTTCGACAAAGGTGTAGGTGATATCTTCGTTACCCGTGTGGCTGGTAATGTTGTCAGTGGCGACGTGCTTGGTTCGATGGAGTATGCTTGCGAGCACTCTGGTTCTAAGGTTGTAGTCGTAATGGGTCACAAGCTGTGTGGTGCCGTTCATTCTGCTTGTGCCAATGTTCAAGCCGGTAACATGACCGATATGTTGGCTAAGATCCAGCCTGCTATCGCACAGTTGAAGAGTGATTCTACCAATGTCGAGGATGGTGCTTTCCAGAACGACGTAGCTCGTCAGAACGCACTTAACATGGTCGAGGCTGCTCGTGCAGGTAGCGAAATCCTTCGCGAACTTGAGGCAGAAGGCAAAATCAAGATAGTTGCTGCACTCTTTGACCTTGAAACTGGTGTAGTTGAGTTCCTGTAATCAACATACACATATTATAAAAGGAGAGAGGGTCGCCATTTTGGTGTCCCTCTTTCTCTTTTTTATTGTTATTTTTGTCTTCTGCCAGCCTCGGTTCGCAAAGAAATACATTTTGACCTCAAATCGCAATCAGATTCCTACTCAAAAGTTACTATGTTTGCAGCCGCAAACCAAGTGAAAAGAAGCAATAAAACGGTAGAATTGCGCTCTCGGGGGCTGTCTGCCCCCTGCCGCTAAGGCACCCCCTGAGTGTTTTTCATAGTTTTTCACCC
>JAZRXX010000076.1:0-2835 GCA_045600485.1 Bacteroidales bacterium
ACTTCTGAGGCTTACTATCGGTTTATGTACGAAGTGTATATGAATAGGGAAATGTATGACGAGGCTTTACTGAGCATTTGCAAAGCGAAACAATACACTTCGACACCCGATGTATTCTTCTCCCTATTTGATTGTTATGATAAAATGGGCAAAACGGAAGAAGGAATTCCTTATATCGTAAAAGTTACTCAGATGCTTCCACAAAATCTGACATCAAGACTTGTTCTCCTCAAGTGGTTCGACAGTCAAGGAGCGCAAAAAGAAGCGATAAGAATTGCCACTGAGATTGCTCAAACACCAATCAAGATCCACAACCAGCGTAGTGATGATATAATACACTATGCCAGAACCTATCTACAGAAACATCAATCCAAACTATTTATATCAAAATGAAATTCAAAACCACAGTCACATTGTTGGCATTGTTGCCTGCAATGACACTCTATGCTCAAGAGGTTAGTTACTCGAAGGAGGAACAAAGGGCATGGGATGAACACAAAACAGAAATGACAGAACCCGTAGAATTTTTGGCAGCTGATGCGTTAGCCGCCATTCAGTCGGATTATACTGTCAATCCTTCTGACGTTAGGAACCTTCGTAATCTTTGCCGGCAGATGGAGACGCACAAGTATCTGCACAACTTCATCCTTGAAACCGCAGCAGGTCGCCTTTCAATCAAGCGAGAAATAGAACGTCAATATTGGGATTCTATAGCTCCGATTCTGATACCCTCTAATCCAACGATGGCTGGTACTTATACCGGCTATGTCATCCAAATGACCAACGAACTGAAGTTGTCCAATGACACCTTATTTGCTTTGAAAACCCTATCTTTGGATTATGCTCGCAGATTACGGAAAGATCCTTGTGCTTATTTCGCCAAAGAGGAAATGGACACACTGAAAACCCTGCTAAATCGACAACAACTTGAATCGGTAATCAACAATATCAATGCCAAGGTGGCAGAAAACCGATGCGAAAGTCTGTGGAATGCTTTGGAAGAGGCAGGATTGTCTGTAGAACTAAACAAAGCCACCGATTTGCGACAAGCATCGACTTTTTATCTTCAAGAGATGTTTATCCGGGATTACTATATCGGAGACCGTCCATTGATAGATGCCAATCTCAATGACCTTTATCGGCATAAGCCTCGCTGTATCAGAATGTACGAAGGTATACGCCAGAAAGAAGTCGTCAAGAAAAAGCATGAAGAACGTGTCGGGGCTGAATTTTCCTGGTAAGAAATTAGATTATCCATATAAACCAATCACATATAACTTAAACGCAATGAATAAACAAGTATTGGCAAGGTTATTTCTTGCCATGTTATCACTATCCTTTTTGCCTTGTTCGGGACAAACGGACAAGGAAGAATGGCGTCTTGCTGTCGATGTTTTGAAGGGTAAAGACAAGACCGAGGACAAAACATGGGCTGTCAATCTGCTCATGGAGTCACAAAACTACGAAAAAGATGCTTTTGTGCAGAATGTGCTGGGTATTGCCTTCCTGCATGGATTAGGTGCGGAACCCGATACGACGAAAGCTATCGCCTATTTTGAGGAATCAGGTAGCATGGGCTATCCATTGGCTTACCATAATTTAGGCATGTACTACAAGTATGCCGCTGAGGGCAAGCAGGATTTTGTAAAGGCATACGAGGCTTTCTCAAAAGGAGCGGAAGCAGAAGATCCCAGTTGTTGTTACAACTGTGGTTTTATGAAGTACAAAGGTCTTGGCTGCCAACAGGATTATGTAAGTGCCATCGATCACTTTTCCAAGGCAGCGGATTTCAATCATGCCCCCTCCATCTTCATGCTTGGTCTCTGTTTCCGCAATGGTTATGGCGTTGATGCTGATACAGCCATAGGCAATGCCTACATTCGTCAATCAGCAGACTTGGGTTTTCGGGATGCTATGGAAGAGTTGTTGAACAACGAACCTGAGAACAAAATCGTCAGCAGTTATACTTTTGCAGAAGAGTCTAACGACGTACCACAAGAGATGCCTCAGATTACACCCTATTTGCCACTCAATAGCAAAGTGATGACCGGTAGCTATCATGGCTTATTGGTTACATACGACTGGAGTGGGAACTATGTCATTTCAGAAAAGCCTCTTTCTGTAAACATGTCTGTAGCAAGGGACACTGCCATTGGTGTCTGGATTCAAGGCAAGGACACCATTGAGTTTGCAGCAGAGGTAGGCATCGATGGCTCCTTCAACTTTGAGGGTGCAGAAAAGTCTCTTTTTGACCGATATTCACCCTCGTTCTCATCCCGTTATCGTTTTGAGAAAGCCGACATGAATTATCATCGTGGCTATATAACCGGTCAGTTGCGACTTTATTCCTTGGACGAAATGGAGCCGGAACGTCCGATGTATATCGGTCTTCATAAAGAAGGTGCTACCGAAGATGGGTACGACGAAGCTGAATATGCCAAGATTGTAGCCTACTCTGATCCCTATTCAGATCGTATTACTTTGAAGTTTGAACTGAGTCAGGCTGTTCCTTCTGCAAATATCAGCATCTACGATCGTACCAGCATGAATGTTGGCAATTACAAATGCGGAAGTCTGGATGCAGGCATCAATTCTGTTGTCATTACCCCGAATCTGAAAGATGGTTATTATGTCATCAATATTGTAGCTGGAACCCAGAAGTTTCAGGCAGTCATAGTATTATAAAAGTTGGGCAATAAGTAATCAGTCAAAATTAGTTTATAATATTTTTTGATCTTTAAATACTAAACTCATAACGATTTCGTTATTATCATAAAACGATACTGTTATGGGTAAGATTACAAAAATAGAGTTAAGCGAAAGCGAGCGTATCAA
>JAZRXX010000077.1:0-32334 GCA_045600485.1 Bacteroidales bacterium
CTGATGGGAAGTTTGAGGATGGTAGAAACAAAGGGTTTCGAGAAATGCACAACTTGCATTTGTTGGGAGCTAGGATGGCTGTTTACAATTATTAACGATAGCTCGGAAGGTAAGGGTGGCATTTAGATGCGGTTGCCCTGATTCGCGTTAATTTGGCAGAAATGGTGTAATCTCGACATGACACAACTCTGCATCATTCTCGCTTCGGCAAATGTTTGAATGGGGGTGCTGAGTAGTTACGCATTCTTCGGTTGTTTTTCATACTGCTTTTTTGAGAAATTTCTATGTCACGTAGCAATCAGCTTTTGTAAAGAGATAACATCATAATGAACAGTAGTTGATAAATATGAAGATTTTGAGAGAAGAGATAGTTATAAACTGGATTATTCACAGCCAATGTTGATAATTGTGGAATTGCTGGCAGTTTTTCAATAGTTATGAACAGAAATATCAACTGAAGCAGAGGGTGGGTGCTTCAGTTGATAACAGATAGAAAGAATGAAGTTGGAAATTATTGTTGTTGCTTGTAATCTGAGATGTTGTCTACACCTTGAATTTCGCGTGTAGAGGTTTTGCCGGACAGCAAGTCCTTCACTTTCTCAAACGATAGTTCGCAAGTAGGCGCAAAGTCTGTGGAATTCATATAATCCAGAATGGCTTGTCGATAGGAAACACCTTCGGGATAACGACGGATAGCTTCTAAATCGGTTGTGCATATCATCAATGCGCCTGGCCCTACTTTCAGTTCGACAAGCAGGCCTAACTTGTGGTTGCGTTCGATGTTATCTACCACCTGAAGGAGTGGACGGTAATCTTTGGGCAAGGAATTGAGAATAAGTGGACGGGAATTATGTACGATGCTCCACCATTGCCAATCACTTCGACCTGCGCCCGGGAAACTCTTGAATGCAGGAGATTGTGCATTGTATAAAAGTCCTAACGTGCCCGGCGAAACTGGCTTGTTGTTATTCTCACTGATTGTTTTGAACATTGCATAATTCCAATAGTCGGGTGTGAAAAGTCCCCCTACGCTTTGCGAAGCAATATCGGAGGTGTCGGGCAGAAGCAATACTTTCTTGCCAGCAGAGAGCTGTTCCAGAACCTCGTTGTTCCACTGCTTGGCCACGATGACTTGTCCGTTCTCCTCTTGAACTCTTGGATATACCCAGAGATGATACTTGTTGCTATACTTGCCGGAGGAGAGGGTCAGTGTGAGCTGCTTGGCTTGCGTAATCTTTTTCAGTTCCTCCTTCAAGCATACGCTGCCAATCGTTTTAACCTCTCCGTTGTGTACAATTGTCGGATTAAGCGAAGTGCTATAGAAGAAGTCGTCGGCTGCAATGTTCAGAGTGAGATCGGTGGTGTAGTCCTCTTCCAGATAGTTGCAGAGAGCTACATCAAATGACAATGGTTCGTCGTTCCAGAAACATAGACTGTCCAGCAGAGCCATAGGCACTACTGGAGAACAGAACTGACAGAAATCATCCTCCGAAATGATTCCTTTGCTCTCCATGAAGGCATCGAGCACGCCACAGAGTGCACTGCCTTGACCCGGATAATCCTGCAGATCGAGCAGCTGATATCCCGCCATGCCCGGTGTACGTAATACTTGTTCGATGTCTGCTTTATAGCATTCCATCGACCACTTGCCGGTTGCCCAATGGAACTCTTTTGTTTGATCGGTGAGACCATTTTCGGCCAAACGGGCGCGGAAGATTTCATAGTTGTAAGGATAAAGTACCCCCGTGTATTTGGCTATCTCGTCGTAGTCTGGATAGATTTGGAACTGGCAGGTTTCGTGGCTTACTACCGGACGAGGACAAAGTCGTACGGCATGCGTGTAGTTGAGTCTTGTGTTGGGACGCAAGGCATTGATGATACCACCATCGTCGGCATCGGCAAACGAAAAGCTGCTACGCACATGCGACGAAAAAGCATCCGGCACGGGAGCATTAGGAGCATAACCGCCAACGCGGCAAGTGATGAAGCAATCTTCTCCGTCTTGAGGACCTGACCAACCCAGATTATCGTTGGCACCGAAGTTGTAGAGGTGTCGGTCGTCCAGACTTCTGAATTCATTGACCATCGACTGGAAGATTGTGGTACGCGCACGCAACTCGTTGCCTAACCCTAACATCATGAACGAAGGGGAATTGCCCAATTGTTTGAGGATCATACGACCTTCGCGCATCAGAAATTCTTGCAGTTCGAGGTCTTTCGGTCCAATATATCCCCAATAAGGCAGTTCGGTGTCGATGTATATTCCTTCGATGTCGGCAGCGAGGAAGGCCGCTTGTGGTGGAGTGTAACTATGGCAACGATAGTGGTTGATGCCGTATCGTTTGGCAATTTTGAATACGTCACGCCAAGCATTGACCTCCATAGGCGCATAACCGGTCAATGGGAAGACACAGCCATCGTGTTTGCCTCTCAGGAAAGTCTGTTTTCCATTGATGGTGAAGAGCCATCCGATGGTGTCACCCACTTGTACAAAATCCCCTTGAGGCTGTGTGGCGAGATAGGATTGGGTGCTGAATTGGCGCATGCCGAAGGTGACTTCCTGTGCATCCGATGTCCCTTCCTGGTCTTCAGTCCATATTCCTAAACGATACAAAGCCGGGTGAAATTCGCTCCAGAGCAAGGGATTGTCTCCCATTGCGATTGTGTATGATAAATGGTTCGCGCCGGCTTCGAGTTTTACCTCCTGCTTGTCAAACCCTATTTTCTGCTGGGGTTGGTCGCTGTTCCAGGAGATTCCTTTCATCCATAGGGCGATGGTGCGTGAGTCTTGCGCTATGATTTCCAGTTTCACTTCGGCTGAATGTCGGTCGATGTCTGGATAGACCTGCACGTTGTCGATATGAAAACTGCGAGGTGTTGCTTCGATGCAGAACTGACCAACGATGCCGTTCCAATTGGTTTGGGTGGCATCTGTCCAGGCGTGCGAGCCGACGACTCCCGGAGCAGGCATTTGTTCCGGACGGTTATCGATTTGGATTTGCAGGGAGTGAGTGCCTGCCTCCAATGCTGGCAGTTCGTAGGAGTGGGGAGCATACAGATGATCCTGACTTCCGATACTGTCTCCATCTACCCAGAGTGTGCTCGGTTTGGTTCTTTCCATTGTCAGTGTCAGGCGTTTGCCCGCCATCGAGGCAGGGATGTCTATTTGGCGCGTATAGGTTACTATGCCCTCGTGTGGGTAAAGACGCGTCAGCTGGGTGGTTACATCTGTTGGGTGTTGTCCGTCGCCCAAATGGTTTTCGTCGGTTGTGCCCGGTAGCTGACATTCCCCCAAATTGGTTTGCCATACACCCGACAGATCGAGTCTTTCACGCTGTGGCACGCTTAATTCTTCATGGCATGCCGTAAAAGCAAATAATGTGATTAAGGAAAAGAGAGAAACTTTCATATTATAGATTTTGAGTACAACTTATTAACATGAGTTGTTGATAACGATTGCAAAGATACGAATTTTCCTGTAATGAACATAGTTATCGACCAAAAAAGAGCGAAAACAGGCAGTTTTCAACAAGTTTTCCTTGATTATTCACGAAATTATTCACATCTTTGCACCATGAATTATCATTATATCATCTGGAATATCACCGAAAGCGAGGAGGAACTCCGTGCTGGATTGCTCCATCCGGAACGTTTTGCCCAGAAGGTTGAAAACTTGAAACCTGGCAGCCGGAGAATGCTCGAAGTCCTGGCTGTGCGTAGGGCGATGAAGGTGCTATTCTACGAAGAGGAAAAAGAGGTGCTCTACAATGCCGATGGGGCTCCCTATCTGGCCGATGGTCCTTATATCAGTATCAGTCATACTGATGGCTATGCTGCTGTGATTGCTTCGGAAGAATTTCCTGTCGGAATTGATATCGAACGTCGTGGAACTCGAGTCGAAAGGGTGGTTAGTCATTTCTTGCGTCCCGAAGAGCTGGTTGTGCTCCAGATGGCAGCGGAGGAGATTCCTTCGAAAATAGATTATCAACTGCTACTGCATCTGGCTTGGAGTGCAAAGGAGACCGCCTTCAAAATTCTTGGCAAGGAATACTATGATTTGCAGAATCTCACAACTGTCCAGTTTTTTGATTTGAAGAGAAAGATAATCCTTCTGTCCGTGAAAGATCGTCCTGCGCCTCTTAAGATTCATTTCTACTATACAGAGGACTTTGTTTTAACCTTTATCTACGAAGGAACAAACTTATGAATATCGAAATCAGACAAGCGACTCAGGCTGATGCCTCTTTTGTGGCGCGAGGAGTTGTAATGGCCCTTCATCTGGATCCAGAGAAGGAGGATATTGCTCATATTACTTATATATGCGCGCGTGAAGATGTGCTCTATTCATGGCGTCATACACTCATTGCTTTCGATGGCGAACAACCTGTCGGCCTTTGTTTGTGCTACGATGGCCGGGATTACCATGATACCCGCATCCGAACTTTCCAACTCTTTTCAGAGATTCCGGATGACGAGGATAAGGATGATAAGAATCTTGACTTGGAACACATGGAGGATGAGACCGGTCCTGGAGAATTTTACGTTGATTCATTGGCTGTCTTGCCCGAATACAGACGACAAGGTATAGCTCGAAAACTTCTGCTCTCGCAGTTGGAGAGGGGACGAGAACTGGGATTGCCTAAAGCTACATTGCTTGTCGATCCTGATAATCCGAATGCGCAGGCACTGTACCGTCAATGTGGTTTTGTGCACGATTGTGAAGTTTATGCTTTCGGACAGATCTTTTGGAAGTGGAAACGACCTCTTTGACGCTCTTTCTGGGACAGTAAATAATCAGTCATTAAATGGTTGATAATAAAATAATCCCCACTCAAGCAAATTGAGTGGGGATTGTCGAATTATGTATTTATTGATGGCATGATTATTACATATTCATGCCACCATCAATCTGGATAACCTGACCGGTAACGTAGCTCGACATGTCTGAGCCAAGGAATACACATACGTTGGCGATATCTTCAACCTGGCCACCACGACGCAGAGGAATCTTAGCCATCCAGCCCTTACGTACCTCCTCAGGAAGCTGTGCAGTCATAACAGTCTCAATGAAGCCAGGAGCAACAGCATTGGCACGGATACCCTTAGGACCCATCTCCTGTGCGATAGACTTAGCGAGACCAATCATACCAGCCTTTGAAGCAGAGTAGTTACACTGGCCAGCATTGCCGTGAACACCTACTACAGAAGACATATTGATGATAGAACCACCCTTCTGGCGCATCATGATTGGAGTAACAGCGTGAATGAAGTTGAATGCAGACTTCAGGTTTACGTTGATGACAGCATCCCACTGAGCCTCGGTCATACGGAGCATGAGACCATCCTTGGTAATACCAGCGTTGTTGACCAGAATATCAATTTTGCCAAATTCCTCCTTGATCTTAGCGACTACCTCTTCGGTCTGAGCGAAGTCAGCAGCATTCGAAGCATAGCCTACACACTTAACGCCATGTGCAGCGATCTCCTCGGCAGCCTTGTTGATGTTAGCCATGTGCTCCTCGTTGAGAGCAAGATCGGTGAAAGCTACAGCGCAGCCTTCTTCAGCAAACTTGTGGGCAATGGCGTTGCCAATACCACGAGCAGCACCAGTGATGAGTGCTACCTTTCCTTCAAGCATTTTCATAATTGTAATTTAATTTGAATGATTTATGATTGTTTTGTTTATCTCTCGTCGGGAGCAACATAGCCACGGTGATTCATGACAGGTTGGCTCATGATGCCATAGAAGATCATGTTGAATACCGATTGGCGAAGTCGGTTGGTCGGAACACCCAAAGCTGTAAACTGTCCGCGTATGTTTGGCAAGTCCAGACCTCGCAAGGCATAATGGATTGTTACGGCTACAACCGAAGCGTTGTCGATGTCGAATGTGCCTTCGTCGATGCCTTGTTGCAAGATGCTTCGGAGTATGGTCAGTTCTCGAACGTCGAGTCTGCGACGGGCATGCTCCAGTTTGATCACATCACGGAAGAAGGCGGCCTTCAGCGATCCGTTGCGAACGACGGTCTCCTTGACCTGTTCCAGTCGGCAGAGGATATAGCGCTTCAGTTTTTCGTCGGCCGATATCTCCAGATTCAGAATCTCTTCGATATGGTCAATGATTCGACTGGTCTCCTGATCGACTACAGCCATAAAGACATCCGATTTCGATTTGAAATAGGTGTAGAGGGTACGACGTCCCTTGCCCGACAATTCGGCGATTTCGTTCATCGTCGTACTGTCGAAGCCTTTGCTCGCAAACAATTGGCGGGCTGCCTCTATCAAGTCGGCTCTTGTGTTGCTCATTTTGTTTATTTGTGTGCAAAGATACAACTTATTCTTGACGTGGCAATAAGTTATGGGCAAAAAGAGTGTATTTTGCTTCAATTTGGCATAGAAAGTATGTTTTTAAACATAAAAATGACAAAATTGAACGCGAAAAACACGATTTTAGGACCGAATAATTGTGTTTTTCGCAATAATTATTTACATTTGCACCACCAAATGAATTTAACACCGAAAAATCTAATAAAATATGAGCTATCTGAAGTTTGATAAGACACTGCTCACCAATTTGGAGGAATCGTTGCCTATCGAATATCTTCGTACCAACAAGTACGGAGCATATTCTTCTACGACGGTTACAGGATGTAATTCCCGCAAGTATCATGGCTTGCTGGTAACCCCTTTGCCGGAGTTGGACAATGAGAACCACGTATTGCTCTCGTCGCTCGACGAGACAGTTATCCAGCATGGAGCAGAGTTTAATCTTGGTATCCACAAATACGATGGCGACAATTTCGCTCCTCGTGGACACAAATACATTCGTGAGTTCAATTGTGAAACCATTTCCACCAACACCTATCGTGTGGGTGGCGTGATTTTGACTCGCGAGAGTTTCCTTGTGACCAACGAGCCTCGCGTTCTGATTCGTTACACTCTGGTGGATGCACATTCTGAGACTACCCTAAAACTCCGTCCACAGCTTGCTTTCCGCAACGTGAACGAACTTACCCAACGCAACAACAACGTCAATTATAACTACGAGACCGTTGAAGATGGCATTGGAACCAGCCTTTATGCCGGTTATCCTACTCTCTATATGCAATTGTCGAAGGAATGCCATTACCAGTCTTGTCCGGATTGGAATGTGGGCGTAGAATATCCCCGCGAGCAGGTTCGTGGCTATGGCTACAAGGAGGACTTGTTTATGCCAGGCTTCTTCGAAGTCCAGATCAAGAAGGGCGAGAGCATCATCTTCTCGGCTGGTTTGACTCCAATCAAGCCTGCCAACTTGAAGGCACTCTTTACCAAGGAACTGAAGTTGCGCCAGCATCGTGACAGTTTCTTCAATTGCCTGAAGATTTCGGCCAACAGCAACATCCTCACGCGCAACGGCAAGGATTATATCATTGCAGGCTGGCCTTGGTTCAAGATCCGTGCCCGCGATACGTTTATCGCCCTTCCTGGTTCTACTCTGATTATTGGCAACGAGGCTGAATTCGATAAGATTGCAGAACCTGCTATTGCTGCTCTTCGTGCTTATATGCAAGAGGGCGAGACCGATTCTGTTATTCAGGAAATCGGATCTCCTGATATCCCATTGTGGGCTTTGTGGTCCATTCAGCAGTATGCTAAATATGTGTCGCTCGAAAAGGCACAGGAGAAATATGGCAGCTTCGTACAGGAGGTGATTGACTTCATTGTCGATGACCATGCACCCGAATTGGATCTCCATTCCAATGGTCTGATCTATTCGTTGGGCGAGGATAAGGCAGTCACCTGGATGAATGCTACGGATTTCGGCCGTCCAATCACTCCACGCAGTGGCTACATTGTCGAGTTTAATGCGCTTTGGTACAATGGTCTTAAGTTTGCCATCGAGATGATTGCCGACAAGAAGGACGCTCAGAGCAAGAAACGTGTAGCCATGATGCAGGATTTGGCCAAGTTGTATGAGGATAATTTCCAGAAAGTATTCACTGCACCTGGCGGCTATCTCTATGATTATGTGACCGAGACCTATGCTGATGCCAGTGTCCGTCCAAACCAGCTGTTCGCAATTGGTTTGAAATATACTCCACTCGACAAGCCAGCACGCAAGGCAGCTCTCGATATGGTGACCAAGGAGTTGTTGACTCCAAAGGGCATCCGTTCGCTGACTCCAAAAGCCGGACTCTATCGACCCTATTACGTAGGCAATGTGACCGAGCGTAACTATGCCTATCACAATGGCGCCTGCTGGCCTTGGCTGTTGGGTATCTATACCGAGGCGTATCTCTCCGTCTTTACCCGTTCGGGTGTAGCCTTTATCAAGCGCCGTCTGATGAGCTACGAAGAGGAGATGGGCCGTCATTGTATCGGTACTCTTTCGGAGGTGTTCGACGGAAACCCACCATTCAATGGTCATGGCGCTCAGTCCCTCTCGATCAATCAGGCTGAGGTGTTGCGAGCGCTTCGCATCATCGACGATTATGTGCCTGATGCCGATTTGCGTTACAGAAAAGTAATAGAATAACTCGAGTTTCGCAAGTAGAAACTTGCTTACTCTCTGTAATTAAAGGTAGTAAAAAGGGAGTAAAAAAGTAGTAAAAGGGACGATACAAATGATTGTCGCGTCTTTTCTGGGATAAAAAACGTTTTGATATCTGGTTCAAACGTCATTTTTACTCCCCTTTTACTCCTCTTAAAAGCCTTTTTACTACTTTCAAGCTGAGCTTGCGAAACTTGAATAGAATAATTAAATCCCAAATATAACTCATGAAAGCATTAATGTTTGGCTGGGAGTGGCCTCCTCACATCCTTGGTGGTCTGGGTCCTGCTTCGTACGGTATCGTGCGTGGCGTGGTCAACACCGGTGAGTGTGAAGTGACCTTTGTCCTGCCAAAACCACAAGGCGACGAAAAGAAAGATTTCGTCCACATTATTGGAGCTGCTAATACTCCTGTCGTCTGGAAGGACGTCGATTGGAACTATGTTCAGCAACGCTATGGCTATTGTATGGATCCACAGGAGTATTTTGATCTCCGTAATTGCATCTATGCAGACTTTAGCCATCTTTATACCAACGATCTGGGTTGTATTGATTTCTCGGGCCGTTACCCTAAGAACCTGCTTGAGGAGATCAATAACTACTCGATTGTGGCAGGTGTCATTGCCCGCAAGGAGACTTTCGATGTGATCCATGCGCACGACTGGCTGACTTATCCTGCTGGTATTCATGCCAAGCAGGTGAGTGGCAAACCATTGGTAATTCATGTTCATGCAACCCAGTATGACCGTACCCGTGGCATGTGCGATTCTGGTGACCCGACTTTCCAGATTGAGTTGGATGGCATGAATCATGCTGACTTGATTATGTGCGTGTCGGAGTTGACTCGTCAGACGGTTATCCAGAAGTATCATCAGGATCCTAACAAGTGTATTGCCATGCACAATGCTGTTGAGCCAATGAGCCAGGAGGTATTGGAAATGGAGGCTAAGCGTGGCACCGACGAAAAGGTAATTACCTTCTTGGGCCGTATTACAGCCCAGAAGGGTTGCGAATACTTTGTCGAGGCTGCTGCCCGCTGCTTGCAGAAGGCGCCTAATGCTCGCGTCGTTATGGCTGGTAATGGTGACTTGATGGAACCTATGATTCGTCTTGTTGCAAAGAAGGGATTGGCCGATCGCTTCCACTTTACAGGTTTCTTGCGAGGCAAGCAGGTTTATGAGATGTTCAAGGTTTCGGATGTCTATGTGATGCCATCTGTTTCTGAACCGTTTGGTATCTCTCCGCTTGAGGCTATGCAATGTGGTGTGCCGAGCATCATTTCTAAACAGTCTGGTTGTGGCGAGATTCTCGACAATTGTATCAAGTGCGATTACTGGGATATTGATGCAATGGCTGATGCTATGTATGCACTCATTACCTATCCGGAACTGCACAAGTATCTGCAGAACGCCGGCCGAGACGAGGTTAATCAGATTACCTGGGAGAAGGTGGGCCGTCGCGTAGTCGATGCCTACAAGCGTCTGCTTGGATGGGCATAATAGAGTGAAAAGTTAAAAGTGAAAAGTTTATAATTAATACAACATACCACTATGAAAAATGTATGTCTGCTGTTTGAGATTCATCAGCCATTCCGTTTGAAGAAGTATCGTTTCTACGATATTGGTGCGGATCATTATTATTATGATGATTATGCCAACGAGGAGATTTTGAAGCGTAACGCTTATCAAAGCTATATTCCGGCAGCTAAGATGTTGCTCGAAATGATTAACCAGAGCCACAAGGAGTTCAAGGTAGCACTTTCTATTTCGGGTGTTGCCATGGAGCAGTTCGAAATGTACTGTCCAGAGTTCTTGGATTGCGTTCGTGATCTTGTTGCTACTGGATGCTGTGAACTCTGTTGCGAGACCTATTCACACAGCCTCTCTTCTTTGATCGATGCTGAGGATTTCCGTGTGCAGGCCAAGATGCAGAAGGAGATGATCTACGAAACCTTCGGCTACGAGCCTAAGACCTTCGTCAATACCGGCTTTATATATAATGATGAGATTGGCGCTGAGATTGCTGCCATGGGCTTCCGTGGAGTTATCACCGAAGGTACCAAGCATGTGCTGGGTTGGCGTAGTCCAAACTTTATGTATAATACAACGGCTAAGGCAGATGTCGGCTTGATGTTCCGTAATACCAAGTTGTCTGAAGATATCTGCCAGAACTTCCAGGGCGGTCTCGATGCCAATACCTACATGAGCTGGATTGCCAATGGACCAGAGCAGGAGTCGGTTGTCTTGATTGCCATGAACTTCGATGTCATAGGTGGTATTCATCCTGCTTCTACCGGTATCTTCGAGTTCTTCAAGGCTTTGCCACAGAATGCCAAGGAGAAGCAGATTCGTTTCTGCACCCCAATTGAGGCATTCGAGAATATCCCATCGGTAGCACCAGCATCTGTAGGTCATCCTATCAGTTGGGATGGCTACGACAAGGATGTTAGCGCATGGATGGGTAACGACTTGCAGCATGAAGCTTTGCGTGCCGCCTTCTCTATCAGCGAGCGTCTGCACCTTTCTAAGAATGAAGTTCTTCTTCAGGACTTTGCCTACCTGTTGTCGGCCGATCACTTCAAGTTCATGTCAACCAAGCAGGGTGCATACGTGCCATTCTCTCCATACGACAGTTCGTTCGATGCTTTCACCAACTATATGAATGTCATCAGCGATATGCAGATCCGACTCAACCAGGAGTTCCCATCCAACGTTGAGAACGAGGAACTTTCGGCTCAACTCCAGCTCATCGAGAATCAGGGCAAGGAGATCGAAAAACTCCAGGCCAAGATCGCTAAGCTTGAGGCAGCTGCTGCTCCAAAGAAGGCAGCTCCTACCAAGAAACCGGCAGAAAAGAAGCCTGCTGAAAAGAAAGCAGAGAAGGCTCCAGCCAAGAAGACCGAGAAGAAATAAGATTTGTAGGAAATAAAAGAATAATCCCTCTTTGACTTATGCCAAAGAGGGTTTATTCTTTTAGCCTAAGAGCTTTTTTTTATGCCTCCAATCCGTCGCGATAAGCAGCAGGCGAAAGCCCGAAATATTCAGTAAAATTGTGGTAGAAAGAAGAACGGCTCGGGATGCCGCACATCTGTGCAATAGCATCGACGCTGTATTCTGGATGTTCACGAATCAGCAAGGCTGCATAGTCCATACGTAAACCTAAGATATAACGCGTGAAACTTTGTCCTGTCGTGTCTTTGAAATCACGTGCGAAGTTTCGTTTGCCTACACGCAACTCATCCAGCAGATCATCTCGCTTGAAATCTGGATTGGCAAAGAGCTGTCGTTTGATTATTTCATAGATAACACGCTCTACCTGCTTGTGGATACGAACCTCATCATTTGCTTCATCTTCTGCTGGTTCGGGAATTTCAGGCGCAGGTTTTACCATCTGTTGTTCCTGTTGCATTTTTTTGACATCAAGCATTTCGTTGATTCTGGCGGTCAGAGCCAGATTCTTCCGCTTCATCTCGCTGTTACTTCTTATCATGATGAATACCACCACCAGAAGGGCAAGCAAAAAGATGCCAGAGATTGCCAATGTGTAGTTTTTGCGAATAATCTGTTCCTCCTTCTCCTTGGTTTCATACAGGGTCTCCATCTCCATACGGAATTTGCTTTGTAATTCCTTAACCTCGGCATTCTGTATAGAGTCGGTAACCATAGCCAAGAGTTTGTATGTCTTGCTTTCGTTTTTATAGTCTTTGGCATAACCATAAATCTGTGCCAAAGCGGTCACCTGGTTTCTGCGTGACATCCCCTCAGGTATGCCAATGGCTTTGGCCGATTCTATATCCCCATCGATGGCAAATTTCATCATTTGCATCTGTTGTCGGTATATGGATTCTGTATGTAGCACAGACGGTCCCATTGACATAATTTTATCATACTGTTCGTAGAAGTATTTCTTGTCTTCGTTCAGAGACCAGTCAATGATGGCACAAATAAGGAGCTTCAGCAAAGTTTGGATCCCTTTGCTCACATATCTGGATGTAATATTCGCACGAATCATACTGGCATAGAATCTGATAGCTGTTTGCCAGATTCCGATAGGTCACGAGAGGCTCAATCTTGATATCGGGGTTCTTTTGGTGCAGGCCGAGGCAAAGATGTGCCATCTCGATGCATTCCTGATATTGTCCAGAGGCATAACTTAAGTTGCTCAGTGAACTATAGGCGTAGAGCAACGTCTCAGCATCGCCCGTTTTCTTGCCCTCTTCCAGTAGATCACGAGCCTCCATTACCGCTTTTTCGGATTGTCCGATGTTGGTATAGAACCCAATGATGTTGTTGACCGTAGTTACATACATGTGGTGATTGCCGAGTTTCTTGCATAAATCTCGGCAACGGGTAGCATGTGTGCGGAAATTTGCCTCATCGAACCTATAATAATATAATATGTAGGTAAGGTTTTCGGCCATTATCCGAATTTTGTCATCATTCTCTTTTTCCGCTAACCGTAGTAAACTATCGGCCACTTGCACTGTGGTCGAATCTGGCATATGTTCAATGCCGGTGTACCAATAAGCAAAAAGCTCATCGTTAACATCAAACTGATTTTCAGCATCAACGGGCTGAAAATAATATAGTGCAAATAATAGAACAAGCAGTATTTTTTTCATTGCATATAGTTTTTATTAAGCGATGCAAAGATAATCATTATAATTGAAAAAAGTAATACATAATGTCATTATTTGACGAAAAATATGTCTCATTTTGTAACATTTTATGTCTAAATAAACTTCTGTGCACAATTTTGGGACATATAAATGCAGATTTTTAGACAACAACTGCTTTCATTGCCAAGGTAATTTGACGTGAATACGCTACCTTTGCAGCGTCAACTCAATCCGATTAAATAGATTTTGATAATGAAAATGTCATACAAAGGTTCGGTACAACCGATGCAGGAGATAAGCAGAAAGTCGAGCAATCTGTCGGCAATAGATCGCGAGCTCTGTCTCAAAAAGGAGCTACAGATGCTAAGGCGAATGCTTTTTGAACAACAGGAACGTTCCATTAAATGTAACAATAGCAAGTTCACTAAATAACTTGTATATTCTAAAATTTACAATCACTTAATTTTTTTTCTGATTATTGCTTGTTCAATTTTATTATTTACACTATATACAAAATGAAAAAAAACTTTGCCTTGGTTCTCTTATTGGGTTATTTGAATATGTGTGCTATGGCACAGATAGATGCCGAGTTTTCGTGGATTTCTGTCAATCAAACCGATCCAACGACGTTAACGGTTTTCAATAAGAGTAATGCGTCCGACAGTGTCAGTGAAGGATCAAAACTTTGTACAGGTATCCTCACATCATCCATCATTCTGTCATGTGATTCTGTTCCTGAAGATGCTCCTGATATTACCAACACCACCGAATACATCAGTTATGCAGATGTCTATGGTGTAGCTGTGCGTGAGGTGGTAGATAGCACCGCACTGAATCAATTGAATGAAGCCCTCTGTTATGTGGAAAACTTTATTGAAAAATACAATACCTCCATTTCTGTCAATCGTGGCGGTCGTTATACCTTCCGAAACAGTTTCCCTGGCATCGGTTATGACTATTCGAAAGTTGTAGAGATTGTCGATAAACCGAGTGTACATCTTACTGGTAGTTCTGTCACAATCGGACAAGATTTCGATATCTCAGCTTGTTTCAATACTGGATATCCGTTCAATCCCGAACAGTTTCACGTAACGGAGCCTGCGCAGTTAACCCTTTATTCTGTAGGGGTGGACAGTTGCGGAAATATGCAACTTGTTGCAATTGCCAGCCAGAAAACAGAGCTTGATCTGTATCGCCCAGATCAGCCGCTTATTGCAGCTGTCGATACGATGACCATGAAGGTAGAGCATCCGGTACCAGGTGAATATCTCATGAAACTCGTCTCTGACTATCCATTTCAGGAGAGTTCTCAGGAGTTCTTCCTGACCGTCAAGGATACATTACGCTTATCTGCAACATTAGATAAAAAACAATATACGACAGCCGACCAGAATGCACTGCTAACTGTTGGTCTTGACTATGGTTATCCGCACATTGCAGTGACCGAAGGTGCAGACAAACCACAGTTCACTGTTTGTCTCATCTTTTCAGAACTCATCGGTGAGGAGCCAGAACAAGAGTGGTCGGTAATAAACAATGTCGAGATTCCCTATGCGCACGATTCACTTGCCACCTGCAATCTGAACGAGTCGATTGAGTTTGAGGTCGAGATTCCCTATCTTAATCAGTTACGGAAAGCCAAATCAGATAAGGTGATGTTGGATGTCGTTATAAAGTTCAATGGCAAAATCCAGGGACGTCAGCAGCTGATATTCTCATGTGAGGCTGTCACTGACGGTTTGACAAAGTTGAATACTCTGTTCGAAGAGGCGGTTGTATATGACCTGATTGGACGTCGCATTCCAAAAGGAAAGAAACTTCAGGGAATATACGTAGAAAATGGAAAAATAAAGATTTGCAAATAAATTCAAAACTATAAATGTATGAAAAAGATCTTTTTATTTTTGTCTGTTATCATTGCAGCTGTTTCCTTGTGTTCTTGTGAAGAGGATACTGTTTCTGGAATTGCACCTTATCATTGCGAGTATGTTCTGGTCGAATCCTCCAGTTTTGGCACAGATACTTTGACCAGCAAACTCAGCACTGCTGTGCTGAAAGATATGTCAACCCTCAAGGCAAAGTATAACCACACTTGGGATTACCAATTCGAAGGCTCCAGCGTAGATGATGCCTTGAAGGCACAAGATAAGGTCGCTATGTCTTATTTCGAAGATGCGGTCAAGGAGTTGGATGAACTGAAAGCAGACTTTAATAATCTGCTCAGCCAATGTGGGGATTGGGGCAAGGGCTCATTTTCCTTTACCTATAAATATAAAGTTTATCGATTGGACAAAACTCTGGCAGAAAGTGATGAGGTGACCTTCTCTTATCGCAGACAGCAATAAACAAAACAATGAAACGGATATTGCAGCTTGCACTGTGTGCGTTCTTTTTTTACTCTTGTCGGGAGGATAATACCCCGTCAGATGCTGTGCATGTCACAACCTATAGGGTAGCAGTCATTGCACCATCGGATCACTTGCAGTGGAAAAAAACGGCAGAATGGGCGTTGCAGAATATCCGTGAATCGCAAACGCTGCTTCATGAGCAAGTTGATTTGAAGCTGGTCTGGATCGACGAAACGGACAGATATCTGGTCAATCGCATGAAAAGTGTTTTGTCAGATAGCAGTATTGTGGCCGTCATCGGTCCGCTCTCCTCCAATCATGCTAAGACGCTCGCCGGATTTGATGCTTCGCGACAGAAGCCATTGATTTTCCCTTGTGCTACCGCATCTGAACTTCATCGCATGTTTGCAAACTGTGATTACATCTGGAATCTGTCGGCTACCGATGCCGATGAGATTATGGTTTTGTTGTTGCAAGCAATTACTCAAGAAAAACGAAAGGTTCACCTGTTGGCACATGACGATATGTACGGACAGACGTTCTTGTCGTGGACCTCATTTGTGGCAGAGCAGATGGGGGTTCAAATGGGAAGAATTGAGTCGTTCGAAGCAACCGATGAGGCAATTGAAATGTTCAAGGAGATGTCTGAGTTGCCTCAGGCATCTTCAGATATGTTGCTCTACGTTCCCTCTTCGCTCGACGATGAATTGGCGTTGGATGCCTACCTCGCAACTTTGAACAATCAAGAACTGGATAGTCTTCCCTATATTCTCTGTACGAAAGATTACACAGATCCATCGGACGAAGAGCAATTCCAGACTGATGTTCTTGAGGGAATGGAACTTGCTGCCCCGGTTGAGTCGGGATTTATGACTTCATATCATAAACAATTCGGTACAAAAGCGATAAGTGGAACAGCTCAGTTCTATGATTCATTCCTGTTGCTCTCGTTGGCACTGACGCACATGGAGGCTACAGGCCATCCGTTGAACGAGTCATTCAGAGAGGTTGTTTCGGGGCGAGATCAGCCGACGTTCTCTTGGCAGCCAGCTGATATGACCGAAATCTATAGAGCGGTAAGAGAGGGCGATTGCCCCAAACTGGTTGGTGCCAGTGGGGATCTTACTTTTAGAAAAGGAGCAACCAGTATCGAGCATTCAACCTATCTGCATTGGCGAATCAATCAGCACCAGAAAGAGACGATTGAATATCTCTCGACCAGTGGATCAGATCAATCGTTGGACGCAATAGATATCTTTTCGTGGAGAGGTAAAGCGGACCATGAATTTCTGTTGAGGTCTGATACAACAGTGGCTTATCCGCCTTTGGATAAATGCTGGGCTTTGTTGGTGGCTGGAACCACAGGCTGGGTGAATTACCGACATCAGGCCGATGTATATGCTGTGTATCAACTTCTGCGCAAACATGGTTATGCTAAGGATCATATTATCACAATCGCTGAAGATGATATCGCCTATAATGTCCAGAATCTTTATCCTGGTGTAGTACGTATAATGCCTGATGGTGATAATGTTTACCGAAACTTACATATTAACTATGCACTAAGCGATCTGAATCCATCCGATTTGTGCCGAATCCTTTGCGGCGAATCAACCAATATTACTCGCGAAGTTCTCCCATCGAATAATGATGACAATGTGTTCATCTATTGGTGCGGTGATGGTGATAGCAATGAATTGGAATTTGGTAATTATACCATCACGAGCGAACAGATGGCTTCATATCTGCAAAAGATGTCCGCAAAGGGACATTTCCGAAAACTGTTTTTTGCCCTTGAAACTTGTTATAGTGGTTCCATCGGTCAGCGGCTCGAGGGATTACCCGGATTGCTCTGTATTACTGCTGCCAACGAAAATGAAACATCAAAGGCGGATATTCCAGATTTGCAGTTGGGCGTTTGGCTGAGCAATGGTTTTACAAGAGGTTTCCTGGAGGCTATTGAGGATAACCCGGATATCTCTTTCTATGACCTCTACTTCCGGCTTGCTTTAAGTACCTGGGGATCGCATGTGAGCATTTACAATGAGTATAATTTTGGGTCGTTGTATGATAACAGCATTCGAGATTTCCTTCCCAAATAAACCTTCAGACCATGTCAAAAATGAAAAATATGACCATTTGTCTGGTTTTTATATTTCTGTTCTGCTCCTGTCATAGTTCGAAGAAACAGATACCTGGCATGCGAGGAGAAGAGAGCTTGATTGTCATGCTTCTGCCAGAGCCACTTTTTGCCGATAATGATCTGGTCGATGATGTCATGCAGCAACTGACAGACAAGTCGGTCGAGTGCGGAATTAATCTGCGTTTTTTTGAGCCTGGCTTCAATGAATATGACAACATGCTCAACGAGATCCTTTCTTTGAATTATCCGGAGGAGGGCGATGCCCTTTTGATTACAATCGACAATTCTATGCAGTTGTCGCTATACGAGACCAATGCCCTTGGACGTTTCCATCTCTGCGAACATCATCGAATCGAGTTCTATGGTGTTGGCTATTTGTCTGGTTTGTGTGTCGGTTTGATGGATTACAGTACCTTGATACTGCAAAGTGAAAATATGCAAGCCGACAATCTCCGTTTTGGTGATGGATTCCGTGCTGGATTTGATCGAATGCATCCAGATTCAGATCTTGAAATTCGTTTTGGAGAGATGAGCGATATTAATCAGCTGTATCAGTATGCTGATGATTTTGGCTGGGATCTTATTGTCACCAACAATGGTATTGCAGAACCTTGGAATGGTCAGGTATATTTTGATTATGATATCGAGTATGGTTATGGCCGTCTTGTACATGAATATCTCGGTACCTGGATGAAATACAAGCCTCGCACGAAAGTGCCCGATGAAGTCATCAGTCTGAAAAGTGGCTATATCGATTTTTCTTTAAACAATAAGTCTTTGTTTGGAGAACTGATTGAAATACATTGGCCTGAAGCGGTTGAGTTTGAGGAACAATATGTTTCTTCTTTTATTCCTGTTGAATAGTGAAACGAGCATATATATACATCATAGGTGTTTTGTTGTTGCTTTTGCAGAGCTCTTGTCACCATTCCTCCTCGTTCGTATCGGAGGATGTTGAACTTGTTTTGCAACGGCCAAACAATACAAACTACAGTTCGGGAAGTAGTTCTGATTCAATCGAGTTGTTGATTGTATGCAATGCTGCTTGGACGGTGGAGACTGAGGCTGATTGGCTTCATCTTTCGGATACTGAAGGTTTCGGCTCAGGCTCTATCTTTGCCTATGTTGAGGCCAATACCTTTTCATCGCCTCGCAATGCTGAGATAAGGGTTTCTCTCAAGCAACAAAAAGGCAAGTCTTTTGCGTATGATGTGCAGCAGGATGGCTATACCTCTCTGCTGAGTCTCCCAGGTTATGAAAAGGGTGCTGGTTTTGCCTATGATATCAGGGCTGATTATTGTCAGGGAATGACATGGCAGATATTCGATGTGCAGGCATTGGACTATTATCAATACCAACTCGATTCTGCGACAGGCGCTGCTTTTCGCTACGGAACTCTTGTAACCGATAATTGTGAGGCTTATAGCGAAGATCAAGTTGTGGCAGGAAGCACACTCGATGAAGTAAATCATCAGTTGAGTGCATCGGCATCAATCGACTTGGGTGTAGTGATCGCCAGTGTCCAGGTTTCTGGCAATGTTCAGTTGAAAGAATGGGAAAAACTCGAAACGGTGTATGGTGTCAAACGCTCCAAGCGAATTGTGTTTGTCCGTGATATCCAATATGCCAATTGCGTAGCAGCTGCAAAAGGTGGACAGACGGGCGTTTTTACTCCTGCATTTTATCTGGATTGGAAAAAACTGGAGGATTGTAATCCTGTCGGTGCAACCGAAGCACAGTGCAACCAATTTATCAAAAAGTGGGGAGTTGCCTTTGTGTGTAGATCGTGTATGGGTGGTTCGTTTGACTTTGAGATGGAAATCGAGAAATCGTCATTGGGTTCCAATATTACTGTTGAGGCAGCATTGGATGCCGAAGTATTGGGTGGTGTGCTTAATGCCAAAGGCAATGTCGAATGGCATGATATCCACGAACAGATTAAAAATAGTTATTCTGCCGATCTGCATGTGTATGGCGGAGATGTTCAACTGATCAGCATTCTCACAAGTTCAGATTCTGTCTCTACCGACGATTTCGACCGTTGGGTAAACAGTATCACACCTGGATTTGATTGCAATAATTCAGCCAACAATAATGCTGTTCTGGTTGACGTCAAAATAGCATCGATTGCTAACCTTTTTACGGGCAATACACGACGCACTATGGAAAAAATAATCTCTAACTATGTCCAATTATGAGTTCTAGATTATTCGCTATATTGTTATTCACCGGATGGCTGGCTGTTGCCTGCCAAGAGCCGTATTCGCTAGACCCTGTTGTCGGACCACTTGTAGCTGAGACTGCAGAAGCGGGGGATTGCACGATGTTTGATATTCAAGAACAATCTACGCTGCCGGTGTCTGATGAATATGGTCGTTACCGTCTTATTATTAATGAGCCAGGAGAATGGACTCTTCGTACGACAGACGACTATATTCAATTGGAGCGAAATAATGGCTTAGGGTGTGATACCCTCTGGATGATGGTTGGATATAATTGGTCTGGTTCGCGCAATGCAGAACTGTTGTTGTCGTCAGTCGGACCTATGCAAGAGGAGTCGGTTCGAAAACTTATAGTTCACCAGCAGGCGAATCGTTCGTTGTCGGCAGTTGCCAACAAAATCAATTCTTCGATGGGAGCTGGTTATTCCTATTGCCCGGCGGAGCGTTTTACGATGGGTACGGGTATTCAGATTTTCAACATGAATCAGTTTGCCAGCCTTCAGTCGGATTACAGCGTCCGTCTGATGATGGATGATTATTATCCATCGCTCGATACCAATGTCTTTACCTCCGATTCATTGTCCACCTTGCAGAGCCAGCTCAAGATTTCAATGTCTGCGAATGTCGATCTTATGTTTTTTACGGTGAATTTCGAGGGAGAGTATGCCAATTCAAATGTCAGCGAGGGAACTCGAACCTACGCAGTTCAGCGAATGAATAATACGATGTTTACACGCGAACTGAACTATCAGAATGCCGTTGCCTTGGCCAACGAGAAGCCGCAATTGCGAGACCGAATCTTTGCCTCAGGATTCCTGCTTTTGCATGATCAGCTGGTGTCGGATATTCGTTCTACCTCAGATTACAGTGCACGATTGAGTCTCTGTAGTTCCTTTGTGAAATCTGTAGGACCCTGCTTTATTTCAAAGTCAGTGATGGGATCCAACATGGATTATTGGATTTCGGTCGAGAAATCATCCTTGAGCGAAACAATGGATGTGGAGGCATTGCTGAAATTTAAGTGGGACAGTAGCTTCTCTATTCATGTAAATGCGAATGGCAGTTATACAGAAAACAGGAGAATTCTGCGTAATGAAACGCAGACACACTTGGATTGCCGAGGTGGTAATCCTCGGCTAGTCTCTATTATCAATGCTAACGATAGTCTGCCATACGAGTCGCTCCAACAGTGGTTGTTGAGTGTCGAACCAGACAATGCTGTGCTTGTAGATATGCACCTCGAGCCAATTTATCTGCTATTCACGGATCAAACAACCCGAGATGCGCTTCGTGATTATCTGAACCAATTGACAAAATGAAACGATTCATACAACAGTCTCTGTTTGCGATATTTCTGGTGGTGAGCATGGCTTGGGTATTGTTCTCTTGCCGCGATGATGCCCGCGTCATCTACGTTGGCAACGTTTCGGTGATAACCAATGCCAGACCTTTGCGTACCAATTTTCTCTCCAACCGATTCGTAGTTGTTGTGAAATGTTCAGGCAAGGGATGGCGTGCTACTTGTGCCAGCAATTGGGTGGAACTGAGCGAGAAGCAGGGTGTAGATGGGGACTATCTTTACATATCGGTCGCTGAGAATATTTTGGATGAAAAGCGTCTGGCTGTAGTTCGTTTCTATGACATTGAAGATCCAGGTACATTGTCAGATTATGTCGAGATTATACAGTCTGCCACGTCTCACTCTGTCAATGCTCTCTTGACGGCTGAATTGGAGCGCAAGCATCGGTTGGGCTATGGTTACGATATCTTTGGAGGTTTCGTGGTCGATAGTTCCTTCTCGCAGAAAGCTGTATTGGATTATAATTTCATGCTCATTCAGGAGCAACTTGGCACGCAGATGATAACAGAAGATTTGCGACACGTCGAAGAACTGGAGATCATTTCTGCCAATACGTTGACCGAACTTAGTAGCAAACTGACCAAGAGAGAGACAAAAGGCGGCAGTTTCCTCGGTTGTGGAAAAACAACTACCGAAACAACCGAAATATTCAAGGAAAAGACCGTTGATCAGGAATGTGGCATGATCCGACTCAAACAGATTGTCACATCTCGTACAATCGACTTGGGTGCAGTTCAGTCTGTGCTTCGTCAATCGAATCGCGATAGTTTGTATTCGGCCGATTTCTTGAGGGCAATCCGTTTGGTCAAGCAGAATCTGGCCAATGAAGAGAGACGGAAAGATGCCTTGAGAAATCTATATCGGAATTTCGGTTCCCATTTGGTTCTTTCGGCAGATTTAGGTGGTGAGATCCGTGTCAACACGGTTGCCGAACGAGAGACCTCCATCGAGTCTTCTAATTCTGTTACGATGATTTCCAAGAAAATCTTTGGAAAGAAGACATCGGAATCCGTTTCGACTTACAATACCAGTACAGAGTCTGATAATATCCATTATAAGGTGGAACTGACAATGACGGGTGGCTCTGTTGAGTCGCAAAAGATAATCAAGGATAAAGCTGATGAAAATGATTATAACCATCAGATTACAGACGATGAGATTATCCAATGGCAGAGTTCTATTCAATTTTTGGTAGAAAGATCGGAAGATTATAATGCATCGATGGTCGATTGCCGTTTGATTCCACTCTATGATATTATTTACGACCCCGAGGTGGCCGAAGCCTTCAAGCAATATCTTGTTTCGATCAATGCCACTCAAAAAGAGCCTTCCGATAGTCAGATACCTGCCATTTGTTCGCTTTCAGATTTACATCCAGTAACACCCGAATCGACTGAGGAGGAACTTTATGCCAAATGTATCCGTGTTCAGGATACGTTAAGGGCAGTAATCAGCAGTGAGTATATACCTTCGATTCGTTCTGACAAACCTTGTTTGGTGGCTTATCCGATTGTTTCTGGTCGTCCATTCATGTATGCGGGTGTGTTTGTTGGCGATTCAGAACATTTGCCAGGTATGGTGCGTTGGTTAGGCAATAACTGTCTGTATGAGCCTAACGAAGTCTTTGCAAGCGATACTTTGGGTTACACGGATTTGCTGGATGATAAGGGACAGCTGAAGTCTCTTTACCTCTATTGGGGTGCTGTTCAAATGCTCCCTAATGAACAGGTCAATTGTCAGGAAAAAGGCAAATTTTCGACAGCTCGAATGAATGTGCCTGATAGTGTCTGTACATTGCCCAATCCGAAGGTTGTAAAAGTTGGTCCTCACTATTGGACCCGTTTCCCGATGGTACTGAAATCCAGTCGACAGGAGTTGTCTCAATTTCAAAGTCATGGGACAGCCTATCTTTCGACGGGTGGTGATCCTGATAAATGGACGACTGAGAACAGAGAGTGGACCTCTTATCTGCCAACCAGTACGCAGGCCAGAAGTGTCATGCTCTTTTTGAATGGCCGTTCGGAATTGATGGAGAACAGTTATTACAAGAGAATAGGAGTCTCCTATAACGAAAATGGCTCTGAGGTATTCGAAGGAGCCAATATGCTTGGTCTCAATTGGCTCAAAGGATATTGGGCCATAGATTCCTTTGGTACGAATTATCTTTGTGACATGAACAGTTGGTTGATTCCAACTTACGAAGGTACTGTGCTGTGTATAACTCGTCTGAGCAGGTCTGGCAATGCAATGACCATGGACTATGGCGATTATATCCAGTCGGTTGGTTTTTATGATAATCAGTTTGAAAAATTTATACCATTCTATTTTTGTACAGATGAGGTTTATTGATTCTATACTTCTATACGTGTCCGTGGGACTGGCGCTGTTCGCCAGTTGTGCAGATCCTGAGGTGGAGATTGTCCATTTGCAGGAACCGATAACCGTAAATTCTGTCCTTGATAGAAATCCGGATGTCGCTATGGCGATCACTCGTGATTACCGGAAGTCGTATGTATCGTCTTTATACCGTTCATTTGGTGTGGGCTATGGATATTGTGCATTCGAAGGTTATGCAGACTACGATGCCGTGCGCGATGTTGTCATCAATCTTGACTCATTGCTGTACTATGAGGAGTTGGAACACTACCTTTGCTTGATTGATGATCGTTCGCCTCATGCTTATCAAAATGTAATGAAAGGAGAGGATAGCGAAAAGCTGCTCAAATCACTTTCTGCCAATGCGGGTTTGTCGGCCGATTTGAAATTCTTTCAGGCAGAGGTCAAGGGGTCGTATGCCAGCAGTGACCTGAAGAGCAATTATTATTCTTTCTGTACAATACATACTGGCATGGTGCTTGGATCTCGTCATTTGGATCCCTTGTCGCTGGCAGAACTTTGTCGTCGTCATCCTACTATTCTGGCTCCAGGTCTCCGTTGTCTGATGGAAGAGGCTAGAACTGCTATACTTGACAACAATCTGGCTGTAGCCAATGATTTGGTCGAGATGCTTTACTCTATCTATGGTACACATCTGCTTTATCATGCTGATCTTGGAGGACGGTTGACCTTTATGAGTACCTTCGAACGCGCATCATTGGATAGTAAAAGTGATCTTTCGGCTTCTGCACAAGTCAATCTGATGAGTCTATTGAACTATAGTATTTCCGAAGGGGAACAGAATACTTTGAAACAAACTTCGACCAATAGCAAGAAACGCATAACAGCCATCGGTGGCGATGTGACTATTGTCTCCAAGATTCTGTTTGCCAACGACTCGTTGGATGCGCAAAACAGCCTGAGTGCAGGTGTCGTCGAGGAATGGTTCAAGTCTGTTCGTTTGAATTTCGATTCGATTGGGAAGAATAATACAGAATTGATTGAGATTAAACTCTATCCATTGGATGAATTCATCCTGGCATTGGGCAATGAACCTGTGTCTGCTTTTTTATTGCAGCGTATTGGACAACAACTGGAATATGAAGATGGATTGTTTCCACGTGTTTATGAACACTTGAATGCTCAGATTTCAACCAGTGCATTGTGGCAGCCATCCTCTACTCAGTTACATACTATTCATTGTGGTAATGAGGTCGTTGGAGAATTGGACTATGAGTGTATTCGTGGACGGGAATTTGTTACTTTTTATCCGACCATTGAGGGGGCCCTCTGTCATGAAGGAATTGCCCGAGGCTACGGAACCGATTCCCTCTATCTGATTACGTGGCACGATACAATCCCTTATATCACACGTCTCTGTCCGATTACAGAAATCCCTTATCTCTACTATTCGGATGGATATTTGGATATAGTGCCAGATTCAACGCAAATTTACAGTAATTGTGAAGTAAAACAGGTTTCGACCTATATGTGGACATCGAATACAAGTGCAGTCCTCAAAGTCGGTTCACAGATGCTCATGCAGGGGGCTTATGCCACAATGAGCAATCTGTCGTATACCAACTATGCCACTGTTATTCGAGATCTTCCGCTTGGATACGCCGAAGTGACTGTAACAGATATGGAGATTTTGTTGAACCAAATCCGCAAAAATTATGTTCGTTGTCCAGATATGCTGAGAGGCAAACAGTGGCTGCTACGCCAAGAGAATGAAAGTAGTCCGTCGGCAGCGTTTATAATTGATGATGACATGAAGTTAAAGAAAGTCGAACAGGCCTATTACGGCTTCATTCTATGCCGACGGACCTTTGATTTCCGTTATCCATAAAATCCCAACGAATATTCAATAATCATAAAATTAAATCACTAAAACAATGAAAAAGTATTTCTATTTAGGAACCATGCTTCTTGCTGGTCTTATGGTTTCGTGTAAGGACGAAACTATGTCGGATGGTATTTGTAATGAATCTAATGTCGCTGAAGAGGCGGTGTACAGCATTCGTCTTGTCGATGAAGCCGGTAATCAGGTTACTTCGCTCGATGGCCAGTTTGCACAACTTTATGTCGAGGTTGAAGCTCAGGGTGAATGGTGTCTTTCAACTTCAAATCCTAACTACGTTTATTTGACTACAGAGGTAGGTCGTGACAATGGACGTGTGCCTGTTTTCGTCTCTACTTGCTGGGCTGGAAGCCGTGCATTCAGCATCGAGGCAACTCCACGTTCGTGCTTCGATCCTTCGATTGCTTCTGCTCCTGCCACACGCGGAGCTGGAAGTTCTACAGTTTCGACCGATTCCATTCATCAGAAACATGATGCTGATTTGGCTGCTGTTGCAAAACGTCTTTCTTCCAATCTGGGAGCTGGCTATACTGTTTCAATTGCCAATACCAATAATTTGCTGTTAAAGACCCAGATGCAGGTGTTTAATCTCTCAAGACTGGATTCTTTGCAGAAAGCTTTGGGTGTGGATTTGATAAACGATGATATTGCTCCTGTCACTAACCAGAAATATATTGAGTCTAACTCTAAGTCTTCACTTGTCAATCAGGTTACGGTAGGTGTTAATGGGAAAATCGGTTCTGGTTCGCTGAATGGCTCTAATATCACGGGCGATGTTTCGGTTAGCGATAATGCAGACACGACAGCCACTTATGCAGTACGTCGTCAGCTCTCAACATTCTTCACTCGTCAAATCTTTTACGAGAATTGCGCGTTCTATGATTCTCTCGCATTATCTCCAGGATTCAGAATGACACGAAACAATCTTGAAAGAGAACTGAAAACGCTTTTATATGAAAATACATCAAATAAGGCAGATACACTCATGGCCTATCGCTTGTTGGATGAGTTTATCCGTGAGGTAGGACCTAATGTTATCATCAAGTCCAACATTGGCTGTGTGCTTGATTACTATATCAAGGTTCAAAATTCATCCATGGATAAAGGATATAGTGTCAGCGCAGTACTTGATTTTAAGTATGCAAGCCAGGTGAAGGATACTGCCAAAACGGCCTCTGCCGATTCTACTAAATTCAATTTCGGAGGAGATGTTAATGTTGAAAACAGATTCAAAAAGTGTGCTTCCAACTCGGAAATTGAGGTAGTTATTAGTGGCGGTGATGTAAAATCAGTTGACATTCTTTGCAACGGTGGACAGCTGACAACAGCTGATATTCAACGTTGGCAGCAGAGCATTACCCCCGAGAATTCTTTGCTGATTGACATGGAGGTTGTCCCTATTAGTTATTTCTTTAAAGACACGTTTGTCAAAAACTTTATCTATGAGTATTTGGTGGCTTTGGGATTAACTGAAAGGGTAGCCACGAAATAATTATGTCTAATATTCTTTGTTTATGAAACGATATTTCAACATCGTCAGTGTGTCAATCCTCCTGTGTGGAGGATCCTCATGCACCGATGATATCATGTCGGAACAAATCGTAGCAGACGAGATTCTGCCTGTTGCTTCAGATGCCAGTATGCTCCTTGTTGATGCCGTTGGCTGTGCAGTGAAAGATTTGTCGCCGAATTGGAATCGTTATTACCTCCAGGTGAATGTGCCTGGAGCATGGCGGTTGGATGGTGAGGGCGGCTTTGTTGTTCCGACAGTGACACATGGCGAGGGACCTCAGCTTGTACCTGTCATTGTGGGTGAGAATTGGACATCATTCCGTCAGGGAGCATTGACTTTGATTACGGATGAAATCAGCACAGGTTTGACCCGTGGTGAAGCCGATTCAACGAGTGTTGATGTCTCTAAAAAGGATTCCACCAGAATTGTTGTCTCTCAGTTGAGTAATGCGAATCTGCAAGAGGTCAAGAGCATCCTCTCATCGAACAAGGGTGCCGGTTATGGTTATTCATACAGCGGTGACTACTGTTTGGGAACTACTCTTGAGATCTTCAATATGCGTAATCTCGACAGTTTGCAAATGCGTATGGGCTATCATTTTATTGATGATGATTATTGTCCACATGTAGAGCAGACTTTGGTTACTGGTAAGTCGAAGGAGGAGTGTAATAACAAACTTGCCATCAATGCTTCGCTGGGTGTTGAGTACAACAAAGTGAATGTCAAGGTCGATGGTAACTACTCTTCGTCAGAAAGCGAAAATACAGACACAGAGTATGCCCGTTCTCGTGTCAGTGGCGTTTTGTTCTCGCGCGAGGTCCATCATTATAATATCCTGGCAGTAGCTCGTGAGGATACTTCGGGTAAACTCTATAAGGAACTGTATTCTCCAGGATTCCGCATGGTAGCAGAGAGGTTGAAGAAAGATTTGGCAGCCGCCCTGTCTGGTTCTCCCCAATCATATCCCAATGCCAAGACTGATTCTATTTGTAAAGTTTTCTGCGAGGAGGTCGGTCCTTGCTTGATTTCCAAGTCGGTGATGGGATGTTGTTTGGATTATTCCATGTCAATCAAAACAGAGTCTATGGGTGATTCAATGACTTGCGGCGGAAGTCTTGAATTGAAGATTAAGTTTGCGACCGCTTCGGTTGATGTGAGTGCCGAAGGACAATATGCACATCAAGTGGCAGACCTTGATAGTAAAGCTAACTTCGAGTGCTCGGTCTATGGTGGCGAGGTAATGGGAGTCAGTATTCTGGCTTCTGGTGGCTCGCTGCGGGGTGATGAGGTTACCGTATGGCAACAGAGTGTGCTTCCATCGACTGCAGTCATGGTCGATATGCGTTTGTCTCCTATCTACAGCATCATTTATGACGAGGAGACGCAGTCTATCTTGCGTGAGTACGAGAATCGTATGATTTCTGCTTCGAATCACAAGTGATTATATATCTAATGACAGTCCACAAAATGAAACAATTGATATCCCTTAGATTGCTATTCCTGTTTCTTGCGACGATGGTTTGCGGATCATCGTCAGCAGGAAGCCTTATCAGCGAAATTGCTGTTTCTGCGGCTGCGAAAGGCAAAAATAATGAACAAACAGCAGCCAATGTAGCAGCGGCTAAAGCGGCTTTGACCAACAGAGGTTATTCATTGATTGATTTTGATACCAATAAGGGTGCCGGAGGTTCTTCGTATTATGTCTATATTGGCTATAAAACAACGGATAATCCTAGTGAGGCAATCTCGTTGATTGCGATTGTTTCGAAGACTGCCGATGGTAAAAAGTTTTTGGGCGGTGTGCAATTTAACAATAAATCGTATGATTTGTACCTGGCGGACTGCTACGAACAAAGTAATGGTGATTTGAATCAGAAAGCTGGTGGTTCGTACCTGTACCTGTTTTATTCCAAAAGTCACAATACAAAACAGGATGTCTTCTTGTATTCGGGTCTGACAGTTTCGTATGATTTTGGCAATGGTGTGCCCTATTATGACTATGAAAAGGGAGCCTTGAGTCAACGTGATGCAGTTACAAATCTGAACCGTGGGTTGGGCAAAAAAGGTGATGATATTTATCTGATTGCTCCAAAGCATTATCATGATTTCCTCTATGAGTTTGTCAATGATGCACAACATAAGTACCATTGTAGGGGATGTCGCCTTGATGAAAAATTCCTATCACATTCGTCTCAAGTGAATGAGATTAATCGCGATGATACCCATCATTGGGGCATGTGCAATGTATGTAATCATGTAGTGGGCAAGCAGGAACATATTTATATGCGTTCTTCAACTACGACAGAGGAGCATAGTCGAGTCTGCTCGGTTTGTCATTTGCTCATCAACGACAAACATCAGTTCGGTTCTTTTACTCCTGTCGATGAAACCCAGCACATGTATGTCTGCTGTGATCCTGTATGTGGCTATTCCCATACGCTGCCTCATACGTGGGGAGATTCAACAACCATCATCGTTCCTGCTACTTGCGATCATGTAGGTATTATTGAGTACTATTGTAACGATTGTCATATTTCACATCGCGAGACTATCCCGGAATTGCCTAATAACTCTGGATTGTGGCGAAAGGAGGAAGAAGATGATGATACAGACATCAATGGCTTGACGATAGACACTATTATTGAAGAGCAACCAGCAGATGAACTGTTGAATGTCTATAGTCTTCAAGGATATTGTGTGATGCGTCAGGTTACTCGATCTGAGGCATTACAGCAGATGATTCCTGGGGTAATCTATATGATGAATGGAAAGCGTGTCATAAGGAACATTTAGGATTCAAAATGTTTGTAATCATGAACAAATGGCGTCAATAGGCTCAACTATTGACGCTTTTTTGTTGTTTTCTGTGTGAAATTTTTGTAGTTCAATAAATTTGGCCTATCTTTGCATTCGCTTATAATCAAAAAATCAAATGTATGAAAAAACTACTATTCTCTATCCTATCCTTATTTGTTGCATGTGCGGTGATGGCCGATTCTCATTCTACCTCCGAAGCAATACCAGTACATCTTGTGAATCCTGGGTGGGATAATCAAGTTGAAGAGACAGGACAGTGGACCATGAGTGCCTATTCTTCGGATTCTATGTATTGGGTGTTCCTCTCGAATTATACTCCTGTTTCACAGGTGGCAGGAACCTATACTACTTTTGATATGGATGAGATTTTGACTTTCCTTTATGATATGGAAAGAACGGGACCTAGTCCACAGATGTTCTCTGATTTGACTGTTCAGATTGATTCCGTCAATGACAAATATGTTATCTCAGCTATTTACGAGACCCTGGCAGGTTTGACCTATCATATTACTGTTGATTCTATTCCAGTGGATAACTTGCAAAACATCACTTCCGTTCATTGTGTAAAGGACAATGCCATTAATAATGGTCGTAAGGTCATCATCAATGGCAAGCCTCTTTTGTGGAATGAAAACAGACGTTTTCTGTTGAATGGCCAAATGGCCCAATGATTCATTCGTCTTAGACTGATTCCAGGGTTTAGAATTCAACCCTGTAGGAGACATTGATGTGTTTGACCGCAAACTCGTGACTCACCTTCGGACGGTTGATGCGATAGCTGACTGTTTGTGGCGTCCTACCATCCACTCTATGGACAATAAAAAAGGGAAGACCATCGCAGTCTGCCCTTTTTTCTTTTTTGCTACTAAAGCAAAAAGTAGAATTAATATCATGTGTTTCTCACTTGCTTTTGGCGGGTATGAGATTCTCGGTTCAGGTTGTGTTATTTAAGGTATATTGTGTTATGGTTATGTCTTTAAGGTGGTGCAAAGATAGAGGCTTTTGGTGAGCTGTCCAAATAAATCGGTATGTTCTACAACATAAAAAACGATTGCGCAGACGAAAAACTCTCTTTTTTACCCTTTTTTTAGGGAATTTTTCTCTTCTGTAAGGGTGGATTTGTGCAAAATAATGTATCTTTGCACTCGAAAATAACGAAATCTATAAGTAAAACAGCAAACCAATGAGTTCAGTTGCAGAGTTCTTGAAAAGTGATCATGAAACCGCCTTCAGTTTCGAGGTTCTTCCTCCTGTCAAGGGCAAGAGTATCGAGCAGATTTACCGTACCATCGATCGATTGAAGGATTTTAATCCCGCATATATTAACATAACTACCCATCGTAGCGATACCATTTATCGCGAGGTTCAGCCTGGTCAGTTTGTGAGATTGCAGGAGTGTCATCGTCCCGGAACGGTGGCCATTGCAGCTGCTATCAAGGAGAAATACGGCATTCCTGTGGTGCCTCACCTGATCTGCAGTGGTTTCAGCCAGCAGGAGACGGAGTATGAATTGATCGACCTTTCGTTTATCGGCATTACTGATTTGATCTTACTTCGTGGCGATAAGGCAAAGGACGACTCCCGTTTCATGCCTAAAGAGGGTGGTTTGGAACATGCAAGTGAACTTTGTCAGCAGGTTCAACAGTTTAATGATGGTGTTCTGCTGGATGGAACTCACCACGAGATGCTCTCGGAAGGAAAACGGTTTACTTTCGGTGTGGCTGGTTATCCGGAGAAGCACGAAGAGGCTATGAATCTGGAGATGGATCTGGAGCATCTGAAGCATAAGGTGGAGCAGGGGGCTGGTTACATTGTTACCCAGATGTTTTTCGATAATCAGAAATACTTTGATTTTGTGGCTCGTTGTCGCAAGGCAGGGATTACTGTTCCGATTGTGCCTGGCATCAAGCCTCTTGGCTCTTTGGTGCATCGCACCATGATTCCACGCACGTTCCATATCGATTTTCCTGAGGCTTTGGCACGTGAACTCAAGAAGTGTACTACCAACGATCAGGTGAAGGCTCTCGGTATTGAATGGGGTATTGCCCAATGCCGCGAACTCAAGCAGGCTGGCGTGCCAAGCATTCATTTTTATTCTATGAATGCTTCTGCCTCGGTCGAAGCCATTGCCAAGCAGGTTTATTAAGCTCCTCCATTCGTGAAGTGCCTTCCAAAGTCCTGGAATATACAAACTGCAATGCTACTTGTATATTCCGCACCTTTGGAATATACAAACTACAATACTACTTGTATATTCTGCACCTCAGGAATATACAAACTGCAATACTACTTGTATATTCCGTACCTTTGGAATATACAAACTGCTATGCTACTTGTATATTCCGCACCTCTGGAATATACAAACTGCTATGCTACTTGTATATTCCAGTGATTCGGAAGCTACTCAAAAATTTTCGACCTGTACGGTTAAAATGAGGCTTTAAACAATAAATTTCCATCTTCCGCGTTATCTATAAAAAAGAAAACAACAATGGGAAAGGCAAAACTTGAATTTGTAGCCCGTATCACAACAGAAGATGGAA
>JAZRXX010000078.1:0-17543 GCA_045600485.1 Bacteroidales bacterium
AATAGAGGTAAGCTCGGCGCCATGTTCCGAGACCTGGATTGTAATAATGCCGTTCGTCAACGACACAATGTGCTCATTTTCGTTTGACATGATTTCTAAAGATATTATATGTATTAATTGGCCGATGAAGATAGCATCCCAACCTTAGGATTAGACTTCCAAAACACAAAATGTGGCGACCCAAGCTTTGGAATATACAAACTGCCAACGTACTTGTATATTCCAGGTCTTCGAAATATACAAACTACCAACATACTTGTATATTCCAGACCTTCGGAATATACAAACTGCTAACATACTTGTATATTCCTGACCTTCGGAATATACAAACTACTAACATACTTGTATATTCCAGACCTTCGGAATATACAAACTGCTAACGTACTTGTATATTCCTGACCTTCGGAATATACAAACTGCTAACGTACTTGTATATTCGAACGATTCGGAAGATACTTACAAAGAATTTTGCTTCCAACGACGACCTCCCACACCCTTTCGAATTTCGACAGGAGTCTTTCCGAACGCTTTTTCGGAAGCTAAAATCAAAGAGATAGAGTTCCTATAGCCACATTGACGAGCCACAGAGGCAACAGATTGCTCGGTAGTCAGCAGCAGATGCTTCGCTTGCAATAGACGCCATGCCAAAATCATATCCGAGAGCGAAGTTCCAGTCAGGAGCGCAATCGCACCTCGCAGATGAGCGGTATTTACATTCAAAGACTTTGCCACAACAATGGCACTATGCGTCGTGGACTTCAACAACACGGACAAGACAGCATCCAAAGGTATCTGCCCGGTTCGATAATCCGAATTTTCCAACACTTGCTCAAAAAGGTTCTCGAGCGAGAATCCTTCCATCATTACCGTAGTGGTTCTTTTCTGTTTTTTCTTGTTCATAGTATATTGGTGATTAATTGCCTTGACAACTCTTCCATAGTGGGACGCACATGATGGAAGAATCGTCGGTAGCCGGCACAAAGATAATTGAGACCTGGCTCACCGGTTTTTGTTGTGCTTATACGGTTTTTAGGACATTCGCCATGACAGGCAAACAACACCTCGCAATCACGACATTGCTGCGGTAAGCTGTCTCGTTTCTGCCGTCCGAAACGCTGCTGTTGTTCGGAATGCATCATCTCAAGGATAGATTGCTGACGGATGTTGCCCAGACGATGTTCGGGCGAGACGAAATGGTCACAACTATACAAGTCTCCATTCCACTCCAGAATACCGGCATGACCACAGGTTTCGGCCAAAGTACATACGCCCGGCATAATGCCGCACCTGTTGGCCAAAGTGGCATCGAACAATTGTACAAAGACTTTGCCAATATCCTCTTTGACCCAATCATCGAACAAACCACACAGGAACTCTCCCCAAGACTCGGCATCGACCGAAAACTCCGTTACCCGTCCATCGGGATATTGCTCAACAATGGGTGCGAACTGCAGGAACTGACACTTCAACTCATCGCGAAAAAACCGATAGAACTCGACAGGATGCCCTACGTTGCGATTATTGACCACCGCCATGGCATTCCAATCGACGCCATGTTTGTTCAAGAGGTCGATGCCCCGCATCACACGTTCCCATGTTGGTGCATCGCCTCGATCACGACGGTAGGCATCGTGTACCTCTTTCGGTCCATCGATTGAGATTCCCACCAGAAACCGGTTTTCGGCCAAGAACTCACACCACTCGTCGGTCAGGAGGGTTCCATTCGTTTGCAACGAGTTCTCGATGGTCTTACCCTCAGCATAGAGATGCTGCAACTGGAGTGCCTTGCGATAGAAGGACAAGGGTCGCAGCAACGGTTCTCCACCATGCCATGTGAAGTTCACCACCGGGGTTGACTGCGCGTTGAGATAATCATGCACAAACTGCTCCAAGACCTCATTGGACATCTCCATGGCTGCACCCTCGTACAGTTTCTGTTTCTCCAGATAATAGCAATAGCGGCATTGCAGGTTGCATCTTGCACCTGCTGCCTTGGCCATTACATAGAGAGGAGAACTATAGGGGGAAATTGCATTCATGCAATTCGGTTAGGGGTTAACGGTTAGGGGCAAAGGAAGTCGAAAGTCCCCCTAAGCAGGGGGATTTAGGGGGTCTTGGGGGATTTAGAGGGTCTGTCGTGAGAAATAGATCTCACGCAAAGGCTTGTTGTCCATGGATCCTGTCAATTCCACTTCGTGGGAGAGACGGATATCCTTCGACGAAGCACCAACCTGAATGTTGAACTTGCCTGGAGCGATGTGCCATTGCTTGCCCTCGTAGTAACCGAATTGTTCGGTTGGGAGTTCAAAGTGTACTCGCTTGACCTCACCCGGCAGGAGCGATACTCTACCAAAGCCGATCAACTTGCCAAGATAGATCTGCACCACCTCGTCGGCAGCCACCTCGCCCGTGTTCTTGACATCGAACGAGAGATGAACAAACGGAGCATCGGTAGCCACCTGCGCATCGGCCTCCAGATTACTGTATTCGAAGGTGGTGTAGCTCAAACCATAGCCGAAAGGCCAGGCAATACGGGAATCCTCCTGTGCCGAAGGATAGGTGTAGCAGAAGGACTCCTTGATCTCCTGGTTCGGATAGCTCACGCTGAGCTTGCCCGATGGAGATACGTTGCCATACAGAATGTCAGCAACGGCATTACCGCCCTCCTCGCCCGGATACCAAGCCTGCACAACGGCAGCACAACGATCGGCAATCTGAGAGATGATCTGTGCTCGTCCACCGAAAACAACAAGAACAACGGGCTTGCCTGTAGCCAGCAACTTCTCAACATACTCGATCTGTTTGCCCGGAAGAGTCAACGTCGGACGTTCGCGGTTCTCGCCACACAGCAGCACGTTTTCGCCCATGGCGGCAATGATGACATCTGCCTCTTTGGCCATCTTAAGCGCTTCGGCAGCATTGGCAGTCTCCGGATGCTTCACGGTTCGATCCAACAGGGCACGCATCCATTCGGCACGTTGGTCACCCCCCTCTTCAATCCAAGTTTCGACTCCCTCGGTCCAATCACAACCACGGCTGTAGGTCATCTTCATGCCCGATGGAAGTTTCTTCTCCAAGCCCTCTTTGAGACCTACGATCTTCGGATGCATATCATCTTCGGTCTTCAGCTGCCAGAAGTAACGCATCGACTGGAAGGTATAGTCACCCAACATAGCCCACATGGTATTGGCATTCGGACCGGTCAGGAAAATGTTGTTTTGTTCTCTTGTTGTTGTGTTGCTTCCTTCGGTGCGCGCGGCAAGCCGGAGGTTTTGTTGTTTTGTTAATGGGAGAATGCCATTGTTCTTGAGCAGAACGATGCTCTGGGTAGCCATCTCGTAGGCTGTTTGTCGCTCCTCGGGGGTATCGAGTTCGATGTGCTCGTTCGAATAGAGATAAGGATTCTCGTCGAACATACCGACACGGGCCTTGTAGGTCAGGACACGTTTTACGGCTTTCTCCAGGGTCTCCTGACTCACCAATCCCTGAGCCAAAGCCTCAGGCAAGAGTTCATAGCAAGTACCACGAGGGAAGTCCACATCAGTACCAGCATTCAACGAAGCTGCCGCACGATGAAGGTTGTCTTCACACTCCGATACCTGATCGATGGCGGTATAGTCGCTCACCACCATGCCATCGAAGCCTACATACTGGCGAAGAATCTCTTCGAGTGCCTCCTCGCTGGCAGCACAATGCTTGCCATGGAACTCATGGTAACCCGGCATGACGACCTTACTGCCACCCAAACGGATCATCGTCTCGTGAGGCAAGAGGATATCCTCCATCAACTCCTTTTCGTCGGCATCACCACCGCCACCATAACCCAAATAGTGCTTGCTGCAAGTACCTACGCCTTTGCGCAGATCCCCTTGCTGCAAGCCTTTCACGAAGGCAGTTCCGAACACAGCCGAGAGGTAGGCATCTTCGCCATACGACTCCTCCAATCTGTTGAACGATGGCACACGGCACACATCGACCATAGGCGAGAGCGATAGCAAACCACCCATCTTACGCATGGCAATACCTGTTTGCAAGGCTTTCTTTTCGGCCAGTTCCGGATTGAACGAGCAGGCATAACCGATCTGCTGCGGATAAACCGTAGCCCGACTCGAACAGACACCTGTCAGCACCTCTTCGTGGAAGAGGCCCGGAATGCCGCTTGGAGTATTCTCCATCAGCCATTTCTGCATCGCGGCCACACGATCGCGAATCACGTTCGGATCTTCGCTCATCTGGCTGGCGTACTGCGAGAAGTGTCCAATACCATTCGGTATCAACTGACGACAAAGGGCAGTATCGAGTTTTCCCTCTTCGTCGAAATAGTCATTAAGATAGGTGCCACGAAGTTGCGCAATGCGTTCCTCCTGGCTCATGCGGTTATAAAGATCATCGACCTGCTTCTCGATGGTGATCTCTTTTTCGGTACATCCCATTAAGGCCATAGACAATAAAATCGAAGTTGAAAGAATTGTTTTTTTCATAGGTTTGTATTAAATTTGCGGGCAAAGATAACTAATTTAAAACATTTTTCAAAACTTATCGTCCAAAAACTATACTATTATAAAAATAAATGCCTATCTTTGCCCCAAATTCCATATTTAATGAAACAAGACAACCGCCTTCACCAACTGGGCGAGGTCTATCCAGCTTCGCAGATCAGTTCACTGAAACTCCCCTTCTTCGACCAAGGTCTTATTGCCGGATTTCCCATTCCATTGGACAATGACGAGAAGGCGCAGAACATCGAACTGATACGCATGCTTTGTCCCCATCCGGATTCAAGCTATCTGATTCGCGTGGAGGGAAACTCAATGATCGATGCTGGCATCTTCAGCGGCGACATCATTATTGTCGATAAGAGTAACCGCCAACCCAGCGAAAGCGAAGTGGCTGTATGCGAACTCAACGGAGAATACACCCTCAAACGCTTTGTGAAACGCGAGGGCGAGGGCTGGCTCGTTCCAGCCAATCCCGATTATCCCGAAATACATATCGGCCCCGACGACGACTTTTCGATTTGGGGCACAGTTACCTATATCATTCATAAACCCCGCAACTAATGTACGCTCTGGTTGATTGCAACAGTTTCTTCTGCTCGGTGGAGAAGGTCTTCCACCCCGGCTTGAAGAACAAACCCGTATGTGTCCTGTCGAGCAACGACGGATGCATCGTTGCACTCACCCCCGAGGCCAAAGCTGTCGGATTGCATCGTGGAGATCCACTCTTCAAGATGCAGGATATTGTGAATCGAAACAAGGTGCAGGTCTTCTCGTCCAATATGTATCTCTATGCCGCCATGTCGAAACGCATTACCAACATTTTGCGCGACAGCATCCAACATGTCGAAAACTACAGCATCGACGAATCATTCTGTGACCTGAATGGCTACGAAACGCACCACGATCTGATACCTTTCATGCGCGAGATTGCCGAACGCATACAACTCTGGACAGATATTCCGGTCAGTATTGGCATCGCCCCTACCAAGACTTTGGCCAAGATGGGCAGCAAATTCGCCAAACAATACAAAGGATACAGTGGGGTCTGCATGATCGAGACGGACGAACAGCGTCGCAAAGCCTTGGAGCTCTTTCCGCTGGATGACGTCTGGGGCATTGGACGCAGTACCCTCCGCAAACTGACCTATCTGGGAATCAGCACACCTCTGCAGTTTGCAGACAAAAGCGAAAGCTGGGTAAAACGGAACTTCCACAAGCCAGGTTACCTGACATGGCTCGAACTGAACGGACATCCATGCATTGACACATCGGAGGTGGTTCGCAACCAGAACATCTGTACCAGCCGCAGCTTTGGAGAGATGGTGAGCGACCTTGATTCACTCAAGGCTTCGATTGCCACCTTCGCCAGCAGTTGCGCCAACAAGCTCCGAGCACAGCAATCGGGAGCACAAGCTGTCACCGTGTTCCTCTCCTCCAACCGTTTTCGCGAGGATCTGCCCCAATACAGCAATGCCATCACCATGCCTCTCTATATGCCTACATCCGATACGCTCGAGATTACTCAGGCTGCGCTTCAAGCCCTCGACAGCCTCTATCGTCCTGGCATTCTCTATAAGAAGTCTGGTGTCATCGTGAGCGAAATCTCCGATCTGAAGGTTCTTCAAGGAGACCTTTTTGATCCCATTTCGAACCGACAACAACGCTCCGAACTGATGCAAACCATCGATTCTCTCAATCTACGCTTTGGTCTCAAAACGGTACAACTTGGCATCGAAGGAACGGGCCATCAGGGATGGAAGGTCAAAAGCGAACACCGAAGTCCCAATTACCTCACCAACATCAACGAACTATTGACAATTCATATTTGAGCAACATCCCGAATGTTCGAATCGTTCGATGGTTTCTACAGTGTTTAGAGCATATATTGTAATGCACAGACGACTATTATTGCATGTTTATATTATATAAATGCAGGGGGAATAAGATTTTATTTGCTAATTTCTTGGAATTGTGAAATAAAGCATTTATATTTGCGCCACTAAACATTCTATTCAAATGAAATTTGGGATATACCAATGAAATCAATCTTATCAATTGTTATCGTGGTTTGCTGTTGGCAAACTATGTCAGCACAGGTACCGATCAGTTCCGAGGCGAACAGCTTCAGAGCTGGCGATAAACTGTGCAAAGTGCAAGTCGATTACGTCGCACCGGGCGACTGTGGTCCGAGTGAAGTCTGGACTTTAGGCCAGATAACCAAAAAGAGCAAGGATTTCATGCAGACCATTGCATCGGCAAGAGATACCATTGCCATCTTTGAACATGGACGGATCCAGCATTATCTGGTGCATGGCGATACACTTGTTGACAAAGGCGAGCAGAGCCGTCGTGCCTTTTGTCTTTACAGTCAGGAAAGACCCATGCTCCGTTATCCCTTTCAATACGGCGATAGTCTTGCTGGTTCTTTCATCGGCAAAGGCAGAGAGGAGAACATCAATACCACTCGTTCCGGTTGGGGATATTCCGTGGCCGATGGCATGGGTATGCTGACCGATGGAGACGACACGATTCCACACATCACGAGGATTCATTTCTTCGATGACTATACAGACACCTACTATACAGGCGACACCATTGACTTCCACATCCGATGCGACCGTTATAGCTGGTATTGTGCCGGCTACCGTTATCCCATCATGGAATCAACAAGATGGACATCCGTAGTCGAAGACTCAGTTGTTCTTCCTTTTGATAGTGTCACCTTCCTCTTCCTGCCAGTCATGCAGATGGAATTGGCAGAAGATGCAGTCAATGACTCCATCCTGAACCAAGTGACGATTGCAGACGCAGCCAATGCAGCAGCCCAACCATCCACAAAATCTGCTTTGACTTCGATCAATGCCGGCCTTTCTGCCGACGGAACCCGACTGGACATCTGCTATACTCTCGACGGAGAAAGCGGCATCGACTTCTGTGCCTGCGACATCCTCGGTAATATCCTCGGTCATGCCCACCATGACAACCAAGAGGCAGGAGAATGGCAGGAATGCCTGACCTTGTCACGCCGTCCTATCGGAAGCACACTTATGCTGAACATCAAGTGTGGAGAACAAATCATATCAATGAAAGTAAATCAGTAATTTTTCAAACAACATTGCTATAATCTGTATGATGAATAAAATATATCTAACACTTTTCTTATTGTGTACTTTTATTAATATTTCCATGGCGAACGACGATGAACTAAAGAATTATTATAACAGTTTTCTCCCTGATTTTCAGAAAATGACACCCGAAGCAAGTGCGTTAGTTCAATATGGTAGATATACTGCATCCGAATATACAGGCGTACCAAACATATCTATTCCCTTATTTAGCGTTGGTACAGGCAGTTTTTCTATGCCAATTGAATTAAACTATGATGCATCAGGTGTCAAAGTCGAACAACAAGCAACTTATGTTGGATTGGGTTGGAATCTAACAATGGGAGGCTGTATTAGTCAAATAGTGTGTGGTCAAAATGATTTTAAAGAAACGGCGTTAAGTATTAATTCATTTTCAAATTTAGATTTATTCAAAAAGGTTTTTCCATCAATTCCCATTATATTTTCACCTATAGGAGGAAAGATCAGTGTTTCATTCCCTTCAACTAGCGCTATTGTGGGCTCAGGTGGAGTAATGCCTCTTGAAAAAGATCGAGATAAATGGAATCTACTGCGAGATGTCTGTATGGGATCAAGTGTGCCAGACATCTTTCAAGCATTATTCTGCGGTCATTGTGTCTCGTTTGTTCTGGACAAACAAAGAAAGTATGCAAAAGTAATAAGGAATGATGCCACAAACTATAAAATTGAGCTTAAAGATTACACCTCAAATTATCCCTATACAATAGAGATAACAGATGATTGTGGCTTGGTTTATATTTTCAAAGAATCTTCTCAAATATCAGCAGAAGATAATGCAACATACAATTTGTCAGCAATTAGAAATTCTGCTGGTCAAACTCTAATGCAATTCAAGTACAAAGCGGTTAGTTATAACATGCTCCATTCTTACTACGAAACAGTAGGTGAAATAGACAAAAATTATGGAAGGCCTGTTGCATCAGAAACACTATACAACCGATTTATTAAACGAAACTATCCAAGTACGTTATCATACATAATGAAACAGTATTATCCAGATTCAATAATTACAGATAAAGAGATAGTTACGTTTTCATATCAAGATAGAAATGATATAAAAAATACAAAGAAAATATCTAAAATAACAGTTCTATCAAAGAACAAACAATCAATCATACATACAACAGATTTCAATTATGGTAGTTTTTCAGAAACGGCTACTACTCTTAATTATGGGTACTCAAGTATCTATGGTAATTGTCGCTTAAAACTAACTGATGTAACCATCGATGATAAGCATTATTCTTTTGAATATAATGAAGAAGAACAATTGCCGTCACGCTTAAGTGTCCAACAAGATTTTTGGGGATACTATAATGGGCAGAAAAACACAGATGGTTTCTGCGCTTCTCCAGAATTCATATTCGACAACAATGGTCAACTGACAGATCAAGTAACTGTGGGCCCGGCCAATCGATATGCTTTAGAAAAGAAATGCAAAATAGGTACACTGACCAAAATTGTGTTTCCAACGGGTGGTTATACGAAATTCAACTATGAGATCAATCATTTTGATGATGCTAACGGGCGTTATTATTACCCTTCGGCAACTTCAAAAGTCAAAAAGATAAGAACTATTAATTGCGGTTCTGGCTATGTTCGCTTAAATAATGGTCAACTTGGATATAAGACGACCCCAGACTCAACCGAATTTGATATATTTGAGCCAACCGAAGTGACAATTAATTCTAATACACCTTATTACGATGCATCTTCAAATCAATATTACAAACTGTATTTTGATTTAATCGGCAAGAACTCTATGGGAGAAACTGTGTACTCGCGTAGTTATGTAAAATATAATCATGAAAAGGATTTCAGTGAATCTATTACTCTTCCTCAAGGACACTATGTATTATATAGTCAATTTGATAAAATTTCAAACGGCTTAATCATAGGTGGTAGTATTGAGATACAGATTCTCACTGGGTTCGAAGTAGATTCAATCATAGCAGATGCAAGTGGCAAGTCAATTGGTGGCGGACTGAGAATCAAGTCAATAGAGAATTACGAATCTGATAATTCTCTCCTCGATTATACTCGCTACAGATACGAAGGTGGAAAGTTGTTAATCCCAACCGTTAAGAAGGAACATATATCCATGCAGTATCAATTTGCGTCAAAACCTGCGAACCCTGATTTGTTTGTCATTCCCGCCTCTATGGATTGCAAATTCTATTTTGTTTCCTCGAATTCTTCATACCCGGCAATCTGCTCTTTAGGAAGCCCTAATGTGGGGTACTCTAAAGTGACGATTGAGAAATATAATAAAGAAAGTCAACTTATGTCTTATAACATTAGTACATATAGTAATGATGGGTATTTCGATGGTTATAAAAATATGTTCAGAGTGAATATGAATGGGTTAAATGGCAAAATTCTCGAATCATCCACTTATTCAAATGACAATGAGTTAATGCATAATGTAAGCTATTCATATAAATCTATTGGCGAAAAACCGAAATTAGAAGATATTGTATTTTATCCCTGGGGCAGATGGTTAAGCACATCTACCAATATAGAACTCAATACATATTTTGATTATTCAATATATCCTATGTACTCCGTTTCTGCTTTGCCAAATATGGTAGTAGAAAATCGTTATTCAAAAGGCACAAGTATGAAACCAGTGACTACAACATACAAATATAATGAATGTATTTTCCGAGCAATCGAGGAGACAACAACTTCCTCGATAACGGATTCCAAACAAAATATAATGAAAACTAAGTATTGGTATCCCAATGACACAATAGAACCATCTTCCAATATGGTATCTTTGGTTAACGCCCACAAAATAAGCGAGCGGGTAAAAGCGATAGCTTACAATAATGGTAAAATCATTGGCGGTTATAGAAATTACTATGATAGTTTGCAAAATGGACTGCCTGTCGTGTTCGAGAATTACTCTATAACTTCATCCGGTAGTGAGACAAAGGAACTGAAGATTGATAGATACGATGATTATGGAAACATCATCCAATATACAAAGAAGGATGGCATTCCAACGACGATCATTTGGTCCTACAATCATCAGTGTCCTGTCTTGCAGATTGTAGGTGTTCGATATGAAGACATCAAGCAACATGTTACATCATTGGAGGCAGCATCGACACTTACCATCGAAGAATTAAAAAAGGCATATTCCGACATAAACCAAGCGGGAGTATTTGTTACTGCCTGTCTCTATGATGCATGGTATGGGGTCTCTGTTATTATTGCCCCAAATGGAAAGATAAATCACTACAGTCGTGACAACTTTGGCCGGCTGTCTGATATTCGAGAAAACAGCAACTTTGGACCTGTTATCCAGCGTTTCTTCTATAATTACCCAAAAACAATGAAATGACTCTAATTATGAAGCGATACTCATATGCTTTACTCATCATTTTGTCCCATTGTACAATGGCGTGGGGACAAAGTTCAGAACATAACTATGTCAAAACCGTAACTTACTTGAACAATCGAGGTACAGACAGTATTGTCTCTGTTCAGTACTATGACGGCTTGGGACGACCAGATCTGCAAATCGCAGGAGGAAACAATACGACAGGAAAGTATCTTTATACATTTACTGAATATGACGGTTCAAATAGAGAATATAAGGTGTGGTCTTCAATTGTAGGCACAACAGGTCTGGACTACATGCCCATTTCTGCCATTCCGATGAATAGTCAAAATACCTATTCTGATAGCAAGGCCTACTCGCAGATTACTTATGACGCCTTAGATAGGCCACTCTTCGTGAGTGCTCCAGGAGAAACTTGGGGCGGTAAAGGCAAGAGTACTGAGTATATTACCAATGGAAACAAAGAGGTGCGTCTGATTACATCGAGTTCATTGTATGATACCAGTTCCTTCTATGCCTCAGGAACTCTGATTGGCACAAGAACATGGGACGAGGATTCAACTTCCGTCCTTTCTTACAAAGATATGCTTGGTAGAGTTGTTCTTGAAAGGAAGGATAATGCTGACACCTACTATGTCTATAATGACATCAACCAATTGGTCTATATCCTCCAGCCCATGTTTCAGGAAGATGCCAATTTGGATCTTTACGCATTCCAATACACATACGATGAACGAGGCAGAGTCAAAACCAAGAAGCTGCCAGGATGTGACCCTATTGAATACTGGTATGACAATGCCGATAGGATTATCAAGATGCAGGACGGTTTGTTACGCGAAGCAGGCAAGTTCCGTACTTATGAGTATGATGCACTTGGGCGTATGGTAAAGCAATGTCTGTCCAATGGTAGTCGTGTCTTGTACGATGAAATTATCAACTATTACGACACGGATTCTTTCCTTGATGCTTATGGTACGATGACATATAGAGGCCCAGTCTACTATTTGCTCCGAAGCGCACACAAGCACAGTTACCTTCTTGGCACCAAACAACGTGCAAGCAATGGAGAAGAGCTCCTTACGACCTTTGCCTACGATGATTATGGAAGAGTATGCCGCAAGGGTGAAATTGGACTCAACAAGCAGCTTACCATAACCGATTATACCTACAACTTTGTAGGAGATGTCACGTCAGAGACAACTGAAATATTCAAATTTGAAAATGAGTATGGTAATTACGACAACATACTTGAAGCCTCTATAACAAATAAATATGAGGCTCCACATACGAATCTGTTGACATCTTCGTTATTGAAAGTATGGGAAGATAATTCCAGCCACCTCATGACCGATACCATACAGAAGCTGACATACGATGACTTTGGCCACATCATTGGCAATAACCGCAGCGGTACTGCGGCAGATATGTCGTATGCCTACGATAACCTGCATGGATGGACTACGCAGATCAAGTCGGCTGGAGGTTTCGAACAGAATCTGTACCGAGAGACCGAAGGGTCCACTCCTCGATGGAATGGCAGCATTTCAGCTATGACCTGGCAGACCGACGATAGTAAGGTACATCGCTACGACTATACTTACGATGGCTTGAATCGTTTGACCAAGGCAGATTATACTTCGAAACTCTTACCTAAACAAATTATTCAAGAAACTCGCGGCAGGTCTATATTTGATCCAATTATTAGTCCAGGCATTATTCCTACTAACAATGCCAAGAGCACTGTCTCGTCCCAGCTTTCTTTGAACAAGTTGCAAGCGCTCATTCCTGAGTCCGATTTCACCAATCTTTCCATTGCACAGACAGAAGAGCCTTCGGCTGCGGCCAGCCGTTCAGTATCAGCTTCGGGCATGATTAGTCAGCAGAGACCGAAAGTTGGTCCTTATGACTACACCAAGCAGCACGGCAATTATTCCGAATTGGCGGAATACGATGCCAATACCAACATCACATCCCTGCAGCGCTATGGCATGAAGAATGACAAGTCGTTTGGTCTGATTGATGATCTCAGCATCGAGCATAATGGCAACCAGATTACTTCGGTTTCGGATGCAGCAGATGAGAACTTGGATTATGAAGGTGCCTTTGACTTTGCAGATGGAGATGATAAAAATAAAGAGTATGCCTATAATGGCAATGGTGCTTTGACCATGGATCTGAACAAAGGTATTGATAATATCGAATATGATCTGTTGGGTAACCCTATCAAGCTAACGATTGATAACAATACCAAAAGAATAGAATACGTCTATGCCGCAGATGGTAGAAGGTTGAAAACGAAGCATTCTTATATCACTTATGTTACAAAGCCAAGGCTTCATCGTGAGATCTTTTCAGATTCAATAGAATATATTGGCAACCTTATCCTCAAAAACGGCAAGCCAGACATGTATCAGTTTGCTGGAGGCTACTACTCTTTCGATGGCGACAAGCGCCCCGAATGCTATTACTATATCGCCGACTACCAAGGCAATAATCGCATGGTGGTGAACGCTCATACCAACGAGGTAGAGCAGACAACGCACTATTATCCATACGGCGGTATTATCGGCAACTTGTCATCCAATCAGGAAACACAGAAATATAAGTATAGTGGGAAAGAGCTTGACAGAACCTACGGTCTCGATCTCTATGACTTCCATGCCCGTCTGTTCAATCCTGCTCTGCCTGTGTTCGATAGACCGGATCCTTTGGCAGAGGACTTCACTTGGCTCACACCATACAATTATTGCGCTGGTGATCCAGTGAATTGTATTGATCCGACAGGAATGGCTTGGATTTCTGCAACTTATGGAGATCAGACATTCTATTGCTGGGATGAAAATATCAAATGTCAAGAAGATATTGCAAAAAGATATTACTATGGCGACACAAAGAATACTCATCCTATACAGTTTGTCGGAGAGACTGCAAGTGTAGATTATAATGGACAAACAATCTCGTTAGGTGAAGGTGGCGAATACCAAATAGGAGATGGAGCAAGACAAACGTCTGAAACCGATAAAGATGGCCTTCATATTGGTTCTGCTCCCAAGGATTATCAAATGGGGGACAATCTTTATGGCGTATATTTAGGAGGGAAAAATCCCGAGACAAAAAATGGAGTCTCTTCTTATTGCGTTCCTCCTATAGATGGCACCGACTATGCTGCCTTTTGTCACGATAAGGCGTACGATAAGGCTGGTGCCGCCGGCGCAAAAGGCGCATTCTTAAATACGGATGTATGCAAAGCAGATATGCAACTAAGTGTTGATTGTAAACTGAATGAAAAAGAGATTAGCAAGATGTCTTTTTCTGAATATCGGGTAAGAAGAGGTTTCTGGAATGCTGGTGCAAAAACTTTATTTGTGCAAAATGCAATGAATAAGTTAGGAATTAAAATGGTTAATGCCAGTTCCCAGAATCCATTGAAATATTAAGAATAAAGTAATTGGGAAGGACTTCCCTGTACAATTATAAATTATCATTTAGATTATGAAAAAGACACTTTGGTCATATAGGATATTCGTTTTAATTTTTATCTTCACTTCTTATATCTTCTATTTTGCAAGCATTGACACTATTATGAATGGAAATATTTTGTATTGGATAGAAGGTGTGTCAAGGGAAGAATTAAAACAATCTATAGAAAGATTCAGTGTCAACCCAATTGAATTCGAACAAATAACAAATCAGTATCCCCAATATATGGAAAATTATTTTTCCGAAAACGATTTTGCACCAGGCTCTGTCTTCGATTTTACAACCAATATTGCCAATAATTTAGTTTATGGATCAATCCTCATCGATCAAAAGAGCGACAAGGCCTTATTAGCACTCAATCATTATAAATATGGAAATCAAGAGTGGAATTATTTTTTATGGAGTCGGAATTTTGATAAACCATTGACGGTAGCAAAGCAATTTGAAGAGAATGTTCTATGCAATTTCTCCAAGATTAGAACCGACAGATGGAGGACTATAAGAGGAATCTATTCTACAATTTTCTTCGACTACCAAATACTGTTGTATATTGCTTTTATTGTGATTGATATCATCATCAAATCCATACACAAGAGGCTAAATAGACAAAAATAATCTGGCAATCTTTTGGAGGTTTCGAAAAATATCTTTACCTTTGCGGCTAAACATCGACGCTATGAAGACTTCTATTCCATTCCAGTCGCAGCAGCCGGTCTTCAGTAAGGTCGGCAACATTCTCGACCTGATCAATATGACACCAGAGGAACTGGAGCGTTACAACATCAGCCTTGATACTTATCGTACCAATCGTGTTGTCATGCTCAACGAGCGTGCAGAAGGTGTAGAAGAAGGATTAGAACGTGGTCGTGCCGAAGGACTTGTTGAAGGTCGTGCCGAAGGACTTGTCAAAGGTCGTGCCGAAGGAGAATCCCAAAAGAGTATTGAGATTGCTAGCAGAATGAAATCTGAAGGACTTCCCGTTGTGTTGATTTCAAGAATGACAGGTCTTTCACTTGAAGAAATTGGACAATTATAGTATCGGTGATTCCACTGATTATGTCGGCCACCTCATCCTCAAAAACGGGAAGCCAAACATGTATCAGTTTGCTGGAGGCTACTATTCCTTCGATGGGTACAACAAGCCTGAATGCCATTACTACATTGCCGACTATCAGGGGAATAACCGCATGGTCGTGAATGCTCACACCAATGAGGTTGAGCAAGTAACACATTACTACCCATACGGCGGCATCATCGGCAACTTGTCATCCAATCAGGAGGCCCAGAAGTATAAGTACAGTAATAAAGAGCTTGACAGAACCTACGGTCTCGATCTCTATGACTTCCATGCCCGTCTGTTCAATCCAGCTCTGCCTGTATTTGATAGGCCAGACGATCATGCAACTGATTATTATCCAATTTCTCCGTATGCCTATTGTGCTGGTGACCCTGTGAATTGTGTGGATCCGGATGGTAAGGATATTTATAGAATGGATAGAAATGGAACCATAAAATTCTATAAGGTGACAAATGATTCTTTTCATACTATTGAACGAGTTTATGCAAAGACAGACAACGTGATTGCGTCTTTTAGTACAGATAAATACCTAGTAGAAGGTATTGCAGGAAACATGAGCATGTTTAGAAGTGTAACTACAGCTGATAGAGAAAAGGCGTTGGATTTATTTTGTTTCCTTGCAAATAATTCTGGAGACGACAAAGAATGGTGCTTAAATACATATTCGACACAAAATGGAGATCAATATCTTATAGGAACTACTCCTGACAAGAAAATGGTTGATGTTTCTTCTTTGGAAACAATGAATGGCTTAAATTCTTCAGATAAAGTAAATGACGTTCATTCACACCCGGGAAAAGAAGGAACTAGAGGAGGATCTGGCTATGATGGAGCAAATGGAGATAAACAAAGAATTGATATATGGGAAACAAATTATCCAAACAAGAAATCTCCGACGTACTTTGTTTATCATCCAGAAAGTAAAAAGTTTTATGAATATAACAACCAATATCAAGCTATTCCTGTAGAAGGACTATCAAAAGAAGAATATGTTAATAGATAAAATGAAACTTTCCGAATTGATATTTACTTTAATAATAATATTTAGCAATTCCTGCCTTGCCCAATGTCATATAATAATAAATAAAGACATTTTAAGCGAATCCAAAATTGTTGATATTATGAATAACTATGTCTCCGTTTTAGACTCTGTTTACTACAATGAAGAAAGTTCGGTAATGGAAGAGACAGATACTCTTGTTTCTTTTGAAGCGCATTTCTTTCAAAACGGCAAAAGCACATACTTGTTATTGATTGGAATGGATTCCAATATACCAATTTGGCCCAATAAAAACAATACGAAGAAAATCGCTCCTAGTTTTGTCGGTCGAGCTGTGTTTGGAAATCTGTCCATCAATGTTTACGTTAATACAAAGAGGAAAAATAAGATAGTTAAGTATTATGTATCTTCTTTCCATTTTATGAAAGACAAGAAACGTTTACAAGAAATAATTCATTCATATAATGACATGTGCTATGACCCTTATAAAGTCATATACGAGTTATTTCCAAATGGAAATTTTAGAATTATAGAAAAAGGTCATGAAACACCTTTCTTGAGATCAATAATTAAGTAAATTATTAGAAGACTGAATTATTGAAAGAACTCCAGCAGCTGACATACGATGACTTCGGCCACATCATTGGCAATAACCGCAGCGGTACTGCGGGCGATATGTCGTATGCCTACGATAACCTGCATGGATGGAGTAAGCAGAGACCGAAGGTGCCTAGAAACTGAGAATGGATAGAAACTTTTCGACCTGTACGGTTAACCTTTCGCCCTGAAAGGGCAATCGCAAAGCGCTATCAGCCCAGGGTAAAGCAAAGCGACACCCTGGGTTTCATAGATATGAACAACAAACGCCCTGAAGGGGCAAAAGCCTTACTGAAGGACAATGCTCTATTCTTGTGCGTACAAACGATATTCATGCTTTTGCCCTTTCAGGGCGTCGCTTCGGCATTCTTAATACCCAGGGTGTCGCTTCGCT
>JAZRXX010000079.1:0-26232 GCA_045600485.1 Bacteroidales bacterium
CAGATTGAGAGGCAGATTTGGACTTTTACTGAGGGCGCCTCCGAGCTTTGCTCGCGCGATACGAAGGTTGAGCAATGTGACATTGTAACCGAAGCAAAAGTTCGAAGATGCGCTCAAGATGAATTAAAGATGTAAAACGAAGAAATCTTCTGATACTTATAACTAATTTTGAACAACTACTTATATTAGTAAATGTAACAATACAAATAGGTATTTCTCACAATAATATAGTAAATGTGGTGCAAAGATACTGCGTTAAACTAACAAAAAAAAGCCAAATCGTCAAAATCGCATAAATTTACGTTTTTTATAATCAAATGGAAAGATCCGACATTCTTCACAGAATACCGGATCCAAACTATACTTCAACTAAAAAGCCATATAGGCTTATGAATAAACATTTGGGACACTTAACAAAAAAACATGATAGTTTATGGGACATGACTATCCTGTTTCAAAAAAAACGATGCAAAGATAAGCTCTTTTTTTCAAAAATGCAAGACTAATGTGTAAAAATTGACTTATCACACCAAAAACAAAAGGAGAAATAAGGTTTTTGCCCCTATTTCCCCTCTTTTTTGTTCATAATATTACAAATTCAACACAAAACACAAGCTGTCAAGCATTGACGAATGCGATGAAGAATCATTTCGACAGATCGACTGCATAGTAGGCAGTTCTGCCATTCGGATAAATACCGACAATGAACATGACTGGTTCTTGATCAGCATCTCGATTGGTGGTAAGTTGCTCAAAGACTTTCTCTACCTCCTTGTCGGAGTTGACAACAACGTCGTTAATCTTTACGATCAAAAACTTCTCGTGTACACCAGCACGGGCAAAGGAACCTCCCTGCTTGACATCTTTGACCAGCACGCCCTTGCGTACGCCATACTTCTGGAGTTCTTGGGCCGAAAGATTCTGCAAGGTCACTCCAAGCATATCCATACCCTTCTTGGTAATCTTTTCGGTGCTGCCTTGCGCATTTTTGAGAGTAACGGTATAGGTCTTTTCTTTACCATCGCGATTGACGGTTACCTCAACCTTCTCTCCCGGTGTGTGGAGCGCCAGTTCGGCCTGAAGTGCTGGGAAATTCTTGATCTGATTCTTTCCGATTGCCACAAGTACATCGCCCTGTTTGATACCTGCCTCAATAGCAGCACCACCATCCACGAGTTCTGCCACATAGACACCATCCTTCACCTTCAGCCCCTTTTGTTCCGCCAAAATCTCGTTCACATCCTGAACCTGAATGCCAAGTACAGCTTTCTGGACTTGTCCATACTGACGGAGATCTGCCACCACCTTGCTGGCTATGCTCGATGGTACAGCAAACGAATAGCCGGCATACGAACCCGTCTGACTGTAGATGGCAGTATTGATGCCAACCAACTCGCCTGCAGTATTGACCAAAGCGCCACCCGAATTGCCTGGATTGACCGCAGCATCGGTCTGTATGAAGTTTTCGATGTTCAAGTGGCTGCCACGTCCCATCTGTGATTGCCTATTCTGATCCGACAATCGGCGTCCTTTGGCCGAAACGATACCGGCAGTAACCGTACTTGAAAGCATAAACGGATTGCCTACTGCCAATACCCATTGACCAATCTTCAAATCATCGCTGTTACCAAAAGTCAGATAGTGCAGGTCTTTGGCCTCAATCTTGAGCAAAGCGATGTCGGTCGTTGGATCGGTACCCACCAATGTAGCCTCATATTCTGTATTATCATTCAATGTCACGGTCAACTGATCTGCCCCATCAATGACATGATTATTGGTCACTATATAACCATCGGACGAAATGATGACACCCGAACCGAAACCCTCGCGAGCACGAGGCTGCTGCTGTTGGCCTCGATTACCGAAAAAGAAATCGAAAAACGGATCCATCTGCTGATATTGCTGCTGCACCATCTGGGTATTCTTCACGCCGACCACGGCATTCACCGTACTTTCGGCAGCTACCGTAAAGTCATTGTCAGTCACAGAACCACGGCTCACTGCCGGAGCAAAGTTCACACGTTGCAGATTGGAATCCTGCTCATACTGACAATCGTCGTACAATGCCATTGCATTTTTAGGCTCCATCAACTTATAGGTGCCGAATGCTGTCATAGCACTCACAGTCACCATAGCTCCGAAGAGCGCAATTACATGAGTTGTTTTCATCATAATAATATCTTTGAAGTGAATAAAATAATCGTTTTTCGTTTGTTTTGACGATGCAAAGATAGACAAGTTTAAGCGAATTAAGTTAATTTCTACCTATTTTTTAACATTTTCTATTAAAAAAGCGGCAAATCGGAGCGAAAAATAAGATTTGTTTAATGTCATTTAAAAGTTTTTGACTAACTTTGCGTCCTCGAAAGCAGTAGGACGGTCTGTCGCTCATGCTTCGGCATGTGAGGAAAGTCCGGGCAGCACAGGGTACCATGCCGGCTAACGACCGGTAGGCAGCAATGTTTAGGCAGAGTGTAACAGAGAAAGACCGCCAAGCAATTGGTAAGGGTGAAAAGGCGAGGTAAGAGCTCACCGCGCACGTAGCAATACGGAGTGGCTGTACATCCCATGGGCTGTAAGATCATGTATATCGGTGATTGGGAGCAATCCTGATTAAGGGCGACCCGCCCGATGCCGAGGGGTAGATTGCTAGAGCCCAGCTGAGAGGTTGGGACCAGATTAATGGCAGACACCGCAACTCGTTTGCGGTACAGAACCCGGCTCATAGGCTTGCTGCTTTCTTTTTCGGACAAACTTATCCTCAATACTAAGGTGAAGTCATTTTCTGTGGCTTCACCTTTTTGTTGAACTCTTTTTCTTTGCTTTTTGAACACATCCCGAGTTCGCATTGTTCGATGGTCACTACACTCTTCTTTTATGGCATCCAAACCACCGTTTTCCATTTTCACTATAGTAAAGTAGCTTTCCAAACCTTTGTTTTCGACTTTCACTAACGTGAAGTTGCTTTCCAAACCTCTGTTTTCGACTTTCACTAACGTAAAGTTGCTTTCCAATCCTTTGTTTTCGATTTTCACTATAGTAAAGTTGCTTTCCAATCCTCTGTTTTCCATTTTTACTAACGTGAAGTTGCTTTCCAATCCTCTGTTTTCCATTTTTACTAACGTGAAGTAGCTTTCCGAACCTTCGTTTACCATTTTCACTAACGTGAAGTAGCTTTCCGAACCTTCGTTTACCATTTTCACTAACGTGAAGTAGCTTTCCAAGCCTTTGTTTGCCATTTTTACTAACGTGAAGTAGCTTTCCAAACCTTAAACGACAAATAAGAATGCAATTCATCCTTCTGCGCTGAATTAAGTACAATAAAGAGTTGCACGATTTTTTTACCATAATATAATAAAATACGCGCGCGTTCGTTTTATAAAGTATGAAGAAAACATTATTGGCCTTATTACTCATGGTACTTTCCCTACGCGTATGGGGAGCTTCGACAGGTGTCCACACCTGGGCGGAGAATTCGGTTTTGGCCGAAGGCACTTGGGTAAAAGTGGCGCTAAACGATACAGAAGACGGCATCTACCAGATAACCTACAACCAACTTCGTAACTGGGGATTCTCCAAACCAAGTCAGGTGGGCGTATATGGATACGGTGGACATACCCTCAGCGAATCCTTCAGCCAAAACCACATCGACGATTTGCCAGAAGTAGCAGCATACCACGACAAAGAACGTCAGCGCATCCTGTTCTATGGCCATGGAATGACCTCCTGGAGTTTCAAAGATACAACTTTCCTTTGGGTACAGCGTCAACATCCCTATGCCACAACGGCCTATTATTATCTGCATCAGAAGAACGATGACGCGCCATTGCAGATGACATCGCAGCCATCGAGCACAGCGACACCAGAACTCGAACTCACAGACTATGACGAGTGCTGGCTGCACGAATCCGAAAACGCCAACTTGGGCGAAACAGGTCGCATGTGGTTCGGAGAATCTTTTCTGACGACAATCGTACAGACCTTCAATCTGCCAGAGAATCCGAGACTGAAAGGACATGTGATCAAAGCTGGGACAGCGCTGCTGACCGTCGGCTTTGTGACCAAAGCGCAAGCCAGTTCCACCTTCACGACACGCATTGGAACAACCGAAACAACGACAATCATCGGAGCCAACACCAATTCTTATGGATTTGGTGTCGAGGCAACCCAAAACACCCGATTGACAAAGGCCAACGACATGAATGGAGCCTCAGTACGCATCTCCTACAAAGAGGGGAACGCGAGTCCCTCCGTGGCCCGGTTGAACTACATCCGACTGCAAGGCAAGTGTGAATTGGAGGCATCGGAAGCCGAAGCATTCATGTTGTTCCGCAATGCCGAAGCCCGCAAGAATCTGGTTGCTTACCGCCTCAAAGGCATTGGTAGCAAGATGCAGGTATGGGATGTCACTTCGTCCACCCAACCATTCCGTCAGGAACTGATCGGAGATTCGCTTTTTGTGCCCCAAACAACCGGTTTGCGCGAATACGCGATTGTCAACCTGGCGAGCACCAGCTTCTCGGGCGTTTCGCGCATCGGTACAGTCAAGAACCAGAATCTGCATGGGCTCGAAAGTGCCAATATGATCATTCTGACAGCCCCGGCATTCATTAATCAAGCCGAAAGACTTGCTGAATATCGCCGACAACACGACGGATTGAGTGTCAACGTCATCACCCCCGAGCCTATCTACAACGAATACTCAAGTGGTGTTCCAGACGTTACAGCCATCCGTCTGTTTCTGAAGAACCAGTACGAAAAGGGACTTCAGTCGGACGAGAGTCATCAGTTGCGTTACCTGCTGCTCTTCGGCGACGGATCGTACAACAACCGCATGGCGACAAGGTCCAACTATCTGCTGCCGACCTACGAAAGCGAATCTTCGCTGACCGAAACCTCCTCATGTGTGTGCGATGATTATTATGGATTCCTCGACGACAACGAGGGAGGCAACATGGATTCAAACGGACTCTACAATATCTCGGGCGATCGGCTGGACATCGGCATCGGCCGTCTGCCCGTGCGCAACATGACGCAAGCGGAAGATGTGCTGACCAAGATCATCAGTTACGACAGCAACCAATACGGAAGCTGGAAGAACCGACTGTGTTTCCTGTCGGACGATGACAAGGTGGAAAGCAGCGGAACAGATTCACCCAATCTGCACATGAAACACAATGACCAGCTTGTAAGCCTCCTGCAATCGGCAGGTCACAACGAATTCATGTTCCAGAAGATCTATCTGCCCGCCTATTCACAAACGACCTCGGCTTCGGGAACAGACTATCCGGATGCCCGCAAGGAGTTCAACAATCTGTTGCAACAGGGGGCTCTCATCATCAATTATGCAGGACACGGTTCGACCAACAATATCACACACGAACAGATCATGTCAACCAAACTGGCCAGTCAGCTTCGCATGAAACATCTGCCAGTGTGGATAACCGCTTCGTGCGACGTTTCACGCTGGGATGCCGACGACACATCGATGGGCGAAACCCTTCTGCTCAATCCCAATGGTGGTGCCTCTGCGCTCATCTCGACCACGCGTGTCGTATATGCCGCCCAGAATCTCTCGCTGAACAAAGCGGTCGTCAATCATCTGTTTGATCGTCATGCCGATGGTACACGTTATCGCATCGGCGACATTCTGCGTTCGGCCAAAGTAGATCTTGGCAAAGATTTCAACAAACTGAACTTCTGCCTGCTTGGTGATCCTTCGATGACGCTTGCCTTTCCGGAACATGAAATAGTCATCGACAGCATCAAAGGCGAATTTGTAGCATTGAACGAAGTCTCAATCTATGGACATGTACGCAAGTTGGGTGCGACCGAGATAGACAGCACCTTCCATGGACTGCTCTACCCTACAATCTTCGATGCCGAAGAGAGCATATCTGGTGACAAAGGATTGTGGCAAGAACCGGTCTATGAGTTCAAGAGCCGTTCACGCAAGGTCTTCGCTGGTCGAGACATCGTGAACCACGGACGTTTTACGTTCAGTTTCCGAGTTCCACAAGACCTATCGGACAATACTGGCAACGGACTCATCAACCTTTACGCCTGCAGCGAAGATGGACGTGAAGGCAATGGCTACTATCAAGAGTTCCAGTTTCAAAACACCGACGCAGAGGCTCCGGCCGATACCATCAGCCCTATGTTGCTCGCCTGCTTCATGGACGATCCGGATTTCAAATCAGGTGACGTGGTAGGACGAACCCCCTTCTTCTATGCCGAAGCAACCGACGAAAGCGGATTCAATGCAACGGGTGCAAACATCGGACATGACGTGAGCCTGACCATACAATGCCTCTCCAATCCACTGGTTGCCATCAAACAGATCAACCTGAACAATTTCTTTACAACCTTCACCGGCACTTCGAAACGAGGCAACGTGAAGTATCACCTGACAGAACTCGAAGAGGGATCCTATAGAGCCATGTTCCGCATCTGGGACATCTACAATAATCCGACCAGCTATACCTTCGACTTCATGGTGAGTGGCGAAACCAAACCCGAAATAGCCTTGATGCAGGCCTATCCATCGCCCGTCAAGCAAGGCGAAACCGTCACCTTCCGTCTGTTGCACAACCGACCTGAGAGCGCAGACAAACTCCGCATACAAATCTACACGCAAACTGGTGTCAAGGTACTGGACCGAACAGAAACAGCCAATTCATGTGAAGTGGTCTATCTGCAACCAGGCGCCACCAACAAGACTCAAATCTCAAAATCGCTGAATGCCGACGAAACCAGTCAGCTGATGGGCTCATCGACCATTACATGGGCTGCAGATGTCATTCCGGGCGTCTATCTCTATCGCGCCTATCTCACGGCAGGAGGCGACGAAACTGCCTCCCAATCCAAAATGCTGATTGTTTATTAAAGAAGATTAAGGAAAAGTTAAATCTTGAAAACTCGGACAATATAACCGACACACACGCGTTAATATAATATATGAGACAAATACTTCTTACAACAGCATTCATTCTGGCTGCAGGGCCGGTAGTAGCAGAGGTTGGCACGTCGGGCGAAACCTCTGCCAGCACAGACTTGGCCAAACAATACAATCCCGTTCAAACCGGCACCATCTCGCTGGCCGTTACTCCCGATGCCCGTGGCGGCAGTATGGGTGACGTAGGTGTAGCTACCGAACCAGACGAGGTCAGTCAGTTCTGGAATCCTGCCAAATATGCCATGGCCTACAGCCGAGGCGGCATCTCGCTTAACCATACACCATGGCTCCGCAAGATTGTAGGAGACATCAACCTCGCATACGTTTCAGGCTATACCAAATTCGGTTACGACGACAATCAGGCTCTTTCGGCTTCACTCCGATACTTCAGTTTGGGAGAGGTTGACGTGTATGGCTCCGATGGTTTCGAAGCCGGTGTCATTCAGGTCATCAACCCTATGGAAATGGCCGTTGACTTGGGCTACAGCCGTATGTTGAGCGAGAACTTTTCGATGGGTCTTGTGATGCGATTCATCCATAGCGATATGACCTACGATGATGGAGACAACAAACCTGCCAACACTTGGGCAGCAGATATTGCAGCCTATTATACTGCCTACCCACAAGTAGGTTACAGCGAATGCCAATGGTCGTGGGGTGCCAATCTATCGAACATCGGTGGCAAGGTTACCTACGATGGTGGCGCAACCTCACAGTTCCTGCCTTGCAACCTCCGACTGGGAACATCGTTCACTTTCCCTCTCGACGACTACAACTTGCTCTCCATCAACTACGATGCCAACAAGTTTCTGGTTCCTACCCTTCCGCAGTCCTACCAATTTGCCGATACCGAAGATCCGACACAGGCTCTCATCGATGCCAAAAAGGAGTATTACGACATGTCGGGTATCAAGGGTATCTTCAAGTCCTTCAACGATGCTCCTGGTGGACAGAAAGAGGAATTTCACGAAATCAACTGGGGCTTCGGTCTCGAATATACCTACGACCGCCACTTCTTCCTTCGCGCCGGTTACCACCACGAGAACGAATATAAGGGCAACCGAAAATACTTCACCTTTGGCGGTGGCGTAGTCCTGAATGCCTTCCACATCGATGCCGGCTATGTGCTCTCAACAGCACAGACATCAGCACTCGACCAGACACTCCGCATCTCGATCGGAGTCGATCTTGACGGCATCCGCGACCTAATGGGCAGCGGCCGACGCAGATACTGATAGCACAGTTACAGTTTCGACATCATCTTGACCACCTCGACTGCCTCACGGACATCGTGTACTCGAAGAATGTGAGCTCCTGCCTGAACCGACAGCGTGTTGAGAACTGTGGTTCCATTGAGCGAATGATCGGGATCGGTGTCCAACAATCGGTAAATCATACTCTTTCGGCTGATGCCGATCAGCATAGGATACTCCTTGAACTCAGCAATGAGGGCAGGGAGTTCTTTCATAATCTGATAATTCTCATCAAGCGTCTTCGAGAAACCAAAGCCTGGATCCAAAATCAAGGACAAAGAAGAAGGGAGAAGGGATAAATCTTTCTCTCCATGTGCTTTAACGATTTCGGCCTTTAATGCGGCAATCTGCCGACGGAAGAAACCTGCCACATCGTTACTGTCTGCCGTCAGGATATATGGCGCTCCTGTACGGGCAACCACCTCCAGCATTTCCGGTTCGCGCGTACCACCATACACATCGTTGATGATGTCTGCCCCAAGACACTCGATGGCAGCCTCTGCCACCGAAGCACGATAGGTATCGACCGAAACTGGCAACGAAACCTGTGACTGACGCAAGGTATCGATTACAATCGGCATGCCCCATTCCAATCGCTGCAACTCCTCTTGGGCCGATGGCGGTGTGTAACCCGGACGGGTACTGCAGGCTCCGACATCGATCATTTCGGCTCCGGCATGGATCATATCAATTACACGTGTGCGCAGGAGGTTCTCCTCGCTTTCGCGATCACCGACAGTCAAAGTTCTAGAACCAGAATAAAAAGAATCAGGAGTAACATTGATGATGCCCATCACAACCGGATGATCGTAATGCTTTACTTCACCAGAACGCAAGCGGATACTAAAAGTCATTGTTTTGCTATTTTTTGTTTGCAAAAATAACCAATTATTCCGAAATCGGCAAGTATCGATGACCGATTTTCAGCAAAAAGATTTTTTTAAGTCAAAAATCTCATTATCTTTACACCGCAGAATACAAAATTCTACTTGTAGTTTGTACTATTATCTTATCAAAGCTAAACACAATTATCAACATCAAAAACAAAATTTACTATGATGGAAACATTTCGGTCATTCGACCTCATGTTGCAGACCTATTGGATTCTGGCCCTTTGTGCCAGCGTGGTCTTTGTGATTCAAGCCATCATGACCTTCGTCGGTCTTGATGCTGACTATGATGCAGATCTTCCAGATGCGCCCGATGCCAATTCGGATTTCGATGCTGACGGATTTCATCTTGTATCGGTAAAAACGATTGTGAGTTTCGTACTCGGTTTCGGCTGGACAGGCGTCCTGCTTTGGAACGAAATCACCACCCCCCTCCTACTCGGCTTTGTAGCCCTGCTGGTTGGTTTTGTCTTCATGTTCCTGATTGCCTGGTTGCTCTACCTCGTACTCAAACTCGACAAAGACAACACCTTCCGCATCCAGAAAGTGGTTGGCATGAATGCAGACGTTTATTTATCCATTCCCGCCAACAAGGCTGAAACCGGCAAGATTATGGTATCGCTGAACGGTTCGATGCATGAACTGGAAGCGCTCACTGCCGACTCTACCCCCATTCCAACGGGAGGTAAAGTGAAGATCATCGGCATCGAAGCCGGTGAAACCGTTCTCGTCTCTGCTCTTTAGAAAACAACAGAACAACATTAACAACATAAAATCATTAACTACTATGGAATTTCTTCCTGTTATTCTCATTGTCGTAGCCTTCGTGCTTGTATCAGCAATACTAAAGCGTTATCGTCGTTGTCCATCTGACAAGATTCTTGTCGTATATGGTTCTACCGGTAAAGGTTCTGCCAAGTGCGTGCATGGTGGCGGTGTCTTCGTATGGCCAATCATCCAAGACTATGCATACCTCAACCTGACACCTATCAGTATCGAGGCCAACCTGACCAACGCCCTTTCGCGTCAAAACATCCGTGTCGATGTACCTTGCCGATTCACTGTGGGTATCTCGACCGAAACAGATTCTATGAACAATGCCGCTGAACGTCTTCTCGGTCTTTCGGCCAACGACATTCAGGACATGGCCCGTGATATCCTCTTCGGCCAGTTGCGTCTCGTTATCGCCTCTATGTCGATCGAGGAGTTGAACCAGGATCGTGATGTCTTCCAGGAGAACATCAAGAAGAACGTCGAAATCGAATTAAAGAAAATCGGACTCAAGCTCATCAACGTAAACATCACCGATATCAAGGATGAGTCCGGTTATATCGAGGCTCTCGGACAGGAGGCAGCAGCCAAGGCTATCAACGAGGCCAAGGTAAAGGTTGCCGAAAAGGAGAACGATGCCAAGGTCAAGGTCGCCGAGCAGGAAATGGCCGGTGAATCGGGCAAGGCACGCTTCGAAATGGAAACCCGTAAGGCTGTAGCTGCAGCCAATGCAGAGGCGGTAAAGGGTGAGAACACTGCCAAGGTAGAGATTGCCAATTCAGAAGCAGATCTCCGTGAACGTGAAGCAGAGGCACAGCGTCGTGCAGTAGCTGCCGAGAAGATTGCAGCTGCCAAGGCACTCGAAGAATCCTATTCTGCCGAGCAGAAAGCCGAGTTGGCTCGTGCTGAGCGTGAACGTTCAACCCAGCAGGCAAACGTCATCGTCAAGCAGGAGATCGAAAAACAGCGACTCGTCGTCGAGGCCGAAGCTGCAGCCGAACAGAAGCGTGTTACCGCTAAGGGTGAAGCTGACTACATTGCATTCAAGGCCAAAGGTGAGGCTGATGCTGTAGCTATCAAGGCTAAGGGTGAAGCCGATGCTATCAAGACCAAGGCTGAAGGCGAAGGTCAGGCTGCAGCAGTCAAGGCTAAAGGTGAAGCTGAGGCTATCTTTGCCAAGATGGAGGCTGAAGCTCGTGGTTTGAACGAAGTGTTGACCAAGCAGGCTGCAGGTTACGACAAGATGATCCAGGCTGCCGGTGGTGATGCTACCAAGGCTTACACCCTGCTTCTGCTTGAGAAACTCCCAGAACTCGTCAAGACTCAGGTTGAGGCTATCAAGGGCATCAACATCGACAAGGTTACTGTATGGGATAGTGGTTCAGGCGATGGCAAGGGCTCGACTGCTGGCTTTGTTTCGAACCTCTACAAGTCTGTACCTCCGCTTCAGGATCTCTTTGACCAGGTCGGTATGCAGTTACCAGAATACCTCGGCAAGAACAAGGACGCTAACCCTAACGCTAACCCTAACGAGCAGTAATCGAAGTATCGAGTCTTCGATTTCATCGAAAAAAGAAAAATACTTTAAAACTCATCGCCCCGAGGCATATACGCCCCTCCCTACTTCGTGAGGGAGGGGGTTGGGGGTGGGTCTATTATGTTCGAATATCTTTGTACCTCTCGCGCCAATGGCGTAACCAAAACGGGATCTCCCTACTGCACACTGGTTTGTGCCAATCTCGACGAAACCATCAATATCGCAGTTTGGGATTGTGCTCCCGAAGCAGGACCCAAACAGGGCCAAGTAGTTCGTTTCCATTCCATCCAGGACCGCGACGGCAAGAAGTCGGCCAATGCCCGTGACATGGCCACAGGCGTCATGGTCGAAGAGGGTCATCCCTACTGGAACCTCATGCCACATCCCATCAAACGCGAAGACTGGGATGCAACCATCGAGCACTTATGCAAATTCTGTACCCACCAGAAACTGATTGGGGTGATTCAGGACTTCGGACAGAAGCTCTACGAACCCTACTCTAAGTATCCGGCAGCCAAAGGAATGCATCATGCCTTCCAGGGTGGTTTGCTGAATCACACCTGGCAGATGCTCCACATGCTTGAAGGAATCTATCCGGTTCTGCCCTATCCGATCAAGGCAGAGCGTTGCATCCTGGCAATCCTCTTCCACGATTATGGCAAACTGATGGAATATACTCGCGATGGCGAGACCACCGAGGACATGTACCTCTTGGGGCATATCTTCATCTCGGCACACACGCTCCAGAATGTACTCGAAGGGGTATTGGCCGAAATACCGGGCGATGCCAAGTCTATCTCAGTCGAAAGCCGAGAGGAGATCAAGCGCATCGTGCATTGTGTGCTTGCCCACCATGGCGAACGGGAATATGGTTCGCCGGTAGTTCCATGCATGCAAGAGGCAGTCATTGTCAATTATCTCGATAACCTTTCGGCCAAAGCCGAAAATATCAAGGATACCGGCAACATGGAGCAGTCCTACTGCCTCGGCACACATGTCATCAAATAACAAGCTTACAGAATAAAATCATTGCAGGGACGCTTCTCAGCGTCCCTGCAACTATTTCTACTAACTAAAACTGACGACCCTTAACTTAATAAGTCGAATATATTGAAAAAACATTTGGGCAACTTCGTGTATCAAACATACGAAAAACATCCCCAAGAGAACCTCCTTTTGTTTGACGATGCAAAGATACGAACAAAAAAAGGAATCTCCAAATATTTTTCGCACAAAATTCATCGTTATTAAGAGAAACAGAAAGATTTTGTTTGTTTTGGGGATATTTGTTCGTTTTTTAGAATTGTATTTTACGATTTTGATGGCATTTTACGCTTTTGACCCGTCATAATTCGTCAAAAATCACCTATAAAGACGACCGACAACCCAATTTACAAATGTCATAGGCAGGAAACGATACACCCAAATCAGGCATCTGTATCCCCAACCTTCATAATTATAGAGAGGCAGGTACCGGCATTGCGAAAGCAAGAAGAGACGACGAGCCAGACGTTCGACCGACTGGCCATGCTTCTCATCTTTCTCCATGGCTGCTACTGCCCGATTCTGCTGTGGATAGAATTCCGATCCTTCGACATTCTTGCAGCGTGCATCCGTGAAGCCGGTCTTCACGTCACCAGGCAGAAGCAATCCGACCTGAATGCCATAGGGGGCGACCTCGTTACGCAATGCCGAGGCAAAGGCATTGACCGCCGACTTAGAGGCAGAATAGAACGACTGGAACGGAATACTGAATACCGAAGTCAAACTGCTGACCACAAGGATACGTCCCTGACGATGAGTTCGCATAGAAGGCAAAACCGCCTGTACCATATTGACCACACCAAAGAAGTTCACTTCCATCTGGCAATGCATATCCTGGCTTGTACAAAACTCTGCAGATCCAGAAATGCCCATACCGGCATTACATATCAGTACATCGATACTTCCCTCCTTTTCTAAGACCGAAGCGACACACTTCCGACAAACTTCCGGATCTGTCACATCTCCATCTATGTGCCGCACGCCATCATGATCCTTGCCCGAGCGCGACATCTCGTACACACGGAATCCCTTGTGTACAAAATAGAGCGCAGTTGCCTGTCCGATTCCGGAACTGCCACCGGTGAGGAGAAGAACCATAGTAAGTGAAAAGTGAGAAGTGAGAAGCGAAAAGTGAAAAATAGGAATGAAACTTAGAACGTAATGTGAACAGCAACCTGTACACCATTCTTGGCAACATTCGAATGATCCAGATAGTTCAATCGACGGATATACTCAACTCGCAGGAGTTTGAAGATATTCTCTACACCAATCGTTGCCTCCATATAAGGATACTTCATGTGGGTAAAGACCTCACTATCGGAAGGGAACTGATAGAGTTCTGGATTCTTTTCCGTCAATAACGGATTATTCAGATCTGACAATGAGCCCCAATAACCACGGAACGAAACAATCTCACGCCATTTCAGCTTCTTCATAAATGGCATCGTATTGAACAACCAACCATTCAAATAGTACACCAAATCCCACTGGCAGTATTCGTCGGTCACAAACTCCAATGCGTTCATCTGGCTGAAGGAATGACTCTGGATCGTAAAGCCCAAATTCACATTCGGAATACAAAGCATGGCATACGGAGACTGGCTCCAGACCTTGCCTGCCTTGAGTTGGGTATCGATATAACCGAAAGCCGACATCCAGAAACGTTTCTCGAAGGTGAAATCTGTGCGCTGATAGTCGAAGTCGGCCCCCAACACCCCCTTCTTGCCAATGCTATGCTGAAGCACGAATACAGGATGCTGATGATTGATAGGGGTTCGACTCAAGCGATTCTGGACGAAAGTCTCATGGGGTGCATAGCGGAGCTGGAGCGTTCCATAACTCAAGTCGTACGACGGATCACCGAACGGCCCCCTCAACAAATCATCGACCTTACGAAACGGTGCGTACTGCGTACTATACTCACGCAACCAGGTCCCCTGCAACTTCCAGCTGAAGCCACCATAGAATTCTCGGATATACGTCAAGTCAGCTCGACGTTCATAGGAGATCTTCTCGGTGTCATCTCGCTTGAGCGAAAGGAGGAAGTTATCTTTCGAGGTGGTCGGATCCTGCCCCAAAAGGTTGGTATCGTAGTTGTACTCAAGCATCAGCTTGTGCATCGGAAATTCGTTGCTGTGTGTCTTACAGTTCTTGAACGAATACTCAAGTCGGCCATCATACTTCCACTCATTATCCTTGACACCATAGGCCAGATAGCCGAACCCGAACCAATGACGACTCAAGGCGGCTGTTGTCAGTCCACCTGTACGCAAACGCAGTCCCTCAAGCGAATTATAGCTGGCAGTAGTGTTCAATGGGCCATACAGGAACCCGTTCTCCTCGAATGGCTTTTTGGTCAAAGGAATATAGCCCTTGAAAAGCCAGGTCAACACCAGTTCCGAGTATTTGAAGAAGGGACGTTTGCGCATCTCGCCGAGCATGGTCGAAACCTGATTGTCGCGCGACACATTTTCGCCCGCACGATGTTCTGTCCAGAATTCTTCGCTTTTGTGCAGCATGTCGTCGGCCTCCTTGTGTGGAGTAAAACCTGCCAGCAGAGCCATACCCGACTCATCCGGCTGTTCAAACCGGAACTTGCTATAGCACATCTCTCGTTGGGCATACAGACCGGTAGTCTCGCCCACCACCGTCATTTCGCTTTCGAAAGTCTTACGGGTAATGATTGCCGTACTGTCTGGCAAACGATCCTGCTCGATTGTGATGTGCATATTGCGTACAAAGTTCAGATTGATGTCGGGCGGTATGCTCAAATCTGCCTTTTTCAAGAAGAAGGTGCTGTCGGTCGTGATATACAGATGACCGATGAAACCGAATTGCTCCGGCATCAATGGCGCAAAACCGAGATCGATGTAACGGTTTCCATCGTCGAAAGTAAGTGTATCGAGAATGTAGAACTTGTAGAAAGCAATAGCGAACTTCGACAACGGATTAACGAACTTGTTGGTGAACATGTAGATATCGTTGTCATCAAGGTCAATCTCTGGGAAACATTCGGTCTGCGCCTTGGCTACAATATCGCCGGGCAGCATCTCGTCGATACCGACATGACGTTGACCTTCACGAATCGTACGAACACGCTTTGGATCCTTCTGGTAGATGATTGTCTCAATACTCTCATCGCTTGAAACCGGCAATACAGCACTTCCGGAATAGGCTGTATCAACATATTGGTCAATGTCTGGGAATTTCTTTTTCCAGCCACGATACAGAGCACCATCGAAGTTGTTGAGCGAATAGGTTGTATTCTCGTATCGTTCACACTGATAATAGTCATGTTCTGCCAGCATGTGATCATGCTTATGTTCAATGACAGCCTTGGCAAGTTCGACCGAAGGATTGCCCCTGCGACGATAATGTTCGCGCTTGGGTTTGACCACGACTTCCGACAGCTGATAATCGGTCGGCACCAGCATGATGACTACCTTACGGCTTCGGTTATCGGCTTTGATCTCTTTGGGTTTATATCCGACACACGAGGCAACGAGTGTTCCTGTACCACGCAAGATGAGCGAGTAGCCACCATCTGTATTGGTGATGGTACCATTGGTTGTTCCTTTTTCGGAGATATTGATGAATTCAAGTCTTTCGCCCGTGATACTGTCACAGACATACCCCTGCAACGTGATACGGTTCTGGCCCTGCTGCGCCCAGACGTACTTGGGGAACAGCGTCAACAGGAACGAAAAGACCAAAATGACAAATTTCGATTTCATACTATATTTGACTTTTTTTCGCATTTTCAGCGTGCAAAGATACACATAAATGTTGAATGTCAGTTCTCCTTTTAAATAAATAAGGGGATTTCATCAACAAAAAGCATGCAATTTCGACAATTTTGACAATTTTAAGAGATAATATGAACCATCTATAAAATATTTTTATTATCTTTGCGCCGTTTATTGAAAACTCATGAGCAAGAAATATCTATTTGAATCTACCGTCAAGATACGTGATTTTGAATGTGACATGCAAGGCGTTGTCAACAACGCGTACTATCACAACCTATTGATGCAGACTCGTACCGAGTTTCTCGAAAGCGTCGGCATCATACGCCAGCAATGGAGCGATGAGCGAGGCATAGACTTTGTGGTCTATGGCGCGACTATCCAATACCGTCAGCCGATTCAGAATGGCGAAACCTTCCGCTCGTGCTTGAATCTGCATCGTGAAGGTGCCCGTTTTGTATATACACAGGACTTCCGTCGCGAAAGTGGAGAACTCTGCATGCGTGCCCGTGTTGATGTTGTGGTCGGTGACCATGGCAAGTTGACGCGTGGCGAAATTTTCGCCGATTGGCTTAAAGACAAAATCACATTGGTTGATATGCCTGCCAACCGTACCATCAGTCACAGTAATCCGCTCGACGAAGTCATCTACGACTACGAGATGAAGGTTCGCGATTATGAGTGCGACGTCTATGGCTCAGCTACCAATGCCTACGTACAGCGTTATCTCGAAGTGACTCGACTGGAGTTTATGGAAGAGATGGGCGAAACCTTCCGCAAATGGCATGAGAATGGTGTAGATATGATGGTAACGAAAGTGGATCTGAAGTTTATCCAGCCAATGATGTCGAGCGAAAAGTTCCACAGCTTGATGAATATCCGTCAGGATGGTCCTCGCGTTATCTTCGAGCAGGAGATTCGCAACAAACGCGATATGCACCTCTGTGTTCGTGCCGCTATCGAGATTGTCGGTATTGTTGAAGGCCGTCTCGACACTGAAGGCAAATGCTTCGATCACTTTATGAACGTGCAGGTCCCCAACTGGAAAGCAGGACGAGGCCTGAAATAAAATAATCCAGTACCAAATAGAAGTATGAACGAAAACAAACAATATCAGGAGTTAAAGGTCCGTGAGGGCGTTTATGTGCCTAATGTCGGTATAGAGTATCCGGATGATCCTACCGTTCGTATGATCAATCCGCCCAAGACCCATCCGTTTGACATCGACGAAAACTATCCTTATTACGATGAGTCTTTCCATTTCCGGTTGAATCGATTCCTCGCCTACCTGAAGTGTCGCACGCTTGTATTCTTCCTGCAGCATGTGATATGGGGCTTCAAGGTAGTTGGTCGTGAGAACATCAAGAAGCACAAGGAACTCTTCAAGGAGCATGGCTGCATCACAACCTGCAATCACGCCTACCGCTGGGATATGGTTTCGGTCATTCAGGGCACTGGTCATAGTTTCTTCATACCGATGTACGGCGAGAATATGAAAACCGATGACTACTGGCACATGAAATACATCGGTGGTGTGCCGATTCCGACCACCATGAGTGCCATGAAGAAATATGATGAAGCCATGGACAAGTGGCATCAGAAGCATTGGATCCACCTCTTCCCCGAGGGTATCCGTTGGGATTTCTATAAGCCACTCAAACCTTTTCACAAAGGTGCATTTACAATGGCCTATCGCTGGAATTGTCCAATCCTGCCTTGCTATATCACCTATCGCAAACGTACCGGCATCTACAAGTTGACGGGTGCAGCCAACAAACCGCTCATCACCCTGAACATCGGCACTCCAATCATGCCAGACATGACGCTACCTCGCAAGAAAGCGGTCGAGATCCTTACCCAACAGGTTTGGGACCAGATGCTACAATTGGGAGGTATCGAACACAACCCTTGGCCTTGTTTCGCCGAGTAGGTTATCGAACTACAACTTTTCCTTTCACAAGAATAGGGTTATGCTTTGGGCGGTGTTCATAACGAATACCGCTCAAATCGTAATATCCCTCAGACTCGATTGTTACAGATTCGTGCGCCATCTCTTCGATGCCCGATACCTCACCCAGTACTGCATTGACTGCCAACTGTGTGCATGATGCTGGAATATCGATGCTGACAGTAGCGCCCTGCACGGTTCGTTCCGTGCGTCCCGATGGCCCATATTCCACAACGGTCCAAGCAGATACTCCGGTATGATCTACCGGCTTGGCCGACAAGGTCAGTTTACGTCCTGTCCAGAAAGATCCACTTAACGAAGCTTTCGAAACAGTCACACCGTTGGCCATCAACTTGATCTTTTCGCGATCAAGTGTCGAAAGACTCTGATTGACCTGCAACGATAGTATATTTCCCAGTTTATATTGCTCTTTCAAAAAGGTAAAAACATTCTGAGGTCGTGACTGAAGGAATGTTCTGGCGATGTTCATCTCGTCCGAATAGTTGGGCCACCAAGGGTTGTAGATCTTTCGGTGAATCGGGTATTCTGCGCGAATCGTCTCGTACATTGGACTCCAGAACTCATTCCAAATGGAGCTATAGTTGAGGAAATCGTCCATAAAGATGGCCATCCGGTCACAAAAATCACGACAGAAGGTGGGATCTTCCATCAGATGACGGAAGAACAATGTTGCCTCACTCTTGTTTGCCCAATTCATGCTGGCATTATAGTTCGGATTGTAAAGCCATTGGACATAATTGTACGTTGCTGGACAAGACGAATAAAGATTCATGATGTAATCGACATCTTTGGCAATCCAACGCCAACGGCCACCCTCCACTCGTGGACGCCATAGTTCTGTATTATTACCGGGGAAATCGACATTATTGAAGAAGATCTGCATGGCCATCAGGTTCATGAATTCCTCGCAATCCATCCACTCTTCATACTCCGACTTCGTGTGTCCTGTCTGCGTATAGAATTGCTTAAACGCCTCCATGTGATCCGATGTACCAGCCTTCAATGTGCTGTTCTCATACAGGTCTATATCTTCAAGACCATCATAATTGGTGTAGATGTTGTTCTCGTTACCTCGTTCGCGGATGTTCAGGATTCCTTTGTACGTACCATTGATAAAGACGATGGCCGGTTGCCATGCCTGCCAATCCATATCCTGATGCTGTGCCATTACCCGTTGAGCAAGGGCGTCACGCATGTACAGATAATCAAAATCATTGCCGGCATTACGCAACACCAGCGACTTGAACTTCTGTTGTCCGGGACGCTGGTCAGGAAAGAACTCGTACTTGAAATGTTTCTCGCCAAAGCGTTTGTTGGCATACAACGCAAGACTCTTCAAGGCACAACCACGCGAGGCAGCTCCACTCACTCGGGTTTCGCACAACTGGTTCAAAGCGGCATCTGTCTGCGGTCCTGCAAATAACTCGAAGTTGATAGGACGACGCCAATCGTATTCGTAGTTCTTCCTCGACGAAGAGTAGGTTCCATCTACACAGATTCCAATCTTATTGTCGGTCAAATGCTTGGCATCGGTCACAATCGAAACGACCGGAAGTGTCTGCTTGCGATCCAAGAAAAGATAAGAATGGGTAGTGGAACGAGGCGAAAGCCAACCATTGCGAAACAATCGGGCACGAATCACCCGGTTCGAACTGATGGAGATACCTTTGCCCGAATACAGGATACTGTTCTCCAAAGTCGGCTCAGAGCCATTGGTCGTATAACGAATCACAGTTTCCGATGGACAGCCCTCTGGCAAGCTCAACGTCAGAGTGAAACTCTGTCCGGATTCGTACACACGGCCTTGGGTACTGAAGATCGGTTCGCCAAGAATCTGAGTGCCATTCACGATTCCACCGGAATTGCTCTTGCCCGGTGTTGGGGAAAGCATATACACCCAAGTACCAGAACCATCGAAGGCTCGACCATAAGCGATATTGGGGGCTGGCTGTTTCCGTTCGATGTAGAGAGAATCAGCCAACACTCCATTGTGGAAAAGGTATAACCGGCACCCCTTGCCCGACTCGAGACGGAAATGGGTGTGCAGAGAACGGTTCTCCTTGTCACAATACACAAGCTGACAGGCTTTGGCTACTACGGTCTTGCTTGGCAACTTATATGCCAACTCCGGAGCCAGAGTATCGGACAAACTGTATTCCGACAGATTTACTGTGCTATTCCCGGAATTGTAGAGTTCAACCCAAGAATCTGGATATTGGTTCAAATCATCCATCACACAATCAATGTTTGACTGCATGACTTCGTTGATGATCAACTGCGCCGAAGCCTTTGCTACCATCAACAATACACAAAGAGCGAATATAAGAAGCCTTTTCATGAAACAATCTCAACTTTACTGCTGCTCGGCCCGGTTCGTTTCAGCTGAATTTGCGTTGAAATGCGATTAGCCAGTTCTGCAACATGACTGATGATACCCACACGTCGTCCACCCAACTGATGAAGTCGGTCAAGAGTGCAGATGACCGTCTCCAGATAATCTGCGCTAAGTGTTCCAAAACCCTCGTCAATGAATAGCGTATCGACATTGATCTTATCCTTGCTGATTGCCGAAAGTCCCAGTGCCAAGGCGAGCGAAACCACAAAGCCTTCGCCACCAGACAGAGAACTGACGTTTCGTTCGGCGCCACCTTGCGCCAAGTCGAGAATGTTGATACTGAGCGAACCATCCGTACACATCAACTCATAGCGGGCATTCAGCATTCGCAGATAGTAGTTGGCTTTCTGGAGCAACGAACGCAGCACATAGCTTTGGGCAACACGCTTGAATTTCTCACCGTTCGCACCTCCAAAGGCTTCATTGAGCACCTTCCAGTTGTCGACGAGATGTTGCAGACGCTCCTTTTTCTGGATATCTTCTGCCTTACCCTTGGCACGCTCAGCATCGTCCTTCAGTCGTGTTTCATGCTCCACCTTCTGATTGTTGAGCAGCTTCACTTGCGCTTCTTTCTCTGCTTTGACATCCGACAGCGCGTCCAGAGTGTCCTCTGCCTGTAGCGCAGGTTTGTGTCGATTGAGTTCGTCAAGCTGACCTTCTATCTGTCTGATGGCACCTTCGGTCTGCTTTATTTCATCCTCTATCTGTCGCTTTTCCTCACGATAGTTCTGGATGACATCTGCCTGAACGTCCAACAATGCCACAACCGAACACCTGTCCATGTCGCCATGAGCCTTGAAGAATGCATCTGCCACATCCTCTTCAGCCTTCAACTGATTATTCAACGTACCGGTGGAGCCGTTGAGCTTTGTCACCTCCACGTTGAACGTACGGAGTTTCTTCTCCAGATCCACCATTTCTTTTGCTGCTACGTCAGGATTCGAACCGAGCACTCCAGCCAGTTCTGTGATGGTAGGCGCAACACTATCGATGACACGCTTCAACTCACGCGACTTCTGTGTGCTTGAAAGGATTTTATCTGCATTCTGTGCGTACGATTCTGCTTTCCTTCTGACGTCGTTCTTCAGTACAGCAAGATCCGTGTTCTGCAAGTTCACTTCAATACTGAGCAATGGAGCGAGTGCCTCGACTGCCTCTTTTTCATCCTTCAAAGCCAGATTCCGATGTGTCTTGGCCTCTCCGATCTTGCTTTCGATTGCCTCCACACTCTTCTTGACTTGGTCAAGGTTGCTCTTAGCCACATCGAGTGCAACACGCTTTTTATCCTCCTCTCTGCGAGCTGGCTCTATGGCATCGAGCTTGGCTTGTCCATCTGACATCTTCTGCTGAGCTTCCACGAGGCTTTGGGCATAGACTTCCTTCTGACGCTGGAGCTTTTCGTCCAATTTATCGTCATCCCACCCGAGCTGGAATTTGTCGAGAAGTTCGGTAGTGGATTGCTTGGCATTCTCCACATCCGATGCAGCATCGTGGGCAACCTTGATGGCACGTTCAAGCGGTTTTTGGGTGGTTTGGAGCTCTGTTTCCGCCTCACGAATACTCTTTTCGATTGCTTTTTGGCGATTCTCTGCCACTATGGCAAGTTCTTGTGCCTTGGCCACCTCTTCATCGAGGATACTTTCCGAATGAATGCCATGGACCGCCGATCCACAGAGCGGACAAGTATGGGTATCATGGAAACGAGCTTGCAATTCCACGAGATGACTACGCAGATCCATCTTACCCTTCAGCTGGTTGCTTAGTGCTTCGGCGTCCCTCCTTGCATCAGGCAACAACGCTTCCTGCGCCTCTTTCTGCTGGGTGGATTTTTCTATTTGTTCCTTGAGTTCTGCCAAAGTCTTGTCGGCATCTGCCTTGGCCTGAATCTTCGTGCGCAGGTTCTTCGCAGCAACAATGCAATCTTCCACCAACTTGCAGTCCTTCTCGTAATCCTTGACTACCTTGCGCAACTCCTCAATATTCACACCATTGGCGGCATCCTTTTTCTCTTCGACAGCTTTGTGAGCCGAAGCCAAAGCATCCTGAGCCTCTATAACTGTGGCGTTTGCCTTGGCCAAAGGTTCTGCCTTCGTTTGCTTATCTTTGTCGAGAGTCGCTATCTGGTCTTCCAACATCTTGACAGCATTACGCTTGCTGACAATCGTGTCGATGAGGGCTTCGATACGCTGTATTTTGGCATACATGCCAGCATGTTTAGACTCTGCATCCTGCAAAGATTGCAAACGAGAGATTTCAGCGGTGACGGCAGCATCCTCACTCCTGACATACTCCAATCCGGCCACATAAGTCACGAACTCCGTCTGCTTCGCCACCAATCTTCTCTTGGATTCTGCAAGCTGAGAGCCTTTTTCACGTATGCCCTTCAATGTGGTTCGGATGTCGGCTGTCTTGTCCCAAAGCAAAACGGTTGCGCCATGTTCTCGGATCTGATCGTCGTCAAGCCGAGCCTTCATTGCATCACGTTTCTCGGCCGTTGTCTTGAGCGTTTTTTCTGCTGACTCTGCAGACTTCAGCCACTCATGTTTCTTTGTTATCTCGTCCAACGACTTCTGCTGCGCTTCGAGATCCTTTTGAAGCTGGCAAACCATTCCTTTCAGCGCCTCACGTTCCTCTGGCTCCATCAGTTTGGCTCCTTCTATACGGTTGGTGATAGCAGCCAAAGCGTCGGTTGCGTTCTTAAAATGATCATTGACTTTCTCTCCGATAAGCGAATAGAGGTCCGTACCTGTCAGTTTCTCCAGAATACTTGATTTTTCCTTGTCATCGCTGGTCACAAACTTCGAGAACTGACCTTGCGCAAGCATGGTGGTACGGCAGAACTGCTCATAGGTCAATCCCACCACATTGGGGCTCTGGATTAGTTCTGCAATCTCACGCTTCTTGTCCTGAATAGTGATCTGTTCCTGCAGGCACGTCAGAAATTGCTTTTCTTTCTGGTGATTGCCTGATTTATTTGCACGATGAGCCACCCAACTCGCCACATATTCCTTTCCATCGTTGCCGTCAAATACAAGTTCCACGCTGGCATCGTAGGTTCCTCGGCGCATCAGTAGTCGAGAATCGTCAATGGGCATACCATCTATCTTTGCGGCATCACTAACATTCTTCAAGCTACATATACACGGTGCAGTATTGTAGAGTGCCAGACAGATGGCATTGAGGATTGTCGTCTTGCCCGAACCCGTTTCGCCAGTGATGAGGAACAATGGCTCATTGCCTAGTACACCTCCGGCAAAGTCTATTTCGGCATTCTCGATAGATGCGATATTGTGTATTGTCAATTTCTTTATTTTCATGGCTCTTACTTGGTTTCGTTGTCTATTTCTGCGATTGCCTCTTCCATTAATTTCAACAGTTCGTCGGACATCTCACAATTGTGGAGTTTCTGATAATGGCGTTTGGCTATATCAATAGGTCGTATGGTACTGTCAGGAGCGGTAAGATCTATCTCCGGCATCTCCTTGTCATCACCCACTTCGCGCTTGCGTGTCTCCTTTCGTACTTCGCACAACCGACAAGGCTTACCTTCCACCACCAACAGTGCCCGTTGCTCTGCATCGGCTGGCAGAATGCCTTCCAGATCGACGAGGACACGAACATATACTTCGCCTTCCACTTTTCCAAGTTCCAGAAGAGCGTCTTCAAGGCTTTTTGTCCGGATGGTCTTCAAGTCGAGAAGTGGATGCATGTATCGCTCATTTACCAGAGGAACAGCTCCATGCGCATTTATCTCTACCACACTCACCGAATGCTTATATTCCTCGCTGAAGCTCAATGGTATTGGACTTCCACTATAGCGCACTCGCGCATTAATGCTTTGTGGCATGTGGATGTGGCCGAGAGCCAGATAGTCGTAACCGGAACCAAGTTTCGTAAGACTGTCTTTATCCATCCCTCCTACTGGGCTATCTTCGTGTCCCTTTATGTTGCACCCCTCTACAGCAAGATGTGCCATGAGAACAACTGGCAGGTGCGCATTGTTCTGAGCACCAACTTCGGCCATTACCTTCTCAAAGAATCGCTGCTGACGCATCTCTCGTTCGGTGTCAGGTTCTGCCATCGGGAAATTGTACGGATGGAAATGAGGGACGGCCACTACATAGCCTATTTCTCCAATGGGCACAATAAACTCATTGGCATCGAAGGTACCATCTTCTGCTCGCTTACAAGCACCAATCACTTTCACGCCCATCTTCTCCCAAACGAGTCGATGCACATCAAGACGGTTACCGCTGTCATGATTACCTGCCGTCACTACAATCGTACAGTTTGGACAAGCATCATGCAAAGCAATCATGGATTGAACGAATCGCGATTGTGCCACGACACTGGGTGCTGCATTATCATAGACATCGCCACTCACCACAATTGCGTCAGGCTGTTCCGTTCTGACAACTTCTGTGAGTTGCTCCACAAAGTGTTTATGCTCATCGTCTCGGTCGAAACGATAGAAGTGCTGACCCAAATGCCAGTCGCTGGTGTGTATTATTTTCATCGTGTATTGTTTTGGTACGCGCAAATATACACCATTTTATTTAATATTACAAAAAAAGTGTACGATAATTGCGTACACTTCTCTATTATCAATAATTTTTGCTCAAAAATGTATATTTTTCTTCTTCCACCATAGTAAAAATGGCAACCGAAGCTTTGGAAACCTACTCCACCTATAGTGAAACCCGAATCCGAAGCTTAGGAAACAGAATGAGGGCGGTTAATTAGTGTAGCGTTTCAATGACTTGTATATAAACTCACACGAAGGCACGAAGATAAAAAGTCTTTTCCCCTTAGTGATGATAAAAAAATAAGGCACTCACGCGAAGGGCGCTAAGAACGCAAAGGGCGCCTCGCAAAGGAGATATTTATTTCAAGGCAATTAACACACAAAGGTAAAAAGAGAACGAGAAGAACTTTCTTATCCTTCTTCCCCATTTTGCGAAAATCTAAGAATACACCCCTTTGCGAGGCGCTTCCTTTGCGGCCATAGCGTCCTTTGCGTGAGTTATTATTAAATCTCGTCGAGATGGTACACTAGCTAAAAGAACCAGTATTTTCGAATAAACACGTTACCGAATGCCAATGAAATCTGATAATGGCCTTATCTTGGAACGGTATGTATTGATACCTTGCATTAACCGAGGCTCGCGAGTAAAAGGAATCTCTTTATTTTTTGTAGGATTCACCTTACGAGTTTCCGAGGCTTTTCAGGAGAACGCAAATAATAGTCAATGCATTATGTTACTATGTCTGCCACTATCTGATTGCTCATAACAATCACCAGTGGCGTAAATTTATTTGATCTGTACTGTTCAAAAGTTTTTGAGTTGAAATCTAATCATTCGATTTGAGTTCAAAAACTTTTGAGTTGAAATCTAATCGCTCGATTCGAGTTCAAAAACTTTTGAGTTGAAATCTAATCGCTCGATTCGAGTTCAAAAACTTTTGAGTTGAAATCTAATCGTTCGATTCGAGTTCAAAAACTTTTGAGTTGAAATCTAATCGTTCGATTTGAGTTCAAAAACTTTCGACCTGTACGGTTAAAATGAGGCTTTAAACAATAAATTTCCATCTTCCGCGTTATCTATAAAAAAGAAAACAACAATGGGAAAGGCAAAACTTGAATTTGTAGCCCGTATCACAACAGAAGATGG
>JAZRXX010000080.1:0-6442 GCA_045600485.1 Bacteroidales bacterium
GCTACTCCATCGCCCTCGGGAAGCAAAGTCTCAATGACTTGTATTTAAACTCACACGAAGGCACGAAGTTATAAAGTCTTTCCCCCCTTGGTCTTTTGAGTAGGAATCCAATCATTCGATTCGAGTTCAAAAACTTTTGAGCGTAATGAACTAACCCAGGGCACATGCCTGGGTTAAAAATGGTTGGTATCATCTTGGTCTTACCGTGATGTGAAAGCAAGACTGCTTGTATTCATATTTGACATAGCAGTAACCTGCCTCCTTCATGTCGAGGAGAGCTCGTGCCAAATCGTCCTTGAGTTTGCCATCTCGGACACGACCATGGCGGTCAAAACGGACATAAGTAATGTCGATCGTTGTACCGAATCGGAGGCAACTCATCACCCTTGCCCTTACAATCGTCGTGACGATCTGGTATATGCACCGGCAGAAGAAGCGCAGCATTGACTACAAAATGATTTGATGACAAACAAAAATCGGCCCCGTCTTGGAGCCGATTTTTTATTCTTTTACGGTGTGACCGTTCATTATCGTACAATGATCTTTTCTGCCTTACCATTAGCATGGCGCATCAGATTGAGTCCAGGCTGGAGGCCATTGTTGCGCTGACCTGCAGCATTGTAGGTTTCGACAGCATCATTGCCATTGAACTCGATGGTCGAGATACCACTGACATTACCAAATACATTTGGATCAGCATCAATCTGAGTATTCTCCACAAAATTCCAGACATTCCTTGAACCATTGCTCAACAGGACACCATGTTCTTCCTGTGTGGTAGCATTAGCGACCGCATCGCTCATGAGTCTGTAGCCAGAAACTGAGACTTCGACATACTGCTTGGCGCCCATGTTGTAGAGGTAGCTTCCCTGTTCAGTTTTGACTGCCATCCAGCAGTGGTTAGGATTACTTTCGTCAAGTTCAGATACTGAAGAGAGTGTCTGTACGGCACCTGAGGCTGGGTTGTAGACCAGATACTGCATGTTGCGGCTATCCAGCATCGTATATGTCTTCTGTGGAGATACCAGTCGAGCCTCACTTACATTACGCTTGATGTTATAGAAATAGCCCCACTGTTCAGAGAAAGCATATTCATGCCACTTGTCAGCAGGAGCATAGAGGACTCCGTGTCTGCGAGTAGCGCTTTGGAATACCTGATCAGAATACCACTCATACTCCTCGTCAATATTCAGACCACGCGAGATGACAACTTCGAGTTCGCAATCATAAAATGCGTCACTATGCATGTATCGGATGCTGGCAGGAATATCTACAGAGCGCATCTCCTTGCATCCCTGGAATGCATCGTTACCGATTTCGACTACATTGTAGTTTTTGCCATTGATGCTGACAGTAGCAGGGACGACAAAGTTGACACCTGGCTTCTCAGAATAACCGATGATGGAGACCTCATTGTCAGCCAGGACTTCGAATTTCAGTCCATTAGCATACAAAGGCACTACCTCATATTCATAATTGACCGAGGAGCGATTCTCATAGCCATAGTCGTAGAATTCACCAGTATAATTGTCGAAATTATAATCTGTTCTCGTGGTATTTTCGGACAAAAGAGGACGACTCCATTCGCATCCCATAACCTTGCGTCCATCCATACTTTCGTTGTAGTAATACTCCGTATCCGTTACTGACTTATCGCCATACGAATAATTCTGCGTCGCTTTATTATAGGACTTATAGACCGACATAGAGTGCTCAGAGATTGGATCACCTTCGGCATTTCGGGTGTAGATAGTCTCTCCTTGTTGCTCTTGTTTCCTTGTTTCGGACTCATTGGTAGAGTTGTAAGTATAGGTCAAGACAAGGCCATGATCATCGTAAGTTCTTTTCGAATAATACATGAAGCTGGAGTTGTCCCAAGAATCTGTGCCTTCCCATATGGATTCAGATGAATATTTATCAGAAATTGACTTAGAATACCCATCTTGGATCCATTGTTTCTGCTCTTTGTCATAGGAGTAGCTATATTGCTCATAGTATCCATCGCGAGGCTCTTCAGGGCAAACGGATTTGCTTACAAGGGCGCCCTCCCCATCAGTTGTGATAGCCTCATATCCCCCCTTATCGTTGTATGTGTATTGGCTCTTTGAGGTAAGTACATTGTTCTCTTTGTGTGTGTAGTACAAAATGCGACCTAAACCATCATACGTGTATTCATCGATTCCAGACAAAGCCCACTCGCCATCTTGACCCAAGATATAATGTGACTCTGTCATGATCAAATGATCCTTATTAGTGACGAATACATACTTTTCACCCGACGGCTGACCATCAAACCAAGAGAGATTTATATGTTGATTCGTATATTCATCGATTCTAGTCTCCTCTCTTTTGTTTGTCAGAACTAATTTCTTATTCTCGTCCAAATTATATGATTCATAGTAGATTGCTTCGTCGGTTGAAGGATCGTATCTGTATAATTCCATACTTGAAGGAGACGGATAGACCTCATCATCATAGTAACTTACGTTCTTTACGCTGATACGTTTCCCATCAGTATCATACTCATAGATACACTCAGAATCCTTGCGATTATCATTGGCAGAATAGTAGTATCTATAGGTTGTCTCATGCGTACATAGACCTACGTCATTGTACTCATATCTGGTTATTCGGCCATACTGATCAGTCTTACCAGACAGATAGTGAGTGAACCCTGTACTCTGAGCATTATGCATGGCACGTTGCTGAGGCTGCTCACGATTCAACGCAACTGCCAGCTTTTGCCTTTCTGGCATTGGTAACTTTTCGATCATCGACTCAGGAGTCGGCATCTTTTGATTGGTAACTTGCGCCTCCATTGGCGAAACTGTCATCGCAAGTGCTATAGCAGCGATGACTGAAGGGAGATAATTTTTCTTCATACACATTAGATATTATAACGGATAAATCATGTCATTATTTTTCAATGATATTCCAGACGCAAAGATATGCATTATTTCGATACCCTCCAAATTATTTTTCATCTTTTTTTGAAAAATAACCCAAAACCAGGACTCCACATTAGAAATTAATAATCCTAGAATCCGCAGCATAGTTCATTAAGATTTTTTATAATAACCTGAGCAACAAAAAGTTGCCCAGGGTTTTGCCATGTCAAAAAATTCACTTATCTTTGTGCTGCAAAACTTCAAACATAAAAAATCCTTGATACGGCGTGGCAAAGATACAAATAAAAAATGAAAAGATCACACCTTTTGGTGGAATTTTTCCAATTATGGAGTGTTTTGACCGACTTTTAGGCCAAACTACCTTATCACTTCATCCGACCCTCAGGACCTGTAATTCTGATACCATACTACGAGCCATCGAGGAATTGACAGAAGACAATATAACGTATGTTTCAGATGAAGGCAAGTCTTACGACTTCAATGCAGCGGAGAAGCTAAACGGACTTCTTCTCAATGCACTTCTTTCAACTGTGTAGTTGAAGAAAGGGATGGAATATGATTTTGACTTCGACCATCAGTTCATTGAAACAGAAAAGTACGATGCAAAAATGACCTACAAGCATTTCTTCGGATATGGGCCAGGAGTCGCTGCCAAATGGATCAAATCCTCAAGACAGAATGTGCTGAATATCTACTCCAACAATAGAGCTTATGCCAATCTGGACTTCGGATAACACCTAACCTTAGTGTTTGCTCTTGCGTATTGCCTCAAGTCGCTTTGTGGGGTAAGGGGTAGGTATACCCGCAAGTAGAATAATTTTGACTTGGCACCGCATCTGATTAATGAAATCAGCAATTAGACTTGCTATCTTTGACTTTCAATATTAGTTGCGGATTTGAGTTTTTTTCAATTTCAGTTCATATTCACCCTTAAAAGATACTAATTGAGCGAAATTCTTGCCATAATGTTGGTCGTATATAGCATTTCTTTACTTATCTTTTTCTCTTTCAATTATAAAGCATTCCTCAGAAATCCATATACAATGTTACAAATACCACTTATCAATCAGTTTCGTACGATTGGGTTGGAAATAGGAATCTTAACTTTCACCAAGCAAATACAGGGCTTTCAGATACTTTCGGCAACGATCGAAATCGGTGTCCGAAGGATTGGGAATACGTGAAAGATCCATATTATCACGAATATCCATTTCCTTCACCTCTCTGGCAATCGGATTCTGCTTCGCACGAAGTACAAAGTCGAAATAATCCTCACCTTCCCTTTTAGTCAAGGCCTGAACTGCGGCAACAATCTCTGGATTGAATCCCATCGTCAGCAAGTCCTGTGTAGAGGTAGGTGTATCCTCCAGCACATTATGCAAAAGGGCGGCAACCGTAGCAATTCCCTCTATCCTTCCGAGTGGAGAATCCGAAATCTGTAGTTAAGGGATACTTGAGTTGGTCATAAAAACATTGTCATATATACTGGGATGTAGTTTATATCACCCTCCCTTCTTAAATCTTTAGTATAAACGAGATACTTATTCTGAATCCTGTCTGAGTATTTACGGCAAAACTCATCAAGCGAGGCATGAGTTTTGTATCCAGAAGATTTCACTTCTATGGGAGAAACCTTATGACCATCAGCAATCAAGAAATCTATTTCATAATATTTCTTACCATTATTGAAAGGAATAGTGTGATAATAGATTTCCTTGCCTGTAGCTTTGAGCATCTGTGCTATCATGTTCTCATAGACATAGCCGAGGTTGGTACTCAACTTATCATTGAGAAGTTTGTTGTAGATATCATTATCCGTAAACTCCTTATCTTTGAATGCCAATGTGATAAAGAGTCCCGTATCACCCACGTACATCTTGAATCGCTCGACGTCTTTAGTGAGTGCAAGTCCTGTATTAGGATCATTAGTATGGTACGCCACATTGACAGTCATAGAGTCATTCATTGCCTTTACGATTGAAACGGAACGACCAACCTTACTACCAATCTCGCTTGAAGATACTTCGAACCGAGAAGCATTCTTGTACAGTTGGGCAGGTATTGAATCGAACATAGCCTTGGCAAGTCCACTCTCATCAATCTTTCCGAAATCCTCCTCATAGAGAGAGATGATGTCCCGCTTGACTCTGTCCACAGCACTCATACTGTTCGTTTCTATATATGCGGAAACAGCCTGAGGCATACCGCCTACAAGCATATAGAGTCTAAAATCACGCATCATTCGTCTATGCAGTTGATCTCCCAGCGGTATGTGCTGTTTAAATGACGTCTTCAATAGTGGTATCGTGACCATATCTCCCAATGCCCATTTAAACTCCTCATAATCCATCGGGAACATATCCAGTTTTGTTTCCTCGCTTGGAATAACGATGTCTGTGCTCTTCTTGTGTACAGAGATGAGCGAACCTGTCTCTATATAGTCATAGCGATTGTCTTTCACCAAATGCTTTATTGCTTGGCGTGCTTTTGGAGCCTTCTGTACCTCATCAAAGATGATGACAGATTCTCGTATGTGCAATTCTACATGATACACAAGTTGTAGGCGGAAGAAAATGTAGTTGAGGTCTGAAATGTCCTCAAATAGATCAACGACTTCACGGGGCGCAATAGAGAAATCTACCAACAGATACGATTTATATTCATGCTTGGCAAATTCCTCCACGAGCGTTGATTTTCCTATTCGGCGTGCACCCTGCACGAGCAGAGCTGTGGCACCACCACGCTCCTGTTTCCACTGGAGCATACGATCATACAACTTTCGCTTGAATATCATTGTTGTTCCTTTCATAGAAAAAAATTTTTTAGGCGAGGGCAAAATTAGCATTTATTTTTCTTTCCACCAAATTTTTTTTCTATTTTGTCCATTTCCACCAAATTTTTTTTGCCATTTTTGTCCATTTCCACCAAATCTTTTTGCCATTTTTGTCCATTTCCACCAAATCTTAGCAATCTGGACCTAATTCTGACTGAGCAAATACAGGGCTTTCAGATACTTTCGGCAACAATCTCAGGATTGAATCCCATCGTCAGCAAGTCCTATGCAGAGGTTGGAGTATCCTCCAGCACATTATGCAAAAGGGCAGCAACCGTAGCAATTCCCTCTATCCTACCGAGTGGAGAATCCGAAATCTATAATGATTATTTCCTTCCCTCTGTTGAAATCAATCTAAAACTTGAGTTTTGCTCGTTCCGAAAACTTCGGGAGCAACGAAACACGAATTTAGGCAGAGATGATGCCATGAATATCCTCTACGCAGTCCTTTAGTTTCAACATTTGCGAACCGAAAGTACCCACCCAGTCGAAACCTTTGAGAGGATATTCGGTAAAGTTGGCGGTAGTGATATCGCCATTCACGCTGACATAGTTAAGGATTCAGGGCAACCGCATCTAATGAAACAAGTTTCATCGGATTCAATTCCAAACAGCATTATTGAGAATTTCCAATAGCAAGGAAGAATTCATGCAGGCACGTCTCATCAGGGACTTCATGCTCTTTTTGCAATTCGTGGCA
>JAZRXX010000081.1:0-17898 GCA_045600485.1 Bacteroidales bacterium
CAGATTGAGAGGCAGATTTGGACTTTTACTGAGGGCGCCTCCGAGCTTTGCTCGCGCGATACGAAGGTTGAGCAATGTGACATTGTAACCGAAGCAAAAGTTCGAAGATGCGCTCAAGATGAATTAAAGATGTAAAACGAAAAAATCTACTGATACTTATAACTAATTTTGAACAACTACTTACTTCCTATCTTTGACTCGAAATAACGAAATAAAAAGGGAGCGCCGAATGGACACCCCCTTTATGATTTTGCTTGTTAAGTCGAGAATTACTCAGCGACAACGTTAACAACGATCTCAGCAGAAACCTCGCGGTGCAAACGAGCAACCACGGTGTACTGGCCAAGAGCCTTGATAGCGTCAGCGTCGATGGTCTTGCGCTCGATCTTCACGCCCTTAGCCTCGAGAGCCTCAGCGATCTGGATGTTGCTAACAGAACCATAAACCTTACCCTCCTCAGAAGCCTTAACTGCGATGGTGAGCTCACCAGCGGCAGCAACAGCAGCAGCAAGAGCCTCGGCATCAGCCTTGATCTTAGCCTGCTTGTTAGCCTGCTGCTTGATCTTCTCAGCGAGTTGCTTGAGTTCAGACTCAGTAGCAAGCTTAGCCTTCTTGGTTGGGATAAGATAGTTGCGGCCGTAGCCGTTCTTTACCTCTACAACGTCGTCCTTATAACCAAGGTTCTTGACGTCCTCAATCAGAATAATCTTCATAAATTGGTCTAAATTTTACTTGGTTAATAATTACTTAAGCATATCGCAAACGTATGGAAGGAGTGCGATCTGGCGAGCACGCTTAACAGCGGTAGCCACACGACGCTGGAACTTCAAAGAAGTACCGGTGATACGACGTGGGAGGATCTTACCCTGCTCGTTCAAGAACTTCTTGAGGAACTCAGGATCCTTGTAGTCGATGTACTTGATACCGCTCTTCTTGAAACGGCAATACTTCTTCTTCTTAACGTCAACTGACACTGGGGTCAAGTAACGGATTTCTGATACTTCTGCCATAATTATGCCTCCTGTGCTTTCTTCAATGAGCGACGCTTTGCTGCGTACTCAGCTGCATACTTGTCGTTCTTAACGGTCATGAAACGGATGACACGGTCGGTACGACGGAAATAAGTCTCGAGTTTGTTTACGATGGTTGGTTCGCCATCGAACTCCACCAGGAAGTAGAAGCCGGAAGATTTCTTCTCGATAGGGTAAGCAAGTTTCTTCATACCCCAAGCCTCCTCGTTAACGATGGTAGCACCATTGTTAGTGAGTTCAGCCTTAACAGCATCTACCGTTTCCTTTACCTGAGCATCAGATAAAACGGGAGTCAAAATGAAAACGGTTTCGTAGTTGTTCATAACTAACTGTTAAATAATTTTGATTGATTAATTTTGTTGCTTTTTACACAAATACTAACGCATCTGCGCGAAAAAGCGGTGCAAAGATGGTAATTATTTCCGAAACTTCCAACTATTTTCCGTTCCTTTTTCTCTTTTCATCTCCATTTTCGATGATTTTGGAATTTCGGGTGCACATATTTTATAAGCATACGCTAATTTGACGAGCTAAGATAACAAACAATATCGTTTGCGATGATTTCAAAAACTTTTCGATGCATTTCTCATGTATCGTGCACGACATTCTCAATTATTTCTCTATCTTTGCACCATCGAATCAAATAAAAACAAAGCAACAACCAAACCAAAAACAGACAGCAATGGCGCACGAACAACTGCGATTAGATCATCAGGTCTGCTTTAGGCTCTACACAGCCAGTCGCCTGACAACACAGGCCTACGAGCCCTTTCTGAACAAGTTGGGCATAACCTACACACAATATCTGGTACTGCTTGTATTGTGGGAGAAAGACGAACAGCCGGTCAACGACATAGGCAAACAGCTACTGTTGGGCATCAACACCATTTCTCCGCTCATCAAACGTATGGAGGGCATGGGACTATTAACACGTCACGACAGCGCGAAAGACAAGCGACAACAGATTGTCTGCCTCACCGAAAAGGGACGACAGATGGAAGAACAGGCAGCAACAATACCTGTCTGCATGGTAGAAGCAGCTGCCCAGAAAGGCTTCGATGTAGAAGGATTTGTCAAAATGATCCCTATATTGGATGAATATATAAAGAAAATGCTATGAAACAATTTCTGCAAAAACTCAGTTTCCGGACAGGAGTCATCGTTCTTGCCTTATGCATCCCCTTCTATATTCTCTCGTTCGCACAAATGACGCTGCCAATCTCCACCGAAGCCAAAGGCGTACTTTGGGTAATCTTGTTTGGATTGGCCAAAACTTGCCAATATGGAGGATTGACCATTTTAGGCGTTGATGGCTGGAAGCGCGTCAAACGATATTTCAAGAAGGAAGATGACGAATGAGGAATGACTATTTCAAACAATAATAATAATTAAAAAAATTCATTAATTATGGCAAAGCACAATTGTCCACAATGTCCAATGCGACAGAAATACGATCGCGATCCACAGGCTTTAATCAGTCGCTTCTGGCGCTGGCACATCAACTTCTGTCCAGGCTGGAAGGGTTACTTCAATTCATTGAGTGAAGAGGAGAAGCTCGCAATCCGCGAAAAGTACAACTTCACCAAGTACGCTTCGAAATAAACTCAAGATAAGCGCAGAGCCAATCTGCCTATCCGATAAAAAGAGGGTGCGCCTTTGTCCACGATGTGACAAAAGCGCACCCTGATTATTCATGACGCTGAATCCATAAGGAGTTTGAAGACCGTGTCGTTTGTTTTCTGTTTGAAACGGCTGCGACGTTTACGCAACGTGGCTTCGGTTGTCTTGGTAAGCATCGAGATGTCCGAATTACTGCATCCCACAAAACACAGAACGGCATAGAGACATTCGTCGGCCGTCAGTTCCGGGAAGTTAGTCCTCAAGTTCTGCAACGGATCAATGAAGACTTCCGTCACGCCATCGATGAGTGGCAGACGCTCTTCGTCCGACAAGTAAATCTTGTCCGTATGATACTTGAGCTGACTTAATTTATTGCTCACCTGACGCGAACGGAACAAGTCACGAGCCACGAGAAACTGTTGATGATAGAGATCCGTCAAGTTTTCGTTGGAAGCGGACGAAGGTTCCGTTTGTTCGACCTCGCGGCTGATCTGGAGCTTAAGTTTCTCCATCTTCTGCTGCAGGGCAATGATACGGCGCTTGTTCCTATACATGACAACGACGAATAAGATGAGCGAGATGAACACGACAACGACCACAGCCAACACCCAATGCGTGCGTTGCAATTGGAGTTCTGACTCATACTTCTCGCGTTGGTACTTCTCGGTCAAATCCTTCAGTTCCTCGCGCCTTCGTTCGACATAGAGAGAATCGGAATAGAAAAACGAAGAATCGGCCCAAGTGCAAGCCTCCTTGTAATTTGCCAGATGTTTCTGGCACTTATACAAGCGAGCAAAGAGTTTCTCTTTACCCTCAATATCACCATCCTGCACATACTTCATACACTCGTTGATCTCGTAGATGCAACTATCCCACAATTCGAGCTGTTGATACGCGCGCGAACAATTATAATGATAATAAAAGTTGTCCTTGTCGCGATTCAACGAAAAAATTTTCGAACGTTCAAAATAACCCAAAGCCTCGCGAGCATGCTCCTTCGTACTCAGATACACAGCACCCATATTATTACAAGCATTGCAGGCCATGGAAGAATCGCTACAAGCCAAAGATTCCTCCAGAAGACGATTATAGTAGCAAATGGCAGAATCATTATGATGAGGCACAAGCGCCAGGTAATAGCATGAAGCCACTCGGTTGATCAAATTAAGACGATTGGGATATTGGTCACCCATCTGCTCAGCGCACGACAAACTCAACTGAGCAAAATCCAACGCCTTGTTCGGGAAATCCAAACGCCAGTAGATCTGACTCAAATAATAATAGGTACGTACAAGTTGTTTGGTCGGCACATGCTCATTCTGCAATGACAAAGCTCGAAGCATCAGCCCAGCAGCAGCATTATGATCCGATTCTTCGGACATCAAACGACACCCCTCATTGATACAGTCTTCAACTTCATCGGTTGAAGAACTGCAAGCAGGCATCAAATACCAAGTCAACAGCAGAATAATCGAAATAAAAAATCTCATCAAACAAATGTTTCTGTTACTGGTTTTCACCATAGAATATCTAATAAAGTCGGCGCAAAGATAATGATAAACCTCGAAAAATCCTATATTTTCGTATCATTTTTTGTAAAAAACAGCCTTTTTTGTGACAAAGATGTGACGAAAAGATGCGTCACACCTCCGTCATACCGAAAATTTGGTCGTCACGCAACAATCCCTTACCTTTGCAGCGTCAAAAACAAAAAAGTGAGACCTTTCAAAAACAAGGACAAGAACAAAAACAAACAATTAGTTATATAAAAATGTATTCAAGCACACAATAACACAAGTTGAATTCTTTTGGGCATCCCCACTTGCGAAAGCCGGAATGCCCGCCAATTATTAACTAACAAAAATAAGAAAGTATGGAAAATTTAATTGAAATTCTTACATCTATCGGATTGGGCGTCACTATCGGGCTTGTTTGCCTTTTGGCCACCTACAGGAATCCCTTCGAGAATCTCGAACAAGAAATCGAAGAGGATATTCACTCTGTTGAATTTTAAGTCATGGTTTATTTGGAGAATTGACAAAAAGTCACTACCTTTGCGCCACAAAATACGAGAAAATCTGGCAAAAGGTTTATGAACATCAAACAACAGAGCACATTCAAAGGGCATCTCTATATGCTCGCAGCCTCCACAATGTGGGGAATGATGGCACCCCTTGGAAAGGATGCCATGTCCCATGGGTTAACAGGATTCGACATGGTAGGCATACGCGTCACAGGCGGAGCCTTACTTTTCTGGTTAGCCAATATGGTGAGCAGCCTCTGGAGCAAAAAGAAGAACCGGGAACGCGACAATGTTTCTTTAAGCGATCACAAAGAATTGCTATGGTTATTCGGCGCCGGCATGTTTGCCATTGTTCTCAACCAATGCAACTACATCATCGGTCTGAGCATCACCTCGCCCCTCAACGCCAGCATCATGACCACCACCATGCCAATCATCACGATGGTACTGGCAGCCATCATCCTCAAAGACAGCGTGACCATGCGAAAGGTCGGCGGCTTGGTCTTAGGTTGTCTGGGTGCCCTATCTATAATTCTGACGTCGGCTGGAGGAGCGCGAGAAGGAGGAGTCTTGTTAGGAGACGTCATGTGTATCTGCGGACAGTTCTCCTACGCCTTCTATTTGACAAAATTCAAGGGAGTAATCAATCGGCATTCTGCCATCGTGTGCCAGAAGTGGATGATGACCTTTGCCACCCTCGTAGTCCTGCCTTTTGCTCTACCAGGGCTCATGCAGGTGCAATGGAGAGAACTGTCGGCCACCACCTATGCAGAAACCGCTTTTGTCGTGGTGGGTGGCACCTTCTTCTCCTTCTTGTGTGGTACCACGGCACAGCGTATCCTTTCGCCCACAGTCATTGCGATGTACAATTACGTACAACCCATCGTGGCATGTACGCTTTCGGTCGCTCTGGGCCTCGGCATCTTCGGTTGGAGTCATGTTGTAGCCATTATCCTGGTCTTCTCGGGCGTCTATCTGGTTACTCACAAGGTTACAAAAAAAGGGGAGTAAAAAAGGAATAAAAGAGTAGTGAAAGGGAAGTAAAAAGGACGTTTGAATCAGATATCAAAACAACTTTTTAATCCCAGACAAGACACGATAACCAATCGTATCGTCCCTTTTACTACACTTTTACTCCCCTTACAATCCCTTAAATTCCCTTCTACTACTTCTTCAAATAGAGTGTACAGCAGCAATGATCGTGGAGTCGATAATTAGAGCATGGGCACATCTTGTCCTCCGAATCGTTGTTGCAAGGACATTCACCCTCGTTGCGGTTCAAACCCTTGATGATACCATTAACCACCTTCTCGTTGGGGTTAAGGATGAAGCCCTCGCGAACGTGAGCCTTCACAAAATCTAAATCGTAAGTCATAATTGTCTGTTTCTTTTGAAAAATCATTTGAGGCCAGCCTTGAGGAATTCAACGTAGGCCTGAATATCTTTGTTGTAGCTATAACTGCCAGTGAGAGGCTTACCCTCAGCATCCAACAGCACGTAAAATGGCTGAGCATTGGCGCCGAACTTGTGGCGTTGCAGATAACTCCATCGATCACCGATGGTACGCAGTTTTACCTGTCTGCCATTCTCTTCGACCACCTGAACTTCTGGAAGAGCCGTCTTATCGTCCACCATCAGTTCTATGAGGATATAATCATTTTCGATAATCTTCTTGACCTCTGGATCTGTCCAAACCGAAGCCTCCATCTCACGGCAGTTCACACAACCGAAGCCAGAGAAATCGACCAAAGCAGGTTTTCCAGTACGTTTGACGGCTGCCATACCCTCCTCATAGTCGTGATAAGTAGTCAACGCCTGTTCGCCAAGTTTGAAGTCCTGCGTATTCATCGGTGGTGCAAAAGCGGATATAGCCTTACACGGAGCACCCCAAAGACCAGGAATCATATAGATTGAGAACGAAATAGAGACAAGAGCCAGCATCAATCGAGTAACCGAAACGCGATCCGATGGCTGTGGATCGTCATCGTGTGGCAGACGAATAAAGCCCAACAAATATAGTCCCAAGAACAAGAAGATGACAATCCAAAGGCAAAGGAACACCTCTCGGTCAAGAATACCCCAACCATAAGCCAGGTCTGCCACACTCAGGAACTTAAAGGACAAAGCCAACTCGCAGAAGCCCAGCACCACCTTGACCATATTCAGCCAACCGCCCGATTTAGGCATCGATTTAAGCATAGAAGGGAACAACGCGAACAAGGTGAATGGCAGCGAAAGTGCTAACGAGAAGCCCAACATTCCAATGGCAGGATAGAGCTTCGAACCAGTAGTTGCAGCCTCGACCAGCAAAGTACCAATAATTGGACCCGTACAGCTGAAAGAGACCAGACATAGCGTAAATGCCATGAAGAAAATGCTGACCATGCCGGTCGTAGCATCAGCCTTCTCATCGAGTTTGGTAGTCCACGACGAAGGCAAGGCAATCTCGAAAGCGCCAAAGAAGCTGAAGGCAAAAACAACCAGCAGCAGGAAGAAGATGATATTGAAGACCGCGTTTGTAGCCAGACTGTTCAAAGCAGAAGCTCCAAAGATACCTGTTACCACCAATCCCAACAACACATAAATGACAATAATAGAAATGCCATAGATGTAAGCATCGCGAATACTCTTGGAACGATCCTTCGTACGTTTCAGGAAGAAACTGACAGTCATAGGAATCATTGGCCACACACATGGAGTAACCAAAGCAATCAAACCTCCCACAAAGCCAGCGATCAAAATGTACCACCAGCTACGGCTTTCGCCACTCATATCACCATCCGTAGCTCCGAAAGACTGAAGTTCAGAAATAACCGGAGTCCAAAGTCCTTCACTTGCTTTAGCCACCGCCAACGGCTCGTCTGTGGTGGGAAGGACAGAGGCGACATCTGCTGCTTCCTCCGTTACAGTCTTTTCGACAGCCACCTCTGTAGTTGCTGGGGCAGACTCACTTTGACGGGCAACAGGGGTACTAGCATGCTTAAATTCCCACTGGGTTGGAGGAGTGCACATACCATCGTTACAAGACATAAAATAGGCATAACCCACCAATTTCCACGACTCATCCAGAATATCGAACGACTGAACGAAAGTTACCGTATTCTCAAAATACGAAAGTGTCATTTCGAAGGTTTCATCACGATGGGTGATTACCTTTCCATCGGCAACACGGACAGCGCCATCCAGCGACAATCCCTCCATCGTCTCAAAATGGAACTCCGTACGCTGAGGGCCATCCTCGGGCACATCCAAAGCATACAGATGGAAGCCAGCATCTATCTGAGCCTTAAAACTCACCTGTAGCTTCTTGCCATTTTGGTTAAAGGAACTGCTCCAATGCACAGGTTCAACAATCTGAGCCATCGCCATAGAGCCAAGCAACATCACACACAGGAAAGAAAAGAATCTTTTCATCATCAATAGGGTAAAAAAGTACAAGTTGATACAATTTTTCGGACGCAAAGATAACGATTATTCACTAAATTCACAACTTTCGGCAATAAAAAAACAAAAATCAGGGCAGAAACGGCAAAAAGAGGTCGAAACTATTGCATGCTATCTCAAAAAACACTACCTTTGCACACCGAAAGAGATTACTCTACACACAACATCAACCTTGTCAGAAAGAACCTTGTTTATACTATGCAGAAAGTTATAACAGAAATTACTCCACTTACCGAACAGGACAGTTTCTACATGTTCGATCATTTGAAGGAGAATTACGATTACCCCTTGCACAAGCATCCAGAAATGGAGTTGACCTTCATGGAGAATTGCACCGGTGTACGCCGAGTTGTAGGCGACAGCATCGAAATCTGTCACCAGTTTGACCTCGCCCTGATAGGCAGCAACTTGGAGCACGCATGGGAGCAGCAGCCAGGACAAACCCTAATTGACGTGGCCGACGGACGAAAAGTTCGAGAGTATGTCGTGCAGTTTCCGCCCGACCTTCTGGGCGAACAGTTTCTGTCCAAAAGCCAGATGACATCCCTCCGCCAGCTCATCGAAAATGCAAAACGAGGAATTGCCTTCGACCTGCCAGTCATCATGCGCATTTACAACAAACTGGAGGAGCTCTCACACGAAGAGCCAGGATTCCCGCGTGTACTGAAATTATTAGAAATTCTCTATCAGCTTTCGATCGAAAACGACTTTCACCTATTGGCATCGTCTTCGTTTGCTGCAGTCAAGACTGCGCCCGACAGCCGTCGTATCCGCAAAGTGGAGGATTATATTGCCGAACACTTCAAGGAGGAGGTTCGACTGACAACCGTTGCCGATCTGGCAGGCATGACACCAACAGCCTTCAGCCGATTCTTCAGAGTCCGCACAGGCAGAACCCTCTCCGACTACCTCATTGACATCCGTCTGGGATACGCAGCCCGACAATTGGTCGATACAACGACCTCGATTGTCGAAATCTGCTATCAATCCGGATTCAACAACGTATCGAATTTCAATCGCATCTTCAAAAAGAGAAAAGGTTGCTCGCCAAGCGATTTTCGCAACGCATATCACCGAAATCGAATTGTTGTTTAAAAAAACTTGTACTATTTTACCTAAATAAAATACAACGCAAGCCCGACTATTGCAGGAGTCGGGCTTTTTGTATATCTTTGCCCCAACTTTTTCTGAAACAATTCATCTACATTTCACAAATCACTACCAATGAAGAAAAGAATCTTGACCAGCCTATGTCTGGCAGTTCTAACCCTATCGGCTACAGCCTTGGAGCTTCCAGAACAGATCGGAAGCAACATGATGCTCCAGCAGAAAACCCAAGCCCGCTTGTGGGGTTGGGCCAAAGGCGGTTCTACCGTCTCTGTCACCCCATCGTGGGATAAAAAAGACTATACAACAAAAGCGAACAAGAAAGATGGCAGATGGGAACTCCTCGTGGAGACTCCCTCTGCCTCTTTTGATTCTTATAGCATCAGCATCAAGGGCGATGGCGAGACGCGCGTACTCGACAATGTACTGGTAGGCGAAGTCTGGTTCTGTTCCGGACAATCGAACATGGAGATGCCTTTGCGTGGCTTCTGGAACTGTCCGGTTGAGGGTTCGAACGAAGCGATTGCCATGAGTGGCAAATACCGCCATGCCATCCGCGTCGCCACCATCCAGAAAGTTGGCAAACAAGAGCCACAAGATCGGGTACCAGGAACATGGAAAGAATGCACACCCGAAAACGCACCCGAATTCAGTGCCGTTGGCTATTTCTTTGCACGTACACTTACTGATATACTTAATGTACCTGTAGGCATCATCAATTGCTCTTGGGGCGGAAGTTGCGTCGAAGGATGGCTTCCTAAGGACACACTCCTCACCTACCCCGACGGTCTCACACCAATGGACGACACCGACTATCACGCCAAAATGGTTATGTTCAACGGCATGCTGGCGCCTATGGCTGGTTACACAGTCAAGGGATTCTTATGGAATCAGGGAGAGAGCAACGTCGGTCGCGAAAAAGAATACATCGATCGTTTTCAGACCATGACAAGACTGTGGCGCAAAATGTGGCGCCAACCGAACGATGCTCTACCCATGTACACGGTCGAATTGCCCGGTTATAGTTACGGGAACAACGAAGGCACGAACTGCGCCGATTTTCGCGCCGCACAGCATCAAATCGCACGACTACTCGAAAATAGTGGTTGCGTTTGTACCGCCGACTTAATGCTACCTTACGAAGCAGAACAGATTCACGGGGCCAAGAAACTTGAAATCGGTCAGCGTCTGGCTTATCTTGCAGCCACCCGCGACTATGGAATGCGAGGCTTCACTTCCGAGGCTCCCGAATTCCGTTCCATGAAGCAGGCCGAGGCATCCGATGGAGATCTGCGAGTCATTGCAGGTACAGCAGTTGCCCGCAATGCCAACGAGAAAGGTCAAGTGACCTGTCTCTACTTCGACAATTGCCAGGACGGTTTCGACCGACTTGCAGACATCGATCATTTCGAAGCAGCTGGAGCCGATGGCGTCTGGCACAAAGCCATTGTCTGGGCCGACAGCGAGTGGCAGAACACCGACCAACCCGGTTGTTTTCTGAAATTAGTTTGTCCCGAAGTGCCGGATGTAAAGAATGTTCGCTATCACTATCATAATTTTATAGCAGGTGGACTCCGCAGTTCACGAGGATTGCCTATTGTTCCATTCCAAACTCAGTATCAATGAAGCGATTTTTATTATACACAGCATTAGCAGCAGCCTTGATTGGCTGTGCCAAGCAAGAGACATCTTCGTTCGTACAGGTAAAGGACGGCAAGTTCTATCAAGACAATCAGGAGTATCGCTTCGTAGGCACCAACTTCTGGTATGGTGCCATCCTTGCCAGTGAGGGACGTGGTGGCAACCGCGAACGTCTGCAGAAGGAATTGGACCTGATGCAGCAAGTCGGCATCGACAATATCCGTGTCATGGTAGGTGGCGACGGACGCGAGGGCATTCCATCGCACATCCAGCCCAAACTGCAGATCGAACCCGGTGTCTATAACGACACCCTGCTCCAAGGTCTTGATTATTTGATGGCAGAACTCGAAAAACGCCAGATGAAGGCTGTTCTCTTCCTGAACAATGCCTGGGAATGGAGTGGTGGTTACGGAGCCTATCTGGATTGGGTCGGTTTCTCAGCCGATGTACAAAGCAGCAAGGTGCCTGGCACTACGGTCCACTTCGATCGCACACCAGTACCCAGCATCGAAGGCTGGTGGGAGTACATGCAGTACGTATCCAACTTCGTGCTGAACGACTCAGCCAAGACTTTGGCCAACAATCATCTGAAGTTCATCGTAAGCCGTACCAACACAGTTACCGGCAAACCTTACAGCGAAAGTCCGGCCCTCATGAGTTGGGAGATTGCCAACGAGCCACGCTGCTTTGCCGACGACTCGTTGCACAAGGCCAAGTTCGTGGAGTGGATCGACCAACAGTCCACCATGATCAAACAGATCGATCCCAACCACCTCGTCACCACCGGAAGCGAAGGCTACCACGGCTGTCAGGATGACATGGAACTCTTCAAGGCCATTCACACCCTGCCCAACATCGACTATGCATGCATCCATATCTGGCCTAACAACTGGGGCTGGCTCGGACAGTTCAACCAGAACTACGATGCTGAAAAGACCATCGACATCAATGCTATAGACCCGATCGTTGACCGTGTCCAGGCAGCCTGCGACAGCACTTTGGCTTACATGAAAGCAGCCTCGGTAGCCTTGGAGGGCAAGACGCCCATCGTACTCGAAGAGTTCGGCTATCCACGCGATCGTTTTTTGTTCACCCCAGGATCTTCGACTGTCGGTCGTGACTCATATTATAAATATGTGTTCGACGTAGTCCGTAACTCTGGACTCGTCAATGGCTGCAACTTCTGGGGTTGGGGAGGTTTGGCTAACGTCAAGCACACCATCTGGGAACCTTACGACGACTATGTGTGCGATCCTGCACAAGAAGAGCAGGGCCTGAACTCCGTCTTTGCTTGCGATTCTTCGACCATGCAGATGATCAAGGAGATGAATCTGGAGCCACAATGCGTTACCCTCAACGCCAACGATAGCGATTGGGTGTGGTATGGAGAAGAACCATTCTCGATCGACATTCCAATCACCAACTTGGCCAACAAAAAACAAACCGTCGAATCAATCGTTGTCAAGGTCTATACCGACCGTGGAGAACTGACCAACGAGATTACCGAACGCAACACCAAGCTTTCCATACCAGACACCATTCGATTCGATAACATCAAGTTCCCCAATGCCCCTGGTTTCTATCACATCAAAGTGGAAGTAAACGGCAAGAACATTGTCCGCAATACAACCGAGGTCTATGGCAACCAGATGCCTATCGACTTTTTCGTGATTGGTTACGAACCTGAAAAGATTGTATCGGAGCCAGATCCTCAGCCTGACTTCCAGCAGTTCTGGGATGAGGCACGTGCACAATTGGCACAAACGCCTATCAACGCCAAAGTAACAGAACTGAAGGATCAAAAAGGCGAAAAACGAGCCTTCAATGCCATCATCCAAGGATTGGACGGCGCACCCGTCCAGGTATATTACACCATACCTACCCGTCCTTCAAAGGAGGGACAGGGAGGAACTTATCCTGTACACATTATCAATATGGGTTACAGCAGCAAACCTTGGCCTATGGATTTGACCGACAATGGATGGATCGATGTCATCGTCAGCAGCCGTGGACAGGGTTCGAACGAGGAAATCAGCAATCCTTACGGCAAGTGGATACAGTATGGACTGGATGATCCTAAGCACTACTATTATCGCGGCGCCTATCTGGATTGTCCTCGTGCCATCGACTATCTATGCACTCTGCCAGAGGTAGATCAGAACAATATCTTCCTCGAAGGCGGCAGCCAGGGTGGCGCCTACAGTATGGCTTGCGCCGCACTCGATCATCGTGTACGTGCCGTGGCTTGCTACATCACCTTCATGAGCGACTTCCCCGATTATTTCAAGATTGCAGCTTGGCCTGGCAACGAAATCATCGAACGACAGAAGCAACTTGGAATCAGTGACGAGGAGTTGTACAAGACCCTCTCCTATTTCGACATCAAGAATCTGGCTCAGTGGATTGAGTGTCCAGTTTATATGGCTGTCGGATTGCAGGACATCACCTGCCCGACACACACCAACTTTGCAGGCTACAATCAAGTCAAGACCGAAAAGCAATACCACATCTATCGCAATTACGGTCATCATGTTGACTACAGTCATTGGACGCCAACCATGTATGAATGGTACAACAAGCACAAGAAATAACAAAAGAACAAAACAACGAAAGAACAAAACAACAAAAGAACAAAAGAACAATATAAACTATATGGAAAATAAAATCTATGGTCACTTCGATGACCAAAATCGCGAATTCGTGATTACCGATCCAGCGACTCCGTTCCCTTGGATCAACTATTTAGGCAACGAAGACTTCTTCGGCCTCATTTCGAACACAGCTGGTGGCTACGACTTCTACAAAGATGCCAAGTTCCGCCGCATTACCCGCTATCGTTACAATGGTGTTCCGATGGACAATGGTGGTCGTTATTTCTATATCAACGACAATGGCACCGTCTGGAATCCTGGATGGAAGCCTTGCAAGACTCCATTGGACTTCTACGAGTGCCGCCATGGCATGAACTACACCCGTATTACCGGCAAGAAGAATGGCATCAAGGCCAGCGTTCTCTTCTTTGTTCCTCTCAAGACTTGGGCAGAGGTCCAGAAGGTTACTTTGACCAACGAAACCGACGAAGCCAAAACCATCAAACTCTTCTCGTTTGCAGAATGGTGTCTGTGGAATGCTGCCACCGACATGGAAAACTTCCAGCGCAACTGGTCAACCGGCGAGGTAGAGATAGACAAGGCCAACGGCAAAACTGTCATCTACCACAAGACCGAATACAAGGAGCGTCGTGATCACTATGCTTACTATGCTTTGGCCAATGCTCAAGCAGACGGCTACGATACCGATCGAGAGTCATTCATCGGTCTCTACAACGAATTCGCTGATCCTCAGTGTGTCATGGCTGGCAAGCCAAGCAACTCTCTGGCTCACGGCTGGTCACCTATCGCCTCGCACTACATCGAGGTTACCCTGAAGCCAGGCGAAAGCAAGGACTACATCTTCCTGCTCGGCTATGTAGAGAATACCCTCGAAGAGAAGTTTACCAAGGAGGATCTGGCACGCAAGCAGTCAGGAGAACTCGTTACCTCGCAGGACAGCGACGTGACCTTTGTCAACAAAGCCAAGGCTCGTGCCTGCATCGAGAAGTTCGCCACTGTCGAGGCTGTCGATGCCGCCTTCCGTGAGCTCTCGCTGATGTGGGATGCTTTGCTCGACAAGTATGTTGTCAAGAGCGACGACGAGCGTCTGAACCGTATGGTCAACATCTGGAGCCAGTACCAGTGTATGATTACCTTCAACTTCAGTCGTTCTGCCTCTTTCTTCGAGAGTGGTGTGGGCCGTGGCATGGGCTTCCGCGATTCGAACCAGGATCTCGTCGGCTTCGTGCATCAGGTACCAAGCCGTGCTCGCGAACGCATCATCGACATCGCCTCTACACAGTTCCCTGATGGCGGTTGCTACCACCAGTACCAGCCACTCACCAAGCATGGCAACAACGACATCGGTGGCGGATTCAACGATGATCCATGCTGGCTTATCTTCGGTACCGTGGCTTACGTCAAGGAGACGGGCGATTTCTCTATTCTCGATGAACCAGTTCCATTCGACAACAAGCCAGGCAGTGAGGTCAGCCTCTTCGAGCACCTCAAGATCAGCTTCAACCACGTGGTCGAAAATCTCGGCCCACACATGTTGCCACTCATTGGCCGTGCAGACTGGAACGACTGCCTGAACCTGAACTGCTTCAGCTGGGATCCAAACGAAAGCTTCCAGACAACCGAGAACAATTCCGTTGGTTCGAAGGCCGAGTCTCTGATGATTGCAGGTCTCTTTGTAGTAACCGGCAAGGATTATGTCGAACTTTGTAACCAAATCGGCAAACCAGAGGAGGCTGCCCGTGCACAGAAGTGCATCGACGCCATGGTCGAGGCTGTCAAGAAACATGGTTGGGACGGCGAGTGGTATCTCCGTGCCTACGACTTCTACGGCAACAAGATCGGTTCGCACGAATGCGAGGAGGGCAAGATCTTCATCGAATCACAGGGCTTCTGCACCATGGCTGGTATCGGTCTTGAGGAGGGTATGGTCGATAAAGCCATCGATTCCTGCAAGAAGTACCTCGACTGCGAGCATGGCATGGTATTGAACAATCCTGCCTACACAGTATATCATGTTGAGATGGGTGAGATCTCCTCTTATCCTGCCGGCTACAAGGAGAACGCAGGCATCTTCTGTCACAACAACCCATGGGTCATCATCGGCGGGACCGTCGCAGGGCGTGGCAACGATGCTTGGGAACTCTTCCACAAGATTTCTCCAATGTGGCTCAAAGACCAGGCACTCCACAAGGTCGAGCCATACGTAAACTGCCAGATGGTTGCTGGCAAGGATGCTGCCAAGCCAGGCGAGGGCAAGAACTCTTGGCTTACCGGAACAGCAGCCTGGATGTGGCTCACCGTCAGCCAGTATCTGCTGGGCATCAAGCCAACCTACGATGGCATCATGGTCGATCCTTGTCTTCCATCCGACATCAAGGAGTATAGCGTCAAGCGTGTTCTCCGTGGCGTAGAATACAACATCACCGTCAAGAATCCAAACGGAGCACAGAAAGGTGTCAAGAAGGTTACGGTTGACGGAAAGGAGATCATCGGCAACATCGTGAAGGCAACTCCTGGCGTTCACACCGTCATCGTCGAGATGTAATCGCCAAGGCCCCAAAAACTTATAACTCTGCATGATATAATGCAGTATATACTTTCGTAACAATCCATCCCAATCGGGGTGGATTGTTTATTTTCAATAGATTACGCACAAAGAAAAAGAGCACAATAAAAGGCATGAAGCACTTAGGTGTTGGCTTGCTTTTGCATCGAAAGAAGCGGACACGCAATATAGCCGCATTCATTTTGTGCATTTGGACAAAGACTCGACTGGAGCACTTCGCTTGAGCAAACCGATTGTCCTTCCGCAGCAAGATCCCAATGCCGACGATATGAACCTCCGTTCATTCAACATCCCAGACTTATCGCAACAGTCCATGCCCTATGGAACCCAACAGATCAAAAATCTGATGGAACGAGTACAGGCTACACCATTCAAATTAAAAGCGAAGAACAAAAAGCCATTAAACAACATCAAGAAATGTTGACATTATGAATAATTAACGAGACTTTTCTTGGAACAAGACAAAATAATAACTATCTTTGCGCGCCAAAACAAAACGCAGATTCAGATTATCAATACAAAAAAAACATATACAAAATGAGAAAAACAAGTAAAAATTGGATGTTATTCCTTGCTGGCATAGCCATGATGGTCAATACAACATCCTGCTTGGATCACGTTGGAGACGACAACCACCATCCTTATTATGGCTATTACACCGTAACTGGATCGATGGATACGGAATATGTCCTTTATGGCGACGAAGGTGATTTGTTGCACTTGGATCCTGTCAGCGTCTATAAACTTTGTGGCAAAGAGGGACTGAAAGATGCTAAACGCGTCTATATTGAGTTCACTGTCAACCAAAGCGATATTCGCGAATCAGCAAACGGCCAGACAGAATGCTTCGGTGTTCAAATTACGGAATATGGCAAACTTCGCTGCTACAATCCAATTTCACTCACAACTGCCGAATCTCTTAAAGTTACAAGCAAAGACAGCATTCAAGACTTTACACTCGGCACTCCCTGGTTAGCCAACGGATATATCAACACTCCCTGGTCTGGCTTCTACAGCAAGGACAAGTTTGGTGAGACTATCTTTCCTACCATCAGCATGGTCTATGACGAGAGCAAACTGAGCAATGACACAATCGCTTTCACGCTCTATTATAACCGTCATGACTCGACACCTACAATCAACAGTTATTATACAGACTATGCGCTCTATTGCTACGATATTGCAGAGCTGATGGCTACCATTCCTGGTGAAGACAGCTTATATCTGAGCATCCAGACACCCAAAGGGAAACCGATTACTGGTCGCTTTGCACGAAAAAGTCTGAAGCATCCACAAGAGTAGCATCGCAGACATTCTACAGGGAATTTAGGAGAATTCAAGGGATATTCCTTGCAGGTCTATGAATCTAAACGTACAGGTCAAAAGTTTTTGAGCTCGAATCAAACGATTAGATTTCTACTCAAAAGTTTTTGAGTTCAAATCGAACGATTAGATTCCTACTCAAAAGTTTTTGAGTTCAAATCGAACAATTAGATTCCTACTCAAAAGTTTTTGAGCTCAAATCGAACGATTAGATTCCTACTCAAAAGTTTTTGAGCTCAAATCGAACGATTAGATTTCTACTCAAAAGTTTTTGAGCTCAAATCGAACGATTAGATTCCTACTCAAAAGTTTTTGAGCTCAAATCGAGCGATTAGATTTCTACTCAAAAGTTTTTGAGCTCAAATCGAGCGATTAGATTCCTACTCAAAAGTTTTCGACCTGTACGGTTAAAATGAGGCTTTAAACAATAAATTTCCATCTTCCGCGTTATCTATAAAAAAGAAAACAACAATGGGAAAGGCAAAACTTGAATTTGTAGCCCGTATCACAACAGAAGATGGAAAGGTGATA
>JAZRXX010000082.1:0-23132 GCA_045600485.1 Bacteroidales bacterium
GTTGTAAAATATCTTCGAACTTCGAGAAAATTCCCGAAGAACATTGACAATGTTTGAATTGACTAGGTTTGTTTGCTTGCATTGCTATGTTTCCATAGCTCCTATTTTTGTCAAAGTTTCACTCTTCCAAAGATCGTTCGCTAATCTTGAGGTTTATCGGAAGAACCGTGTTCCTTTCGTTTAGCGGGTGCAAAGATAGGGGCTTTTTTCGAGTCCTCCAAATTATTTTGCGACTTTTTTCAAAAAACATTAAAAATAGTGGCAAAAGCGGGGTCAAACCACCCTCTTTTGCCACTTTTGTATTGCATTCTATCTATTAACAAGACTTAAAAACCGACTTACGAGCCGAAGATTGCAGAAAATATCACTTCAGATGCTCCACTATTCTCCTTAACATACGCTCCAGCGAGTCTTCCAGACTCCTCCAACACCTCAGATTGAGTCATAAATCGGCACATTATATTATTATAATCATCGGAATTGCTAATCGAAAAGCCTCCTTGAGCAGCAATCAGCCCCAAAGCTTCGCGGAAAGCTTGATGATTTGGACCGAAAACCACAGGCATTCCATAGACAGCAGCCTCCAATGTATTGTGAATACCGACACCAAAACCACCTCCAATATAGGCCATATCTCCATATTTATATATAGAAGAAAGGAATCCAATTGCATCGATAATCAAACAGTCAACTGATTTGAGTTTTTCGAGCAAAGCCAAACGTGCTGATTCATCATTTCCTTCCAATACTGGCTTCATCTCGCTATATCGGATATAAGGTCGCTTCAACTTAGAAATAATCGACTGAATATGTTCCTCATGAATTTCATGAGGGGCATCAATCAACTTCATTTCGGAATGATTATTGAAATGATCCAGAATGATATCTTCATCCTTCGGCCAAGAAGAACCTGCCACTAATGTAAATTTACCATTACGGAAAGATTCTGCCCAGTCCAATACCTTCGACTGCTGTTGAATAGCAATAACACGATCGAATCGTGTATCACCACAAATGGTCACATTACGCACACCCACCTTCTCCAGTAAAGCTTTAGACTCTTCATCTTGAACAAAGAGATGTGTAAAGCAGCCAAGAACAGGACGCAACAATCCACCATACCACTTGAAAAATGCCTGGCGAGGACGGAAAATACCAGATACCAGATAAGCAGGTATAGCACGGCGTTTCAATTCCTCGAGGATATTTCCCCAAAATTCATACTTAACAATGATGGCATAATCCGGATGAACCAAATCTAAAAAACGGCGGCAATCGGACAATCTATCATAAGGAAGATAACAAATCACATCGGCTCCCTTATAGTTTTTGCGCACTTCGTAACCAGAAGGGCTAAAGAACGTCTGGACAATCCGGAATTGAGGATAGCTCTCACGCAAAGCTTCAATCAACGGACGGCCTTGCTCAAATTCGCCCAAACTTGCAGCATGAAACCAAATGACCTTTTCGCCCTGAAGTGGTTTCATCTTCTCTGACAAACGAGCAGCCCAATCCTTACGCCCCTCCTGCATTTGCTTAGCTTTGCGATGACCGAAGGCCGAAGCCAAAGCTATTCCTCCAAAATACGCGCGCGTACCTATATTATATAATAAGTTCATTATTCCATATCAAATAGTAAAAGAGTTAAAAAGCAAAAGAGTTCCATGATGGTCATCCTTACTTCCTAACTCTTTATCATTGCCGTTATCCAAGTTTCTCGATTGCAATGCGAGCACGACGGAGAGATTCCTCTTTGCCTAACTGATCTGTAATTGCAAAAATCTGAGGACCTCGCGCTTCGCCCACCAGCGTAACACGGAAAGCATTCATAACAGCGCCCGTCTTGTATGCCTTCGAAGCAATCCATTCCATTACCTTTGGCTCCAATGTTTCGCCATTCCAATCTGACTGTGCTTCGAGGAAATCGCACAATTCAGAGACATATTGAGGAGCCTCTGGCTTCCACCACTTCTTGAGAGACTTCTCATCAAATTCAGCAGGAGCAGCAAAGAAGAAATTACACTGCTGCCACAATTCCTGAGGGAGATTGATACGCTCCTTCATAAGTCCGACAACAATCTTGACATATTCATCAGACTTTGGATCAGCACCATTAGCAATCACTTGCTTCTTCAACTCATCACAAAGGATCTGTTCGTCGCACTCCTGCAAATAATGATGATTAAACCAAAGAAGACGCTTGATATCGAAATGGGCACCATTCTTAGAACACTTTGCCAAATCGAAGAGTTGAATCATCTCATCCATGGTCATGATATCCTGATCGTTGCCTGGATTCCATCCGAGAAGAGCCAAGAAGTTAACAACTGCCTCCGGTTGATAGCCAGACTCGCGATAGCCACTATAAGATTTTGCCTCTCCGGTCTCCTTGTCTGTAAAGTTCCACTGTAATGGGAAAACAGGGAAACCATACTTGTCGCCATCACGTTTAGAGAGTTTTCCATTTCCCTCAGGAGCGAGAAGCAAAGGCAAGTGAGCAAATTGGGGAGCCTCCCAGCCAAACGCGCGGTACAGAAGCACATGCAAAGGAGAAGAAGGCAACCACTCTTCACCACGAATGACATGCGTAACCTCCATCAAATGATCATCTACAATATTGGCCAAATGGTAAGTTGGCAATTCATCGGCACTCTTGTAGAGAACCTTATCATCAAGAATAGACGAATTGATCTTAACTTCACCACGAATCTGATCATTAACAAGAACCTCCTCGCCAGGTTCAATCAAGAAACGAACAACATAAGGCTCGCCTGCTGCAATCAGTTCTTTAGCCTTATCCATGCCCAAACTGATGCTATTACGCATTTGACCACGAGTCGATGCGTCATACTGGAAATTTGCTGTCGCTTCACGAGCCGCATCCAGTTCTGCCTTCGTATCAAAAGCATAATAAGCCTTACCTGCATCCAGCAAGACTTGAACATATTTCTTATAGATTTCGCGACGCTCTGATTGACGATACGGGCCATGTTCACCACCAAATGAGACACCCTCGTCAAACTGGATACCCAACCATTTAAAAGACTCTAAAATATACTCTTCAGCGCCAGGCACAAAGCGTTGGCTATCAGTATCCTCTATACGAAACAGCAACTTACCACCATGTTGGCGGGCAAAAAGATAATTGTAAAGACAAGTGCGGACTCCTCCAATATGAAGAGGGCCAGTTGGAGATGGTGCAAAACGCACAACTACAGGTTTGCTCATATTTATTGTTATTTAATATTCTCTAAAAGGTTGGACAATTCCTCATCTGTTTTGGTAAGTTTCTCGCGACAGAACTTCAAGAGTTCTACCGAGCGTTGTGTCAGTTCACACAATTGATCAACCTCGCATTCCGGGCTTTGGAGTTTTGCAACAATCTCCTCAAGTTCCTTTAACGCCGAGGTATAATTCTGAGGTTGTTTGTTCATAAAAAATCAAATAAAAAAAACGCTTTTGTTTGTTGTGTTTACAGGGAAACGACAATTAATTGCGCGACAAAGTTAGCATTTTTTGGGGAGAGATGCAAAAATATACATAACAATTTGAATAAACAGAGCGAGAAATTTGGTGGTTTCACATAAAAGTGCTATCTTTGCAGCGCTTTTCGAAGCTAGAATGACAAGAGTTCAGGCTCGAAATCATCGACTTAATTTGGAAGAGTGAAAGCTCAACCTCTATTATTAACTTTTTAATTCATACATTATCATGTACTTGGATTCTGCAAAGAAGGCTGAAATCTTCGCAAAGTATGGTAAGAGCGCAACCGACACTGGTTCTGCTGAGTCACAGATCGCTCTTTTCTCTTTCCGTATCGCTCACCTCACTGATCACCTGCGTAGCAACCACAAGGATTTCGCTACCAGCCGTTCAATGAAGATGCTCGTAGGTAAGCGTCGTCGTATGCTCGACTACCTCGCAAGCAAGGACATCAATCGCTATCGTGCTATCGTTAAGGAGCTCGGTCTTCGTCGATAATCCTTTCGGGAATAGAATATGCCTGGCCAAATGGTCAGGCATTATTTTTTTTAAACAATTGGAAAGACAATCAATGTCGGTTACCCACCTTGATTGTAGCGGCATAGACGCTATTACACAAGCCGAGCACTGCCGAAATGACAAATAGGGTTTCGATGCCCAATATCTGCCAAATCCAGCCACCCAACAAAGCAATAAAAATAGTGATCAGGTGATTAACGGAAATACCCGTGGAAATAGTCGCACGCATCTCTTCCTTACTATCTGAGATATCCTGGACGTAAACATTTGAGGCCATTGACGCCAGCGAAATGACAGAATCGAGAATATAGTTCACACAGCAGACTAAGAATGCTATCTCCATCGAAAACAGATGATGAGCAAAACCATAGAAGAAACACACAATCACCAGAATCAAAGTATCTGCCACCATGACCGTTTTATAGCCAATACGATCAATAATCTTTCCGACCAATGGTGCCAAAACAAAACATGCAATAGCAGAAATCGAAAACAACATGCTAATGGTTCCTGCATCTGCGCCATAAAAAAGAATCAGCACATAAGGTCCGAAAGTAAAGAAGACCTGCTTTCTGGCTCCATAAAACACCTCAAGCATGTAGTATTTCGTAAATTTCTTCCGGAAATAAAAACGGCTCTTGTTCTGATCCGTTTTACTGTTTCCTGTCAAACGGAATGACACCAACATTGCCAAAGCCATAAAAGCAGCAGCAACCATAAAGGTGGGAAGAAACAACTCGGAAGAAGCAATCCATGCAAAAGCTACAATAACAGCTACGTATCCCAGCAGATTACCGATTTGATAGATAGAATTCTGATAACCGAGAGCCAAACCACCACGTCCTTCTCTGGAGTATTCCAAAGACAACGTGTTCTTCATTCCCAATTGGATATGTTCGCCTGTTGAATAGATGAAGATGGCTAATATCACCCATGCCTTCATGGGCGAAATGATTGCCTGCATTGTCATACCAATAACCATGATGATCATGCCAATCTTGTACATTCTCTCGGCAGTAGAATGGTAAAATATAGCAAGAATCAAAACCAACAGCAATCCTGGCACCTCACGAAAAAATTCCGTAATACCGCGGTCCAATTCATTCATCTGGACCACTTCAGCCATATAATTGTCCAATACACCTTTGTAAAGGCCAAAACCTATTGCTGAAAAAAGCAACGAAACAAAAAGAGCCCGATAGCAAGTCCCTTGTTTAAATGTATTATCAAGTTTCACTTTTTATGACCTTAAAGAAAGAAATAGCCATTAACTATGTTAGAACAACAACCACACAGAGACTTAATCGACCCAAAGACCAGAGCCGGACAAAGATTCTATCGAATCAATCCTTACGGTTCGGATTTTTAGGGAACCAACCTTTCTGCACACGTTTACGTTGCTCGAAAAGCTCCAAGATGCTCCAAAGACAGGAACAGCCAACCACTCCAATAATAGAAGCGACCAGCACATTAGAAACAAAAAGGGAGACAATAAGTAAAGTCACACCAACCACAGCAAACAAGGGCCAGCAACGTACCCCCCAATAATACTCAGACTTAATAACAATCGGATGAAAAAAACCTATAATCAAAAAAGTTGCTACTGCAATAATCAGTCCTTCAAAATACATAACCACTAATAAATATCAAACAAAATGAACTTCTGCATCAAATTCCCCAATGTTTGGGTTCTTCTGTCAGCCCATATATAAACAGCATTTACTTACGCCAAACATTCACGATTTCACCATAATAAGCGACATGGATTCCTAATCCACGCTCATCATACCATTGGCGTTGTTCCAAAGGAAGCAAATCTGCTCGGAACTGCTCTGCATACAATTTACGGCACTCTATTGCTAAATCAGCCTCGGCAAAAATCGGGTTTCCCAAAGCCGTAAATTCGGCTGTCAATCCAGCGCCCTTTACCTTATCCTCATCACGACCAGAGACAGAACCCAAATACTGTAATTTCTGACGCATCGATTCTGGAAAATGAGTAATGGTAAAATAATCATTCTTCGCCATAAACTCATTCGTATAGCGACTGGTGGAAACATATACAGTGACAACCGGCTTGCCCCACAATTCACCAAGACTGCCCCATGCAATGGTCATAAGATTCATATCACCCTCCTTACCGGCTGCCAATTCAAACCAATCATCGGCAAAAAGACGAATTGGATTACCCTCAATCTCTCGTGGAGAAATGGACACCCAAGGTTTACTGGCAACAGATTTCTCCGTTGCAGGAACTTCAGTCGTAGCATCACCTGCTTCCTTATTCGTACAAGAAACAAGCGACAAACACACCACTAATATCGAAAACAAGGCTTTATGCATATAACAAAAATATTTTATCAGATAATTTCCAGTTCTGAATTTTTCATCCAACCCACGTTGCCATCCGAGAGTTCAATCTCCGACCAGCCAGACAATTCCTGTCGGATACGAACTTTCAAGCCCTCGTGAATAATAAGCAACTGAGTACCACTCTCGGCTGGAGTAGAACGAACAGTAACAGTAGGAGCCATAACAATAGCCTTATCCTTGGCCAGAAGAATATCTGATTGAGCATGCGTATAGAACATACATATCATACTCAACAGGATACAAGTGATGGCACCATAGAAACCAATCTTTCGGACAAGTAACTTGCGAACAAAGAAATACAAACCGAAGCCGGTCAAGAACAGGATAAAGAATAAGATTGAAAGTCTGCCCCATGTGTCTGCAGACATCAAATCGCGAAGAGCATTGCTCCACGTCACAAAAATAATAGGCTGAATCGTCTCAATTTTATCTACACAATTCAACTGCGCCATCTCCAGATTTGCACGAGCATCGGCATTCGAAGGGTCACGAAGCAGGCAACGCTCATAGTTCAAAATGGCTTTGGCATAATTCTGCTGTTTGTAATAGGCATTGCCCAAGCCATAATAGAGATCTGGAGCTCCTTTGAAAGCATCGACAAGCATCTCATATTTCTGCGCAGCCTCTTCATAGTTTCCCTGTTCATAGGCCAAAGCTGCCTCTGCCACCAATTCTCCTGGATTGATTATTTCAGCGCGAGCTACGCTGAATGAAAACATACAAATCCAAAGAACAAACAATATCTTCTTCATATTCTTTAATCCATCAAAGATAAAACAATTCAAAAAAAATCCCCAACAAGGCAATCAAAGGACTCGTTCCATTTGATCGATCGTATCTGATGCCTCTTCATAAAGTTTATCCATAGCAGAATCATCGGAAGAGGGGGCATAACGAGCAAATTCGCAAGTAGAAAGCACCTCCGAACAACGCTGGATCAAAGAATCTTCGACTTTACGTTTTGCCAATTCTTCACGAATACTCTCCCCTGTCATTTCGCTCAAAGGCATACTAAGTTTGTCTGCCACATAGCCTAACATTGCCTTGTGCACAGCCTCGTAGAAGTCCGACACCTGATGTTGCTTGAGATATTCGGCAGCACTCTTCAAGCGCTTGGTTGCAACCTTGTTGGCCTTGCGTGTACGAAGACCTGCAACATCCGAGCGAAGCTTCAACTGACGACGATAGACGAACAACAGAATCGCAAAGACTAATGTCGGCACAACAAACCAAAGCCAATAGGCCATGGTTCCAAACATTGGCTCATCATCTTCCTCCAATTCATCAGAATCTATACTGTGAATATAACGGATATCACTTCCCAAGACTTTGATACGTTCCTGTGTGGTTCCTGTATAATCAACGCTACCCGTTCCCGGCTGATTATCATTAGCGCCTTTTTCCACCTCCAACGTAAAAGACTCAGTCTTCAACGTTTCGTATTTTCCCTTATTCGTGCTGAAATAGGTAAATTCAACAGGTGGAATAGTGAAGGTTCCTCCAAAACGAGGAATAATGGTGTATTCAATCACTTTTTTACCAGATATACCCTGACTTGTCGTTTTCGATTGAAGATCACTTTTAGGATCATAAACCTCAAAATCTGCAGGAAAGTCCGGTTTAGGTTCACGAACATACTTCAAATTGCCCGTTCCATTGATAATGACTCGATAAATCAAGGCATCGTTTGCCTTAACCTTGTTCGCTGTTATTTCGCTTTTAACGGTAAATTCACCTACAGCATTCATGTACGACGCAGGTTTTCCCTTAGGCAATGTCTTCACGGTCACAGTACGTTCTGGGCTAGACACCGGAACCTGTACATTCTGATACACATTGAAAGGATCATCCCAGAAACTACGACGACCGGTATAAACCTGCGCAATAGCAGTTAAAGAACTTGAACTGATCTGAATATCGCCTGAATGCTGAGGAAACAGCAACCACTGACGAATTGGATAGGCCCGATAGTTACCACCCTTGTACTGAACGGTAGTCGTTTGGCGATTAGGGTCCAATTCTATCTCTTGAACAGTAAATCCTTCCAAGCCTGGGAATTTGGCATCCTGGATATTGGCGATATTAAAATTACGGAAGTACAGAGTCATCGTAGCCAACAAGGCCTCTCCTTCATACACCGAAGACTTAGAGAGGTCAACAGCCAACAAGACATCATTCTTTCCAATTTCAGTAGAATTGCCAGTAGTGGAGTTGCTTTGACGACGACTGCCACTCTGTGCTTGCCTATTATTGGGATCTTGCGGAAGAACCTTCAGCGAAATGGTATTGCTGGTATAAGTCTTTCCTCCACTGACTGCTTTAGCCGCAGGAAGGGTATATGTTCCCTCCTTTTCTGCCATCAAAACATAAGTATAAGTCGTTGTATTAGTCACTGACGATTTGCCATTAACCATAGAGCGACTCATATAAGAAGAGGAAAACGGGCCACTGATAACACGAATTCCACTGACAGACAAATCACAATCAAAATTATCACAAGTTGAACCCAGCTCGTACTCAACCTGGAATCGTGTGCCTGCTTCCACTGTATTACCACCCTGTACTCGTGCTTGGAAAGAAACATCTGCCCAAGCTACGACTACAGTCAAGCTCAATAATAATATAATAGCGAATTTCTTCATATCGTTTTTGGTTTCATCAATCCGAACTATGGAATTACCAATCCTTCAGCGTTCCATTCAAACGTTGGATTTCTCTCTCGCGTTGCTTGTCCTTATCTTTTTCCTGCTGGCGACGCATTACCTTGGCCTGAGTCTCCTTTTCTTCACGCTCATTCTGTTCCAGGATTGACTGACGCTGATCTTCCGACATTTGTTGTTGCTGTTGTTCCTGCTGTTGCTGCTGATCCTGATTCTGTTGGTCTTGATTCTGATTCTGCTGCTCCTGTTGCTCTTGCTGCTTCTGTTCCTGTTGTTGATTTTGCTGCTGTTGTTGCTGATCCTGATTCTGTTGGTTTTGATCCTGATTCTGCTGATTCTCCAACAGTTTCTTAGCAAGAATATAATTATAGCGAGCATCATTGTTTGTCGGATCCAACTTCAATGATTCTTTAAAAGCATCAGCAGCCTGCTGATATTGCTGCGCCATCATAGCAATCTCTCCCTTCTGATACAAAGTTCGAGCCATTAGATTGTGATTATTGTTCAAAACGCCATCACGCAACATTCCAGTCAAAATACTATCTGCCTCTTGCAATTTGGCCTCGTCTTTTTGACTGATCAGCGTAGTCGCCAAATTGAATCGAGCGACACTATCGTTAGAATTAATATCCAAAGCACGACGATAATCCAACTCTGCCTCTTGATACCGTTCTGCCCTAAAATGGCTATTGCCCGAACGATCCAAACTGCGGACTTCGCGCTGTCCCTGCGCCATAACAGAAGCACACGACAACAAACAAACGAGCAAAGAGAAATACTTTTTCATTCGAACAATTTGATTTTTGCAAACATAGGATTGGCACGATCTGTTATAAAGACATTGGCCAAAATGCAGAAAAATGCGATCAAAGCGAACCAGAAGAACTGGTCATCATATTCTGCATAGACATGGCTTTCCAACTCTGCTGACTTCATCTGATGCAAAGACTCGACAACAGTATTGATTGCAGAATTGCTATTATCTGCATGTGCATACACTCCATGACCAGATTCTGCAACCTGACGTGCGATTGCCTCATCCAGTCGAGTTGTAATAGGATTACCCTTGCTATCCTTACGTGGACTATTGCGACGGCCAGATCCATCAGGAATCACTGTACCTTGAGTTGAACCCACGCCAATAACATGGGTAGGAATTCCTTTTTCATAAGCCGAAACTGCAGCGCCTGAGGCATCATCCTCATGATTCTCGGCATCAGTAATCAAAATGATTGCTTTGCTTGACTCCTCTTTTGGCGTAAAACTACGAACAGCCAAATTGATAGCTGCACCAATAGCGGTTCCTTGTGCCGAGATATTATCTGGAGAAATAGACTCCAAAAACATCTTGGCCGAGACATAGTCGTTGGTAATTGGCAACTGTACCACAGCATCTCCAGCAAAGACAATCAGTCCGACCTGGTCATTCTGCATCTGATCCATCATACGGGTCAGCATTCTTTTAGCTTTCTCTAAGCGATTTGGCGCGATATCCTCGGCCAGCATGGAATTAGAGATATCAAGACAAACCATGACCTCAATACCCTCCTTCTTGACTGTTTCCAATTTCGAACCGAACTGTGGACGGGCACCAGCCACAATCAGACAGACCAAAGCAATCGCTTGCAAAGTGAATTTTATGTTACGTTTTTGCTTGCTCACACCTGTCATCAAAGGTCGAAGCAAAGCTATATTGCCGAAACGAGCCAAGGCCTTCATCGAAGCGATATTGCTGAATACAAAGAGCAATACCAACAACGCGACTACTAACAGCAGCCAAAGCACGTTGGGATTTGCAAATCTGAAATTATCCATCCTAGGAAAGAAAAATTAAAAGTTAACAATCAACAATTAACAATTAATAATTAACAATTATGGGATATTGCGCAATATGGTTTGACGCAGCAAAACGTGAAGCATGAGCAACAAGATTGCAGCAATCGCAAACGGAAGAAACTCCTCCTCACGACGACTGAATTCTCGGACCGACATCTTGGTCTTCTCCATCTGATCGATCTCCTCAAAGATTGCAGTCAGCTTTTCTTTGGTTGTAGCTCGAAAATACCGGCCTCCCGTTGTACGTGCGACATTCTTAAGCAACTCTTCATCCAAATCTGGTTTGACCGTCTGCTTGATCGGACGACCAAAGATATCATAACCAGTCGTCATCTCAAATTCCTTGTCAGTACCGACACCAATCGTATAAACACGAATTGACATAGACTGTGCTAAAGAGGCGGCATCGTTGGGCGAAACATCACCGGCATTATTCGATCCATCGGTCAATAGTATTACGACCTTCGATTTGGCTTCACCGTGACGAATGCGATTCAATGCAGTGACCAGACCATTGCCAATAGCTGTCAACGAGCCATCAACCAGATCGAAATCAATACTCTGCACCATATTCGACAGGACAGCATGATCACTTGTCATCGGACAAAGTGTATAACTCTCTTTACCAAAGATAACCATACCGATATTATCATTCGGACGACCAGAAACGAAGTTCGATGCTACATCCTTAGCTGCCTCCAAGCGATTGGGTTGGAAGTCCTGAGTCTGCATTGAATAGGATATATCCATAGCCAAGACAATATCAATACCCTCTGTATTGCTTTGGCTCCAACTGTCGCTGCTTTGTGGTCGTGCCATGACCAGAACGACCATTGTATAAGCAGCCAGCAGAACGGCAAAGTTGACATGAATCAAGTACTCTTTCCAAGAAATGGGAATCTTGTCGAAAGGCGACGTTGATGGCACCTGCAAAGTGGCATGTGATCGCTTCATCTTCCAGATGTAGAAGGCCACTGCCGGAATCAGCAGGATCAACAAAAACAAATATCCAGGATTAAGAAAAGCCATGAAAAATTATTCTGTTGGATTGTTATTCATTTCTTCAGTCTCGGCGGATTCCTTCTTGGACTGACTCTCATCAACAATGCTCTCCTTGGTCTGTTCCACAAACAAACGAGCATTCATATATACCATCTGGTTTTCGTCCGGCAGAGGCTCATACTTTGCGAACTTAACCAAGTCAGCCATCTGGAGAACCTCCTTCAAATTATTGTACGATGACTTCTGTGTCATGGTCAATTCCAGGAGTTCTTCAAGAATTTCATCCGTTGTGCACTCCATTGCCGGTACCTTGTATCGATCTTCGATGTATCGACGAAGAATATCGGTCAACTCTGTATGGAAAAGTTTGAACTGGCCACCTTGCCAAAGTTTCTTCTCCCCCAGTTCCTCCAGTGCCTTCAATGCTGTGATATGGGCAGGCAAAGGCTTTTCCTTCACAACCACAGCCTGTGCTGCTGGACGATGTTTCAAATAGAACTGATAGCCATAATATCCACCGAAAGCAATGGCAACGGCCAGCAGTACCCAAAGCATCCACCACACATAATCCCAGAGTACAAACTCCGGATCCATAATATCCATCAATCCCTGAAAAGCTTGAGGATCGACAACCACCTCTTCAAAAGGCTGCTCGCACTTGAGTGCCAACATTTGCGTAGATACAGTATCGCCATTTACCACAAAGCGGAAAGGGGCAATAACCATTGTTGCACTATCAAAAGCAAAAATCTGCAAATTCTGTTGCAAAGTGATATTTCCTCCCGCATGCTTGATTGTATCTATCGAGAAATCGACATCAGGACCAAACTCCAGCAGATATTTCTTTTGCGCATCTTCGTAATCTGCAGCAGAAATGCCATCACGACCAATAGAGGCCGGCCATTTGACATCGGCGCCCTCCTCAACCGTCACTTCGAGGTGCAGAACACGAGGCATACCAATAAATACCCAAGGTGTATCGATTTCTGCCTTGGCTATATCAGCACGCATCGCAGATGGAAAGAGCATTCCAATGCAAATAATCAGGAATATGAAATATGTATGCTTCATTCTACACTCGTTTTTTGAACAATGACAAAAGCGCAGGTACAAAATCCTCTTCAGTTGAAATAGAGACATTATCCACACGGCTACGAAGGAAAGCCTCCTGCATGCGTTCTTGCATCAGCTCCCACCAGTGTGCATAGGCTTGACGAACACTATTCGAACTCGTATCCACCCAACGCTCCACTCCGGTTTCGGCATCAACCACATGCATCAAACCAACATCCGGCAATTCCTTTTCGCGAGGATCGAACACTTGAATTGCAACCAGATCATGCTTTGAACTGGCAATGGTCAACGCCGTCTGGTAGTCTTTCGAATCACAGAAATCACTAATCAGGAAAGTCGTACAGCGTTTCTTCTGCGCATTGCTCACATATTGAATAGCCTTATCCAAATCGGTACCACGCTGTACTGGTTCGAATCGAAGCAATTCGCTAATGATAGCCAGCACATGCTTCTTGCCTTTCTGGGGTGGAATATATCGTTCAATACGGTCACTAAAGAAGACGACACCAATCTTGTCATTATTCGAAATGGTACTGAAAGCCAACGTAGCAGCAATCTCGGTAATCTGTTCCTGCTTTGTGCGACTAACAGTTCCGAACTCGCGACTTCCACTTACATCAATCAGCAACATCACCGTCAGTTCTCGTTCCTCCTCAAAAATCTTGATATGAGGCTTGTTCTGACGAGCCGTGACATTCCAGTCGATATCTCGGACATCGTCGCCATACTGGTACTCTCGCACCTCAGCGAATGACATACCATGGCCCTTGAACGCCGTCTTATAACTACCAGCAAAGACATTGGCACTCAAGCCCCTCGACTTAATGGCGATTTGTCGGACCTTCTTGATGATATCTGATGTTTCCATAAATGTGTTGTTTTGTTGTTTTGTCGGTTTGTTGTTTTGTTATCCTTTGTAAATCGGAACAAAAGAACAAAAGAACACAAGAACAATTACGGTACCTCGACCTTGTTCAGAATCTCTGCAATTACCTCCTCACTGGTCATATTGTTGGCCTCAGCTTCATAACTCAAGCCGATACGATGACGAAGTACGTCTGGACAAATAGCACGCACATCCTCTGGAATAACATAACCACGATGCTTCAAGAATGCATAAGCTCGTGCTGCCAAAGCCAAGTTGATAGAGGCACGTGGAGACGCGCCACAACTGATCATATCCTTCATCGACTGCATGTCGTACATCTCTGGGTAACGGGTAGCAAAGACGATATCGACAATGTATTTCTGAATCTTTTCGTCGATATAAACCTGCTTGACAACCTTGCGAGCGTCAACAACCTCATCAACCTTCATCAAAGGTTTAACCTCCTGCTTGAATCCGGCAAGATGAGCTGCAACAATCTGCTTCTCCTCCTCCTTCTTTGGATAGTCGATCTTTACCTTCAACATGAATCGGTCACATTGCGCCTCAGGCAATGGGTAGGTACCCTCCTGCTCAATTGGGTTCTGTGTAGCCATAACGAGGAATGGCTTGTCCAACTGGAAGGTCTCGCTACCGATAGTCACCTGACGCTCCTGCATAGCTTCGAGGAGGGCAGACTGTACCTTGGCAGGAGCACGGTTAATCTCATCAGCAAGAACGAAATTAGCGAACACTGGACCCTTCTTCACAGTAAACTGCTCCGACTTCTGGCTATAGACCATAGTACCGATCACGTCAGCAGGCAACAGGTCTGGAGTGAACTGAATACGGCTATATTTAGCATCGATCAACTGCGACAGAGTCTTGATGGCAAGAGTCTTGGCCAAACCAGGCACACCTTCCAAAAGAATATGGCCGTCGGCAAGCAAACCGATAAGAAGAGACTCTACGAGGTGTTTCTGACCTACAATCACCTGATCCATGCCTTGAGTCAGGATATTGACGAACGCACTCTTACTCTCAATGAGGTCGTTCAATTCACGAATATCTACTTTTTCCATTGTTATATTGTTCTTTTTGTTATTTCGTTGTTTTGTTTACTTTCTCGCTAACCCTTAACCGATAATCGCTAACCGATTAATGAATCTCATTGATATCGAATGGGGTAGGCTGATATACATAATAATTCAGCCAATTTAAGAAAAGGAGGTTAGCCGTCGAACGCCAACGTACAATAATTTCCTTTTCCGGATCATCGTCCTTATAATAGTTGGCAGGAGGCTGAATTGGCAATCCCTTAGACAAATCTCGGCGATATTCCGTGTCCAAAGTATCAGGAGCATACTCCGAATGTCCGGTCAAGAAAATCTCTCGGCCCTCACGAGCCATGACCATATAGACACCACTCTCCCAACTTTCGGCCATGATCTTCAATGCCGAGTGTTTCTCGATATCCACTGCACGAACCTCACTGTGACGGCTCTGTGGCATATAGAAGACATCATCGAACCCTCGGAAGATTGGAGCTTTCGGATCCAAACTATGATGTTTGAAAACGCCAAACATCTTTTGGTCCAACTGATACTTGGGCACACCATAGAAATGATATAGTGCAGCCTGGGCAGCCCAGCAGATGTACATGGTCGATGTCACATGAGTGCGAGCCCAGTCAAAAATATGCTCGATCCAAGGCCAATAGCGGACATCTTCAAAAGCCAGATGTTCCAACGGAGCACCTGTGATAATCATCCCATCGAACTTTTGATCCTGCAAATCCTCAAACGAAGTGTAAAACTGCTCCATGTGAAGTGCAGAAGTGTTCTTGCTTTCGTGATTAGGCACTTTAATGAAGGTAATGTCCAACTGCAGAGGGCTATTAGAGAGCAGACGTATAAGGTCCGTCTCTGTACGTTCCTTCATCGGCATCAGGTTCAAGATACCGATACGCAACGGACGGATATCTTGCGAATTAGCTCGCTCAGCATCCATCACAAATATATTTTCTTGCTTCAATGCCTCGATAGCAGGCAGGTTCTTAGGCAATTTTACTGGCATAACCGTGGGTTTGTTTATAGTTTTGAGTTTTTAGTTTTGAGTTGATACTATTTTAGTTTTGAGTTGATGCTATAGGATGGTTATTAAAAGCGACTCAGTTCAAACAACTGTAAACTCAAAACCTAAAACCCAAAACTCATTCAGCATCCTTATATTTGTTCTTCTTCTCAGCTTTGGGTGGTTCTGGCATACCTCCCACCAAGAGGACAATCTCGCCCTTAGGTTCCACTTCCGTGAAATGAACGATCAGTTCCTGCAATGTTCCATGCTGTGTTTCTGAAAATCGCTTCGAAACTTCTCGAGCTACAGCCGCTGGACGATCCTGTCCAAAAAATTGAGCCAACTGCTGGAGAGTTTTTACCAAACGATAAGGCGACTCATAAAAGATAATCGTACGAGGTTCCGTTGACAATTCCTTCAATCTGGTTTCTCTGCCCTTCTTTTGAGGCAGGAATCCCTCGAAACAGAACTTTTCGTTTGGCAATCCACTTTGCACCAAAGCTGGCACAAAAGCAGTTGCTCCTGGCAGACATTCAACTTCAATACCACGACGCACACATTCACGCACCAGCATAAAGCCCGGATCACTTATACACGGCGTACCGGCATCGCTCACCAGAGCAACAGTAGTCCCCGAAGCAATCTTTTCAGCCATTGTCTCACAAGTCTGATGTTCGTTCCACTTATGATGGCTCTGCATCGGAGTGTGAATGTCGTAATGTTGCATCAGCACGCTACTCGTACGGGTATCTTCAGCCAAAATCAAATCGGCCTCCTTTAGCACGCGAATAGCGCGAAAGGTCATATCCTCAAGATTTCCGACAGGAGTTGGAACAACAAATAACTTCACGTTGGTATTTTCTTTTAGACGTTATTATTAATACGGGCGCAAAGATAATAAAAAAAAACGATATTTGAGCAAAAAACGACTACGGAATAAGTAAAATAAACATTTTTTCAATCTTTTTACGTAGAACCGTTAATTGTTCCGTCGAATTATTAACAATAAAGACCACACTATAGGTATGATTGTTCCTTCCACGCACATATCCAGCATAGCCACAAACGGACTTAGTTGTGCCGGTTTTCAGTTGTGCTTTTCCTGTCAGTGCACACCCTTTCAGGAAGTAGGAAATAGTCCCCGTAAACCCGGCTATAGCCAAAGAATTCCGGAAGTCCTTATCATCTTTCATTTCTGCCAGAAGTTCAGTGATCATATGGGCAGTAACTCGATCTGCAGGAGCCAAGCCGCAACCATCATACATGACCAATGCTTCGGTATCCACGCCATGATGCTGCCAGTAGCTCTTGATCGAATCCAATCCTGCAGAAAGGCTATGCTCCGGAGAAAGCAGATAGGGCAAAGCCTCGGCATGGATATTCAGACTTCGTTCATTGGTCTCCTTAACATATTCTCGCAAAGTAATGCCTGGCTGAGGAATTTCAAACAAACCTTCGCAATAAGAGGTATTGATGTCCTCAATCAACCAATCCGGGTTATATCCTATCAGTTCAGGAAGAGGAGACTTCGTTGTATCACCAAGACAAACGGAGTCAGGCATCACATAATCGCCCCCGAGCATACGCAAGGCGGCACCAGTTGTCACAAGTTTCAATATCGAAGCAGGTTGCACTGATCGCTGTTCGTCGTAAGCGCAATAAAGTTCTCCCGTCTTCAAATCGACAATTTCGACAGCCACTGTCGCATGACGCATTTTGGGAGTCTGAAGCCATTCCTCAAACTTCTGAGGCATTCTACGCAATTGTGCATCGCAGACGGCAACCAATACCGAGAGCAATGCACATGTCATACATAATCTTTTCTGCATATTATTATTTTCGATGTAGTCGAATCATTTGTAAGCTATCAACGACACACGGACGCATGGCAAGAGAGACCGAATCCATCTTCATCAAGTGAAGCGCAGCAATTACCTGAGAGATTTCTTTATCGGGATCTGCAGCGCAAATCAAAGTCACGAGAGTATCGCGAGACAGCATCGGTGTCGTAGCGCCATCTAACAAGACACGTCCACCAGTTCCATCTTCGGGGCTAAGCAAAGCCAACGAGGCCACCAGCACCTCACCTCCGGGCAAATCCGGGAAATGCATCTGCCAACGGATTGTATCACCTGCATGATAAGCCGTATCGGCCGAAAATCTCCAGACACGCGACAAAGACAAACGGGCCTCATCCATCAGCAAATAAGGATCTTGACGCCACAAATTCACACTGTCGCCCGAAGGACTGGAACCGAAAGCATCAACCGAAGCAGCCAGCTCTGACCAATAATCCTGTCTCTCCGACAGATTCTTGTTCACATGCTTGTAAATACGGATAAAAGTATTCAGATGCTGCGAATACCAGACCAACGAACTGTCATAATCGGCCTTGCTGACATTATACTTCTTTAGCACAGATGCCATCACCTGCTTGCCATACTCCGGGTCATTCTTATTGACTTTCGACTGCAGATCAATCAATCCTTCCGACATGTGGACATCGGTTAGCAGTTCCGTCATCTTCTCCTCTTCAATCAGATAATCAGGCTGTGACTGACACGAAACCGACAAGAGAGACAAACTGATGAATAAAGCAAGCCCAACCGAGTACGATAAAACCTTTCGCATAGCTTACTTGTTTCTGGATTCCTTATACGAGCCAATCACATAGGTCAATAGCAACAGAGCCACACCTACAGAGATTGCTGCATCTGCAAAGTTAAAGACAGGCTTAAAGAACATAAATGGCTCATCACTACAAGGCAGCCATTCTGGCCAATGGTACGAGAAGCCCAGCCAAGTCACAACCTCATCAACACGAGGGAATGAAGAGGGCCAGTCAAAACGGATCAAAGGGAAATAGAACATATCCACTACACGACCCTGAAGCCACTCACCTGCCGGTTCCAGTCCCACTTCCGCATCAGCCCATTGCGCCACACGACCATAACTATTCGTAAACCAACGACCATAGAAGACACAATCGATGATGTTTCCAATAGCGCCAGCCACAACCAGAGCCATATTGACCACAAAAAGCCAAGGCGCCTCGTTCTTGCGAATGCGCTGGAACAAGAACCATCCAAAACCACCGACAGCCACAATACGGAAAGCAGTAAGCACAACTTTACTGCCAATCTCCATACCATAGGCCATACCATTGTTTTCGATGAACGACAGATAAAACCAAGAGGCCACTTCATAACTCTCGCGGAGCACAAAGTGGGTCTTGATATAAATTTTAATCAGCTGGTCAATAATAACTATAGCCAGCATGATCAGTATGGCTGTGATGGTTTTCTGCTTCATTCTCATCTGCGATGCTCCTTAGCCTCAATACTCAGCGTAGCATGAGGCACAGCACGAAGTCGTTCCTTAGGGATCAACTTACCCGTTACACGGCAAATGCCATATGTTTTGTTTTCAATACGAACCAAAGCGCCTTGTAAGCCCTTGATAAATTTCTCCAAACGAGATGCTTGCAAGCCCAATTCCTCTCTGCTCAAAGTCTCTGCGCCATCCTCCATATTCTTGAAAGTTGGAGCAGTGTCGCGATCAGAGTTGTCATCATAATGCATCGCCTTTCGCAGCTCTGCATAATCAGCATTAGCCTTGGCGAGTTTTTCAAGAACGATTGCCTTGAACTCGGCCAACTCCTCGTCAGAGTACCTTTCTTTTTCGTCTGCCATGGTATAATAATGTAAAAAAGTTAATAGTTTGTTATTTCTTAATCGAAGCAATTACCTTGTAGTCATCCATATCCAATTCAACAGGAGTTTGGATAGAACCAGCAGGAACAACCTTGATACTTGTTGCAAGAACCTGACCACTGATGTAATCTCCATACTGAGCCACCGCCTCGTCGGTTTCAGGATTGCTTTCGACCTCAATCTGGATACGATCGGTAACTTCGAATCCTGCAGTCTTTCGGTGATTCTGAATACGCTTAATCAGTTCTCGAGCCACACCCTCGCACTTCAATGCGTCGGTAATAGTGATGTCCAAAGCGACAGTCACACGACCTTCACTGGCAACATTCCATCCTGGCATATCCTCTGAGATGATCTCAACATCGGCTGTAGTAACCTCGACAGCATCACCCTCGACAGTCAACGACAAGGTTCCTGCCTGTTCAAGACTTGCAATCTGCTCCTGCTCGAGTGCATTGAGTACATTGGCAAGGCTCTTCATCAGTTTGCCATAGCGCTTACCCAACTCGCGGAAGTTTGGTTTCACTCGCTTTACGAGAACATGATCCTCGCCACCTGCGATCTTCAATTCCTTCACGTTGACCTCATTCAAGATCAATTCCTTCACGGCCTCGATGTCTGCAGCCTGCTCAGCATCCACAGCTGGGAACATTATGGTCTGGAGAGGCTGACGCACATTGATCTTCGAGGTCTTACGGATAGAGAGAACCAACGAAGTTACGGTCTGTGCCAAACTCATCTTGCGCTCCAAAGCGGCATCAGTAGGACCAGCGACAGGGAAGTCGGCCAAGTGAACGCTGACGTTCTTGTCCAAACCGCTCACCGCATTCAAGTCGCAGAACAACTTATCGGCATAGAACGGTGCGATTGGAGCCATCAGCTTAGCAACAGTCTCCAAACAGGTATAGAGTGTCTGGTAAGCAGCCAGTTTGTCCTCGTTCATCTCACCACCCCAGTAGCGTTTGCGGTTCAAACGAACATACCAGTTAGAGAGGTTATCGCAGACGAAGGTCTCAATCAGACGACCTGCCTGAGTTGGCTCATAGGTCTCGTAATTCTTCTCTACCTCAGTAATCAAAGTGCTGAGAGATGAGAGGATCCAACGGTCAATCTCCGGACGGTTAGCAACCGGCACTTGATTTTCTGCGCCCGTGAAGCCATCAATATTAGCATACAGAGCAAAGAGCTTGTAGGTATTGAACAAAGTGCCGAAGAACTTGCGGCTTACCTCGCTCACGCCCTCTGGGTCGAACTTCAAGTTGTCCCAAGGAGATGCATTGGTGATCATGTACCAACGCAATGGGTCAGAACCATACTTCTCGATAGCACCGAACGGATCGATAGCATTACCAAGACGCTTTGACATCTTCTGTCCATCCTTTGCCAATACGAGACCATTCGAAACGACAGCCTTGTAAGCGACTGAATCGAAGATCATAGTACCCAAAGCATGGAGTGTGAAGAACCAACCACGAGTCTGGTCAACACCCTCAGCGATGAAGTTGGCTGGGTAGATGGTACGGTTATCGAATGCCTCCTTGTTCTCGAATGGATAGTGAATCTGGGCGTATGGCATAGCACCGGAATCGAACCAAACGTCGATCAAGTCGAGTTCACGGGTCAATACAGCACCACTCTCGCTCACGAGTTTGATATCATCCACGTATGGACGGTGAAGATCGATCTTGTCATAGTTCTCCTGAGTCATGACACCTGGAACGAAGCCTTTCTCCTTGTATGGATTTGACTTCATGACACCAGCGGCAACAGCCTTCTCGATCTCATTGTAGAGTTCTTCTACCGAACCGATACAGATCTCCTCACGGGTATCACGGTTACGCCAGATTGGCAATGGAGTACCCCAGTAACGTGAACGGGAGAGGTTCCAGTCGTTCAAGTTCTCCAACCACTTGCCGAAGCGACCTGTACCTGTAGATTCTGGCTTCCAGTTGATGGTCTTGTTGAGTTCGATCATACGCTCACGACAAGCGGTAGAACGGATGAACCAGCTGTCCAATGGATAGTAGAGCACAGGCTTATCGGTACGCCAGCAATGTGGATAGTTGTGGACATGCTTCTCGATCTTGAATGCCTGACTGGCAGCCTTCATCTCCAAACAGATCTTGATGTTCAGGTCATCGGCCTTGGCAGCAGCCTCAGCATCATACTTACCACCCTGATTGAACTCAGGTGCGTAAGCATTCTTTACGAAGTTGCCCTCATGTACGCTGTATGCAGCCTTATCAACACACTTCTCAACGAACTCAGGAGCGAGCTCAGCCTCAACATAGTACTTACCGGTCATGTCAACCATTGGACGAGTCTCGGCCAACTGATTGATCATATAGAGACCTGGAATCTCGGCTGCCTTAGCGACCTTGGCATCATCAGCGCCGAAGGTTGGAGCGATATGTACGATACCGGTACCGTCCTCTGTCGTAACGTAATCACCTGGGATAACACGGAAGGCCTTCTCGCTCAATTCCACAAACTTGTCTTGACCGCAAGCAAATACCTTTTCAGGATGCTCTTGCGCGTACTTATTAATATAAGGAGCGCTCAAATCCGAAACAGCTTCACATGGCTTTACCCATGGCATGAGCTGCTCGTACTTCATACCTACGAGGTCTGTACCCTTATAACGACCCACAATACGATATGGCAACTTCTTGCCATCCACTTTATTGATGTCGAGAGCCTCCATCTCGGCCAAAGTCTGATACTCCTCGCCAGCACAATATGACTTCAGGCGAGCCTCGGCAATAACGATGGTCAACTTCTCACCATTGTATGGATTGAAGGTCTGGACAGCAACATAGTCAATATTTGGGCCTACACAAAGAGCGGTGTTCGAAGGCAAAGTCCAAGGGGTAGTTGTCCAAGCCACAAAGGCTGCCTGCCCCCACTCAGCGAGCTCACTTTTAACTTTTAACTCTTCACTTTTAACTTTAAAGATACCCGTCACAGTAGTATCCTTCACGTCACGATAGCAACCTGGCTGGTTCAATTCGTGGCTTGAGAGACCTGTACCGGCAGCAGGGCTGTAAGGCTGAATGGTATAACCTTTGTACAACAGATTCTTGCCATACAACTGCTTGAGCATCCACCAGAGGGTCTCGATGTAGCGGTTATCGTAAGTGATGTATGGATTGTCGAGATCCACCCAGTAACCCATCTTGTGAGTCAGGTCAGTCCACTCCTTGGTGTACCTCATGACCTCCTTACGGCAAGCGGCATTGTAGTCATCGACCGAGATCTTCTTGCCGATATCCTCCTTGGTAATGCCGAGCATCTTCTCCACGCCGAGCTCTACAGGCAGGCCGTGGGTATCCCAACCAGCCTTACGCTTCACCTGATAACCCTTCATGGTCTTGAAGCGGCAGAAAATATCCTTAATCGAACGTGCCATCACGTGGTGAATACCTGGCATACCGTTAGCTGACGGTGGACCCTCATAAAACACGAAAGAAGGATGACCCTCACGTGTGGTCATCGACTTCTCAAAGACACTGTTCTCATCCCAACGCTTCA
>JAZRXX010000083.1:0-15276 GCA_045600485.1 Bacteroidales bacterium
GCATTCTATTGCAGAAACTGCCAAGAAAAACAACAATTCAAAATTCGATGCTATTCTCGCTGTCGTAAGTCAGTGAGCAGAAATCAATGTTTCTATTTCGACGTAACCCCTAGCTTAAACTGGGGGGGCTGAGTAGTTACGTTTTTTTTGTTCTTTGGTTCCGCTTATTGTATTTTTGCAGTGAAAAACCCTGTTTTGAACAATAAAAATGCGCAACAAATGGCAATCGTTGCGCTAAAATCGTCAATTATTATGCTGAACAACATAAATCTTCTGAATAAATTGTAAAAATACGAACAAAAAAGCAAAAAGATAAGTACAACTCTTGGAGGTTCTGCAAAAAGTCTCTACCTTTGCAGCGTCCAAATGAAAGACAGGACAACACAAGCCTGTCATACCAAATGTTAAATGCCCAAATTAATAATTACTATTATGAAGAATTTTGTTGCTTTCGTTACTTTAGCAGTTGTTACTCTCGCTGCATACGCAAATCCTGGTATCTCAAAGATGAAGCCAGTTAGTCATAGTTATACTGTATGCGTATATGCACCAGAAGGTATGGAGCCTGCTTTTGTTGGCCTCGACAACAAAGCATTCTCTAATACTAATATGATCCCAAATATTGATGCTAAGGGTAACCTTTATTACTATGCACAATTTACTGCAATTGAAGGTGCTCAGATCAAGTTCGTCGCTAACGCTGATCAGAAAACTGGCATCAAGCAGTTCAATAAGGAAAATCAGTGCTGGATGGATCTTCAGACCGTAACTCTTGGTTCTGATTCTGTCGCAGTTTTCAACTATAGCGATTCTCAAGCTTATATGTGGGCTTCTGTTCTTGAGAATATCCAGAGTGTTGATGCTGCGCTTCAGGCAAGCCGCACTGCTCCAGTTGCTACACGTCCTTCCGATTTCTACGTAATGAAGTACGGTCGCGCTTATACAGTCGATGGTCGCGAGATTCGCTAATAAATTCGTCTCTCTTTTGTTTTCAAGATATTTGCTCCCTTTCACTCTGGTGAAGGGGAGTTTTTCTTTCTTTTTGTATTTATTTTCTGTCAAAATTTGGAAAGTTGTACAAAAAACATTAACTTTGCGCCCGATTTTAGATAACAACATAACGAAATATGGAAAAGAAACCTGTCGTCCTGAGCGGTATCCGTTCAACTGGACATCTCCATTTGGGCAACTACTATGGTGCTCTGCGTAACTTTGTTGATATGCAGAACGATTACGATTGCCGTTATTTTATTGCCGACTATCATTCGTTGACAACACAGCCCGATCCATCGGTCTTGAATCCTAATGTACGAAGCATTCTTGCTGAGTATCTTGCAGCAGGCATGGATCCAGATAAATGTATTGTCTATGTGCAGAGTGATGTGCCTGAGACATGTGAATTCTATACGCTCCTCAATATGCATGCTTATCTCGGCGAATTGGAAAAGACAGTCAGCTTCAAGGACAAGGCCCGTAAGCAGCCTAACAATGTGAACGCCGGACTGTTGACCTATCCGGTTCTTATGGCAGCAGATATCCTTCAGCACAAGGCTAACTTTGTGCCAGTCGGCAAAGATCAGCTTCAGCACCTTGAAATGGCACGCAATTTTGCACAGCGTTTCAATCACTTCTACAAGTGTAATTTCATGATTGAGCCTAAGCCTTATGAGGCCAAGGGTGAGCCAATCAAGATTCCAGGACTCGATGGTTCCGGCAAGATGGGCAAGAGTGAGGGTAACTGTATCTACATCAATGATGACGATGCTGTTGTTATCAAGAAGTTCAAGAAGGCTGTTACCGATATGACTCCAACCGAGCCTAATTCGGAGATGAACGAGCCCATCAAGAATTTGTTCTATTTCCTCAAGTTGGTTAGCACTCAGGAGGTTTACGACCAGTTCCTTGCAGCTTGGAATGACTGTTCCATTCGCTATGGCGATTTGAAGATGCAGATTGCCGAGGATGTCCTTAAGGTAACCCGACCCATTCGCGAGCGCTACAACGAAATCTATGCCGATGCTGATTATCTCAACAAGGTTCGTGAGCAAGGCGCTGAGAAGGCACGTGCTATCGTTCGCCAAAATGTTGAAGAGATGCGTCAGTTGATGGGCTTCCGTAAGTTCTAAGGCGGAATTGCGATATTGATAATGCCCAAGAGTCCATTCTTGGGCATTATTCTTTCCTTGCTTATTACCGAAAAAACATGACAGCTATGAAAAAACTTCTTATTTTCTTTTTGGGAATCACAATTTCCACCTACGCATTGCAGGCGCAGACCTCGCCGAATGGTAAAGTGCGTGTTTACTGTAACAAAAACATATTCACGGTTTCTTATCAGCAGAATGGTCAGTGGCAGGATGTTATGAAGATGCCTGTTCGTGCGAAATCCTCCAAGCCTCGTGTGCAGTCAATGCACGAGGTCGATTATCAGATGTTGGTTGGCAAAAGTCTCCATTGTTCTAATGCTTACAATCAGGCGATTTATTCTTTGTCCGATGGATCGTTGTTGCGCATCCGTGCCTATAACGATGGCGTGACTTGGAGTACGTCGAGTCAGAAGAATGCTGGAGGCTTGCCTGATGATCAGGTCGATTTCTCTTCGGCAACCAATAATTGGCTCATGTCCTGGAGCGATAGCTACGAAGGTTTCTTTCCCAAGAACCGTAGCACCAAACCCGATGAACATTTCGGCTACCCTGCCCTTTTTGAATACAGAGACGGTCTGTTTGGTCTGCTCGTTGAATCGAATATCGATAGTGTAAGTGCTGCCTCCAGTTTCTTTGCAACGGCGCAACTAGGCGTTTTCAATATCCGTACCGATGGTGAGGGTGTACAGGGTGACCGTACTTTGATACTCGGCACGTTGTCGGATTTGGTCGCCTCAACGCTCGTTAATGATAATTCTCAGCCGAATCGTCTTTCTGATACTTCGTGGATTGAGCCAGGTGTGGCATCCTGGGTTTATTGGGCATATAATCATGGTTCGAAGGATTACAATATCATCCAGAAATATACCGATATGGCAGTCGAGCTGAAGTTGCCCTATGTGTTGATCGATGCGGAATGGGATGAGGCTCCAGATATGGAGTATGCTGGAGAGAAGATGCCAATGGTCGAAGCCGCAGTTCGTTATGCCAACGAGCATGGAGTGAAGCCAATGATCTGGTATAACTCGAGTGTCGGTTGGGTCAATGGGGCTCCGGGCCCTAAGTTCCGATTGAATAAACCTGAAGATAGAGAGCGTGAATTTGCCTGGTGCGAGAAGATTGGCGTGAAAGGTGTGAAGATTGATTTCTTTTCGGGCGATAATAACCTCAATATGCGTTATATGGTCGATCTGCTTGAATCTGCTGCCAAGCATCATCTGTTGGTCAACTTCCATGGCGCGCCTCTGCCACGAGGCCTACAGCGAACCTATCCGAACTTGATTAGTACCGAGGGCGTTTATGGTGCAGAATGGTATAACAATGTGCCTACTTTTACCAAGCGTGCCGCCAGTCACAATGCCATGCTGCCTTTTACCCGCAATGTTGTCGGGTCGATGGACTATACTCCTTGTGCTTGGACCGATAGTCAGCATCCGCACATCACGACTTGGGCTCATGAGTTGGCTTTGACCGTTCTCTTTGAATCCGGAATCCAGCATCTGGCCGATCGTCCGGAGAGTTTCTTGGATCAGTGGGATGTGGTGAAACTGTTTTTTGCAGAACTCCCTACGGCATGGGATGAGACTCGATATATTGCCGGTTACCCGGGCGAAAGCGCAGTTCTGGCTCGCCGTAAAGGTGACTACTGGTATGTGGCTGGTATCAATGGAACCGATGAACCGAAAGATATTTCGCTTGGAGCATTGGAGGATATGGATCTTGATGCCCAATGTACTACTATGTTCATTGATACCGACAAGGGACATCAGGTCAATACCTATCCAGGTTTGAAGTGGGCATCCCCGATGCATATTCAGTGTCAACCACGTGGTGGTTTTGTGCTGCAGATTAAGCTCAACAAGCCGTTGAACCAATGATTTGGTACAAGCCCCCGATTATTATTGTTTCATAACTTACAGACAATGATTGATATTTTCAAATCTATCATCAGCAATTCGCTGAGTATTCCCGTCAAACAAGTAGAAGCTGTACTCACACTGTTGGGCGATGGTTGTACTATTCCGTTCATCAGTCGTTACCGAAAAGAGGCAACCGGAGGCTTGGACGAGGTGAAGATTGCTGATATTGCGAACCAACTGGAAAAACTCGAAGAGGTTGCAAAGCGCAAGGATACTATTCTTTCGACCATCGAAGAACAAGGAAAACTGACAGATGAACTACGTTTGCGCATTGAGTCAACGTGGAATGCAACTGAACTGGAGGATATTTATCTGCCCTATCGACCAAAGCGTCGTACCCGCGCTATGATTGCCAAGGAGAAAGGGTTGGAACCTTTGGCAGAGTTTCTTTTGGCTCAGGCGAGCATGCCCCGTTCCAATATGCCAGTAGGGGTACAGGTTGGCCACTACATCAATAAAGAAAAGGGCATAGGCAGTAAGGAGGAGGCAATAGCCGGAGCTCAGGATATTATTGCCGAAGTGGTTGCTGAGAACGAGCAGTCTCGCAACACCGTCAGACGCAATTTTGATTACGATGCTGTCATCTCCAGTAAACTCGTCAAGGGGAAGGAGGCAGAGGCACAGAAGTACAGAGACTACTTCGATTTTTCGGAGAAGTTGTCACGTTGCGCTTCTCATCGATTGCTGGCCATGCGTCGTGGCGAGGCCGAAGGTTTTCTGCGTGTTGGAATCGAGGGTAATGATGCAATCTGTATGGAACGACTGAATCGTCAGTATGTCCGTAACGGAAGCGAGGCTGGAATGCTTGTTGCCGATGCTGTTGCCGACGGTTTTAAGCGTTTGTTGAAGCCATCGATCGAAACAGAATATGCACAACTTTCGAAGGATAAAGCTGATCAGGAGGCTATCCGTATCTTTGTCAGGAATCTCGAACAGTTGCTGATGTCTGCGCCTTTGGGTCAAACGCGAGTGTTGGCTTTGGATCCTGGATTCAGAACCGGTTGTAAGGTGGTGTGTCTGGATGCTGAGGGTAATCTGCTGCATCATGATGTCATTTATCCACATCCGCCTAAGAGTGCTTTCATCGATGCAATGAATAAGATGGAAGAACTGGTAAAGAAGTTCAAGATCGAAGCAATTTCGATTGGAAATGGTACAGCCAGTCGCGAAACTGAAGAGTTTGTCAAGGGTTTGAATCTGGATGTTCCTGTCTTTGTGGTTAGCGAAGATGGCGCTTCGATCTATTCGGCCTCGAAAGTGGCACGCGATGAATTCCCCGACGAGGACGTGACGGTGCGTGGCGCTGTCTCGATTGGCCGCCGTTTGATGGATCCTTTGGCTGAATTGGTCAAGATTGATCCGAATTCTATCGGTGTCGGTCAGTATCAGAAGGATGTGAACCAAACGGAATTGAAGAAGAGTCTCGACCAGACGGTCCAGAGTTGTGTGAACAAAGTGGGCGTCAATGTCAATACTGCCTCCAAGCACCTCTTGACCTATATTTCTGGCTTGGGTCCACTTTTGGCTCAAAATATCGTCAACTATCGTGCAGAAAATGGAGCATTCTCTTCGCGTGAGGAGTTGAAGAAGGTGGCTCGTATGGGACCGAAGGCTTTCCAGCAGGCTGCGGGTTTCCTTCGTGTGAGTGGAGGTAAGAACCCATTGGACAACAGTGCTGTACACCCGGAGTCCTATGGCGTGGTCGAAAAGATAGCACAGGACCTGGGTGTCAAGGTGGCAGACCTGATAGGCGATGAAGGCAAGTGCCAGAGAGACAAGATTGACCTGCAGAAGTATCTCTCGGCAGGAGGCACCGGGGAGGGAGCTCTGGGAATGGCTACCTTGACCGATATTATGGCTGAATTGGCCAAGCCGGGACGTGATCCACGCCAGCAACTGGAGGAGTTCAGTTTCTCGAAAGATGTAAAGGAACTGGAGGACGTAGTGGAGGGTATGGTGCTGCCTGGCATTGTTACCAACATTACCAACTTTGGCGCCTTTGTAGATGTGGGAGTACATACCAAGGGGTTGGTGCATGTTTCCGAATTGGCCGACCATTTTGTGAAGGACCCGAACACGGTTGTCTCGCTGCATCAGCACGTCACTGTGAGGGTGAAAGAGGTGGACATCAAGCGAGGAAGACTGTCGCTGTCCATGAAGGGGTTATGATTTGTTGGGCGTACTCGATGTAATTAATATTCTGTTTGAAAAAAATGAATGTCTGTATCTTGAAAAAAGCCTTCAGCCTGTCTGTCCTGATGACTGTAGGCTGGGGAAACATTTGGGCTCACACACTGGAAACCGATCCAATGGTGAAAATACTTCAGGAGGAGTTGCGCATCAATATGGAGCAACTCAAGTCCAAGCCGGTACCATCCTATTTCATGAGTTACCGCGTGGTGGACGAAAAACTACTGAGCTTCTATAGCCAGATGGGTGTTTGTAATGTTAACCCCTCGCATGCCAGTAGCCTCACCCCAACCGTTCGATTGGGCAATATGGAACTGGATAACTATATGTATAACAACCAGAATGGTGGAACTCAAGGTTCGTTGGCCAGTGTCCCTTTACAGATCCAGCCAACGGATGCCATGCGTAAGACTATCTGGACAGCATCCATGAAACGCTATGATACGGCGGTCAGTATGTATCAGGACGCTTTGTCCAAATCGAAGACGGATGTCAGGAGAGAGGATCAGGCGGCCAACTTTTCGGAGTCTCCGGCTGAACGGTATTATGAGGATGAACTGCCGGAGTGGCTCATTGATACCTTGGCTTGGAAAAACAAACTCAATCGAATCTCTTCGGTATTCAAGGAGTGCAGACTCTTGGATTATGGTACGGCTTCCTGTGATTTCCTGACTCAGCGCAACTATGTGGTAAATACCGATGGAACCGCTGTGGTGCATAACAGAAGATGCATCAGCATGACGCTTGCTGCCTCGATCAAGGCTCCCGATGGTATGGAATGTCCCCTTCATGTCAATTACTTTGGCTACAAGGAGGAGGATCTGCCCAGCGAAGAGGAACTGATTGCGCAGGCTAAAGACTTTGTGAACCGTTTGCTGGCTCTGAGAGAGGCTCCGCTGGCAGATCCGTTTTCAGGCCCTGCTATCCTGACCTCGGATGCAGCTGGTGTCTTTTTCCATGAAATCTTTGGCCATCGTCTGGAGAGCCATCGTCTGAAAATCGATGGACAGACCTTCAAGAAGTGTGTGGGCCAGCAAGTGTTGCCGCTAACCTTCGCTATGTATGACGATCCTACCATCCGATATTACAACAATGTTGCACTCAATGGCTCTTATACCTTCGATGATGAGGGCGTGAGAGCTCAACGTGTGGATTGCGTAAAGGAGGGTATTCTGGTTGACTTCCTTAGCTCACGCATTCCGGCCGATGGCTTCCCACGAAGCAATGGTCACGGTAGAGCCAACAACGGATTCGATCCGGTGGCCCGTCAATCCAATCTGGTACTGGAATCTTCCAAAACCTATACGGAAGGTGAATTGCGCCAGATGCTCGTTGATGAAGCTAAAAAACAGGGTAAGGAGTATGGATACCTGTTCCGCACGGCCTCTGGAGGACAAACCAATATGTTCTCGTTCAATTCGTTTAATGTCAATCCTCTGGAGGTTTACCGTATCTATGTGGATGGTCGGAAGGATGAACTGGTCAGAGGTGTAGATCTGATAGGTACTCCACTTACTATGTTCTCGCAGATTAAGGCTGCTTCCGATCAGCCGCATGTTTACATCGGTTACTGTGGCGCTGAGTCGGGATGGATTCCTGTTACGGCTACTTCTCCATCGGTGTTTGTTGCAACCATCGAAACCCAGCGCAGCCCGGAAAAGAAAATCCTGTCGGAGGTGCTTCCTTTGCCGGCTTATACTACCTCGGCACAACAGGATGTTCAGGATATCATTTTCTCGGCTATGCAGGATGAGATGAAACGTAGCTTGGACAGCTTGCAGATTGAGGGCTCAACGCTTCCCTATATGGCCGATTACCGAATTATGCATTCGGCAGTATGTAGGGTGGGGGCCAGTTTGGGCTGTCTGACTCATCAGGATTACAATCCCTCCATCGTTGAGGCCCTGACCCACATGGGCCTGGGCGACAAGATGCTGACCAGCCAGCTGGAAGAGGGCCATAGAGGCGATTTCTATTTTATATGCCAGACTCCGGATTACGACGCTATCCGTAAGTCGCTGTGGAGAAAGAGCGACGGAATCTATAAGACATGCGTTTCGCATCTCGGTCAGAAGATTAACCGTCTGAAGAAAAAACCTTTGCCCGAAGATGACCGTGATATCCCAGAACTTCTGGAGATGCCTGCTGTGGAGCATATTGCACCCAGCGTGCACACGTCCGAATTGGATACGGCACTGCTGACCCAAGTGACACGGGAATTGTCCGATATCTTCCGCCAGTATCCTCAGATTGGCACATCGTCCGTAAGAACCTACGCTCTCCTTTCTGATCTGTACCGCTTCAATTCAGAAGGAATCAAACTCCGCGTGCCTTTGATTGTTACCTTTATTGATGTAAGGGCCACGATTAAGTCGGCTGATGGGTGCGAACTGAACGACAGCTATTCGCTTGTGGTTCGCAATGTGGAAGATTTGCCTGCTCTGGAGTCTATGAAGAAAGAAATTGTGGAGTTCTGCGATCTTCTGATCCAGAAAAGCCAGGCCCCTGTGGTGAAGGAGTATTACGTAGGTCCCATCATGCTGGAGGATGAGGCAGTGAATGAGGCTATTCATGGCAATCTTGTCATGTCTATAGGTGTGGCAAAACGTAACATGTATAGCGGAAGCCGACAGAACAGCATGATGCTTGGCAAACGTGTAGTTGATACCAACATGAATATCACTCAACTGACGGATATCCCAAGTTATCATGGCGTGAAACTGATTGCCAATTATACGATAGATGCCGATGGAACAGCTCCTGACAAGGAACTCAAGATAGTGGAAAATGGTATCCTGAAGAACCTGCTCTGTGGACGACGCCCCTCGTTGGGTGCAGAGAAGTCAACCGGCAATGAACTGCTCCAAATCGGACAGGCCTATTCGGCTGCAGCACCGGGTGTGATTCGAGTTACTTTCAATAAATCCGTTGCCAGCAACAAGATGCGTTCGTGCCTGATCAAGGAGGCAAAGAAGGCCGGGCTGGATCATGCCTATATTGTGAAGGCTCCTAAGAATGGTAAGCGCTATCTGGTCCGTCTGGATATTGCTACAGGTAAGGAGGAAATAGTGCGCACCAATAATATCCCTGTGCCTTCGAAAGCCGATTTTATGCACGTTACGGCAGCTTCGAAGGAGGAATTTATAGCAAATAAGAGAGATTCCCATGCCCTGTCGTACATAACTCCGAAATCGATTGTGATTGAGAATGTCTCCTATTCGTTTGCCAAACCAACCCTTACGCAGGAATACCAATTGGCAGACCCTGCAACCAGATAGTTTGTAAGGAGGATATTTCAAAATGGATATTTTTGATAATAAAAACTGTATATTAATGCCATAATGTACAGATAATCCGAATATTTCCATTATCTTTGCCGCCAATTTATTCATTTATTAATCCTAATTCGTACTTAGATGAAAGTAGCAATTGTAGGCGCCAGCGGTGCCGTTGGTCAGGAGTTCCTCCGTGTACTTGATGAGCGTAACTTCCCAATCGATGAACTGCTGCTGTTCGGTTCTAGCCGTTCTGCAGGTAGTACCTATAACTTCCGTGGCAAAGATATTGTTGTCAAGGAGCTGACACACAACCCAGAGGATTTTAAGGGTGTTGACATTGCCTTTACCTCGGCTGGTGGTGGTACCAGCAAGGAGTATGCTGCTGACATTACTAAATATGGCGCTGTCATGATCGACAACTCAAGTGCTTTCCGTATGGACAAGGATGTTCCGTTGGTTGTACCTGAGTGTAATGCTGCTGATGCACTTGATCGCCCACGTGGCATCATCGCCAATCCTAACTGTACAACTATCATGATGGTAGTCGTTTTGCAGTGTCTTGAGAAACTGAGCCATATCAAGCGTATTCATATCGCCTCTTATCAGGCTGCTTCTGGTGCAGGTGCTGTTGCCATGAAGGAGCTTGAGACTCAGTACCGTCAGGTATTGAACAATGAGCCTGTAACTGTCGATAAGTTTGCTTATCAGTTGGCCTATAATGTTATTCCTCAGATTGATGTCTTTACTGATAATGGATATACAAAGGAGGAGATGAAGATGTTCAACGAGACACGTAAGATTATGCATACCGATGCAGCTTGCTCGGCTATGTGTGTACGTGTTCCTTCACTTCGTAGCCACTCTGAGGCTGTGTGGGTTGAAACTGAGCAGCCAGTCAGTGTTGAGGCTTTCAAGGAGGCTATTCAGCAGGGTGAAGGCGTTCAGTTGATGGATGATCCTGCTAACAAGGTTTATCCAATGCCTCTCTTCCTTGCCGGCAAGGATGATGTCTATGTTGGTCGTGTCCGTAAGGATCTCGCCAATGAGAATGGCTTGACTTTCTGGCTTGTAGGTGATCAGATCAAGAAGGGTGCCGCTCTCAATGCTGTTCAGATTGCCGAATGGCTTATCAAAAACAATGGTTTGGGAGATTGCAGCCAAAAATAGTATTTTGAAATGCACACATTTCCAGAATATGTGCAACGTATTGTTGCTAAATGAATAAAAATATGGCGAAAATAGAGAGGAATTCTCTGTTTTCGCTTTTTTTCTTTTGATAGTTCGGAAATAATTGTTACCTTTGCCCTGGAAAATTCTAACTTATTTATATTTAAAATCTATTATGGCATTGAACATTATCGTACTTGCCAAGCAGGTACCTGACACACGCAATGTTGGTCCAGATGCAATGACTCCAGAAGGCACTATTAATCGTGCTGCCCTTCCTGCCGTCTTCAACCCTGAGGACCTCAATGCATTGGAACAGGCCCTTCGTCTGAAGGATCAGTTCCCTGGTTCTACCATCTCAGTTGTTACTATGGGTCTTCCTAAGTCAGCTGAAGTTATTCGTGAATCTCTTTTCCGTGGCGCTGATGCTGGTTATGTTGTAACTGATCGCTGCCTCGGTGGTGCTGATACTCTTGCAACCAGCTATACTCTTAGCCAGGCTATCAAGAAGATCGGTAATTTTGATATTATTCTCGGTGGTCGTCAGGCTATCGATGGTGATACTGCTCAGGTAGGTCCTCAGATCGCTGAGAAGCTCGGCTTGACCCAGGTTACCTATGCAGAGGAAATTCTCTCACTTGACGAGAAGGCCCGCAAGGTTGTTATCAAGCGCCACATCGATGGCGGCGTTGAGACTGTTGAGGCTCCACTTCCATTGGTAGTAACAGTCAACGGTTCTGCTGCACCTTGCCGTCCACGCAATGCTAAGCGTGTCATGAAGTATAAGAACGCAACTGTTCCTGCAGAGCGTCCAGCAGATGCAGCTGCTCCTGCTAAGGACTATCTGAACATCACTCAGTGGGGTGCTGCCGATATCAATGCAGATTTGAAGCAGGTCGGTAAGGCAGGTTCTCCTACCAATGTGAAGACTGTTGTCAATATCGTCTTCAAGGCAAAGGAAAGCCGCACCATGACTGGTAGCGATGCAGAGATCGAGAACCTGATGGTTGAATTGTTGAACGAAAAGATTATTGGCTAATGCCAAAGTTGGTAGTTATTAGTTAGGTCCTCAACTTGACAATAACTTATAACTCATAACTTATAACTTGAATTATTATGAATTCAGTATTTGTATATTGCGAAATCGAGGGTACAACCGTCAAGGATGTCTCTCTTGAGCTTTTGACCAAAGGCCGTAAGTTGGCCAATACTCTTGGCGTTCAACTTGAGTGTATCTGCGCTGGTGCAGGTCTCGATGGCGTTGAGAAGCAGGTAATGAAGTTTGGTGTTGACAAGGTGCATGTATTCGATGCTCCAGGTCTCTTCCCTTATACCTCTAATCCTCACACCGCAATTCTGGTGAACCTCTTCAAGGAGGAGGATCCTCAGATCTGCCTCATGGGTGCTACCGTTATCGGCCGTGACCTCGGTCCTCGTGTTTCTTCGGCTCTCTTCAGTGGTTTGACCGCTGACTGTACCCAGCTTGAGATCGACGAGTTCGACATGAACTGTGGTTTCGACGAGAACAAGAAGCCTATCGTTAAGCACTTTGACAACAAGTTGATGCAGATCCGTCCTGCTTTCGGTGGTAACATCGTGGCTACCATCGTTAACCCAGAGCACCGTCCACAGATGGCTACCGTCCGTGAGGGTGTGATGAAGATGGAGGTTCTCGACGAGAACTACAAGGGCGAGGTTGTTAAGCATGATGTTGCTAAGTATGTCCCAGAAGCTGAGTATGTAGTGAAGGTTATCGATCGTCACGTTGAGGCTGCTAAGCATAACCTGAAGGGCGCTCCAATCGTTATCGATGGTGGTTTCGGTGTTGGTTCACGCGAGAACTTCAACATGCTCTTCGAGCTTGCTAAGGAGCTCCATGCTGAGGTAGGTGCTTCGCGTGCTGCTGTCGATGCAGGTTTCGCTGATCACGATCGTCAGATTGGCCAGACCGGTGTTACCGTTCGTCCTAAATTGATCATCGCTTGTGGTGTCAGTGGCGCCATCCAGCACATCGCTGGTATGCAGGATTCTGGCATTATCATCTCTATCAACAACGATCCAAATGCTCCTATCAACACCATCGCTGACTATGTCATCAACGGTACTGTAGAGGAGGTTGTTCCTAAGATGATTAAGTATTACAAGAAGAATAGTAAGTAAGGACCCTCTCCCCAGCCCTCCCCCTAATGGGGAGGGAGAAAAAGTTACTTTATTGAGGTAAAATAATTTTGGGGAGAATTCTAAATATTAACTTTTAAAATTGCCCGGAACTCCGCTTAGTAACCAATCCTCCCCATAAAGGGGGAGGTGCCCGAAGGGCGGAGAGGGTCTGGAAAATTATGGCAAATTTCTATACCGTTCATCCGGAACTTAAGTTCCAGCTTGAGAATAATCCACTCATGAAGCGCATCGTCGAGCTCAAGGAGCGTGACTTTGCTGATAAGGATGCTTACGATTATGCTCCTCAGAACTATGAGGATGCTATGGATTCATACGACAAGGTATGTGAACTCACTGGCGATATCTGCGCTAACATCATTGCTCCTAATGCAGAGGATGTCGATGCAGAAGGCCCTCACTGTGAGAATGGCCGCGTGCGTTATGCAAGCAAGACCTACGAGAATCTCGATGCTACTGTCAAGGCTGGTCTTTGTGGTGTGACTATGCCACGTCGCTACAACGGTCTTAACTTCCCTTGCACAGCTTACACCATCATCAACGAGATGATTGCTACTGCTGATGCAGGTTTCGAGAACATCTGGTCTCTCCAGGATTGTATCGAGACTCTCTATGAGTTCGGCGACGAGGAGCAGCGTAAGAAATATGTACCACGCGTATGCGCAGGTGAGACCATGTCCATGGACCTCACCGAGCCTGATGCTGGTTCTGACCTTCAGAGCGTAATGCTCAAGGCTACCTACTCTGAGGAGGAGGGCTGCTGGTTGCTCAATGGCTGTAAGCGTTTCATCACCAATGGTGACTCTGATATCCACTTGGTACTTGCTCGTTCAGAGGAGGGTACTAAGGATGGCCGTGGCCTTTCTATGTTCATCTATGACAAGAACCAGGGTGGTGTTAACGTACGTCGTATCGAGAACAAGCTCGGTATTCATGGTTCACCAACCTGTGAGCTCGTTTACAAGAATGCTAAGGCTGAGCTCTGTGGTTCACGTAAGTTGGGCTTGATCAAGTACGTTATGGCTTTGATGAATGGCGCTCGTCTGGGTATTGCAGCTCAGTCTGTAGGTCTCTCGGCTGCTGCCTACGAGGAGGGCTTGGCATACGCTAAGGATCGTAAGCAGTTCGGCAATGCTATCATCAACTTCCCTGCTGTATATGACATGCTTGCTATCATGAAGGCTAAGTTGGACGCAGGTCGTTCACTCCTTTATATGACTGCACGTTATGTGGATATCTACAAGTGCTTGGAGGATATCGAGCGTGAGCGCAAGCTTACTCCAGAGGAGAAGGCAGAGCTCAAGAAGTACAGCAAGCTCGCTGACTCGTTCACCCCACTCTCAAAGGGCATGAACTCAGAGTATGCTAACCAGAACACTTACGACTGTATCCAGATTCATGGTGGTTCTGGCTTCATGCTCGAGTATGCTTGCCAGCGTCTCTATCGTGATGCTCGTATCACCTCTATCTACGAGGGTACTACCCAGCTTCAGACCGTTGCTGCTATCCGCTATGTAACCAATGGCTTCTATGGTCAGGTTATCGCAGATATGTTTGCTGAGACCGAGATTGCTCCAGAGTATGCTGCTCTCAAGGCTCGTGTTGAGAAGATGGCTGAGAAGTACAATGCTGCTGTTGAGAAGGTAAATGAGCTCAAGGATGACGAATTCAAGGACTTCTGCTCACGTCACCTCTATGAGATGGCTGCTGATACCATCATGTCTATCCTGATTCTCGGTGATGCTACCAAGCGTCCAGACCTCTTCGATAACAGTGCTAAGGTGTATGTTCGCTTTGCTGCTGCTGAGGTTGAGAAGCACAGCGACTTCGTTGCTGATGCACAGCCAGCTGATCTGGCTAATTACCGTAAGTAATCTGTTAAGGATATATAGTTCAAATTCCGGGCCTTTCATAACGAGGGGCTCGGACTTTTTTTTCGACCCGTACGGTTGAACGCGGATAATTTAGATGACATGGCTCAAGCATTAGAATTCTCTTTTTTTTCTGTGATTTCTGTGCTTTCCGTGGTCAAATAACAGATTATTTAGCGTCACAGACATTCTACAGGAAATTTAGGAGAATTAAGGGGAATTCCTAACCATTGTTCTTCTTGTAATTCCTCTAAATTCCTTGTAGGTTTATTGAACAAGGCAATTTCGCGTTCATTTGGCCACAATGGATGTCTAAACGTGCAGGTCAAAAGTTTTTGAGCTCGAATCGAACGATTAGATTCCTACTCAAAAGTTTTTGAACTCGAATCGAACGATTAGATTTCAACTCAAAAGTTACTATGTTTGCAGCCGCAAACCAAGTGAAAAGAAGCAATAAAACGGTAGAATTGCGCTCTCGGGGGCTGTCTGCCCCCTGCCGCTAAGGCACCCCCTGAGTGTTTTTCAT
>JAZRXX010000084.1:0-79859 GCA_045600485.1 Bacteroidales bacterium
CATTCTATTGCAGAAACTGCCAAGAAAAACAACAATTCAAAATTCGATGCTATTCTCGCTGTCGTAAGTCAGTGAGCAGAAATCAATGTTTCTATTTCGACGTAACCCCTAGCTTAAACTGGGGGGGCTGAGTAGTTACAAATAAACACTCGTTCTATAAATATCACTTTATACATTTGGGCAGTAGTAATAAACAACCATTTACATTTGGGTTATAAAGCTTATTAGGCTCTTTATTTTTCTGATGCAAAGATACAGCGTAAATTCTACACTTCCAATAATAATGAAATAATATTTTTCAATACTGCGTATTTTGCGCACAAATTACACGATATTGACAAGTAGAGATTAAAAAATGTGCCTATAGTATCAAAACTACAAGCACATATTTTAAGAATTTATAAGAAAATTATTTTTTATCTTCTTTGATGAACTGAATTAGACGATCAACGGCCTCTTCGGACGGGATATTCTTTTCGATACATTGCTTGCTCTTATATAGAGAAACCCTGCCTGGTCCCGCTCCTACGTAGCCATAGTCTGCATCGGCCATTTCTCCTGGACCATTGACGATGCATCCCATTATTCCTATTTTGAGTGTTGACAAACGTGCATCAGTCTTAGATGCCTCTTTGATAGCAGACTTGATTCTTGCAATTGTTGTCTCGAGATCATAGAGCGTACGTCCACAACCTGGACACGAAATATACTCAGTTCGAGTAAACTTTACACGAGCAGCTTGTAGAATGCTATCTGCTAATTCTTGTAACTGATCTGGGGTGAATCCCTCATTATTAATAATAAGATTGTGCGCAACTCCATCGATCAACAATGCACCAACAGCCATAGATGCCTTAAGTTGAAGATCTTCGATCGATGCCTCGGAGAGGTTGAGTGTGATGGTATCGTTGGCCACTGTGGCACGGCATTGGTCGCGTATCACTGCACACTCCTCGATCATGCTGACTAACTTGCGAGCCACCGGAATCTCCCGTTCCGGTGCTTCAGACAATGATACACGAATTGTGTCTCCGATGCCTTCACACAACAAGGCACCAATACCCACTGCACTCTTGATTCGACCATCTTCCCCTTCTCCTGCTTCGGTAACACCTAAGTGTAATGGGAAAGCCATGCCCTCCTCCTCCATCTTTTGGACAAGCAGTCGCATCGTTGTCACCATGACAACACAGTTTGAAGCCTTGATGCTAATAACAACATCATTGAACTGTTCGTCGCGACAGATACGCAAGAACTCCATGCAAGACTCGACCATGCCTGCTGGAGTATCCCCGTAACGAGACATAATGCGATCGCTCAAACTACCGTGATTGACACCAATTCGCACAGCGGTATGATGCTCTTTGCAGATATTCAGGAATGGAACAAGTCGCGTGCGAATCTTTTGAATTTCGTCTGCATATTCAGCATCTGTATATTCCAACTTCTTGAAAGTACGCCCAGGATCGACATAGTTGCCGGGATTGATGCGAACCTTTTCGACAATACTAGCTGCAACATCAGCCACATTGGCATTGAAATGAATATCGGCAACCAAAGGTACTTGGCAACCATCTCGATGAATGCCAGCTTCGATTTCCTTGAGACTCATGGCCTCGCGGGTTCCTTGAGCAGTCAAACGAACGAGGTCAGCGCCTGCTTCAACGATTCGCTCAATTTGAGCTATGCTGCCCTCAATATCGTTTGTATTGGTATTTGTCATGCTCTGAATAACTATTGGATTTTCACCTCCAATCTTTACCCCAGCAACATGGCAAACACTCGATTTCCTTCTAATATACATTGCGTTCTTAATTTGTCTTGTAGTCGTACTTGAGTTCTGCAAGTTCTGCATTAGCTTTGACAATCTTTTGGGCCAAGTTCTTCTTGTACTCTTCGAAACGAGACGCAAGTTCCGGATCACCTACAGAAAGTATCTGGACAGCAAGGATGCCTGCATTCATGGCTCCATTCAGAGCAACCGTAGCAACAGGAATTCCTGGAGGCATCTGAATCATTGCCAACATGGCGTCAAGTCCTTCAAGGCTACCTGTAAGGGGAACACCGATGACTGGCACTGGAGTTTGAGCGGCAACGACACCTGCTAAATGAGCAGCCATACCTGCGCCAGCAATGATAACCTTGATGCCACGACCAGCAGCTTGTGTTGAAAATTCCTCAACTTCCTTAGGTGTACGATGAGCCGAAAGTGCATGCATCTCGAACGGAATCTTAAACTCGTTAAGCAGATCTGCTGCTTTCTTCATAACTGGCAGATCACTTGTACTGCCCATGATGATAGATACAACTGGATTCATAAAAATATATAATGTAAAATGTTAAACGATCATTCTAAAATGGAGAATGCAAAATGTATGATGAGACAATTATGACTATTACAACAGGAGATATGCCCCTACCATACAGAGTGCTCCAGCCAAAGAGCCGATGGCTATTTGGGCAGATGTATGCCTTCCGAGATATAGTCGGATCGACGAGACACCTCCTGCTATGACAATCAGTAGAATTGGTATAAAAAACGGAATAATTGCAGGAAAATAAAAGTACAAAATCATTGCACCAACGGCCAAAGAGGTATTGCCAGCAGCATGTCCACTGATCTTCCACCAGAACGTGACTATAACAAAGATAACGGATAGTGCCGCACCACCCCAAAAAAGATTAAGAGCCCAGGAAGGCAATCCTTGTCTGCTAAGTATATAAGCTTGGACAAAGCAAAGGATCATATAAACGCTGAGTGGTAAAACTCGATCTTTTCGATCACGCAAAGCAATACCATTCTTGACAATACCGACTTTGGCCATTAATATAATAATGAGAGACGGCAAAAGAAAACTATAGAAAAAGACTTCACCCACCATTAGTAACCGGATGTCAATTGGCAACATCTGTAATGGACTGAAGAGGACCAACAATACCATGGCCCAAGTCAGGCTAAGCAAAGGATGAAAGAAATTGGATATAGTTTGTACGATGTGTTGTTTCATACTTTTCGGCGTAATCTTGCAGTTGGATATTTTAATAATTCACGATATTTGGCTACAGTACGACGTGCCACGATAAATCCACTCTGTTTCAGTTGTTCGGACAAAGCATCATCGCTGAGTGGATTGCGCTTATCTTCGGATTCGATAAGATCACGTAAGGCCTCCTGAAGAGCAGTATTCGAAATGGATTCACCTTCGCCGGTCTGGATCGCTGACGTAAAAAGATCCTTGACTGGTATTATTCCAAAATCCGTTTCAATGAACTTGCTATTGCCGACTCGTGATATGGTTGAGATGTCGTAGCCTACTCGATCTGCCACATCTTTGAGTACCATCGGACGAAGATCAGAAGGATTGCCTCCACCCAAGAAATACTCTTTCTGCATCAAAGCAATCACGCTGATGACTGTTTTGAGTGTGTTACGGCGCAAATCAAGCGCCTCAATAAATTCTTTGCCAGATTCAATACTTTCGCGAATCATGGCCATCCCCTTACGACTGTCCTCGCTCTTGCTCCCTGATTTTTGTATTGATTCCAACATCTCCAGATAGTCCTGACTGATTCGTACTCCGTGAGCACGAGTCTTGCATAATCGTACTTCCAGTTCACCTTCGACGTTATGGATACTAAAATCAGGTTTGACGTGCGATGCACGAACTTCTGATTGATCGCTACTTGAACTGGTTCCACCTGGATAAGGAGACAAATGTGTAATGACACGAGTCGCTTCGATAATCTGTCGTGAAGTGATGCCCATGCGTTGGCAAATCCGTTCGTAGTGATGTGCCGAAAAATCTGTAAAATATTTGTCTATGATCTCGAAAGCATGTCGAGTAGCAGGCGAAGCTTTGAGTTCTTGAAGCTGCAGTAACAGACATTCCCTGACATCGCGAGCACCAATACCCGAAGGATCCAATGTTTGGACTATATCCAAAAGAACTCGCTCCACTTCCTCTTCGGTTGTCTCATGCATTTGATTGAACGCGAGATCATCTACTAAATCAGGAATCGCACGGCTAAGATATCCATTATCGTCCAAACTTTCAATTATATATCTAGCCAGATAATCATCTTCTTCCGAAAGTTCAAGTTCATCGATCTGCAACAATAGTTCATCTCGATAGTTCTGGTCATTTCGCGAGTTGACTACCCGAGCATACGGATTGCTATCTGATGCCTCACTTGAAGGGGTTGGTTCATCGTCTTCATATACGCAGAACGGCGAGTCTGTCAATGGATCTGTATCAGAAACCTCCCCCTCCTCGATCCCTTCAGTATAAGTGTCACTAACAGGATCTACGTCTCCATCTGCATCGGAAAGTGGCTCTCCATCAGTGAGATCGAGAGCGACATTTTTTTCAGTTTCTGCCAAAATGATTTTGTCGAGTTCCTCATCTGTAGCTTCGACCATTTTGGCGACCAAAATCTGCTGTGGTGACAGATGGGTGGTCTGATGTATAGATGTCTGTTGCTTCATTTTATTGTTGCAGTTCCAAGTAGTCGATCGCTACGACTTCCGAACGGACGGTAATAGACAAATACTTGATATTCGTTAGGTGTTTCAAAATGATTTCCTTCGACGAAAGATGTGGATAGAGAACCGTTGGGTGTGGGTACTAGGTATTGATAATTATAGGCACCCTCCTTGAGCAAAACCTCCTTATAGTAACGGCCTTTTTCCCAATCGTACTCCATACGAGTCGATTCATCAAGCGACTGACATGTGAATTCTCCAAATAAATAGATACCCTCTTTGTCAAGACGTGCTGGAGCATCCAACTCAAACATCGCCATAAAATATTCTGCTTCGGTATCCATATCATCGACGTGCAACGCATGGACTTTAAATCGACCGTGCTGATCTTGATCGTAGCGATAATTATCTAGATTGCGTGCTCTATCAGGTCGCAGATAGGCAAAATAAATCGGTGAGTGATAACGCACTCGATCGACACCAAGACCAGGATAACGTTCGTCGGTAAACTCGAAACGCCTCCAATGGTTACCTGCCTCAAATATCAATTCTTTTTGGTGTTCATATATTGCCTTACTCTTGGACATTCGCGATGGTTGCTCAATCCATCGCTGATTGTCGCGACGCCCGTTCTGTCGTACAAGTACATGCAAGTCGTCGGCAGGATTTAAATAAGGCAATTTGTTCTCGCTCCAAGCAATCTCCATAGTGACCTGCTGGTGTTGGGATTGGAAACCTATATCAGTGTTTCCCGAAGATGTCCCGGATACGAAAGCAATTTGCTCACTTACCATGAAACAAGCTACCGCCACAATACTATCTGGGTGGTCCTGCAGATGGAAGATCATAGCGTAATTGCCAGAAATAGCCGGACGGATTTCTTCGGTTGGAAATTTGACTTCGAAATGATAATACTGCATGAAAGTATTGAATGAAGGACGAACCTCTTCACAATGAACTGGTAAATAACTATAATTTAGATAGTCCATTTCGTCCAAGTCATCCCGCTCCCACTTTGCATTACAGTGCACAAGAGTGTAGTCAATCCAAGGTTGTTCGTCTGCTAACCAATCGAACGAAACTTGTAATGTTGTATTGCCGGTTAAATCAATGACAGGCAATCGCTGAAAGTCATCATTCGCTATTACCTGCAACGTCTTTACTTGGGGATATATTCCATGAGTGAAGACCGATTGTGCCTCCAATGACACAAATAGAGCCATTGAAAGCACAATGAATATATTTTTGAAGAGGGATCCGTTCATATTTCAAACGAGCCCGCTATGGGTTGGATTAACGAAGTTGCTGGAGGATGCTCTGAATCTTTTCGAATGTAGTGATTCTGGTTGGGACCAAAGGCAAACGAAGCACATTCTCACAGTAACCCATCGAACTCAACATGGCTTTGACACCAGCAGGGTTACCATCAACAAACAATAGGCTGTAAAGCTCCTTGAAACGATGATGAATCTCGCGTGCATTATCGTAGTCCCCCTCAAGCGCCAATCGGACCATACGGCTGAACTCCTTAGGAAGTGCATTTCCAATAACCGAAATTACACCCGTTGCTCCTAAGGTAATGAGAGGGAAGGTTATGCCATCATCGCCCGAAAGAACATTGAATCGAGCCGGTTTATTTTTGATAATATCATCAATCTGATCAAAATTGCCAGATGCCTCCTTGATTGCAATAATGTTCTCACAATCGTTGGCCAAGCGCAAAGTTGTTTCGGCAGTCATGTTCACACCTACTCGTCCTGGTACGTTGTAAAGAATAACCGGAATCGGGGATGCTGCGGCAATAGCCTTGAAATGCTGGTAGAGTCCTTCTTGCGAAGGTTTATTGTAATAAGGAACAACGCTCAGGACAGCATCAACACCACGCCAATCACCCGTTTTTAGTTCGTTGACGATAGCAGCAGTATTGTTGCCACCACAACCCAGTACAATCGGAATACGTCCACGGACAACGTCTGTGACGACTCGGCGAACTTCTGCTCGCTCCTCAAGTGTCAATGTTGGAGTCTCTGCTGTTGTACAAAGAACAGCCAGAAAATCGGCGCCCGATGTTACTTGAAATTCTACCAAACGCTTTAGTGCATCGTAATCGACCGACATGTCGGCCTTGAAAGGAGTAATCAGGGCGATGCCCATTCCTTGTATCTTTGCCATAGAAATTGATCTAGTTCTTGAAGCGGATTATTATATTATAGCGGTCTATTGTCCTAAACCGGCGCAAATATACATATTATAATTTAAAAAAGCGAACAAAACGATCTAAAAAACGTCAAATTTTAAGCGCTCCGACGATTTCTGACACATTTTTGCAACCATGACGCTCCAAATAGGCATCAATTCCATCGATTATCTGCATGGTTACAGATGGGTCTACAAAATTTGCAGTCCCCACCTCTATGGCACGTGCACCACACAGCATCATCTCGATGGCATCAGTTGCGTTCATAATGCCACCAAGTCCTACAATCGGAATCTGTACGGCATTATATACCTGCCAAACGCAACGCAATGCAATCGGCTTGACGGCAGCACCACTCATGCCTCCTGTGATGGTACTCAGGATTGGACGCTGACGCTCTGCATCAACGGCCATGGCCAGAACTGTGTTGATCAAACTGACAGAGTCGGCACCAGCGGCTTCTACAGCTCGTGCAATATCTGCAATACTTGTGACATTTGGAGTAAGTTTAACGATTAGTGGCTTATTGTACACTGCTCTTACTTTACTTACCACCTCTTCTGCCAATTGTGGCTGGGTGCCAAACCCCATGCCTCCTGCCTTAACATTCGGACAAGAAATATTAAGTTCAATGCATGGTATCTTCTCAAGCTGGTTAAGCATTTCTGCTCCGGTCACATAGTCTTCGACACACGAGCCCGAGAGGTTTACAATCACGTTTGTATCGTAATCCTTGAGTTGTGGATAGATGTTATCAATAAAATACTGAACACCTTTATTCTGCAAGCCTACCGCATTGATCATACCGCTTGGAGTCTCAGCAAGACGAGGGTAAGCATTACCTTGGCGTGGGGCCAAAGTGGTTCCTTTAACGATAAATCCACCCAGACGATTCAAGTCAATGAAGTCGGCAAATTCAACGCCATAACCAAATGTACCACTGGCTGTCAGGACTGGATTCTTGAACTCAAGTCCTGCTATGCTTGTTTTTAAATCTGCCATATCTTTACCACTTTAAATCTTTAACATCAAATACCGGTCCATCACTACATACACACTTGTGACCTTCCTTTGTGTCTTCTACACAACAAAGACACACACCCAATCCACAAGCCATCTTATTCTCAAGGCTTACTTCGCAGTAATGAGACTGCTCCATTTCCTTCCAATTGGCAATGGTCTTGGCCAACGCCTTCATCATCGGACCAGGACCACAAACACGAATTGCATCATACGCACCCGACACCAATCGGCTATGGTTAGTTACGAATCCTTTCTGGCAATCCAATCCGTCGATCATTGTACCATCTTCTGTAGTCACGAGCACTTCACCGATCTGTTTGTACAAGTCCAATTCGACGAGATCCTTTGCGCTGCGAGCACCTAACAAATAAGTAACGCGCGCGCCAGAATCCCTGAGTACAGCTCCCGTTTCTAATAACGGTGCAATACCAACTCCTCCACCTACCAGTAATACATGTTTGCCATTTAATGTAAAACCATTACCAAGAGGATAGACTATATTTAGAAGATCTCCAGTCTTCAGTTTGGCCAAAGCATTTGTTCCATTACCTGCTTTTTGTACAAGAAGCCATAGCTGATTCTTTGTCTTCAATACTCGATGAATAGAGATAGGGCGACGCAGGAACACTTTCGGTTCACGATCTATACGTACCTCAACAAACTGGCCAGGCCGAGTCTCCTGAATGGGAGATCCGTCTGCTGGGGTAAGCTTTAGTAAGAACAGTCGATCAGTAAGCGAAAGATTTTCTTCTACCCGAAAATCTGTCAAGTTCTTTTTCATATCGTTTGAGTTTGTTTTCTATTATAACGCACAGGCACGCGTTTTATTGTCTGGAGCAGCAAATCCCCATCGGGCAGGAGAACGTCGAAAATAGCCCCGTTTCTGAAGGTTTTAACAATTGCAAATAACAGCAAAAACAATGTCATCTACAATATGCATATCCTAAAAACACGATATGTATACGCAACTTGGCGAAAGGAGGCCCAAAAGCGACTTGACATGCATGTAATTAAAATACCGAATTAAACATACAAACTATTAATAATCAATATAGACACGCATTATTGCATTATATCAAATTCGCATTATACAGCGCAATATACAAAACAAAATGGTATTAGACCTCCGATTTATACAGAACACATATTGTAACTAAATGATTTTATTATATTTACAACAATATATTCATAATGTATATTTTTTAACAAACACATATGCATTGATTATTCATTTTTGCATAAAGCAGAATCTCAACCTGATGTATAGTTTGAATATTCTGCGAAATAACAAGTGTTAAAACCATTACACGAACGCATCATTGTTAAAAAAGTGCTTTTTCTCTATAAAAACTTATAATAAAATTAAATTTGAAAAAACTTGCTAATCTCGTCAAAAATAGTTATCTTTGCCAAGCAATAATCAATACACATACAATCGTTATGACCTACCAGGATTTTACCAATATATTCATTCCAAATCTAGCTCGTCTCTATCGCGAAAAAAAAATATCGCTGCATGGACTGGTTGACTTTCATACATGGAGTCAGGTCCTCCCCGAGCCCGATGAACTGACCAATGACTTCCAATGGAAAAAGATCAGCTTTAACGCATTTTCGCTAGAAGATGAAGAAAATTCCCTATTGCTTGTTTACAGTATCCCTCTCTTTAATCAGAAGAAAGAGGCCGAGTTTATTGGTATTCGTTTGAACAATAACCGAGACAAGCTTATTCTCTACTCTCTTCGCCGACCAAGATACAACGATGATCCTTGGGATATTTGTCAGTATGACTTTGATAAGGGTGATGAAGTGTTTCTTGACAAGATAAAAGGAACAGACAGTATGCGAGAGTTCATGAACGCGATACAGCAAATGGAATTCAAAGAAAAGCCGACCTTATTCGAGCGTTTAGTGAACATCATATACAATTAACGAGTCTCATATTTATATAATGTTCGCGCGCGACTTTTATGTTTGTATTTCAAATCAACGATAATAGGCGTGTTTTTCATTACTTTTTTCAATAATTTTACGAAATATTTTGCCATATCGGAAGAAAGGTCTATCTTTGCGCTTGTTAAGAGACTACAGAATACATGATATTTGATCTTCAATCTCCATTCAAGCCTATGGGCGACCAGCCCGAAGCCATCCGTCAACTCACGGAAGGACTAGAACAAGGAACGACCTCAGCACAGACATTGCTGGGCGTTACTGGTTCTGGCAAGACATTCACTATGGCCAATGTAATTGCTAATTCTGATCGTCCTACACTTATTCTGAGTCACAACAAAACACTTGCAGCTCAGCTTTATGGAGAGATGAAAGCCTTCTTTCCAAACAATGCTGTTGAGTATTTTGTTTCTTACTACGACTACTATCAACCTGAAGCCTATATCCCTAGTACCGACACCTACATCGAAAAGGATTTAGCCATCAATATGGAGCTCGACCAATTGCGTCTTTCCGCCACAAACGCTCTCCTCTCCGGCCGTCGAGATGTAGTCGTTGTTAGCTCAGTATCCTGTCTCTATGGCATAGGAAATCCAGAAGACTTTCATGCCAATATGATTCACATAGAGGTTGGTCAAGAGGTTCTTAGAGACGACCTCTTACGAGCCTTACTAAATGCACAATATACTCGCAACGATATTGCCCTGCAGCGGGGTAATTTCCAAGTTAAGGGAGAAACTGTAGATGTGTTCCTGGCAGCAACAGATGTCATTGTTCGTATTCATTTTTGCTTCGATGAGATAGAAGAAATTGAAACTCTTGATGTGATGACTGGACATGTCTTGGCTCGTCACAACGAGTACACCATCTCTCCTGCTCAGATCTTCACCACAACCAAGGATCGAATAGACAGTGCAGTCGATGAAATCACACTGGACCTTGGTTCTCAAATTCAATATTTCGAAGAGATTGGAGAACCAGAAAAGGCAGAGCGAATCAAGGAACGCGTAACCTACGATATTGAGATGATCAAAGAGGTAGGTTATTGTTCTGGAATTGAGAATTACAGTCGTTACTTTGACCGACGAAAACCTGGAACTCGACCATTCTGTTTGTTGGACTTTTTTCCAAAAGATTATCTGCTGATCATCGACGAAAGTCACGTCACCATCCCTCAAATTCATGCCATGTCAGGTGGTGACTTCAAACGAAAATCCACGTTGGTTGACTACGGTTTTCGTCTGCCCGCAGCCATAGATAACCGTCCACTCAAGTTCGAGGAATTCGAAAGTCTCACGCCAAACACCATCTATGTAAGTGCGACTCCTGCAGATTATGAATTGGAGCGTTGTGAAGGAATCGTGGCTGAGCAGTTGATTCGTCCAACCGGCCTCCTCGACCCTATAATTGAGGTTCGTCCATCAATGAATCAAATTGATGACTTGATGGAAGAAATTCAAAAAAATATAGAAGCCGACGAACGAACGTTGGTCACTACGCTAACCAAAAAGATGGCAGAAGAACTCGATGATTATCTTCACAATCATAGCATCCATTCTGCCTATATTCACAGCGATGTTGATACCCTTGACCGTGTAAAGTTAATGGATGAACTGCGAGCCGGAAACTTTGATGTACTGGTGGGGGTCAACCTCTTGCGAGAGGGACTTGACTTGCCAGAAGTATCGCTCGTAGCTATTTTGGATGCAGACAAAGAGGGTTTCCTTCGCAACGAGCGTTCATTGACACAGACGGTAGGTCGTGCCGCTCGCAATGTGCATGGTCGCGCCATCATGTATGCTGATAAGATTACAGGATCGATGCAACGAACCATCGAGGAAACCGAACGCCGCCGAATGAAACAGATGCGCTACAATCAGGAGAACGGTATCGTGCCCAAGCAGATCAAAAAGAAAATCAACACATTGCTCGACAATGAAGAACTCAAGCAGACGCGAGAGCAATTCGCCTATAGGGCACCGGAACTCTCCAACAAAACCGCAGCTCCTTCCCTCTCATCTGTCTCATCTGAAAAGCGTGTTGTGGCAGATGCTACAGAGGTTCAGTACCACAGTCTACCATTCCTGGAAGAAGAAGTTGAACGTACCAAGCAGAAGATGATGGCTGCCGCTAAAGCACTCGACTTCATGGAGGCTGCCCATCTGCGTGACTACATGCTCATGCTGCAAGAACGCATCGACAAGATGAAAGAAAACAATTCTTAAAATAACCGCCTAGAGCCTCACTAATCGCATTGTGTACGCTCGAAGCACATTATCAACCAGGCCCATATCTCGTCACTAACCGCATTGTTGACAGTGGAGAAGGCCATAAAACCTTTTTATCGATATGAAATCAGATATCGAAATTGCACGCGAGACTAAGCTCGAACGTATCGAGAAGATCGCAGAGAAAGTTGGAATCAATCCAGCAGACATTTATCCTTATGGCCATTACATCGCCAAGGTACCATTGAATTACATTAATGAGGAGAAGGCTAAGAAGAGCAACCTGATCCTGGTAACATCCATCTCTGCCACCAAAGCAGGTATCGGTAAGACCACCGTTTCAATTGGTCTCGATCTCGGCTTGAACAAGATTGGCAAAAATGCCATCGTTGTGCTTCGTGAGCCTTCGCTCGGCCCATGCTTTGGCGTGAAAGGTGGTGCTGCTGGTGGCGGTTATGCTCAAGTATTACCTATGGAGAAGATCAACCTCCACTTTACTGGCGATTTCCATGCTGTGACATCAGCTCACAACATGATTACCGCTCTCCTTGACAACTACTTCTATCAGCGTCGCAAGGAGCTTCCACCTCTCAAGCAGGTTCTTTGGAAGCGCGTACTCGATGTTAACGATCGCGGTTTGCGTAAGATCATTCAGGGTCTGGGCGGCTTGAACAACGGTCTGCCTCAGGAATCGGGCTTCGACATCACTCCTGCTTCTGAAATCATGGCAATCCTCTGTTTGTCTACATCTCGCGAGGATTTGCGTCGTCGAATCGAAAACATTCTCTTGGGTTATCGTTATGACGGAACCCCTTTCACCGTTAAAGACATGGGCTGTGCCGGCGCCATCTGCGTTCTCCTTGAGGATGCTTTGATGCCAAACCTCGTACAGACCTCAGAGAATACTCCAGCCATCGTGCACGGTGGACCTTTTGCCAATATCGCACACGGTTGTAATACCATTCTGGCTACCAAATTGGGCATGAGTTTAGCAGAATACACCGTGACAGAAGCTGGTTTCGGAGCAGACCTTGGAGCAGAAAAATTCCTCGATATCAAGTGTCGTAAGGCTGGTCTTTGTCCTAAACTCACGGTTGTGGTGGCTACCTGCAATGGTCTTAAGTTGCATGGCGGTGCCGATGCTGATCGCATCAAGGAACCAAACATGGAGGCACTCCAGAAGGGCTTTGCCAACCTCGATCGCCATGTGCGCAACATGCAAGGCTTCGGCCAGACAGTTTTGGTCGCCTTCAACCGTTTTGCCAACGATACCGACGATGAAATCCAATGTCTCATTAACCATTGTGAAAAGGAACTCGGCGTGAAGTGTGTCGTGAACGATGGCTTCCTTCATGGTGGCGAAGGCGCAGCAGAACTTGCTAAGGCTGTCGTTGCTGAGATTGAAAATAACCCATCGCAGCCAACACTCAACTTCACCTATCAGGACGATGAAACACCGAAAGCCAAGATCGAGGCTGTTGCCAAGAAGATTTATGGAGCAGCATCTGTCTCCTTCAGCGAGAAGGCAAACAAGATGCTCAAGTTGGTGCATGACTCTGGTCTCGACTCCTTCCCTGTTTGCGTGGCCAAGACCCAGTTCTCGTTCACACCAGATCCAAAGAAGGTCGGCGCTCCTTCGGGATTCAACTTCGATATTCAAGACATCGTCATCAATCAGGGCTCAGAATTCATTGTTGCTATTGCAGGTGAGATGATGCGTATGCCAGGACTGCCCAAAACTCCAGCAGCCGAAATCATTGATATCGATGAAAACGGAGAAATTACTGGTCTTTCTTAATTGTAAGAAATGATAAAAATGGTAAAACAAAGTTCTCTGCTTGTTTGATTCTTATCCAATTCTATACAACGAGTGCAAAAAGAAAATAACTCGTCTATTGATACAAAAAACACACTGCTTTCACGATAGCAGTGTGTTTTTTATCTTGTATAAAAAGAAGGATATCAGAGAAGAGTAACAACAATATCGTCTTCAGACTTCTCAATGCAAACCTTGCCCTCGCGAGCGAGCCAACCCAAGGCTGCATACAAATCCTTATCACTCTTCAACTTGGTAGCCTTTTTAAGAGCTTTACCTGTTTGGCCATTTGAAGCATTAAGAGCATTCCAAATAAGACCTGCATTTGTTCCGATAATTTCAATCATAACACAACATAGATTAAAAGTTAATAATAGTATTTGGTATTGCAAATGTACAACTCATATAGAAAACATCCAAAAAAAGGAACGAAAAAAGAGCAACTTATGGTAATTATACCTTAAAGTCGCTCTTTTTTGCAATTTTTAACTATCAATAAAATAGTTCTTTACTTGATCCATCGAATAATCTCTTTGAAGGTAAATTTGCGACCATACATCAAGATTCCCGTACGATAAATACGTGCAGATATCCATAAAATACCTAAAGCTGTAGCATAAAGCAACATAAGACTACAAATCAATTCGTACCATGGCAAATCATAAGGCAGACGAATCATCATTACTACAGGCGAAGTAAATGGAACCATCGAACACCAGAAGGCTAATGGTCCATCAGGATTCTCCATCGAGAACATACCTGCATAAAGAGCAAATACCATAATCATCATGATTGGAGCAGTGAATTGAGAGGCATCACTTGCTTGATCTACAGCAGAACCAAAAGCGGCAAAGAGACTTGCATAGAGCAGGTAACCACCTATAAAGTAAAGTACAAAGCAGACCAGAATTTGAGTGTAGTTCACATTCAATACCATCTGAATGATACGAGACATAGTATCATCGCCCATATTTGCCATTGCTTCAACTCCAGGACCATGAGGTTGCATACCCGCAAGTTCCGGCATAGAAGTTGCCATGGTAGAAATCCCAAATATGGTACCGATAATGCTTAAAATAGCAGTCCAAAGGGCAATTTGAGTCAAACCAACCAATGCTACACCGATGATTTTTCCCATCATCAACTCAAATGGTTTGCAAGTAGAGATAATAACCTCGACAATACGGTTTGTTTTCTCCTCGACAACACTATTCATTATCATGGCACCATAGATGATGACAAACATATAGGTCAGCAAAGCAAGGATGAGACCTAAAATCATGCTCAATTCGGAAGAAGAGATGCTCTCATCACCTTCTTTGCTCCATTTGATATTGGTAGTCTTGATACCAGGATCACAGTTATCAATAATAGCCTCCAAACTGTCTATTGCATAGGCCTTAATGCGTTCATCTCGTACCGCCTTTCTGAGCGAACGGGAGACGGCACGTTCAAGACTGCCATTCACACTCTTTTCGCTATAAATAGAAACCTTTGTACTTTGCACCAGATCGGAGGGAATAACAACCAATGCATAAAGACTATTTTCATTCTGCTGATAAATCTGATGCATATCAACAGAAGAATCTACTGGGGCAGTAATTGATTGAAATATATAATCTTCATCATCATGAATTGAGGATGCAAAACGAGCATTTTCGCTTTGGTCAACGACAGCAACGATTTTGCGCTCATCGCTTTTTGCTTGTGACATCAAAACAGGCAATACACCACACAAGATGATAGAAAGAATAGGAACCAGGATGGTAGTGAAGATGAAAGACTTCTTGCAAACCATCTGCACATACTCGCGTTTGATAATAATAGGAAGTCTACTCATAGTCGGTCGATTTTACAGTTTCAACAAATACTTCGTGCATGGATGGAAGAATCTCTCTGAATCCAGTTAATGCATATTCATCATTCAGACGTGCAATTGCATCATGCATGGTTTCATTTTCCTTCAAGGTATAGTTGAAGGCTTGTCCTTCAGCAGTAGTAACTTCGAGTATGTTCTTCTTGAACTGTTGTCGGATATCACTAACCTTGCCTTGAAGCACAGCTTTCGCATGATTGATCAAGGTAATCTCTTGACAGACCTCCTCAACCGAAGACATATTATGGGTAGAAAAAAGAATTGCAGCTCCCTCATTCTTAAGGCGAAGAATTTCCTGCTTAAGCAAATCTGCATTTACAGGATCGAAGCCAGAAAAAGGTTCGTCGAAAATCATCAACGGTGGGCGGTGCATTACCGTTGTGATAAATTGTACCTTTTGGGCCATACCCTTCGATAATTGTTCGAGTTTCTTGTCTGCCCATTCCGTCAAATTGAAACGCTGTAACCATTCGTCCATCGCAGTCCGCGCATCGTGTTTGCTCATGCCACGCAATTGGCCGAGATAAAGAATTTGATCAGAAACTTTCATTTTTTTGTACAATCCACGCTCTTCTGGCATATAACCTATATGACGAACGTCATCATCTGTCATAGGTTTGCCATGCATCAGTACTTCGCCACTATCGGCATGTGTAATTCTGTTGATGATACGGATTAATGATGTTTTGCCTGCACCATTCGGTCCAAGCAATCCATAGATGCTGCCATCTGGAACTTCGAGCGACACATGATCGACCGCTGTATGTCCAGAATACTGTTTGCAGACATCCTTAACTTGAATGTAAGCCATTGTTGATTAAATCTGTTCCCAACCTTTCCCTTAAACAGTTCGGAACGTAATGTTTTGATAGTAAATAATACTCCCCTTCCCATAAGGGAGGGAAAGGGAGTTTGGTTATAGATTTTTTCTTAGCTCTTCGACTCGTTCTGCAATCCTTTGCAATTGGTCTGGAATACGGATCTTTTGTGGACAATGAGGTTGACATTTGCCACAGCCCACACAATGGTCTGCCTGACGAACAGATTCGACTGCACGATCGTAACTGATCAAATACTCTTTGCGCAGACGGCGATAATCTGGATCCTCCTGATCTTTAGGCACTGCACCTTCGTTCACAAGTTTGTTGTAATGAACAAAAATAGATGGAATATCGATACCATAAGGGCATGGAATACAATACTTGCAGTCATTACATGGAATTGTTGGATATTTCAGAATCATCTGAGCAGTCTCCTCGAGGAAGTCTTGTTCCTCTTTAGTCAACGTTTCCATTGGGCTATGGGTACGCACATTGTCTTGAAGATGTTCCATATAGGTCATACCACTCAAAGAACACATGACACCAGGATATGTTCCCAAGAAGCGGAATGCCCATGAAGCAACGCTGTCCTCAGGACGGCTGGCCTTTAGGTGATTCACAACATGTGTAGGAAGTTTGACAAGACGACCACCCAACAACGGTTCCATGATGACAGCAGGGATGCCACGTTTCTCCAATTCATAATATAAATATGAGGCATTGACATTGCGTGCATTTTGGGCTTTGGCATTGTTCCAATCGACATAGTTCATTTGAATTTGGACAAAATCCCATTTGTAGCGACCTTCGTCATCCCATTTCAACATTTGGTCAAAGACTTCGACATCACCATGAAAAGAGAAACCCAAATTTCGGATTACCCCCTTCTCCTTTTGTTCTACAAGCCAATCCAACAAACCATTGTTCATAAAACGCTGGTTGAAATTATCCATGCCACCACCTCCAATGGAATGCAACAGCAAATAATCGATGTAGTCGGTCTGTAAGAATCGCAAAGAATCGCGCAACATCTTTTGCGATGCTTCAAGAGATTGTGTCTGTGGTGCAAAATTGGAAAGCTTAGTGGCTATGAAGTAGCTGCTACGAGGATAACCAGAAGCTACCAACGCAGTACCAGTTGCCTCCTCCGAGAAGCCTTTGCAGTAAACCGGGCTTGTATCGAAATAGTTGACACCATGATCAAGGGCATATTTAACCAATTCATTAATACGTTCCTGATCCAGGTCATTGCCATCGGCACGAGCCTGCTCCTTATCGACTTGTGGTAAGCGCATCATACCATATCCAAGCAACGAAACCTTATCGTCACCTCGACGGTTCGTGCGATATGTCATCTCTCCCAGTGGCTTTTCCCCAGTTCCGACATTTCCAGTAATGGCATTAGCTACCTGCTGGCTACCAGCCCCACCGGTACAACTCTCAAGGGTTGCTACAGCACCCAATACAGCGCCGGCTGCGCCTGCACGCTTCAAAAACTCTCTTCTATCAAGATTCTTCATGGTTCATCAGATTTCACGTTGAACTTCAATACCCTCGACATGAATAGCCGAGAATGGACGAGATGGACACAAGTGCTCGCATGCACCACAACCTATGCAACGTTCTTCGTTGACCGAAGGGATTTTCAATGACTTAGAATCGTTCGGATCGGATGGGACCATTGTGATAGCTCCAGCAGGACAGTGACGAGCGCAATTGCCACATTTCACGCCATCGGTAAGAGGAATACAATTATCTTTAATCCAAACAGCACGGCCAATTTTGAGACTAGCCTTATGTGCCATCTTCTCTTCGTGTGTCGATCCCAGAGGTTTGATTGCTCCGGCAGGACAAACATCACTGCAGGCATGGCATTCTGGGCGACAATGGCCATTTTCGTAGCTCAATGTAGGTTGCAGATAATGCAACAAGCCGGTTGACGGTGATAACACCCCATTCGGACAGGCTGTAACACACAACTGGCAGCCTGTACAATGTTGCTGGAGATTTTTCAAGGATAACGATCCAGGAGGACAGATGACGGTCTGTCGCTCATAGCGCTTCTTATCTTCGATTTCTCCCCAAACACCATCAACAAACTTCTCTTCAGCCTTTAACTTCGCAGCTGCAGTAACAGCAACTGCAGTAGCCAGAAATGTTCGTCTGCTGGAATCTGTATTATTCTTTTCTCCTGTCTCTACATTCTTTACACGTCCAAAAGAAATGGCATCTTTGTGACAGGCAGAAAGACAGTCGAAGCAGTCCACACAACGAGAATTATCGATATAGGTATTCTTGGAGTCAATAGCCATGGCCTTGCATTTACGCTCACACAGACCACACTTTACACATTTCTGTTCATCGATGTGGATTCGTAACAAAGAGCGTCGAGAAAGAACACCTAAGACGGTACCCACCGGACAGATATTGTTACAATAAAAACGGCCACCAAAAGCAGAAGATACCATTATGATGACAATTGAGACGAAGGCTGTGATAACCAGCGAAAGATTGAGGCCACTCCAAGTAACATGGTAGAATGCATAACTATCCTGCGAAGCAGCCCAATCGGCCAGCCACTGATTGACCTGCCAAATCAAAGGACGTACCAACGAGGTAACCATGCGACCATAAGAACTGTAAGGTGCCAGCCACTGCACGATGAATCCTCCTCCCAAACACAAGGCCACAAGGAAGACAACCAAGCAGACAATACGCAGAACCTTACTCCAAGTTGGCACCCAGAAATGGTAACGTCCCAACTTGCTCTTGGACGTAAAGCGAACAACACGGTCTGCCCAATGAATGAACACATCCTGCAAAACACCCAAAGGACATACTACAGAACAATAGATGCGACCAATTAGCAAAGTCGCAACAACCCACAAGACGACAACGCCGACATTGACTGCCATAATAGCTGGCAGAAACTGTAACTTTGCCATCCAACCCAACCAGACGTGCGTTGCGCCGGTCAAGTCACAGAAAAGAATTGTGATACTCAGCCAAAATAACAAGGCTAAAGCAACACGAAATTTCTTCAACATGGTTAGATAGATTTGTTGTTAATAAAAAGGTTACAATTATATATGTTAGATGATAGTTCAAAAAATTACGAGAACATGTTCTTGACTTTCTGGCGGAACTTATCGAACAAAGAGGGTGAAGTACCAAAATTCTTGCGAGTTTTGAGATCTGTCAGAATCTTCTTCTCTTCTTCATCAAGGTGCTCTGGCACATAAACACCGATATTGACAATCATATCGCCCTTTCGTCCACTGCGACCATAAGGGTCAAGTGTTGGCACACCTTTACCTTGAAGACGCATCTGTGTGTTTGGTTGTGTACCTGGAGCAATCTTGATGGTAGTTGTTCCTTCCACCAATGGAATCTCAACTTCTCCACCCAATGCAGCAGTCGGGAAATCAAGCAAAAGTGAATATATCAAAGTATCATCTTGACGAATAAATTGATTCTGATGCTCCTCTTCAATCAATACAAACAAATCGCCTTTAGCGCCACCATGACGACCAGCATTTCCGTAACCGGACATATTGAGCTGCATACCCTCTGCTACACCTGCAGGAATCTTGATGGTTACAGTCTCCTCGCCCATTACGACACCCTCGCCATTACAATGCTGGCAACGAGTTTTTATCTTTTTGCCAGTTCCCTGACAATCTGGACATACAGCTTCGCTTTGAGCAATACCGAAAATGGTTCGAACTTGTTTCATAACACGTCCAAGACCATGGCATTTCGGGCAAGTTTCATACTCTGTCCCATCTTTGGCACCAGTTCCATTACAATGTGAACAAGCAACATATTTCTTCAGTTTTAGATGCTTCTCGACTCCATTTTGAACATCAGCCAAGGATACTTTGACACGAACACGTATATTCGATCCTCGATTAACAGTCGTATCATCATCATCTCCACCAAAAGAGAAACTAAAACTAGAACCATTTCCTCCAGCACCACCGCCAAAAAAGGAATTGAAAATATCAAAAGGATTGAATCCAGAACCTCCACCTCCGAAGCCGGCACCAGGGTCGTTGAAACCAAACTGGTCGTAACGAGCACGTTTTTGAGAATCGCTCAACACTTCGTATGCCTCGGCACACTGTTTGAAGTTGTCTTCTGCCTCTTTCTTCTCGGCATCGGATTTGCCATTCTGTCTATCTGGATGATATTTAACAGCTAATTTTCGATATGCTTTTTTAATTTCTTCATCACTGGCATTTTTGTCAACGCCAAGCACTTCATAATAATCTCTTTTCTCTGCCATGTTTTATTTAACCTTAAAAATCGTACACAATTCTTCGAAACGCATAACGCTTTCTGGACCAAATTTCTGCACAGATGCCTTGACCCGCTCTAACGTTTTTTCTTTCTCCGGCGAAGATTTCGAATAGAATTTATCTGCCAGACAAACCAACTTTTCCTCCAATGTTTCTGGCACCAAATCACAATCGAGAGGTAACGGAAGATTCTGCTTCTGGATATCATTGCGAGTCAACCCTGTTCCGGTATGACGTTCGCAAATACGAGCACATGCTTCCATATCCAAGCCGGTTTCTTGTCCATACTGACGCAACATATCAGCCCCCTTGGTTCCATGCAGCAGATAGGGTTCTTTACCTTCACAATGAATGCCAGGAGCATCACACTGTATGATTCCTATGTCGTGCAAGAGGGCACCGTCGTTGACCGATTGAACATCAATATCCAAACCTCTCAACTCTGGATTGCCCAAAATCGAGAGCGCTTTGTCCCTGACCTGAGTGCTATGCAGAATCAAAAGACGCCTAAGAGGCGTATCTTCTGGATAAAAATGGCGTATAACGTCTAAAGCAACCATGTATTTTTCTTATTTTTGCAAAATAATTTTGAATATTGATTTTTTTTTATTTACTTTGCGCCGCAAATATAATTAATTATTTTTAAATAGCGCACATGAGTGGCAAGTTTTCGTCTTTTTTGATCGTTTTAGCCTATTTTTTAGTACAGATGACATCCTGTACAGCGCAAATTAGCAATCCAGATACCAAATCCGAGGTTACACAATCTGCCCAAATGCCCCTTCGGACTGGTGCTGAACAGATGACAAAATATCTTCCTCTATTGCAAGACAAGAAGGTCGCAATGCTTGTCAACCAAACTTCGATTGTTCCCGATATTTCAAGCAAGAACATTCCGTTGGTTGACTCATTGATTAGCGCCGAAATTGACATTCGTTTTTTAATGGCTCCAGAACACGGATTGAAAGGCATATTGAGTGCTGGTGCTACCGTTGGCGATGCAAGATATGGGAAATTACAAGACCTCCAGGTATATTCACTTTATGGAAAAAACAAGAAGCCACAAAGCGAATGGCTCGATTCTGTCGATTGTGTTGTTTTTGATATTCAGGACGTAGGTTGTCGATTCTACACTTATCTTTCGACTCTATACTATCTGCTCGAAGCCTGTGGTGAGACAGGTACCGACGTTATCATACTCGATCGTCCCAATCCACAAGATACCATTGATGGTCCTGTTCTTGAACCCAAATTCCAATCCTTTGTCGGGATGGTTCCAGTTCCGTTACTGCATGGCTGTACTTTAGGAGAATTGGCGATGATGATGAAAGGTGAAGGATGGGTAAAGACTGTCAAATCCTACAACCTGACAGTTATTCCTTGCCAAGGGTGGAAACATGGAGATGATTATTCTTTGCCTGTTGCCCCCTCTCCTAATTTACGAACCGACCACGCCATTCGAATCTATCCAAGTCTTTGTCTTTTTGAGGCTACAGACATCAGTGTTGGCAGAGGAACAGACTGTCCTTTCGAAGTTCTCGGACACCCACAGATGAATGGGGAGTTTACTTTTACCCCCCAGCATTGTGAATCAGCCACACATCCGTTACAGGAAAACAAACTCTGTCACGGATATGATTTGCGTAATATAACAGTCGAAAAAGGATTCCATTTGCAATGGTTACTTGATTGCCACCAGCAGTTTGCTACGTCACAGCAACCCACTGGTTGGATTAAACAAAATACCTTCTTTGACAGACTTGCCGGTACAAATCAATTACGACAGATGATCGCCGAAGGCAAGAGTGAGGAGATCATTCGATCCACTTGGCAAGAGAATTTGACACAATATCGAAACATACGTGCCAAGTATCTGCTTTATCCGTAGCATGTTGCTTTGATTTTATTGTTAATTTATTTTCGTTCCATTCTGCATTTTTACTTATATTTTGCATCGCTTAATGACCATATTCAAGAATTTATTGCATGTCGTGGCTATCACGGCAGGTATTCTTGTACTGGTTCTTTATGTTTTTTTACATTACAATCTTGCTGGACTGATTGTTGAAAATGATATCCAGCAAAAACTGACCGAAAAACTTCAGGCACGTGTAGAAATTGGAGAAATTGAGGTAACTTGGACCAACCAGATAGCAATGAACCAGATTGTTATCTATGACCAGAAAGAGGACACTCTTCTCTACGCTCGTCGTGCTATGATAGCCCTCGAAATTGGCCCATTGCTCAACCAACAGTTAATTGTCAATACCATCCAATTGATCGATTTTGATTTGTTTGTGCGCAAAGAATCTCCCGATGCCAATACAAATTATCTATTCTTGGTCGAAGCCTTGATGCCAAAGCAGGAAGACCAACAGCGAAAGTTTCTTAACGATATCTCGATTCATGCCTTATTGTTGCGACAAGGAAAGGTTTCATACGATGTTCTTGACCAGCCATACAATACACATCCAACCATACCAGATCACAATCACATTTCATTCAGCGATTTGAGTGCCCGCCTGGAATTGGAGGTATCACACAAGACCGGATTGGAACTTAATCTAAAGCGAATGTCATGGAAGGAGAAATGTGGTATCGTTCTCCAGAATCTGAAGGGTAAGGGATATCTTGTAGCTGATAGCATTCGTCTAGAAAATATCTCTATAGAGATGACTCACGTGGTATCGGATGGCACAATATGTCAACTGGAAACTCACGGACAAGCACAAATCTTCGATGATTCGCTCTCGCTTCAAATCAACAATTTCGATCTGGAAGCAGATACTTGGGGAGAACTCCATGCCAGACTACAAATCGATACCAGATTAGATTCGATAGCCCAAAACAGTTATGAAGCAGAATTCATCAACAGCCACATTTCGAATGTAGGCTTTTCGTCAATTGCCAATGCTTTCGAATTTAAGCTTCCGAATGAAATACAAACATGGATTGGCCAAATTGAAGAACTCCATTGGCAGGGCGTCATTACTGGGAGTGATACCCAAAACTACCAGTACAAGGGTGACATCTCAACTAAGGGGGTATTCTCAAGTCGATTGACAACAAATATAAATTATCAGGCAGAGAATGTTCAGCCTTTAACCATTACTCTCAATGGTCAAATTCCGTCCATCGCCTATTTGGACCATACCTACAGAAATCTATCTATCGAAGGTCTATACAACGGACAAGAACTGATTGCTGACTTCGATAGCCAAGACCCCATGCTTGTTGCTTTTGGCCATGCAGAAATAGCATTCAACTCAGACGAAACAAACGTACAAGGTTATGCCGACATCCAACGTGTGAATCCGTATCAAATTCATTTGTCTGAATTGTCAAATCTTGAAGGACTGAATTTTCGTGGTATCGTGCAAATGGACATCTCAATTCCTCAATCATTCAATACCGAGAATCTGTCATTCAATTTGAACAACTATCCTACTGGAACAATTCGCATTGATTCTTTACAGATATCAAATAGATCAGAAATCGTCAATTTGGGAACAACACGTATGACAATGCAACGAGAACAGGGTTCGAACGTATTTGCCGTTGTTTCTCCTATTGCCAATATCGTTGGTACCCAGACCTCGATTATTGGATATCTACCAACCAATCCTCAATTCTCACATATTCTGAAATTTCCAGGAGAGTTGGCTCAAGACATGACTATACAGGCAGAATGGGATACTCTCAGAAATCATATCTCTATCAATGCGTCGATTCCTGAATGGAAGCAAGACGAAGCATCGTACAGTGTTCTTCTAAAAGGTGAAGGCCAAACCACAAAAGAAAGCCCGATGCCGACTTTGATGGAAGCAAATGTTCAGTTGGCCTACAAAAATGAAACTCATGAACTTTTTTCTAGCCTGACAATGAACTATGAGCCAGATCCGATGATTATCCAACTGGCGCCATCAACACTTACGATCGACGGGAAACAGTTTAACACCACCAATGCTGTACTTCGACAGCAAGATAAAGAGTCTTACAAACTGGATAATCTGTTAGTTGAAGACCAGGACCAGAAGCTTGAAATCTCGGGCATATTTGGCTATAGTCAAGGAATGAATATGGAGGTCCGACTCGACAAATGGCAGTTGGATTTCTTTCTGGATATGCTCCAAAAAGATTATCTTGATTTCGGTGGTTACGCTTCTGGCGATATTAGGCTGTTTCGCGATTCCACATTACAGTTCAAGACCTATTCTCTCGCCATTACAGATTTTACCTACATCGGAAAACGTCTTGGAGATGGCGACCTGACATGCTTCTGCGATCTTGACAAGGGAAAACTGAAATTTATTGCAGACATCGAAAGTTATCCAGGTCACCATACCAATGCAGAATGTGATGTTAGGTTGCACGAAGTGCACGACAGCATCGATTTGAGAGTCCAAATGGATTCGTTACCAATTGAGTTTCTCTCCTATTGGGTTGGCGGTGTCACCCAAGACCTGCATGGGCACGGTACAGGTGAAGCCCGTTTGTTCGGTGACTGCGATTCGCTTCATTTGGTCGGCAATCCATTGCTTCAGAACGTAAACTTTACCAACGATCTGCTTGGCGCACGATTCTTTATCACCGATACAATCAACTTGACCAGTAATATGGACACGGGGAAGGGATTTATCGGCTTGAACAATGTTACTGTCCGAGACCGCAATGGGCAAAAGGCTATCCTCACGCTTGATCTTGAACACAAGTACCTCCATAACATTGAGTATGGTCTCGATCTTGATATTCCTGAGTCCAATCAGGGATTCCTTCTCTATGATCACCCGACACAAAACAATGGAGAACTATATTGGGGACGATTATGGGCTACTGGGCGATGTCAGATGCATGGGACATATTCGCACCATCGAATCAATGTTCAGATGTCGCCATCGGGACGTTCCATTTTCAATTTGTCTCCAGGTGAAGAGAATTTTACAGACAATGCCTATAATTTCCTGACCTTCCGCGACAAGACCAAATTAGAGAAAGAAGAGGAAATCAATCTGCAAGCACTTCTCTCGCGTACATTATATAATAAAGAAGAAGAAGATAATGAACCGACCTATATTGAGGCCGATTTGCTCATTCATGCCAACGAACATTGTCAAGTCTATGTACAATTGGATCCATTGGCTGAAGATCGTTTGATTTGTCGTGGTAATGGCGATTTGGCGTTACATTATGATCCTCATCATGACTTGGCTTTGACGGGCAATTACGATATTACGTCCGGCTCCTACACCGTTACGATGAAGGGAGACGTGATGACCAAGGCATTTCAATTACAACCAGGCAGTCGCGTAACCTTTCCTGGTCTTCCCAGCGATGCAGAGTTGAACCTTAAAGCAATCTACAATATACCATCAGCCAATCTCAAGGATTTGGACGAAAGCTTTGCTTCATTGGCAAGTTTAAGCCGTACAACTCTGCCCGTTGACTGCAAATTGAATGTAACCGGACCGATTACTGCGCCACAGATTGCTTTTGATTTGGAGGTAAAAAATACATCCGATGATGTTCAAGCTTTAGTTCACAACATTATCGGCACACAAGAAATGCTCAACCGTGAGGTTTTCTACCTATTACTCTTTTCGAAGTTCTATACGCCAGAATATGCTTCGACCTCGCAGCGGCAGACAGGTTCAGAACTTACTTCATTCGCAAGTTCATCACTCACCTCCCAATTGAACAATTTATTAGGACACATGAGCGACAACTTTACATTAGGTACCAATTTCCGCAGCGACAAGGGTGATTTTTCTGACATGGAGATGGACTTTTCCGTTTCTACTCGTTTGCTCAATGACCGTTTGCTGATGACAGGAAACCTTGGATATCGTGATCCAGCCAATTCAATCGGTCTCAACAATACCAACAACACTTTTATTGGAGACTTCGATGTTGAATTTCTAATCAACACCAAAGGAACAATTCGAGCAAAGGCATATAGTCACTATAACGAGCGTGATTATTCCATCAACAATGCGCTTACAACCCAAGGTATAGGTATTGTACTCCGAAAAGACTTCAAATCTATATATGATTTATTAAAACGCAAACAATAGATAGCAGAATAAGCGAAATTCCCGCTACTTGGCCTATTTCTTCTTACCAAAAAGCTGGTATTTGAATTTTTATTTCTATATTTGCAGTGCTTTTACGAAGCATTCCCCCTTGATTTTACTTATTTACTACAAAAATACTCATTTGAGTAAGTACGCTTGATATGTACACTTTCGAACAACTTAATTTATTGAATGACATGGAACTGCTCCAAATGGCGCAGGTCCTCAATATCAATGCAGCGAAATTCGAGTCCAGAGAACAAGGCATAGAATATATGCTGGGAGAACTTCAGGAATGCATTGCAATCACTTCTGAGAAAAAACGAGGTCGCAAATCCATTGCTCAACAAAATGCAGAAAATGCACTTCGGACACTGAACGAAATCCTTGACTCCAAAACAGACATTCCAGAAACTGAACCAAATTCGGCAGAACCTATTCAACCAGAAGTCGCACCTTTAGTAGAAGAACTACCTATTCAAGAAGAGATTCCTTTTGATCAGGACTCTCAGTATCCAGAAGAGGGAGATTATGCTGATGAATATGGAGAGCCATACGACGATCAGCAGATGCCATTCGATCCGAACCAATATCCGGAAGATGAATACATAGAAGAGCCATATAATGAGCAAGATCAGTATTCTGACGAAGGATTTGAAGCACAAGGCTACCAAGACAGTTATCAGCCCTATCAAGATGAAGACACCCTGCAGCTTATGCAGAACAACAAGAATGCCTTCAACGATCTGTTCAGCTATACATCTCGTGCTCATAACGAACGTAAGCAGCAAAAACTTGCCAAGCAGCAGAAACAGCAGCAAAAGCAACAAAAAAAGCAACAAAAACAACAACAGCAGCAAAATCAGCAAACAGAAACCAAGCCACAGCCAACACCTGAGCCAGAAGTTGCACAGATTGAGGAAAATCAGATTCCTGCAATGCCTCGTGAAGAATTTTCTGGTGTTTTGGAAGGAGAAGGTGTATTGGAGGTTATGCCAGATGGTTTCGGTTTCCTCCGCTCTTCTGACTATAATTATTTCTCGTCTCCTGATGACATCTTTGTCACTCAGCTACAGATCAAACTCTATAACTTAAAGCAGGGAGATGTTGTTCGTGGTCCAATCCGTCCACCACATGAAGGCGAACACAATTATCCGTTGGTTGACGTATCATCCATCAATGGCCGTAGCACAGAATTTGCCCGTGACCGTGTTCCATTCGAACACCTCACCCCTCTTTTCCCAAATGAAAAGTTCAAACTGTGCAAGGGTCATGATGATAGTCATGCCTGTCGCGTAATTGATATGTTTGCACCTATCGGTAAAGGACAGCGTGCACTTATTGTAGCTCCACCAAAGGCTGGTAAAACCGTTTTGCTCAAGGAGGTAGCCAATGCAATTGCATACAACCATCCAGAGGTCTATATGATCATTCTTTTGATTGACGAACGTCCTGAGGAGGTAACAGATATGCAGCGTAGCGTTAATGCTGAAGTTATTGCCTCTACCTTCGATGAACCAGCAGATCGTCATGTTAAGGTCGCAGACATGGTAATCGAAAAGGCGAAACGTCTCACTGAATGTGGCCACGATGTGGTTATACTTCTGGATTCCATCACGCGTCTTGCTCGTGCATATAATACAGTATCACCTTCATCCGGTAAAGTTCTTTCTGGTGGTGTTGAAGCCAATGCCTTGCAGAAGCCCAAACGATTCTTTGGTGCTGCCCGTAAGATTGAAAATGGCGGTTCTTTGACTATCATTGCAACGGCCTTGATTGAAACCGGAAGCAAGATGGATGAAGTTATCTTTGAGGAATTCAAGGGTACTGGCAATATGGAACTTGTTCTCGATCGCAAAATTGCCAACAAGCGCATCTGGCCAGCAGTCGATCTTCTTGCCTCTTCTACCCGTCGCGATGACCTCTTGCTCGAAGATGCCGTACTCCGTCGAATGTGGATTTTACGTCGTCATCTGGCCGAACACATGCCAGTCGAGGCTATGGAAGAATTGTCGAAACTGCTCATGAATACCCAGAACAACGACGATTTGTTAATGTCTTCAATGTCGAAATTCTAACGAATGATATCAATAGAAAATCTATCGGTGGAGTTTGGTGTAAAGCCTCTCTTCACCGATGTTAATTATGTAATCAACCGTCACGACCGCATTGCTTTGGTCGGTAAGAACGGTGCCGGCAAGAGCACCATGCTCAAGATTATTGCTGGAATTCAGAATCCTACCAGTGGTCGTGTTGGCCGTCCGAAGGATTTGACCATCGGTTATCTGCCTCAGGTAATGGTATTGACAGATACCTTAACCGTGCGACAAGAGACCGAAAAAGCATTTTCAAACACCATACAGCTTGAACAGCACCTGAGCCATCTGAATCAGGAGTTGGCCGATCGTACCGATTACGAAAGTGAAGCTTATCAAGAGCTCATCGAAGAGATGACTGACTTGAACGAACAGCTAACCGTCATAAACAGCCAGAATCGTGATGCAGAAATAGAACGGACACTTTTGGGATTAGGCTTCGAACGAACCGATTTTGACCGTCCGACCTCAGAGTTTTCAGGAGGTTGGCGTATGCGAATTGAATTGGCAAAAATCCTGCTTCAACGTCCTGACGTTTTGCTCCTTGACGAGCCGACCAATCACCTTGACATTGAGTCCATACAATGGTTGGAGAAGTTTCTGTCTGGTGGAAAAAGCACATTGCTCCTCATCAGCCACGACCGAGCTTTCCTCGACAACGTCACAACACGTACAATCGAAATTACTTGTGGAACCATCCATGACTATAACGTATCTTATACCAAATACGTTACACTCCATGCTGAGCGCATTGAGCAACAACGCCGCGCCTACGAGAACCAGCAGAAGATGATACAAGAGACCAAAGATTTCATCGAGCGTTTCCGATATCAGGCAACCAAAGCGATTCAAGTGCAGAGCAGAATCAAGCAGTTGGAGAAAGTCGTTCCAATAGAAATAGACGAGGTGGACAATTCTCATTTGAATTTGAAGTTCCCTCCTGCTCCACGTTCCGGCGATTACCCAGTCATCTGCAACGATGTACGCAAAGCCTACGATCGAGTCATATTCGATCATGTTGAATTGACCATCAAGCGAGGAGAAAAGGTCGCTTTTGTCGGACGAAATGGAGATGGCAAATCCACACTCGTCAAATGTATTATGGGCCAGATTCCTTTTGATGGAGAACTGAAGATTGGTTATGGCGTTAAGATAGGTTATTTTGCACAGAATCAGGCACAGTTACTGGACGAAAACCTTTCGGTATTCGATACGATTGATCGCGTCGCTGTAGGCGATATCCGTACCCGAGTCAAAGATATTTTGGGTGCATTCATGTTTGGTGGAGAGGCATCTGAAAAACCTGTCAAGGTTCTTTCCGGTGGTGAACGTTCTCGTCTGGCCATGATCCGTCTGCTTCTCGAACCGGTAAACCTCTTGATTCTCGACGAGCCGACCAACCATCTGGATATTGCATCGAAGGATGTACTCAAGAAGGCAATTCAAGCATTTGATGGCACAGTGATTCTTGTTTCTCATGATCGAGACTTTCTTGATGGTTTGGTTAGCAAAGTCTATGAATTTGGGCATGGGAAAGTCCGCGAACACTTGGGTGGCATCTACGACTACCTTCAATCCAAGAATATCGACTCGCTGCAGATGCTGGAGGTTAAAAACAAGCCTGCAGCTACACAGATCAAGAAAGAAGAATCTGCCAACGATGCAAAACTAAGCTTCGAAGAACAAAAGGCGCTCAAGCAGCAACGAAACAAATTAGAAAAGCAGGTCAAGCAGGCCGAAGAACAGATTTCTAAAATTGAGGCAGAGATTGTTGCTCTCGAAACCAAGATGGCAACACCGAAAGGCAGCCAGGACCAGAGCCTGTACATCAAACATGCTGAACTCAAAAAACAGCTGGATGAAACTACAGAAATGTGGATGATTGCCTCGGAAGAGCTTGAGAAGTGCTAAAAAAGAACTAAGATTGGGCCAAATAATCCAAATTTGCCGAAAAAATAAAAAAAAATCGCCCAAACTCTTGCATATATCAAAAACTCTACATACTTTTGCGTTAAGAAATCAAGATATATGGATAAAAACTTCTTGTTACAAAGTTTGAAGGAGCACTTCGGCTTCGATACATTCAAAGGCAATCAGGAAGCCATCATCGAGAACTTGATGAATGGCAATGATACTTTTGTTTTGATGCCTACTGGTGGTGGTAAATCACTCTGCTACCAGTTGCCTTCTTTGCTGATGGAGGGCACTGCAGTCGTCATTTCTCCACTTATTGCTTTGATGAAGAATCAAGTGGATGCAATGCGTAACTTCAGTGAAGAGGATGCTGTTGCCCATTTCATCAATTCATCGCTTACCAAAGCTGCAACCGATCAGGTTAAAGAGGATATTATCAAAGGGCACTGCAAGTTGCTCTACGTTGCACCGGAATCTCTTACAAAACAAGAGAATATCGATTTTTTGCGTAACGTAAAAATCTCCTTCTTTGCGGTCGATGAGGCACATTGTATATCAGAATGGGGACATGATTTCCGTCCTGAGTATCGTCGTATCCGTCCTATCATCAATGAAATCGGCGAACGTCCAGTCATTGCATTGACAGCAACGGCTACCGTCAAGGTACAGAATGACATTATGAAGAATCTTGGCATCAACAAAAAGGAAACCAAGATATTCAAGTCTTCATTCAACCGTCCAAACCTCTATTACGAAGTACGACCGAAGACAGACAACATCAATCGAGAGGTCATCAAATACATCAAGCAACGTCCTGGCAAATCTGGTATTATTTATTGTCAGACGCGTAAGCGTGTTGAAGAGTTGGCTGAAGTTCTCAAAGCCAACCAGATCAAAGCACTTCCCTATCATGCTGGTATGGAACCACAGCAACGAAACGAAAATCAGGATGCGTTCCTGAAAGAAGACGTTGATGTGATTGTTGCAACCATTGCCTTCGGCATGGGTATTGACAAACCGGATGTACGTTATGTGATCCACTATGACATGCCTAAGAGTCTCGAAGGATATTATCAGGAAACAGGACGTGCTGGTCGAGATGGTGGAGAAGGAGAATGTATTGCATTCTATAGTTATGCTGACTTGATTTACACCGAAGGTTTGATGAAAGGCAAACCTCTTGCAGAACAAGAGATTGGCAAACTTTTGCTGAAGGAAATACAAGCTTATGCCGAGACTTCAATGTGTCGTCGCAAAGCCTTGCTCCATTACTTCGGCGAAGATTATAAAGAGGATGAATGCGGTAACTGCGATAACTGTCGCAAGCCCAAAAAGCATGTAGATGCCAAGGAACTTCTATGCGCTGTAATTGAAACTGTTCTTGCGCTCAAAGAGAAGTTCATGCCTGAGTACGTAATTACAGTACTCATGGGTACCAAGACCGACGAAGTTGCGAGCTATGATCACGATCAGTTGGAGTGTTTTGGTATGGGCAATGACGAAAAACCGTCTGTTTGGAATGCTGTTATTCATCAGGCCGTTGTGGCAAAATATCTGGTTCGTGACGTTGATACTCATGGTCAGTTGAAAGTTACAGCTGCTGGAAAACGATTCTTGAATAATCCAAAGGCATTCTCTATTGTCATGGAAATGGACGAAGAGGATCTCGACGATGAAGAAGAAACCGAAATCAAAGGCAATGGAGCTTGCGCTGCTGCCGATGAAGCGCTCTTCAATATGCTCAAGGATTTGCGCAAGAAGACTGCTAAACGTTTGGAATTGCCACCATACGTTATCTTCCAGGATCCATCGCTTGAAGCAATGGCTACTACCTATCCTATCACATTGGAAGAGTTGCAAAACATTCCTGGTGTAGGTGCAGGTAAAGCAAAACGATTCGGCGAAGAATTCTGCCAACTCATCAAGCGTCACGTTGAGGAGAATGAGATTGAACGTCCAGAAGATCTGCGCATACGTACAATCGCGAACAAATCGAAGATTAAAGTATCGATTATCCAGTCAATAGACCGAAAGATTGCACTCGATGATATTGCTCAGAACTTCAATATGGATTTCTCTGATTTGCTCGATGAATTGGAAACCATCATTGCTTCAGGTACCAGCATTGATATCAATTACTTCTTGCAAGAAATCATGGACGAAGAGGCAATCAACGACATCTTTGAGTTCTTTAAGGAGGAACAGGACAACACCATCGAGTCTGCTTACAAAGAATTCGGCAAAGAGTTCAAGGAAGAAGAAATTCGTCTGGTTCGTATTAAATTCCTAAGTGAAGTAGCAAACTAATATAATGTTCTGGATGTAGAATAATATATAGATAATTTGTTTTAAATATATATATTCTACATCCAATGCAATAATACTAAAAATTTGTAATGGCAAATAATCTGGTAATCGTCGAGTCTCCTGCCAAGGCAAAGACCATCGAGAAATTCCTAGGTTCTGACTATAAAGTAACCTCAAGCTATGGTCACATTCGTGATCTCAAAAAGCATGATTTCAGTATAGATATCGAGAATAAGTTCCAGCCTATCTACGAGATTCCATCCGACAAGCAGCAATTAGTTGATGACTTGATGAAAGCTGCAAAAAAAGCAGATATGGTCTGGTTAGCATCCGATGAGGACCGTGAAGGAGAGGCTATCAGCTGGCATCTGTCGGAGGTCCTCAAGCTGAATCCAGAAAAGACACGTCGTATTGTCTTCCATGAGATTACAAAAGGCGCAATTCTTAATGCAATCAAGAGTCCACGTTCTATCGACCAAAACCTTGTCAATGCACAGACTGCCCGTCGTGTATTGGACCGTATTGTGGGCTTTGAACTTTCGCCTGTCCTTTGGCGCAAAGTTAAACCAGCTTTGTCTGCTGGCCGTGTGCAAAGTGTTGCGGTACGCCTTATCGTTGAGCGAGAGCGTGAGATTCAGAATTTCAAGAGCGAAGAGAGCTATCGTATCACTGGTACTTTTGCTGCCAATGATGCAAACGGCGATGCAGTTTTGTTCAATGCGGAACTTAACCAGCGTTTCAAGAGCCAGCAAGAGGCTGAAAAGTTCATAAAGGAATTGACCAAGGCTCAATTTGAAGTAGGAGAAATCAATCAAAAGCCATTACGTCGTCAACCAGCTCCTCCATTCACCACCTCTACCCTTCAGCAGGAAGCTGCTCGAAAGCTTCATTTTAGCGTTTCTCAGACCATGAGCATTGCTCAACGTTTATATGAAGCTGGACAAATAACCTATATGCGTACCGATAGTGTCAATCTTTCAACACTATGTCTGGATGCTTCCAAGCAGCAGATTATCTCGACTATGGGTGACAAGTATCTTGAGTCTCGCAATTATACGACACACTCCAAAGGTGCACAGGAGGCTCACGAAGCCATCCGTCCTACCTACATGGATCAGATGATCATCGAAGGTGCAACTGTCGAAAAGCGTCTTTATGAATTGATTTGGAAGCGTACTATTGCCAGTCAGATGGCCGATGCTCAGATCGAAAAGACTACTGTCGAGATCAATATCAAGGGAGTATCTGAAGAGTATTCCAATCTTCGCTTTGTCGCTTCGGGTGAAGTTATCAAGTTCGATGGCTTCCTCAAGGTTTATATGGAATCTAACGAAGAAGAAGAGGATGGTGACAATGAATATAGCACACGTCTGCCTAATCTCTCATCTGGTATAGAACTTCGTTTAGGTTCGGCAGAAGCAGTTCAGCGTTTCAGTCAGCACCCACGTCGATATACAGAAGCAAGTTTGGTTGAGAAGATGGAGGAACTTGGTATCGGACGTCCTTCCACCTACGCTCCTACCATCAGCACCATTCAGCAACGCGAATATGTAGAGAAGAGCGATCGTCCTGCCGAGAAGTGTAACATCGTTCACATGCGTCTTGACAGCAAGGGTAAGTTTTCGAAGTTCGAAGTCGAAGAGACCATCAACAACGATCGAGGCAAATTGGTTCCTACCGATATTGGTCTGGTTGTAAATGAATATCTTGAGGAGCATTTCCCAAAGATTATGAATTACGACTTTACTGCAACAGTTGAGGAGGATTTCGATAAGATTGCAGATGGCAAAATGGTTTGGACAGATTGTATGAGCGATTTCTACGATATGTTCCACCCTCTTGTCACAGAATCTATCGAAGAACGAAAAGACCGCAAGGCTGGCGAACGAGTATTGGGTACCGATCCTAAAACCGGTTATACCATTTCGGTAAAGATCAGTCGATTTGGCCCAGTCGTGCAGATTGGTTCTCAGAGCGAGACGGATCACCCACAGTTTGCTTCTCTCCAAAAAGGCATGAGTATCAATACCATTACACTCGATGAGGCATTGAAACTTTTCCAATTACCTAAGACGTTAGGAGAATTCGAAGGAGCAACTGTCGTAGTTGGTGTTGGACGTTATGGTCCGTACATTCAAAACAACGGCAAATACATTTCTATACCGAAGGGGACCAACCCATTAGATATGGAATTGGCAGATGCCATCAAATTGATTGAAGAGAAACGCTCTGAAGATGTCAAGAAGCTTCTGCGTACATTCGAAGAAGATCCAGAACTGCAATTGCTCAATGGTCGTTTTGGTCCTTATTTGTCCAAGAAGGGCAAAAATTATCGAATGCCACACAACCGTGATCTTGAAACGATTACCTATGCAGAATGTCTTGCCATAATTGCCACCGCCGAGAAAGTGGCTGAAAAGAAGAAAAATTCAGGTAAATGAAATTAACCCGGTTAGCCTATAACCTCGCTTTCAAGCGTAGATATAAGCAAATACTTAAGTATCGCGACCATTCAACAGAGCTGCAAGAAAAGCAGCTCTGTTGGTTGCTGAATAAAGGGGTACAAACCAGCTACTTCATTGAGAACGGTTACGGAGCCGATATCAAACAGTTGCCGGTTCGTACCTACGATCAACTTAAGCCTTATATCGAACGCATGCTAGATGGCGAAAAGAACGTGCTTTGGCCAGGTTTCTGCCGCTGGTTTGCTAAATCTTCGGGAACGACATCCGATAAATCCAAATATATACCAGTTACCAAAGAGGCTTTGCGCATGACTCACATGCGTGGCGGTACAGATGCAGTTGTCATCTATTTGGCACTCAATCCTGATTCTCAAATGATGAATGGGAAAGGCAAAGGACTTATTCTTGGTGGATCTTTCGCTGACGAAAAGCATCCTAAAGGCATTAAAGTCGGCGACCTATCGGCTACATTGATCCAAAATGTCACTCCTTTCGTCAACCATATCCGTACACCACACAAGGAAATAGCACTGATGGGTGAATGGGAAGCCAAACTGAAAGCCCTCACGCAAGCCACCAAAGATGTCAATGTCACTAGTATTTCGGGGGTTCCATCGTGGATGATGGGAGTTCTCAAAGAGGTGCTTGCTGCCAAAGGAGCCAAAGATATTACCGAAGTCTGGCCCAATTTGGAGGTTTTCTTTCATGGTGGCATAGCCTTTACTCCCTATCGTGCCCAATACGAGAAACTGATACCGAGTTCCAAGATGCATTATCTGGAGACATACAATGCTTCTGAGGGTTTCTTTGGCATTCAGACGAAATGGGATGATTCTGCCCTGCAACTTGTCATCGACAATAAAATCTATTACGAATTTATTCCAATGGATCAGTTTGATGAAAACGATCCAGAGTTGGGCAATAAATGTGTTCCGTTGAAGGACACTGAGCCTGGTGTAAATTATGCAATGGTCATCTCGACTCCCGGTCTTTGGCGATACATTATTGGCGATACAATCAAGTTCACGCAAAAAGATCCCTACAAGTTCCTGATCACCGGTCGAACCAAAGCCTTTATCAATGCATTTGGTGAAGAGCTGATGGTTAGTAACGCCGACGATGCATTAGCTATGACCTGTCGTGATATGAATTGCGAAATCTCCGATTACACGGCAGCGCCCACATTCGCCGAAGGAAACAAGAAAGGTCATCACACTTGGATCATTGAATTCAGCAAGTCTCCAACCGATATTGAAGCATTTGCAGATCTCTTGGACAACAACTTGCAGAAAGTCAATTCCGACTATGAAGCCAAGCGTTACAAAGGTATCTTCCTCGACCGTCTGGAACTTATCTCTGCTCCTACTGGACTCTTCAACCAGTGGTTGCAACAGAAGAAAGGGAAATTAGGAGGACAAATAAAAATTCCAAGACTAAGTAATTCGCGCTCCTACATTGAGGAGTTGCTACAAATAATTAATCCATAAAAATATATCTATGGCAGAAAATCAATTCAAACGCACGCTGGTCACAGCGGCTTTGCCTTACGCCAATGGTCCAGTTCATATCGGACACTTGGCTGGTGTTTATGTACCAGCAGACATCTATGTCCGCTATCTTCGTCTCAAGAAGCGTCCGGTACTCTTTGTTGGTGGTTCTGATGAACATGGCGTTCCGGTTACCATCCGTGCCCGCAAGGAGGGAATTACCGTTCAGGACGTTGTCGATCGTTATCACTATTTGATCAAGGATTCGTTCGAGAAGTTCGGCATTTCATTTGATGTATATAGCCGTACTACCAGCGATATTCACCATAAATTCGCCTCCGATTTCTTCAAAAAGCTCTACGAAGAAGGAAAATTTGTAGAGCAGACCTCCGAGCAGTTCTATGATGAAGAGACCAAGGAGTTCCTCACCGACCGAAACATTCGTGGCGAGTGTCCACGTTGTCATGCTTTGGGAGCCTATGGAGATCAGTGCGAAAAGTGTGGTGCCACCCTCTCGCCCGATGAGCTCATCAATCCATACAATGCCGTCAATGGAAATCCGTTGACCAAGAAAGCCACCAAGCACTGGTATCTTCCTTTGGACAAAGACCAGCAATGGCTCGAGAAATGGATTCTTGACGATCATCAGGAATGGCGTCCTAATGTATATGGACAGTGCAAGAGCTGGTTGGATGGTGGTTTGAAGCCACGTGCCGTAACCCGCGATCTCGATTGGGGCATTCCTGTACCTGTCGAAGGTGCAGACGGCAAGGTCCTCTATGTTTGGTTTGATGCTCCAATCGGTTATATCTCCAACACCAAAGAATTGTGCGATGCACACCCTGAATTGGGTTCATGGGAGACCTGGTGGCAAGATCCAAGCAGCCGTCTGATTCACTTCATTGGTAAAGACAATATCGTCTTCCATTGTATCGTCTTCCCTGCTATGCTCAAAGCTCATGGTCAGTACAATCTGCCTGACAATGTGCCAAGCAACGAGTTCCTGAACCTTGAAGGCGACAAGATCTCCACCTCACGCAATTGGGCTATCTGGTTGAACGAATATCTTGTAGATATGCCTGGCAAACAGGATGTGTTGCGTTATGTTCTTACTGCCAATGCACCTGAAACCAAAGACAATGATTTCACCTGGAAGGATTATCAGGCACGCAACAACAACGAACTTGTAGCAATCTTTGGCAATTTCATCAACCGTGCGATGAAACTGACAGAGAAATACTTTGAAGGCAAAGTTCCAGCTTGTGGCGAACTCACAGAATATGACCTTCAGACCTTGGCAGACTTCAAGAATGTGAAGCAGAACGTCGAAGAGTTGCTCGAAAACTTCAAGTTCCGCGATGCACAGAAGGAGGCTATGGAGTTGGCACGAATTGGCAATAAGTATCTCGCTGAGACCGAGCCTTGGAAGATTGCCAAGACCGACATGAACCGTGTTGCTACCATTTTGAACCTTTCGTTGCAGATTTCAGCCAATCTTGCCATTGCTTTCGAGCCATTCCTGCCATTCTCAGCAGCCAAGCTTCGTGAGATTCTGGGCATGGAAACCTTCGAGTGGGATAATCTTGGCCGTACAGACCTTCTTCAGGAGGGCCACAAATTGGGCGAAAGTGTTCTCCTCTTCGAAAAGATTGAAGACGATGTCATTCAGGCCCAATTGGACCGTTTGGATCGTATCAAGGCAGAGAACGACAAGCTTGCTCTGGCCGAGGCCGAAAAGAACTGGCGTCCAGCACCAATTGCTGAAGAAGTTGCTTTCGAGCAGTTCGAGAAACTGGATCTTCGTACAGCAACCGTTCTTGCCGTACAGCCAGTCAAGAAGTCTGACAAGCTCCTTCAGTTCACACTCGATGACGGCACAGGTGAACCTCGTACCATTCTCTCTGGCATTGCACAGAGTTATCCGGATCCATCTGTTCTTGTGGGCAAACAGGTTGTCTTTGTTGCCAACTTTGCACCTAAGGTTATGCGTGGTATCCCATCATGCGGCATGATTCTTTCTGCAGTAAACTTTGATGGTTCATTGCATGTTGCAACTCTCGAAGACAAAGTAAAGAATGGCAGCAAGGTTTGCTGACAATGACAATAACGAAAGAATAGTCTTTAACGATACAGTTATGTGTATGAATAGAGAGTTATTCATCACTTTCATGAAGATTGGCGGGTTCACCCTTGGTGGTGGGCCCGCCATGGTTCCTATGATGGAGAAGGAAGTGGTCGATAAACACAAATGGCTGACGAAGGAAGAATTTCTGGATATATATGCCGTTTCGCAGGCGACTCCCGGTATTTTTGCAGTCGATATGGCAAGCCACATCGGCTATAAATTAGGTGGAGTTCGCTCTGGAATCTGGGCCTCATTGGGAGTTGTTGCACCAAGCATCGTTATCATTCTGGGCATAGCCATGGTGTTCTCACAATTCAAGGACAATATCTGGGTTGAAGCGTTCTTCAAGGGAGTTCGTCCTGCGGTTGTAGCACTATTGGCAGTACCTATTTTCACAATGGCAAAATCGGCTAAAATCGGATGGGGCAATGTCTGGATTCCAATTGCATCCGCTCTGTTGATTTGGTTGTGTGGCGTCTCTCCTGCTTTTATTATTCTGATAGCAGGCGTGAGTGGTTATCTATATGGAAAGTTCAAGAACAAATCAAAATAAGTTTGTATTATGATTTTCATCAAACTGTTTCTGGTATTCTCACACATCGGACTCTTCAATTTCGGTGGCGGTTACGCTATGCTCTCCTTCATACAGCAAGAAGTAGTCCAGAAGCATGAATGGATGACCGAATCGGAATTTACCGACATAGTAGCTATCTCTCAGAGCACCCCTGGACCAATTGGAATCAACTGTGCCACCTATGTCGGCTATACAGCCGTTATGAACGATCCGGAAATCCAGCAGAGTTTCCTTTATGAGGCAGGTTTCGGCCAAATCCTAGGTATATTGGGCAGTATCTTAGCTTCAGTCAGCGTATTGTGGCTTCCGTTCATAGTTATGATTCTGGTATCAAAGCTCATTCTCAGATACAAGAACTCGCCCATACTCAAAAGTATATTCATGACACTTCGTCCAGCCATCATTGGATTGCTTGCAAGTGCCTCCCTTGCTTTGATGAACGCTTCAAACTTCGGAACGCCGACAGAGAACCCCTATCAGTTCACCATCAGCGTTCTTATTTATGCAGCCGTCTTTGCCGGCATGTATTTCAAAAAACTGAATATCATCTACACCACACTTTCTTGTGGCTTGTTAGGCATCATCCTTTATGGATTCTGTGGTATCTGAGCCAATGAGTTCTTGTACATCATGCACACATCCTTATAGGCGACCAGTTCTTGAGGGTCTGTAATACCACTTTCTATCTGATCCACGGATTGGCTGTAAGGGATATCTGCCACCTCGAACCATTTTTCAGTCATTCTAACAACATCCTTGTAGCGTTGGTTGCTATAATAATAGCCAGCAGTACGCCACAGAAGAATTCTATAGAAATCGCCCGCCATTGGGCGATTTTTCTTATATATTTCCTCGACTTCAGGAATCAGCGAGAATACAATTCTCATGCCTTCGTCATACTGATTCTGTCGCATCAGCATAATTGCATGACCAATACGGAAACGAGCCCACAAAAACCTTTCTCTGATCGAGCCGTTGGCATAGAGTTCCTCTACACGCGAGAAGGTAGAATTATAGATTGTCTCTGCCAAGCTCCACTCTTCCATTTCTACCAACTGACGAATACAGCGTATGATTCGAGGATAAGTTACATTGGCATAGAACTTGGTCATAGAGTCCACCTGTCGCAACTTCAGATAAATATCATACATTTTGGAATAATGGGCAATGGAAAGATCTCTGTGTCCAGCGAGACTTTCGCAATGACCGAGCATCTGCTGTGCAAGCACAGGAAGATAGAGCGCCAAAGCTTCGTCCGTTCTTTCCTCCACCATTTTATCCATTGTATCTTCAAACGGCAAGAGTAATTGCAAGACTTCATCGTACTTGTCCTGTTCGTAAAGGATGGCGGCCAGATTTACAGCCAGACGCATTCTTGTAAAAGGAGAAAGAGAATAGTCATCCAACTGTCTTCTCATAAAATCGACAGCATAGTCATACTCCTTCAGTTGGATAGCGATTGTCATGTATTCTTTGCCCTGATACTCGCCGAACGGCTCAATTTCCAGAAGTTGTTCCAACAAATTCTTTGCCTTACGCATGTTTTGCTCCGAACCTTCCAATTCCAACATGGTAATTTGGGTTTTCAGGAAGTATTGGATATCCTTCTGACTCTGCATTTGGTCGTCCATTTCTGCATCAACCTTGGCATGAGCAGCCTGTACAGCGTTCAATGAGTTGACTGTCTCTCGATATTGGGTAATCAAGTTTTCGTTCTCGAAGATCTGCAAAGCCCTATCCAGGTCACCACTATTGAAAGCTTCAAAAGCGGCACTTTCCGATGCCGTTACACGAGTAATATCAACTCGCACCAATCGGTCTATGTATTGCTCGACATCATTCAGTTTGGCTTCATATTTCTCAATGATTGCCTTTTTCTTTTTTTCGTAATCGACAGCCAGGATGTCAAGTTCATTCAACTCACGCAATTTCATCTTGTCAAACTGAGAACCGACTTGACTGGTAATGATACGGCTCAATTTAATGGCATTGTCCTGACTGATCATTACCACCTCCAATGGCTTGTCGTCACGACGAATGACCAAATCACGCAGTAATTCCGGATTGAGAAGTTCGTAACCGGGGCGGGCAAACTGGCGGACCACGATTGGATCACCTGGCTGCATCACATTGAAACGAAGCGTACAGGTACCCTCCTCGTCTGTCACTGTCGATCCGGCTCCTTTCACACTCACCTCAACTTGAGGCAGAGGTCTTTTGGTTGCATTAAGTGTCGGATTGTTGACATCAGGGATATACTCCTTGACGACAACTTTTTGATATATTTGCGCTATGACAGCGTTTGGGGACATACACACGACAATACAATAAAATAGCAATGTATATAATCGTTCCCCTGTATTCCTAATCATGATAATAAAAATTTATGGTACCATTTGTAATTTACACAATGGCTTTTTAGGGACATATAGTAGTTCTTAACGAGGACAAAGATATACAATAATATTGACATATAGCAAAAAACAGTTCAAAAAAATCACTTATTTTCAAAAAAAAAACTTCAAAATTTGCATTTTTGTCAAATATGGAGTAATTTTGCACACATAAAAACAAAAATTAGCATAAAAATCAATGATAAATCCATCATTGGAGGAAACCCAATCAGACCTACGCTATCTGAAGTTATTGGCCGAAAAGTTCCCTACCATACCATCTGCGGCCACCGAGGTCATCAACCTTGAGGCCATCTTAAGTCTTCCTAAAGGAACCGAGCATTTCCTTTCCGATTTGCATGGCGAAGCAACTGCTTTCTCGCACGTACTGAAGAATGCCTCTGGCGTAATCCGTCGCAAAGTTGACGATGCTTTCGGCAATTCTTTGACCGAAGCCGAAAAGAGCGAACTCTGCGCACTCATCTATTATCCAGCAGAGGTTATTGACAAAGTCCGCAACGAGAATCGTGACGATGAACAATGGCACACCAACATGATTCACCGGACCATAGAGATAGCCCGTCAGGTTTCGTCGAAATACACCCGTTCAAAAGTCCGCAAGCAATTACCCCAGGAATTTGCCTATGTCATCGAAGAGTTGATGCATCAGGATCGAATCGAAGATGACAAGGACCAGTATTACAACGCCATTGTCCGTACGATTGTCGAGACCAAACGTTCCGATGAATTTATTATTGCCATCTGCAAACTGATTCACCGTCTGGCCATCGATACACTCCACATTGTTGGCGACATCTTCGACCGAGGACCAGGCGCCAGCCGTATTCTCGAGTCACTCAACAAGCACCATGACTACGATATTCAGTGGGGAAATCATGATATCGAATGGATGGGGGCTGCTGCAGGCAATCTGGCATTGATTGCCTCTGTGTTGCGCATTTCCATCCGTTATGCCAACGTCGAAACTTTAGAGGAAGGCTATTCCATCAATCTTCTTCCATTGGCGACATTGGCGATCGAAGTGTACGGAGATGATCCTTGCACCATCTGGCAAACCAAAGATTTCGAAAATAATCCACGACTCAAACGCTCTGCCCAACTCATGGCCAAGATGCATAAATGTATCTCGATCATGGAGTTCAAATTGACCGGCCAGCTCATCAAGAGGCATCCGGAATGGGGTATGGACGATCGTCTTTTCCTTCACCTCATCGACAAAAAGAAAGGTACTATTACCATCGATGGCAAAGAGCATGAACTGCTCGACAAGAACCTCCCCACCATCGATCCGACCGATCCCTACAAGCTTTGTCCGGGAGAAGAACAGCTCATGCAGCAACTTGAACATTCGTTCCGCAGTTCCGAGAAACTCCAGCAGCACTTACGTCAGCTCTATCAGCACGGTTCACTTTTCTTGGTCCGCAACAACTGCTTGCTCTATCATGCAGCCATTCCACTCAACGACGATGGCTCCTTTATGGAACTTGAGGTCGATGGCAAGCGTGTCAAGGGCCGTGCCCTTATGGAACGTGTTGACAGCGTAATACGTCGTGCCTATTTCGGCAACAATGTTGTGCGCAAACAGAATGCACTTGATTATATGCTTTATTTGTGGTGCGGACCTGGTTCTCCGCTCTACAACAAAGATAAAATGACCACATTCGAACGTTATTTCCTGGCCGACGAGTCGTTGTACAAAGAGAAGAAGGGCGCTTATTTCACCTTGGGCGACAATCGCGATACCTGTTGTCAGATTTTGCGAGAATTCGGACTTGATCCGAGCAAGAGCTACATCATCAACGGGCATGTTCCTGTCCGAACACTCAAGGGAGAATCTCCTGTTCGTGCCGGAGGTATGCGTCTGGTTATCGATGGTGGCTTCTCTAAGCCCTATCATGCCACTACAGGCATTGCAGGCTATACGCTCATCTACAACAGCCATGGACTTCAACTGGTTCAACACGATTCATTTGCGAGCAAGGAGGATGCCATCTCTACCGGTGCAGACATCCACTCTCGTCTGCAGTTGGCCGAGTTCAAGGAACATCGCATGCTGGTTCGAGACACCGACCGTGGACAGGAACTCATCGAACAAGTCAACAATCTTCAAAAACTGCTTCTCGCCTACCGAAGTGGTATGATCAAAGAAAAAGGTTAAATGAAATTCAGCGACATCATCGGACAAGAGACCGCAGTCCAGAAACTGCGTGATGCCATCGACAAAGACAAACTGCCTCATGCTTTGTTGATCACAGGCCCGGAAGGATCTGGAGGCTTGCCATTGGCTCATGCTGCGGCACAATACATCATCTGCCAGCACAAGCACGACGGCGAAGCTTGTGGTACCTGTCCGGAGTGCATCCAGGCACAGAAATTGGGACATCCCGATCTGCATTGGGTTTACCCGATCATCAACAAGGGAGGTAGTGGCAAAGAGGCATCCGTAAGCGAAGACATGCTGGCAGATTGGCGTAAAGTCTATCTAAGCAATCCCTACTTGACTCTGCCACAATGGATCCGCGAGATATCGGGCGACGAGAATAAACACGCACATATCTTTGTCAGTGAAGCTGCCGGCATTATCCGTACCCTTTCGACCAAACCATTCGAGTCAGACTATCGAATCATGATTATCTGGTTGCCCGAAAAGATCAACGAAGATGCAGCCAACAAACTCTTGAAGATCATCGAGGAGCCCTACGACAAGACTTACTTCTTCTTGGTCAGCAACGATCCGGACCATATTATCGGTACAATCCAAAGTCGCGTCCAGCGACTACAATTGGCGCCTATCGATGGACAAGGGAATTTCGTTCAGCCAGGCATACAACAGCCCGATGAAGAGGACAGACAGTTCTTCTTCGAAAAGTTTTGTGCCATGATGCGTCTCAGTTATGCACGCAAGCTGTTTGAGATGAAGGCTTGGAGCGATGAAATGGGAGCCCTCAAGCGCGAACGTGCCAAGAACTTCCTGCAATATGCACAGGTATTGATTCGCGAAAACTACATTCTGAACCTTCGTCAACCAGAGCTGAACTATATGAAACCCGACGAAGAGGAATTCAGCCAGAAGTTCTCCAGATTTGTGAATGCCAGGAACGTCGAAGGAATCATGAAAGAATTGGAAATAGCCGAAAATGACATAACACTCAATGTATCATCTAAAATGGTGTTTTTTGACCTCAGTTTGAAGTTAATAATGCTACTTAAAGCTGGCACTCAAGGCTGATAACTGTATCAAAAGGGTTGTTTTACAACGAAATCTTTGGCTAAGTATATAATAATTACTAATTTTGCGCGTTAATTCCCCAAAAAAGAATTATGAGACAGATAAAAATTACACAAAACATCACTCGACGCACCGAGGAATCCATCGAGAGCTACCTCACCGCGATCTCAAAGGAGCACATGGTCACACCAGACGAAGAAGTGGACCTTGCTCAAAGAATTCATAAAGGAGATCAGGTTGCATTGGATAAGCTGGTGAGAGCCAACTTGCGTTTCGTGGTATCAGTTGCAAAGCTTTATCAGAATCAAGGCTTAAGTCTTTCGGATCTTATTTCCGAAGGCAATGTTGGTCTTGTCAAGGCAGCCGAGAAATTCGATGAAACCCGTGGTTTCAAATTTATCTCCTATGCTGTATGGTGGATTCGTCAGAGTATCATGCAAGCCCTTTCCGAACAGGCTCGTATGGTTCGTCTGCCAGGCAACCAGAATAACCTGATTCGTCAGATCCGTGTCATACAGAATCGCTACGAACAGGAACTGAATCGTCCCGCCACAATCGAAGAGATTGCCGACGAACTCGATGTAGAACCAAGCAAGGTTCGTGAAACCATGGCTGCCAATAGCCGTGGCGTCAGCCTCGATTCTCCTTTGCAGGACGACGAAGATGGTACCTTGCTCGATGTCACTCCCGACACCAAGCTCGATGCTACCGATTCTTCTTTGAGCAATGAATCTTTGCACATCGAACTTGACAATCTTCTCAAAAGCATGCTCAAAGAGCGCGAAGCTTTGATTATCAAAGAAACCTTCGGTATCGATTGCCCTGAGAAGAGCCAGGAAGAGGTAAGCCAGGAGTTAGGATTAACTCGTGAGCGTGTTCGTCAGATTCGTGAACGTGCCCTATTGAAGATTCGCAAGAGCCCTAACGCAAAGTTGCTCCTTGCCTATCTTTAATCATTATGGCTGGACTCTACATACATGTCCCCTTTTGCGCTTCAAGGTGCATATATTGCGATTTCTACTCCACTACGGGTAGGAATCGCTCTCTTTTTGTAGAGCGTATTCTCGATGAACTGAAAACCTACACTTCCACCCCATCCAACATCTTCTCATCTTCATTTCTTCACACCCTCTATCTCGGTGGTGGCACGCCCTCGCAATTATCATCCGATGAATTGAACAGATTGGTCGAAGGATTAAAATCACACTTGGACCTGAGTCAGTTGATTGAGTTTACTATGGAGATGAATCCTGAAGATGTAACGCAAGACTATGTTCAGGCTCTTCCGCCCGAAATCAACCGCGTAAGCATGGGTGTTCAGAGTTTCGTTGACAGCGAATTGCTTATGCTTCGTCGTCGCCACAATGCCCAACGACCAGCCGATGCCATCCGTTTGCTTCACGACCACGGCATCAGCAACATAAGCATAGACTTGATGTACGGTCTTCCCAACCAGACACTCGAAAGCTTTGACTTCAGCATCACGCAGGCACTCTCGCTCCATACTCAACACATATCTGCCTACTGCCTTTCGGTCGAAGAGGGAACCGAGCTCCATCGCAAAGTTGAGAACGGACAGCTACAACCTGCCGACGATGAACTCTGCAACAAGATGAATGCCCTGCTCCGCTCCCGATTACAGCAAGCCGGGTTCGTCCAGTACGAAATCAGCAACTATGCCCTCCCCGGCTTCGAATCTCGGCACAATTCTTCCTATTGGCACGGAACGCCCTATCTCGGTCTGGGTCCAGGAGCTCATTCTTACGATGGCCTGCGCACCCGTTGGTTCAACGATCCCGATCTCCAGTCCTACATCAATGGTTGTTCCGAACAGCAGTATGAAACGCTTACAGACGATGAACTCTACAACGAGGCTGTTATGCTTCAGCTCCGTACTCGCGAGGGTGTGAACACTACAGCATTGCAGCTGCAATATCCTTCGCAGTACAAAACAGCCTTTCTACCATCACTCGACCAGCTGCGCCAAAAGGGATGGATCACTACGCACACACTTGCAAACGACACACATATAGCACTCACTTCATCAGGGCTTGATATGGCCGATGAAGTCATGCGACAGTTGATGATATGAAACAGTTTCTCGAACTCATACAGGTTGCCATTGGCACACGCAACGAACTCTCCTCCACCCCGACGCAGAAGGAGTGGGAAGCCATGTACCGGATGAGCCAGAAACAGGCCATGGTTGGCATCGCTTTCAGTGGCATCGAACGTCTGCCTATCAATCAGCGCCCGGTTATCGACCTCACTTATCCATGGAGCGAAGAGGTCAAAGCCATCGAAGCCAGCAATCAGCAAGTACAGAAGCGTGCCAGCCAGTTGCTTCGGCATCTCGATCACGACGGATTTCATACCCTCATATTGAAAGGAATTTCCTATTCACAATACTACCCCGAATCACTTCGTAATCGACGCACACCCGGTGACATCGACGTCCTCATGTGGCCGAAAGAGGGAGAAAGAATAAAGGATAAAGGTAAAAAGGAAGGTGATCAGGAAAAGGTCATCCAATACTGCCTGAACTTGCTGCCCAATCAGCATGTGTGCTATATCCATGTCGATTTCCCTGTATTCAGCGACATTCCCGTCGAAGCTCATTTCCGTCCCTCTTTTCTTTGCAATCCATTCCAGAACAGGAAACTCCAGCAATGGTTCGAAGCACAAAAGGCAACTCTCCTAACCTCCGATCCAACGCAGTTTCACCTCATCTGCTGCGAGCTTCATCTCTTCAAGCACCTATTTGAGACCGGGTTCGGCATGCGACAGTTGCTTGACTATTATTTCCTGCTCAATCAGGCGAACGCTGTTCCTGAGTTGCCCTTCCTGCCTTCGACATTCCACAAGGCACTCATCGAACTGGTCAATTACCTTTTCTCACCCACCAATAGGAAATCCTCACAGCAGACAGAAAGAGATTTTCTACTCAATGAAGTCATGATGGGAGGAAACTTCGGACAGCATGATCCTCGCATCCAATCCACACATAGTTCTGCAGCCTACGCCTGGGAGAAGCTTAAGCACAACTTCCGCCTCATCAAGCATTACCCCTCCGAAGTGTTGTGGGAACCATTGTTCCGTATCTATCATTACTTTTGGCGTCAAACAGTCATCCATCATCTGACTAAAAAATAATCCCCAGTTACACAAATGTGAAACTGGGGTTATTCATTCTGGATGGAAAAATCAAAGTTCCTTCTTGATCTTCTCGATCATCTCCTGATATTCAGCATCTGTCAAATAGACCTTACCTGGATTCATCTGGAAGATACCACCATAATCAGGACCATCAACATACTTTGGAGCCAAATGGAAATGCAGGTGGCTCAGTTTGTCACTATATGCACCATAATTGATCTTCTCTGGATTGAAGGCACGCTGCATAGCACGTGTGGCCTGAGCTACATCTGCCATGAAGTCATTACGCTGTTGGTCGTTCAACTCATTGAGATCATTGACATGTTCATCGTAGCTGACAAGGCAACGACCACGATAGGTCTGCTCCTTGAAGAGGAAAAGACGAGAAACACGCAAGTGGCAAATCTCGATCATGAGATTGTGTAAAGTCTCATTGTTAGTGCAATAAAGGCACTCTTTTGGATCACTGTACATAAGATTTAATATTTTGGGGTTATTTGAATGAGAGTCAGAATAGCGTCGGTTCCAAAGGATTCTTGTCATTGAAATAATAGATTCTTGATGGTTCTGTTCGTGCCAATGGCAAAAGTGTAATTCCACCAAATCCCACCGTTGCCCCCATCGTCGTCAAAGCCTTCGATGCAGACTGATATGCCTTATCGGGGGTATTATTGTCGGCCGAAAGATGACAAAGGAAGACATGTTTGATTTCCGGATGATAGACGCTTGCCAGCAACTGGGCACATTCTTCGTTGCTCAGATGTCCACCCTCTCCACGCACGCGAACCTTTAAATAATATGGATAGGATCCATTCATCAGCATATCGACATCGTGGTTCGATTCGATGACCAGATGATTGCCCATGCTCACATATTTTCGGATGTCAGGAGTAACGTATCCACAATCAGTCACCAGGCAGAAACATTCGTGCTCCTCACCTTCTGTCCATTCGATAAAGTAACCTACGTTGTCATGGCTGTCGTGTGGTACCGTGAATGGCGTGAGTTTGAATCCGGTCAATGGCACATCAATAGCCTCATCGCGTTGCAAGTAACGTCGGCTGATGGTAGGAATCTTCTTTTGCAATCCATAGTTTCGATCCATGCCATCGTGCACCTCCTTGGTCGTATAGACAGGACATTCCATAAGGCTCGACACCATCGATGCACCACGAATGTGATCGGTGTGGTCGTGAGTAATGAACAATGCACGGATTGGAACTTCAAGCAGACCGTTGTTTTTCAGTATCTGTCGGATTGTACGACCAGCAATGCCGGCATCGATCAGTATAGCATACCGATCGGTTCCCAAATAGTAGCAATTACCGCTACTACCACTGCCCAGACACATGAAACGAAGCACGATTTTTAAAATTAAAAGTTAAAAGTTAAAAATTAAAAATTGAAAGTTAAAAATTAAAAATTTAACATCATTTGCCAATCAAGAAGATGCTTGGAACTCTTGGGATGTGAGTCTGCATCTGCTCCTCACTGAGACCTTTCAGCAACTGCTTCCAATCTGCCATCGTACGGGTTTTGATCAACTCGTCAGGACACGTGATGTTGCTGGCCAGACAAATGCGAGTCTGCGGACGAAGCGTCTGCAACAGAGTCTGCATCATCTTCACATTGCGATAAGGGGTTTCGATGAAGAGCTGTGTCTGATCCTCGCCATAGGCACGAGCCTCGAGTTGCTTGATCTTGTTGGTACGTTGACCATCGTCAATCGGCAGATATCCGTTGAAAGCGAAGCTCTGACCATTCAATCCCGATCCCATCACACTCATAATCATGCTCGATGGACCCACCAGAGGAACCACTTTCAGTCCTTTGCGTTGTGCAATGGCAACAACATCGGCACCAGGATCCGCTACAGCCGGACAACCAGCCTCACTGATGATACCTACAGGCTTCTTCTGCTTGATGAGTGGTTCAAGGTATTGGTCAATATGCTGACGGTCTGTATGCTGGTTGAGTTCGTAGAACGTCAACGAATCGATATCTATGCTCTGCTCAACCTTCTTCAAGAAACGACGGGCACTGCGGATATTCTCCACAATGAAATGTCGTATCTCCACAATCACATCATGATTGTAGGCTGGAATCACTTGGTTGATAGGAGTGTCGCCCAGAGTGACTGGAATGAGGTAAAGCGCAGGTTCTAACATTAAAATAGATATTTTACTGCGCAAATTTAGCTAAAAAATTTGGAAATGCGAAATATAATCCCTATTTTTGCGCAAAAATTCACTTTTTTTATTCATCCAAGTACAAATTGACCTGAATATGGCGCTTCCAATAGCATTTATCGATGATATGCGTCAGGTTCTTCCTGCCGACGAACTCGAGGCTTTTCTCCACGCACTTACCGATGGAGAACAACCGACCAGCATTCGTATCAATTCCTGCAAGGGGGATTTATCAGATTCCACTCTCCCATTTTCCATATCTTCACATGTTGGTTGGTGCTCTACTGGACGATATCTGTCCCAACGTCCACAGTTCACACTCGATCCGTTGCTCCATGCCGGAGCATACTATGTTCAGGAGGCTTCGAGTCAGTTTATCACCCATGTAATCCGCCATATTCAGTCACTCCCTGATTCTGGTCTTGCGTCCGACAAACCTTGTACAGCGCTCGATCTTTGCGCCTCTCCAGGAGGCAAATCTACCGCCATACTCTCTGTTCTATCGACCGATTCCGTTTTGGTCAGCAACGAAATTGACCGCAAGCGTTCACGCATTCTGGCCGAAAACATACAGAAATGGGGCAACCCGAATGTATGTGTAACGGGCAATGCCCCAGCCGATTTCCGTCGCATCAAGGAGGCATTCGATCTGATAGTCACAGATGTGCCATGTTCTGGCGAAGGTATGTTCCGAAAGGATGCTGGCGCAATCGCAGAGTGGAATCCCGCCAAGGTTCGTGAATGTGCAGCCCTGCAAAAACAGATTGTGAACGATATTTGGACCTGTCTCAAGCCTGGTGGCTATTTGATTTACAGCACTTGCACATTCAATGTTCATGAAGACGAAGAGAATCTGCAATTCATCCACGACGAACTTGGTGGAGAGATCCTTCCAATCCCTACCCTTCCGGAGTGGCACGTTCATCCCGCATTGACTGGCAGCTTCGCCCCTGATATCCGTCCGGAATCTGCTTGCCGTTTCATGCCGCATTACACACAGGGCGAAGGTCTCTTCATGGCATTGCTCCGCAAGCCGGCGACCGATAGCTGCAATTCGAGCAAAAAGAAACCGATCAATCTGCCAAAGAGCAAGCTTACCACCGATTGGGTAAACATCGACGGAACAGTTCTGCAGAGCGCCGACGGAACATTAAATTTCATTCCAAATGCCTTGGTCGAGGTTTATCAGACCTTGGTCGAAAACAGACTCTATCTACTCTCTGCCGGTATCGAACTGGGCATACAAAAAGGCAAGGACCTTCAACCGGCCCATGCCTTAGCGCTATCTACGGCTTTGTGCCGCGATAAATTCGAGGTTGCGGAACTGGATTTGGAGACAGCCCTGAACTATCTGCGTCGCGAAGCTATCGTCCTTCCTCCCGATGTAGCCCGAGGCTATGTCCTCCTTACCTACCAGAACCTCCCTCTCGGATTCGTCAAGAACATCGGCAACCGTAGCAATTCCCTCTATCCTACCGAGTGGAGAATCCGAAATCTGTGACCTGATTATTCATATTATTGTCTTGGCCAAAGGCCTAATCTGGATAACACATCCTGATCCAGAAATTATTAGCTAACACCACATGCCGATCCCTTCCTCCTATCGTCCACATAACCCAGGTCACGACTACTATGCCCCTGGCGTGTATCTTGTCACGCTGGTGGTAGGTAACCGTGATAGGCTACTTAGTTCCCTCAATATGGATATGAAGTCTCCCAATGTTCAAATGACCGAACTTGGAGAATTTCTTCATAACCAATGGGAGAAATCCGTTATCCTGCAAGAAAAGCACAGTAACAAGATCAAGATATTGTCACAGGTCTGCATGCCCGACCATTGGCATGGTGTGATTGAGGTCGAAGATAATATGAGTTGGAGCCTTGGTGACATAGTTCAAGCAGTGAAAGCTGCCTGTACCAGTCATTGGCGCAAGTGTATCGGCTTCGTAGAACCGCCGATATCAGCCCAAATGATTAGGCACATGTCTCACGAAGAAAGACGGCTCTATTATGCCTCCATCCCACGAAACCAGCGTCCACTCTTCGACGATGACTACGACGATACCATTTGCTTCCCGAAACTCAAGGACCAAGTCGAACATGAGCGACACAAAGCAGCCATGATTAATTATGTGAACGACAATCCACGCAGGGCCATAGTGATGAAAACGTACCCCCAGTTCTTCGAACGGAGACTACATATCGCACTCAAGGTAAAAGATCTGGAAGGTAATATAATCACAAGAGATTATGCCGCCTTTGGCAACATTTACCTGTTGAGATGGGCCCGCAAAGTACAGGTCATGTGTCACCGAAAAGCTCGTTTCAGCATGCTGACTGAAGAGGAAAAGACAGCCAACGGCATTCATTTTCAAGCGCTCCCCAATGCCGTAACTGGCATCCCATACATAGAGACACAAGCTTACCGAACCCAACACGATGAACTGATCGCACAGGTCATGGCCGGCGCTACCGTAGTGGTTACTCCTGGCATTTCAGCTGGCGAGAAGGCAGTTAAGGAAGAATGCTTAGCGAAAGGTATTCCACTCATTCATCTGCAGAAGGAACCCATCGGAACGCTCTGGAAACCAGAACAGAAACGCTTTACTGCATGCCAAAACGGTATGCTCCTCATCCTTGCCCCATGGCATCCCGACAAACTTGAGTGTGTGAATGGTGTGCCACAAGACACCGAATACTCCATCTTCCATAACCTCAATGCCCTCGCCCACGAGATTTGTGAATGGAATGGCGAATCGGTTGTGAAGAGGTAAAAATCAGACTACAAAGCTTCGGAAAGCAACTTCACTATAGTAAAACTCAAAAACAAAGCTTTGGAAACCTACTTTACTATGGTGAAAGCCGAAAATAAGGCTTTGGAATAGAATTTACAAGAAAACAAAGAAATCCTTATTTATTATATCGAACGCTAAATGAGCGAAAACAACGAATCCAGAGGTCAATAACCGGTGCATGGCAGAACGCGGATTGAACAAAAAAAGACCAAAATCAGGAAGACAAATAGAATTCATCCAACTGAAAACTCAAAAACTATAAACTCAAAACCATTTCTGTGCTTTCCGTGGTCAATTATTTAGCGTCGCAGACATTCTACAGGGAATTTAGGAGAATTCCAGGGAATTCCTAACTATTGCTTCTTGTAATTCCTCTAAATTTCTTGTAGGTTTATTAAACAAAGCAATTTCGTGTTCATTTAGCCACAATAGATATCTAACCGTACAGCTCAAAAAACTTTTGAGTTGAAATCTAATCATTCGATTCGAGTTCAAAAGTTTTTGAGTAGGGATCAGCAGCACTCTTCACGATATCTGGCATACCACTCCAACCCGACTTCAAGAAGGAAACCTGCAACCAGTCCCGAAACGTGACCAGCCAGACTGACACCAGGAGAAAGGCTAAAGAGGATGTTCAAGATCATGATGATGAAAAGGAAGGTATATTCTCCGTTCAGCGCCTTACGGGCACTCTTATCAAGAAAAAGATAACGAGCAAGCAAAGATCCATGCAAAGCGAAAACACCACCAGAAGCCCCCACCAATACAACTAAGTCAGACATAGCGCACCACAAACCGGCAACCATCATACCGACGAAATAGACCAAAAGAACACGCTTCAACCGAGATTTCTCCTCCATGCCATCGATCGACGGACGATACAAGCACAAAAAATAGAAGAACAATGTATTCGAAGCCAAATGTTCAAAGCCATCATGCAGGAAGCCATAGGTCAAAATGCGCCAATACTGGAAATGATCTAGGCCAAAAGGGTTAAAGACTGCGCCACAGTCAATCAACAACTGAAGGTTCGAACTCGAGGGATTATACCCTTGAAACAGCTCATACAAAAAACCTATCACCCAAGTAGCAGGAAGCGCCCAAGTAATAAAGTTGTTCTTATTGCACACAAAATCATAACACCGGACAAGTGGATGAGGTCCTCCGTCGACAAAGTCTGCAAACAGACACACAATCCAGACTATCGCAAACAAGAAGAACATCAGCAGGGGGATAAGCCACCACGCAGCTTCGCCTCGTTCCAAATCCTCTGGAGCCGCCAATTCCAACACCGTAAGACGGGAATCCTGAGTACGTTGCACAAATACCGCATTCCGGCAGGTCTTTCCGACAAGCAAGTACTCTTGCAGGCCACTGGATGGTTTGACATTTTTCAGACAAAGGTTCCTCATCGGCAATTCATTCAGCATTTTGTAATCATCGCCATCGGTGCGACTACCGATGCAGACATTCAAGACATTGTCCAAGGCGCAGATCTGATACAAAACGGTTTTCTCCGCGCGATTACGTCCTCCCGAGATAAAGGAATCCCAAGCAGCACCGACATCATCCCGACGCAACAAGACACTATCCACAAAGATATAATCTGCACTCTGAATCTCTGCGATATTGCTCGTCTCAACCGAAGGCAGGTGGACCACCCTCAACATGGCATGCCTTAGACCGAAGGTCACATTCATCAGAACCATCGCAGCAATAACAAACACCAGAAAACGCAGGAACTGGCCCGCATGGTTACCTACTCTCCCCAGATCTCGCCACAACAGCAGCAAGATAAAGCCACCAAGCAATAGCGGAACTCCACATTGCAGATAGAGTTCATTGACCATGGAGAACAGATCGTATCTAAGATACAGATAATGAAACCCTGCCTGCAACAAGGCAAGTAGAGCAAGAACACAAATACAATTCAAGGCAATACGCCACGCAACGGGCTTCGTAAGGGCTGTATCTTCTGTTGACATACTACTGTTTTAGCGTGAAAACTTAATCACTACCCAATTGTTACGATTACGATGTTTTACATACGTGAGGCCGAGTGATTCGGCCTTTTCGCGTATCATAGGGACATCTTCTTCATAGAAGCCGCTCATGAGGAGGGTGGCACCCTGATTCATATCGGCCACATAGGCAGGCATATCATTGAGCAGGACATTGCGATTAATGTTGGCCAATACAAGATCATAGGTCTGACCATTGCCCAACAACGAGGCATCGCCGCACTCTACATGCACACGACCTGCCATATCGTTCATCAAGACATTATCGACGGCATTGGCAGCAACCCAGTCATCAATCTCGATAGCACGGCACTGAGCACCCTTCATAGCACATGCAATGGCTAAGACACCAGTACCGGTTCCCATATCAAGCACGTTGACCGTCGTAGAGGCAGATTTTTCCTTTTTCCCTTCTCCTTTTTCTTTCTTCTCAATTTCTTGGAAGAAGTTCAGAATCTCTTCCAAGAGTTGCGAAGTAGTCTCATGATGTCCACTGCCGAACGACATGTGTGGATGAATAGTGATTGTATCATCGCCAAAAGGAACCGGTGTCAATGCATTCTCCTCCTCCCATTGCTGATTCCAGTTCTGTGTCTCTACCTCCTGAGCGACCCATTGTACCGAAACATCGGGCAAAGGAAGCTCATTGATCAAGGTTTGCAACGCCTCGGTATCAAAAAGATTTTGTGGACAATAAGCCTTCAAGCAGTCCTCTTCGGTCGTGAAGCTGTCGAACCCAAGTTCGCCCAACAGTGACGCAAGGATATCTGCCACATCTTCGCTCATAGGGGTAGGCACTAACTTTACTTCAATATAGTTCATATTATTTGCTATTATTAGATAATTTTGTTGGACGAAAAGCGCTTTTTGTTGAAAAATAACTGACAAAAAAGGTTAATTTTCGTTTCCAATGCACAAAGATACAAATTATTGACTATCTTTGTACCGAAAATAGTCCGAAAAAGGCCTTGAACGGTAAAAATAATCCTGTTGGACCGCATTATTTAAACCCATCTTGGCAGATTCGGTCTTATAAGAAAAAAATTAAAAACATACAACTATGAAAAAGATGATTACTGCAGGGTTGATTTTCGCACTCAGCCTCATCTTCGTCCAAACCGGAATGGCACAGGACGACATTTACTACAAAAAGTCGGACGTTAAAAAGACGGTCTATAAAGAAACGGAACAGGAAACCTGGTCCACATCAGCCAACGATGACTGGGATCTCGACACCTACAATCGCCGAGGCCCGAAAGCCGACAACCAGTACAGTTCTTCCGCTACTTTATCCTATCAGGATGAGTCCGCTTTGACTTCGGTTACTACAGCCGATGCCGACAATAGTGAGATCATGTATCTGCACGATACGGTTTACGTTGTTGATGCTTATTATTTCAGCAATCGCATCCGTCGATTCTACAACCCACACTTCAGCTATTGGGCAGTTTCTCCATGGTATGACGTAGCCTATTACGATCCTTTCTTCTGGGATTACAGCTACTATGATCCATACTGGTACATGACTCCAAGTTTCGGATTCCACTACGGAAGCTGGTGGGGCAGCTGGAACTATGGCTACTACGATGGTTGGTATGGAGGTTGGTATTCTCCTTATTATCATCCTCACCCACATTATTATCACAATGTCTGGGCTCATCATCACCATTATGGGCATCATCATCATGGACATCACTACGATTTCCACAACAATCACCATTACCATGGTTCGCGCAACAATATGGGTGGCACTTACCGTAGCCGCACAAGCAGCAGCCGTGGCACAATGGCCAGTGCCAGCACCAATCGCAGCTACTCTCGCAGCGGAGCAACAAGTACACGTTCCGGACAAGCAACGCGCAGTTCAAATCTGAGCACTCGCAACTCGAACATGAATTCACGTTCCGCTTCAACAACCGGTAGCCGTAGTGCATCGACAAGTCGCAGCACAGCAACGGCCAGCCGTGGGTCAAACCAGTCTTCATCTGCCAATCGAAGCTCAAGTGTTGCAACAAATTCTCGTGGTTCCTCTGCTTCGAGCAGTAGCCATAGTGCAAGCGCGACCAACCGCACAAGTGCTGTAACCAATAATCGCCAGGCAACTGCCAGCCGCAGTTCTCAGAACAGTTCTGCATCAAGCCGCAGCAGCGTCAATGGTTCACGTAGTTCAAGCAGCAGCTACAGTGGTTCCCGTAGCTCAAGCAACAGCTCGTCGAGCAGTTACAACAGTTCACGCAGCTCAAGCAGCAGTTCTTCGAGCAGCTACAGCAGTTCACGCAGCAGTTCTTCGAGCAGCTACAGCGGTGGCAGTTCACGCAGTTCCAGCAGCTATAGTGGAGGCGGTGCTTCTCGCAGTTCAAGCGGTGGTGGCGCTTCTCGTGGAGGTGGAGGACGCAGATAATGCCTCATAACTTATAACTTTTAACTAATAACTTTTTCGAATAACATTCTCTATGAGAAAATATATATTGCCTTTGGCTGGACTGGTTGTCCTGCCATTGAGCGCACAGAATGTGGTAGATGCAAACCGTTTTGGTAGCCAGAACATTACAGGTACGGCTCGATACCGCGCTATGGGTGGTGCTTTCGGCGCTCTGGGTGGAGATCCATCTTGTATGACCGACAATCCTGCCGGCATGGGCATTTACCGTGGTACCAGTTCCATCTCGTTCACACCAAACCTATCGTTTGCCCATACGAATACTGATGGTTCCGAAAAATCAAAGCAGAAGAAGGTGGATTGTTCTGTCAGCAACTTGGCTTATGTACTTTCGATCAAGACTCCCGGCGCAGACAATCTCGTTAACTTCAACATCGGTGTTGGATTCAATCACAGCGAAGGATTGAGCCGCAAGTATAAAATGATTTTGGACTTACCTGTCAGCTCTTTTGGCGATTACTTGGCAAACCGTGCCAACAATGCGCTTTGCAGCATGGGTAACTATAATAGTCCTGAAAAGATTTACGAGCTTGATTCCGAAGGTTACGCAACTACAGATACTTGGAATGATTCCAGACTGCCACTTTCGACCGTCGCTGCCTTCGATTGCGATATCATCGACCATAATATCGTCAACGACAATGGAAAAGATATCTACGAGGGTGTATTGAACCGCGACCGACGTTTTGACTTGCCGATCTACCAGCGTCTGCATGTAACCGAATTGAACCGCAACGATGAGTATAACCTCAACTTCTCGGCAAACTGGAACGATTTTATCTTCGCTGGTCTGACACTCTCGGTCAACGATTTCAACTCGACTATCGAAACCGAGTTTGACGAGGACTATGACTACAATTACAACGGAGAATTCTCTCAAATGCTCAACGAGTTGGAGACCAAAGGAACCGGATTCGGTGTTAAAGCCGGTATATTGCTGAAACCGACCGACACATGGCGCGTTGGTTTTGCTGCCCACACTCCTACCTGGTATCGTATGGAAGATATATTCTCGGTCTATGCCAATATCGGTCACGATGGAAATGTCGTAGATAGAGAGTCCTTACGTCCAACTTACAACTACCGATACAAGTACTACTCGCCTTGGCAAATGCAGCTGAGTTCTGCTTGGGTGCTCGGTGGAAGAGCCTTGGTCAGCGCAGAAGTTGACATGAAAGATTTTTCTACACAGAAATATCGCTCTGTTGATAAGGATCAATGGGACAACGTCGATCCCAAAGAGTGGATGGACGATGTATTCAAGGATTACCAGAAGTTGCAGTTTACCTACAAGGTCGGCGGCGAGTACAGAATGACAGATCACTTCAGCATCCGTGCAGGCTATGCCTTCAAGGGATCTCCCTACAAGAAGGATCTCTATGATAACCCCGAGGTTTCTCGTGGATGGTATGCTAACGACGGTTCCGCTTGGGGCGATGACAACACAGTCATCTTCGATAGTTCGACCAAACCGAACTACAGTCTTTTGGGCAATCAGCAGTTCTTCTCTGCCGGTTGTGGCTGGAGTGGAGACTGGTGGCACATCGATCTTTCGTGCATGAACCGACATATCCAGGAGAAGATTGCAGCGCACCCAACAACAGATGCTCTCTTCAGCGATGGAAAAATGTACAATGATTTGGCTTCTGGCGCTGTCAAAGCAACTCATTGCGACATGAAGACAAACGTTCTTTCGTGGGATCTTACTATTGGCATGAGATTTTAAAGACCCCCTCATTCCCCTGCTTAGGGGAGATTAGATTAAAAGTTATTAGTTATTAGTTAATAGTTATTAGTTAAAATTCCCTGTGCAAGAAATTTTAGCAAGTCTAAATAACTCCCAAAGGGCCGCCGTAGAATTCTGCGACGGCCCGCAATTGGTTATTGCAGGTGCTGGTTCAGGCAAGACTCGAGTATTGACTGTCAAGATTGCCTATCTGCTCAAGGTCAAAGGTTACCGTCCGGACGAAATCATCGCTTTGACTTTTACCAAAAAGGCAGCTACCGAGATGCAGGAACGTATCCAACAATTGGTAGGTGGAAACTCTGCCAAACGAATCTGGATGGGCACGTTTCACTCTCTCTTCACCCGAATTTTGCGACGTGAAGCCGAACGTATCGGGTTCAAGCACGATTTTACCATCTATGACCAACAGGATTCCCGTAACCTGGTCAAGGCCATCATCAAGGAGATGGGACTCGACGACAAACAATACAAGCCGAACGCGATTCACAGCCAGATCAGCAATGCCAAGAACAGTCTGATTACTCCGGGCATGTATGCTGCCAATCGCGAACTGATCCAAATGGACACAATGGCAAAACGTCCCAAGGTTGCCGAAATATATCAGCGATACTGGAACAGATGCTATCAGGCTGGAGCAATGGACTTCGACGACCTGTTGCTCTACACCAACATTCTCTTCCGCGATCATCCAGAGGTTCTGCAATACTATCAGGATGCTTTCAAATACGTTCTTGTCGATGAGTATCAAGACACCAACCGCGCCCAGCACCTTATCGTCGAGCAATTGGCACGCAATCATCGACACCTCACTGTGGTTGGCGACGATGCACAGTCTATCTATTCGTTCCGAGGAGCCAATATCCATAACATTCTCGGATTGAGACAGACCATCCCTGGCACAGAACTCTTCAAACTTGAACAGAACTATCGAAGCACCCAAAACATCGTTGATGCGGCCAACAGCCTCATCGCGAAAAACAAGGAACAGATACGCAAGACTGTTTTCAGTCAAAAGGAACGTGGCTCTCTGATCCGTCTGTCTGGTTGCTATAGCGATCTCGAGGAGTCATACCAGACAGCACTTCGCATCGAAGAACTACACACAGAATCCGGCTATGCCTATCGCGACATTGCCATCTTGTATCGAACCAATGCACAAAGCCGTACATTGGAAGAAGCGCTACGCAAACGAGGCATCGAATACAAGATCTACGGAGGGTTGTCTTTCTACCAGCGCAAAGAGATCAAAGATGTGATTTCTATGCTGCGACTCATCACCAATCCTGCCGATGAAGAAGCTTTCAAGCGTGTCCTCAAAGAGACTCCGACGGGCATTGGCGATACAACTCGCGACAAGATAAGCCAGGCAATCTCTCTGGCTGCCTCACAGCAGCGACATCTCACCTTCTTCGAAGTGGCTGGCAATCCAGATGCCTACATCTCAGTCAACACCGGCACCAAAAGCAAACTGGCCCTTTTTGTTCAACAGATTCACGATGCGCAAGCCTTCGCAGCGGTCAACAATGTGCATGACACCGTCTTGGAACTGATACGCAGATTCCGTTACAACGAGGTCTTGGCCAACGATACCACGATCGAAGGTATCTCGAAGAAAGAGAATGTTCAGGAGTTGGTCGATTCAATTCATCAGGCAGTGCTCGACTATCGCGAAGAGGGTAACGGAGAACTGACCATCACCGACTATCTCTCGACGATCTCGCTCGATGAACCAGATCCGAACAAAGAGGAACCGGAACACGATTTCGTTGCCTTGATGACAATCCATCAAGCCAAAGGTCTGGAGTTCAAGAATGTCTTTATTGTGGGTGTCGAAGAGAATCTCCTGCCATCTGATATGTCTATTGACATGCCAAGTGGCGTCGAAGAGGAACGACGTCTCTTCTATGTGGCCATCACGCGTGCCGAAGAGAATTGCTGGCTTTCGTACACAACCTCACGCTTCCGCAATGGCAAGTCCGACAAGTGCCGGCCATCGCGCTTCTTAAAGGACATCGATCCTCGTTTTATCGAAAAAATCGGGAACACTCCCCAATCCGTCGATTATAGTCAAAATGGCGGTGGCATGTTTTCTAACGGATCGTATCGCAATCCATTCGAGCCACCTCGCCGAGAGATTGAAACGCAACGCAGAGAATTTGTGCCAAGTGCCCGTACCATTGTGCCGTCTTCTCCATCGCCCAAACCTTCTCCAATGGATTTGAATCATCCTCGCAAAGTCGCTGTTCGTACTGGAGAGCTATCATCGGCCACAACCTTGACTTATGGAGGCAAGCTACTGACCGTTGGCACACGTATTGTTCACGAACGATTTGGTAAAGGTACCATACAAGAACTTTCAGGCGAAGGAGACAGCGCTCGCATTTCGGTTCATTTCGATGCGATGGGCAACAAGACCATTCTCCTAAAGTTTGCAAAATTTAGTCTTGAATAAAGATTTTTCTAACAAAGATTTGTTTGTTTCAAAAAAACTCTGTATCTTTGCGCTCCGAAATGGTTCCGTAGCTTAGCTGAATAGAGCGTCAGATTCCGGTTCTGAAGGTCGTGGGTTTGAATCCCACCGGAATCACTACCAAAACTGTCGTTTTTCGGAACGGCAGTTTGTTTTTCAAGGCAGTCCGATGCCTCACGCATCATTATAAGATGCTCATTTTTACTAATTTACACTTTTGTCAATTCTATAAGCTTGGTTACAATTAATATTTAACCTGCTTGCAGAATTGATTTTTCTGTTATAATGGTTTGGACATGCCTGGACAATCCCCAAAAACAGGGTTTGCTCTACATGCTCTACAAATCTCATTAATTTTGCTCTACAAATCAAAGTAGGCAAAAATGAGGGAATTCGTCCAAATCCATTAATGAGGACTGACAGAGGAAACAAGATGCTGGCGCAAACGTAATTCAAAAAAAATGAAAAAGAATTTCGTTACCCCTGTGTTCAACCGTAGAAAGGATCTTGAGAAGAAAGGTTTTAGCAAGGTCGAGTTATTAATCTGTCTGACACGTAAAGACAAAAAGTACATCTCTATCAAAGAGTGCAATCAGAAGGAATGGGATTTATATCAGCATAGCTCAGAACTGAGAGCACAAGTAGCACTCTACAATGACATCGTCAACAAGATGTATGACCGCAATGAAGAGATGACCGTTGCCAACTTCAACGAGCGCATTGGTATCAAGGATCGGAAGTCAGAGAAGAAGGAAATGGAGAAACGCATATTCTCCCCTACCAGTTTCATCGACTTCATGCGCGAGGAACTTGCCAAAGAGAAGATTGTTGAAGGCACACGCAAGCATACGAAAGGCGCCATCGATGCCATTGAGGAGTTTGGCAGACTGAACAGGTTTGCCGATCTCACCCCGAAGAATGTAAAGGCATTCGATGAAGCCATGAGATCAGTGGTAACTTCGAAGGGCAAGGTCAGAACTGATACCACCGTTGACAACTATCACAAGGTGCTGAAGAAGTATGCCCGACTTGCCTACGAATATGACTACATCGAGAAGAATCCTTACGAGCATCCAATGTGTCACTTCAAGAAAGGCGAGTGCGCAGAACGTCAGCCTCTCAATGAAGCAGAACTGAAGAAACTCATCTCGATGCAGTTTATCTGCAATAAGAAGGAAACAGCCCGAGACCTCTTCATCTTCAGTGCCTACACAGGACTTGCCTACATTGATGCACAAAGCTTCGACTTCGAGAACATGACCGAGAAGATCGGAGATACATATTATATAGATGGCGCGCGCGTAAAGACAGGACAGGCATTCTTCACTCCGATATTGCCTCCTGCCATGGAGATTCTGAAGAAGTACGACTACAATCTTCCGAAGATCTCCAATCAGAAGCTTAACGATTATCTGCATCTGGTGCAGTCCGAGGCAAATATAACCAAAAACATGACGAGCCACGTTGCGAGACATTCCTTCGCTACCCTTCTCATCTCATATGGTGTACCTATCGAGAATGTTGCGAAGATGATGGGACACGCAGAGATCAAGACCACGCAGATGTATGCCAAGGTCATGAAAGAGACCGTCGATAAGTTCACTCAGAACCTCCTTCGCGAGATGACTCCTCAGAAGAAAAAAGTAGGAAGACCCAAGAAGACTGCCTAATCAATACGAATATCTGACATGCGATAAGCTGTCATCTTCAATAACTGCTGCATTCCAGATTCGGTGAATGTGGCGGTTATTTTTTCTGCCAGGTACTTCTTTCCATGGATGTAGAAGATACTGTGAACGTCGGGAATAGTATCAGACAGGAAGGAGAAAGTATATTTGACAGAAGCGTCCACCTCATGCTGCGTCTGGCGGTAATTAAAAGCCTCTTTGCTCGTCAGACGGAGATTATAAGGGTTATACTTACTGGTATTATCTGGCAGCACCTCAACACTATCCACAAAGGGATGCGGAGCAGATGGATAGTAGTAGAAAATGTTATCTGGCCAGAATGCGACATAGAGCTTATCAAAGAACTCCTCTCGCTTAGAATCTCCATTGTTGATGATATTCACAGAAATGGTCTGGTTCTCGTCAGAATCAGCACCTGTATCGTCGCCCAGGTCGCCACAATCCACGAAAATCATATCACCCAAAGCAAGGGTTGTCTCATCAATACAAGCTGGCACAATCTTCATTTCACGCACCTCTGCATCCTTATAGTCAGGATGAATACGCGGACCGAAATTATTGATCACCTGAAGGCGTTGCACATGGACAGTCTGCTTCTTGCTATTCTGATAGGTACGCATAGCCCGGATTACAAAGTAGGTATCATCAGGAGTGCAATAATGAATGCACTTATAGTAACTGCTATCAAAGGTACCGACTTTTTCAAGATATGGTTGGAGGGTGGTTCTCATCGTATAGAGGTTGTTCCATCTTACGATATTCATCTTCGAGAACACCCATGGACAGGAATAGAACTTTGCCAACTGGTGACCACCGTCGGCATAGGCCAGGTTCTGCTGTTCAAAGAAAGTGTTTTGAGCCTCCTCCTTGTCCGTAATCTCCACCTTATGCGAGTCAATCACCTTGTCAATGGACACGACAGGCGAAGTAGCCAGACGCGACGCATTGAAAGAGAACTTGATGGATCGAGCCTGGTCGTCCACCACGAACTCACCGCCGAGGAAGCACTCCACCTCGTCGAGGAACTCCGTAATAGTCCAATGAGGAAGGACGGCGTTACGGGCAGGGATATTCCAAGCGGCAGGAAGAGCGTTGCAGATGATCAAATACTTCCAATAGGAGTTTTCAATAGCCGAAATGTCATAGCGATAGTCCGTGGCATCAAGGATACGTTTGAGTATGTCGAGGAAGAAAGGTTGACCGACGAGCGTTGACTGATATCTATCCCAGATGTAGTCTCTGCCAGGATCCATCGCATGAAGGGGGTTCTGAATGTTGCCTGACGTGTTATTCACCCAAGGAAGGCAGACAAAACCGAAGTAGTCAAAATCGCGTTTGGCACGATCCAACTGACTCTCATAGGAAGCCAGATAGTAACGCGGCTCCTCCGTCGCCTTTACCTGCACCGACGGCATAGGTATCTCATTGATGTATGTCTTATCGAGAGGCGTGGCGAAGTTGCGGACAGAACGCCCCTGCAGAAACTGCGTCTTCACCTCCAGCTCATTGATCTCGACGATATTCACTGAGCCCACAGCGTGAAAGTTGCGGTCATGAATCTCGCAATCGAGCAGCAAGGTATTGAGGTCAGCATCCTTTCGGTCAATATATCCGAAGATGTCACGGTTCTGGGGACATCCCTTCAGAGGAAAGGTGATGCTGAGCGTATAGGCATCAGCACCCGTAAAGAAAGAGTTCTCAGAGATGAAATCGAAAGAGACGCCCTTCTTCAGGGCAGCCTCCTTTCCGTTGATTAGAATGGTCATGGTTAATTGATAATGGACAATGGATAATTGATAATTTACCTTCTGTACTTAGGTGTTTTGTTACGGATCAATCTGTCATACTCGTCCTGCGCCTGCTTCATACCTGTGTCGCCAGTGACAGAGTTCACTGTGATGAAAGGTTCATCAAGACGCTGCTTGAGAGAGGTCAGAACTTCAGCAAGCTCCTTGCCCGATGGAGATGCTTCGGGAACAGTGGCATTGTTTTCGATGATGACTCGCTGGGGTGCCTGAGACTGGGCAGACTGAGCGAGGACTGCAGGAGCCGTGATAGAGCGAGACACATCTTCGGAACTGATATTTCCGATGGTGTTCGTGCGTTGGGCGTAATCCAGTGCCTCAATCAATGGGCGTGTGCGAGGGTTCTTGGTAAGACTCTGAGAAGCGACCCATTCCCCGGCATGGACTACACCAGCAATCTCATCCACGGCTCCGTCCTTCGTAAAACCACCTTTCGAATAGCCCTGTGCCTCTGATGCCTGTTGCTGCTTCTTGATAGCTGCCACCTGCATCGCACCGGCTGCTATTGCCATGCCAGCTGCTATTGGTGCCAGGATATAACCGACCATAGGCACGGCAGCGGCAGAAGAATAGGCATTGATGGCGGCAGAAGCGGTCTGAGCGACGGCCTGAATCACCTGCATGGCGAACATCTTACGGTTCGACTCCTTCTTCGCCTTGGCAATCTCAGCCTCCTTCTGCTTTTCGAGACGCTTAACCTTGAAATTGTTACCCTCGGCCAGAGAGATCTCGCGGTCGTAGCGACGTTCGATATTGGAGGTCTGGATTTGTAACTCAGCCTGCAAGATGGTAGTCATCTGCTGGAAGATAGAAGCCATGCCGGACACGAGGGTATCAATGGAACCTGAAATAGCACTGCCCAGATCAGAGTCCAGGAACTCGATAACAGAATCGTTCCACTTTTCGAAGAAGTTCATATTCTCGTCGGCACCCTCGATGTTGTACTTACGCATCAGAGCCAGACGAGCCTTCTGAAAAGCCTCCTCAATGCGGAGTTTCTCCTTTGCATTGTCGCCAGCAGCTGCAAGTTCAGCATTATAGACCTCCTTCAGAAGTGCCATATCTGCGTCGAACTTAGCCTGCCGTTCCTGCGGATTATCCCCGAAATACGAGGCTTTCATCTTGGCGAGTTGATCCTGGTGCTTCTTCTCAGCCGCCTCATACTCCTTCTGATGCTTGCGCTGGTTGGCAAGCAACTTGTCCTGCAGTTGCTTCTCAGTGTTCAGCCGTTCCTTTGAGCCCTCTTCCTGTAGGTTCTTGAGGTTGTTCAGATGGGTAATATCCAGTTGCTCGATAGCCTCCTCATAGACCTCATACGTCATTTCAGAGTCGATGAACTTCTGCTTCAGTACCGCCATCTGCTCGTTGTAGGATGCGTTCTCTTCCTCAACCGTCTGCTTGTGGGCAGCGTCGGACTGTTTCTTCAGGGCCTCGTAGTAACTTGCCTCGATAGTCAGGCGTTCCGTAGCGGTCAGATCAGTATGCTTCAGCTTCTTCTGGTTGAACTCGATTTCAATCTCATTCATCCGTTGCGTATAGGCCAGGTATGACTTCTCGCCCTTAGCGTAAGCGATTCGGTTCAGAGCATCCTCGCGCTCCTTCCATTCCTTTTCGGCAGCGAACTTATTCTTCGGATCTTCTGCGTTTGGATCAAAATCCGGGTCAGAGTTATCTTCAACGACAGCCGCTTGTTTGATAGCAGCCTTTTGCAGGTCCTTACCATAGACCTCCATAATCTGCTTTTCAAGCGCCTCCTGTTCCCGCAGCTGCTTGTCGATGGCATCAATCTCTGCTTGCTTCTTCTCGATGGCAGCGTCCCATGAAGCATTGGCCGTATCATAGATGTAGCCCAAATCCGTGTCCACAGCAGAGCGACCATGACCTGTAGCCTGTTGCGGCTTTTTCTTATTCGCATCTATCTCCTTTGCTGCCTTTTCCTCCAGTTCAGATTTCTCCTTCTGCTTGGTGTTCATCTCCAGATTGAGGTCGGTTTTAGCCTTGCCGATAGCCTTCAGTTTGTCCTCGGCGCCCTCAATCTCATACTTTCGGACCAGTGAATTGATGTACTCGTCCAGAGCAACCTTATTCTCCACATACTTACCCGAGGTTTCATCGAGGTAAGCATTGTAATCCGGAATGATGCCGTTGAGACGTTCGATGGCAGCTTTCCTCTCGTCGAGAGTCAGATTCTCATTCATGGCAGCGTCGCGGAGAAGATTGAGCTGAAGACGCTCTTCCTCCATCTGCTTCGTTGCCTCTGCCTTGATGCCTTTCATCTCCTTTTCGATCTTCTGTTCCTGTGTGAGTTCCTTCTCATACTGGATCAGATAGACGATGACGGCAGCAATAGCCGCAGCGATCAAGCCCCAGAGATTCGCTTTCTGAGCAGAGTTCAGGGCGCGTTGAGCAGCAGCTGCACGTTCGAGATTGCCAGTCAGCTTATTGTAGGCGACAGAGCAATAGAGAACAGCCGTTCGATAGGTAGCCATCACGGCAGCACCCGCTTTGTGAGCAGCCTGGGTGAGCGTCACCCAAGCGTAGTGAGCCTTAAAAGCGAGGTTGCTGGCATTGATAGCCACCTTATAAGCAACGAGAGCAGCAGTACCCGAAATGATCTCCTTGTGGTACTTGATGACAAAATCAACTACCAAAGAGAGGAAACGGAGGGTCAGCGAAGTGGAAGAATAGACATGGCGCATGATTGGGAGCAGTTTTTCACCCAATTCAACAGAGAGCTCGGCAATGCGTTTCTTCGCCTTGTCGAGACCAGCCTGCACCGTATTGTTGAAAATCTCATACTCATGGGAAGCAGACGAAGCCTCCTTGAAGGCCTTGTTAGCCTCCTCCTGTTCCCACTTCACCATGTCAAGATGCTCGGCAAGCGTAGCGAGGACCTGGGACATGCGGACACCGTCCATTCCCAAGTCCTTGAACAGCGGAGCGAGGACAGCCAGACCGTCCTTGCTGCCGAGTTGCTGAATACGCTCCAAGAACATGATCAGACCATCATTCGTGCTGGTCTTCAGCACCTCCGTAAACTTCTCCACATCGAGGCCAACCTGGGCGGCAACCTCACCTGGCTTCTGGAAGAGCATCATGGTCAGTTTGCCGAGGGCAGACGCGGACATCTCCGTCTTCTGGCCGTTAGCGTCGAGAGTAGCGCCGAAAGCCAGCAGCTGCGGAATCGTCAGATCGGCCTGAGCGCCTACACCAGCCATGCGTTGCGTAAACTCCACCAAGTATTGCTTGGATGCAGTACAGTTCTGCGAGAGGACGTTGACAGCAGAACCAACGCTGAGCATGGCGTCGCGCGTACCCATATCCTTCTCCACGCCGAAGATGTTCGAGAGTTTAGCGATGGTCTGAGTGGCACCGTTACCGAGGTCGACAAGCGCCACATTGATGATGTCAGCAGCTTCAACGTAGCCCTTGACGTCCTCAATCGTGTTCTTACCGAGACGACCTGCTTCCTGAGCAAGTTCGTTGAGTTGAGCACGGGAAGAACGGGTGCTCATGTTCTTGAAAGCAGTATTCAGTTCTTCCACTTCGTCCACCGTCAGACCTGTGTATTTGCGTGTGTTGGCCAGTTCCTCATCCATCTCAGCATAGGCATTGACGGCAGAACGACCAGCCATGACAAGACCGGTCACGGCAGCAGCAGCCCCCATGATGGTAGTCTGCCAGTCATTCATCACGCGATTGAAGCGAGTCCAGAAGGATTCAGTATCTCTCAGGTGCATATTCACCGCCTGGATCTCAGCCTTCACCATCTTGATCTTGGCACAATGGGCATCCCAGGCAGGAGTCCCACGTTCAATAAGATCGAGTTGCTTATTGAGCGTTGCGAGGGTCTTCTGCAATTCCTTAGGGGTTGCCTTATCAAGATGGCGCATCACATTCTCCACCTGTTGGGTAGCAGATTCAATTTCACGGATTTGGCGTTTCGTGTCGGTCAGTTCCCGACGGAGGCGCTTCAAATCCGTCTTATTACCAGCGGCAGCAGCCTTAGCGATGGCGCTTTCCAGGTTCAGAGCATTTGCACGAAGTTTCTGCAAAGTCTCTTCCGCTTGCTGACCGTTCACATTCAGGGTGACGGTCGCTTTAGTATTGAGTTCACTCATAGACAAATCATTTTTGTGCGCAAAAATACCGCTAAAAAACAGAGTCCGAAAAGACGTGCAGACAGCACTTTCATATCGACTTTTAGAAAGATTTGAAATTTTCAAGGACTCAAAAAGAAAACACGCTGAATATCAGCGCAAAGGGGTCGAGGGGAAAAGTATTTTCCCTTCGTTTCCGCGAGAGCAGCCCCCGACCGCCCTGCGTAATAGGCACTTTGAAAATTTGAAAATCGTTGCGGAATATGTAAGGGAGTTTCGCAAAAATCGTTGTTCTACGCGCTTGCCGCTGAAATTTTGCCGCAAAGGTCGCGCTTCGCTGATGATGGAGAGAGTTTCGGGATTTCGACCGATGGAGAGGGTTTCGCTTCTGCTGACGATGGGGAGAGTTTCTGCATTTTGACCGATGGCAAAGGGTTTCGCTTTTGCTGACGATGGGGAGGGTTTCGGGATTTTGACCGATGGCAAAGGGTTTCGCTTCTACTGATGATGGAGAGGGTTTCGCTTTGCGATGACCGCCAACCGCTAACGCGCGGTGGAAGGCTTGCCTACGAAAAAGAAAAAAGGGCGGTAAAAGCAAGTATGAAGATGTTTTGCGTGCAATACCTATGGATTTGCATCCGAAATTTCTTCATTCTTGCTCGCCCTGCGGATAAAGAATACTATTCGACGGATCTGCTTGTTGTGCGGCACGAAAGGGCAAGTGACGTAGGAACCTGCTTTTCATGCCAGCACATAAAAGGAAGATACGACGATTTGTATTCTATCCTGATGCCTTGGCATTATGAGGTGGAACCTTGACTGAGGATTAGTGAAACCAAGACGAAGTGAAGAGGTGGAACCTGAGTAGGCAATGCCTGACATAGCCGAAGGCTTTAGGGAGAGAAAGGAGGACAATGCAGATGCGCGGTAGAGAACGGAATGGAGAGAACAGAAGCATAGGGAGGGCAACAGCATAAGTGGACTCGTGTGGCGGACGCCCGCCACACATAAAGGAAGCCGTAGGAATGTGGAGGACACCTATGCTATTGCCAGACCGGTGAGCCGTATGTCGGTGTGGCAGAACAGAGTGCCATGCTCTTGCGAAGGAAAAAGGCATCATCTATTCGCTGCTATAGGAACGGAATATAGAGCCTGGTGTTCAGGCGTAGATGGAAGGTACTGGAATGAATGGAGAGCCGATGCAGTGATTTGTTGATGCCCCGTAGCAACAGCATAGCACTCCTGCCACACGGACATCGGGCAATGCGCTATTCTCATAATGGAGGGCGTAACTGTGTGCAGATGCGTGTCCTCCTTTCTGGGTGGGTGGGGCTAGCGTAAGCTTATGGCGTAAGCAAAAGGGCGCTGAAGGCGCGAGTGTGCAAAGCAAATGGGCTAAGACGAAGAGCAAAAAAGAAAGAGAGGATCCTGTCAAGGGTCCTCTCTGGAGTGATGATTATGGCGAAGCGATAAGGCGCAGAAGGCGCGAATGGTGCGAAGCAGATGGACTTTAGTGATGTGCGAATGCAGAAAAGAGCGAATGCTGAAGGGTGCCGCTGCCGGCACTTGACAATGGCAATGGCTGCTATGTTTTTCGTAGAAATCATAGTAGCGATTGCTGAAAAGAGATAGGCAGAAAGATTACTTCCTACTATGTCGGGAGTGTTCTTTCTGCCTTGAGTGAAACTGAATGGCGTTAGCTAAAGGGCAATTTGCCTTTGAGCCACTTGATTGCACCCTTGCCCATGAAATAGGCAAAGGTTGCGAGCAAGAGGATGAGCAATAGACGAACCAGGAGCTTGTTCATGAACATCTTCAGGGATGTAATCCAGGAAGACGTTCGGGAAGTAGCGGATGGTGAGTTCGGAGGGGGCGTCACGTGCTCTTCAGAACCTGACTGCAGGGCAGCTTCCGAAGAGATCGAATCGGAAAAGATGGCAGCACCGGAGGTTGCGGCTTTCTTTTCGGAATCGAAGTGCGCCCCATAGATGGACATGGAGCCGACATCGGACGATGCCGGATCAATGGCTCTATTGACCGATGGGGTTGCATCGGGTAAAATGGCGAGAGCTGGAAAATGGATGATGATACTATCAGCATCGAGATGGCAGAGAGACTCTGCGATGAGAGCGAAGGAGATTTCGGCAGAACGAGTCCGTCTGAAGGCGGTCTCGGACTGCAAGGAATCTTCCCTCGCTATGGACGGAGCGGTACTGCGGCAAGACGCGAGGAATGACGCAATAAGGAGGAACGCGAGGATGTGGGTAAGAATTTGGGACAGATGAAGGTACTTCATAGGATAATGGTTAAAGGTGTGCGTATTCCGAAGCTGCGTCGAAGGATGGGCATGCCTTCAGCCATTCATTCTTCGAGATGACTCCGTCATGGTTGAGATCGGGTGAAGTATCGCGATGGCCTAAGATTCGAGCTTCTGGGAACTTGGTTTTCAAGTCCTTCAGGAGCGAAAGCAACGATGCCTTTTGGGCCTCGGTGCGTGTATCTTTGGCTATCTTTGGATTCTTGGCATCTACTCCACCGATATAGCACACCCCGATAGAATGAGGGTTGTGCGAAGATCCGGCGTGGGCGCCAGTCTCGGAGAGCGGGCGACCTGGGTGGATGCTGCCGTCGCGATAGATGACGAAGTGATACCCGATGTGAATACCTGAAGGACTACAGAAGCCGCGTGCCTTGTGCCAGCGGTCGATGTCAGAGACAGTGTAGTCCTTGCCTTCTGGGGTTGCAGAGCAATGGACGATGATCTCTGTAATTTTTCTCATAATAGATGGGGATTAGGAATCTACATGGCTCATGCCCTGAGCAACGCAGAAGTTATAGACGGCATTGAGACGCTTGAACAATAGCGCGGACATTTGTCCTGGATATGTTGAAGTGGCAATAGCCTGGCTCATGGTTCGTTTGATCCAGTCGGTGACGGTACTGGAGGTGTACGATTGATAGAATTGGAAAGATCCATTCTCTCGTTGGACATAAGTGATGTAATTAGAACCGAGGTTGCCTGCGGTACCAGCATGGATCGTACAGAACACAAGGTACTTATTGCCAGAGTGCTCTATTGTACGATGATAGACAGGAAGACCATTGTATAGGAATGGGCCCTGAGACTTGGGAAGGAAACTGCTCCCCTTCATGAAGTCAGACAGTTCGACTGCCTCTGCGAGGTCGAGCACAGCCAGGAGAAGTGCTGCAAATTTTGCTGGAGAGATATGCACACACGGGTCGTAGAGCTGCATATCCTCGATTTGTTCTCGGGTAGTTGATTTGGACATGGGATGAGTGAATTAAAGGTGAGCAATGGACTAAAGGAGAAGCTTTAGGAACTGCGACTATTCGGTGCTCTTCGAGCGGTTGCCCGTGAAGATGGCACCCACTCCGAAGATAGAAGCAGTGAGAACGAGGAACTGAGCGATGAGATACAAGACAGAGTCATGAATCTCACCGGGCGGTGGAGCGATAAAACCTGCGATACCGAAGGCTACAGCTGCGACGAATGAGGCGATGGCGACGATGGTCTGGATCTTGGTGATTGTTTTCATAGAGCGGTACTGGCGAGAGGTGAAAAGGGAGAAAAAGTGAGTGTCTTTTGAGGTTTCCGAGAAAGTTCGTACCTTTGCAGCGTCATGGGATTACTAATCTCGTGTGTAAGCCTGGACAGCTATCTGGGCCTAGAGTTATTTGCTCTTGGCATCGTCATAGACGGGACCATGGCATTGTGAGGTGAATGATGCTTATAAAGCACTTCCTGGGCGACTCCGGTCGCTTTATAGGAAGGACACCCTAATGGGGCGTATCATGAATCTCGTTAAGCGATGTCATGCGAAAGGCGAAGGCTTTTGTCATCTTAATAACTCAGTAAACGGGGGAGCAATGCTCTCCCGGACTTTTTTATATGGAGTAATGGCATTGAACCTCATAGATTTCCATGTCATACTTTACGTTGACATAGAAGACGGCGAGGTTCGTGATAAGCGTAGAGAAGTCGAAGGTCAAACCGAGCTGAATCGGAGCAAAACCAATGGCGAACTTGAATCGGTGTCCTCCGCGACACTCCACCATTCGCTTGCCGAAAGCGACACGGAGAGATTTTATCTTGCCAGTGTCCTCGTCCCAGTCTTCTTTGAAACCGCTGAACAGGATACCAGGAGCAGATCCCCAGACTTGATTGTTGATGACTCCATCGGTATGACCATAAATCTTGACGCTGCCGTCATGAGCAACAGAGATCTTACCAGAACGAAAGAAAGGATGCCAGCCCTTATGGGTCGGGCCATGCTCTTTCTTCTTGGAGCCTGGAACCTTATGGCGGTTGCGCTTAGCTGAATAGCGGAAAAGATATGGGATATAGCCTTGATGGAGCAGATATTCGATGTCGCCGATGAGCCTTAACTCATCAGCCACAGCATCTGCTTCGATATGGTATCGAGGAGGCAGCGACTCGTTCTGAACGGAAACGCTGTCTGGCACGGCATCGACGATTTTCTGCAAGAGAGAGCCGAGCGACTCAGGTGTGATAGCACCCGTGGCAGTCTCGGCACGGAGCGCAGAAATGAGGTTTGTGATAGTTGGATTATTCATATATCTTGCGATTAGTTGTCGCAAAGATATGGCAAAACGAGGGCGTGGGAAAAGACACAATCACACGAATGTAGTATGATTGTATCTGAACTTCTTGGCATCAATAGCATCTGCGATGATACCACAGAACTCACGACCAAGGGACTCCTCCATGAACTCTTTGATGTTCATGAACGAGGCGAAATACTTGCGGCTGAACCAATGGCGTTCTTTGCGAACCTTCGGTTTGCCAAGATCGCCACTGTTGCCGCGAGGAACTTCTTTGCCTGTTCCATAATCCTGCCAGATACCATATTCGAGGAAAGCCTGGGAAAGCTGAAGCTCAGAGAAGCGTCCGTCGGCGCGCGCTTCGACAGAGATTGGGGAGTTGAGCAAGCGATGAGTGTCGATGACACCCAGTAGCGTGATCTGCTCCTTCCAGATTTTGATCATGGTGTCGTTGAAGGCAGAGACGTATTTCGCACGCTCTTCGAGTGCGGATTGTTCGGTGATTGGCTGATTCATGAAGCAAAGATAAATGTATGCTTTCATGCTTAAAAAGACGAAAAGCAAACATAAATGGACTATGCTAGGTATAAAAATGATGAGAAAGTTGGAAAATATCCTAGAATGTACTAATTTTGCAGAAAATAAATCAGTAACAGATGAGAAATTCTATTAAATACATAATTTGGATTATTTGCATAATTATTGCTATACTTGGCATTAGACTGCATTCATCGGTTGAGTACAGAGGTTACAAAATGGCAAGAAACGAAATGACTGGCTATAATGTATACCATTGTCAAGTTGAGACGATTACTGACAGCATCTGCAAATTTGATATAGCTTATTTGCACTTCATAAGTGATTATAGCAGGCAAAAGAAGGTATCAAGTATAACTGCGTATTATTTGTTAAAACCAAATGGAGAAGGATGTTTATTTAGAAATGACACTTGGCATGATGCCCTTTATGGCGATTTTTGTATAAATAATTTAAAAGAATTGCAAGACAAAAAATGTTATAGTAGAATAAACGAATGCAATATTGACTCTAATATTTGGGGTATCTGGATAGAGATATTATTTTGGAGTTATTATTTATTTCTCTTCGGCTGGATTTTTGAGGGAATCAAACCTAGGATTATTTCTTTATTGAAATTTGAGAAACCCAATTCAAAGTCTGATAATGATAGTTTATCTCTTAGTGATTTTTTTCAGAATATTTTATCTTGGATGGGAACTAGGATGAGCGCAATCATATCGATTTTTTCATTCATTCTTCGGTTTGTGGTACCATCAATCGCATGGATACTTTGCAATGCTTTGTTTAATTTGAAACATTTCGAATTCATCATATTGATTATTCCACCCTCAATCGTTTATTATGTTTATTACTTTTATTATAGAAGGAAATCAACTGAATCAAAGAATTATTCAGAAGATAACCTGCAAGAGAGTGTCCATAATAGTTATTCCAATCAAAGGGTGGGATGTAAAAGCCTTAATCCAATAATAAGGGGGTTGGATTATATTTGTCAATTATATCCTAGAAAAAAAACTACTTTGATTTGCCATTATGTTGTAACATCATTTTTTTATTTGATAATGATAATTATAATGGATTTAATTGTGGTTTGGTTGCCATCGGATGGAGATACAACGTCTAGTATTTCATATTGGCTGGTGTTTATTCATTTGATTTGTTTTATCTTTGTAATTACTAAATGTGATGTAGTCTATCGAAGATTGCGACACACCTATTTAAAGAAACACAACTTGCCAGGACCATATGGATGGGGTACAATTGACTATCATCCATATTCATCATATACCGAAGAATTTAGTATATCTAAGAACATTATGCCACTAGAGGATTAAATTGAATCCCACTCTTCCGGATTGAAACGGAGGTCGGTATAAACGTCTGTGGCGACTTGGAAGAAGGCACAGGCGCAGCCGGAGAGAAAGTATTTGTCGATTTCCTGGAATGAAATGCGAGGGTCGAGGTAGATGTGTTCTTCCTCGACTCTCGTCTTTTCTTGGATAAGGACAGACATGAACTGACGGAACAGCTCGCGCATGGTGTCCATGCACTCTTGGCGTGCTTGCATATCATCGAGAGCGTGACGCATGGCGAAGAACACCGTCTTCACGCGACGCGTGTGCGGTGTTGTATTGAGCTCAGTGTAACCCTGTGCGATGTCAGAGACACAGATGAAATTGGCGGTGGACTGAAGGTTGTGAAGCGCCTCTTCAAAACCTTCCAGTCCTGAAACACGGAAGAAGCCGAAGTGCTCTTCCCTTGCCAATTTATTTGTGGTAGCCAGACGCTCGAAGAAAGCGGTGGCGTCCCAGTTGATATTTTTGATCATGAATGACTTTTGTGGGGCTAATGGGGCGAATGAGCCCGATGGGAGGAATTACCTCAGAAACCTTTTTGGGGCTGATGGGGCTAATGAGTCTGATGGGAGGATTAGGTAGAAGATTCGGGAACCTCGTCGAAATCCACATCGAGGATGTCAGGTTCCTCATACTCGATGTCCTCAATGTCCATGGACTCGGCCTTGTACTTGTTGATGAGGTCCGTAATCTTCTTGTCGATGTTCGGTATAGGACGGATGCCAAGGACGGAAGGATCCTGCGTAGCTGTGAAGGGTTGCACCACAATCAGGTCGTATGGGACTGATTGCTCGTCTTCGAGGTTCACGTTGTTGAACTTCGCATACGAGGTAGCAGCACGTTCCATCGTCTTGGTGTCCTTCCTCTTCTTTGCCATCTGGTATGTTTCCAAAATCATCTCATTGTACTTCCAGCGGTGGTAGTCGCGTGACGCTTCGGTCAGATGCGGCAGGATGGACTTGATGATTTTGAGGTCGTCATAAGCGAGTGTCTTACTGATGTCGTAACGACTGACGGACTCATCGACAAACTCCTTGTCCTTGGACTCAGGGTTAGAGATGAGCCAGTTATACATCGCACGAAGACGCAGCACCCTATCCACTACTGGAGCGTAGGGATACAGGGCGCGAAGTTCTTCCTCTTTGGTAAAGAGGTGCGACTGGACTATATCTGAGACAGCTGGGAAGGGCATGTTCGCGTAGCGAAGTTATGAGTTATGAGTTATTGGGACAAAGCAAAATTTTGGGAACGGTGGCTATTCATCGTCCTCCATTTCCAGAAGATTGCGATGAGCATTCTCGATGGCCAAAGGAGAGCCCACCTGAGCAAGAAGCATTTCTTGGTGGTTGAGCTTGACACGGGAAGCAGCCTTGCCTCGATGGTAGGCTTGCGAGGCGGCAGATCTTTTGTTGCGTATCTCGTCGCGCAAAACATCTGCAGGAATACCAAGGAGAATGGCAATGTCTGAAATGGGCAGATAGATAGAGGCGTATTTCTCGATCTGTTCGAGAGTTTCTTGAGAGAGATCCATTGGCGATTGTTTTTAACCAAAGCGGACGCTTTGGGAACGGTGACTATTTAGGCTGCTGCTCCCCTATCCTCTGACTGAGGATGTCAGAAAGCGGGACGGAATGGGACTTGATAAGATCCAGGACTTCCGCTTTGAACTTATCGAAGACGACGACATCGGTGGTGATGATGTAGGATTCGTTGCGGTTGCCTCGGGTAAGGTTCTGCGAGGTGATGATACTGACCTTCTGCCCGGACTCCGATTCAATGAGGAGGACCTTCGAGTGGTTGTCCGCGAGATGGGTAGAAGAAATGACCTGGTCGATGAAACGCCACAAACTAAGGGTTTTGTTCGTGGCCTTGAAATCGAGCACAAGGTGAATCGCCGAAGCCTGACCGTCCTTTGTGATGAAGTATAGGCGACGGAGGAACTCCTCGGAGATGGAGAACGATGTCTGCCAGACTTCCGACGTACCCACTTGCTGCAGTACCCACTCCAGGATATCTGCGATCTGAACTGCGTTGGAGAGAGCCGACTGAAGTGGCGCTGTAGCAAGTGGCTGGAAGATAGTATCAATCGAACTTGTTCGCTTCATAAGATGGGACTAATAGGCCTAATTGGTCCGATAGGAACAATGGGACAGATAAGAGTTAGATGATGCCAAGACTCTTGAGCTCTTCGGTAAGAGACTCAACTGGAGAGGTCAACTGAGCATATAGAGAAGCAATCTGCTGCTTGAGAGCATCCGTTGGAGCCTTCTTATAGCGGCCTTTAGTCAGGTTGATCTGACGATAGATTTGCTTCTGCTCCATGCGAGGATCGTCGGATGCTGGAATCTCAGTGGGCTTAGACTCGACTGGAGCCTGTTCTTCTGAGGACTCTTCCGAAGCGGTAGTTGCTTCCGAAGACACATTAACATCGGTACCATCGGCCACGTTGACGTTGGTACTTTCGGCAGAGTGAACTTCTGGAGAAGCAGAAGGCACGGTAGCAGAAACTGAGGCAAGCTCAAAGTGATCATAGATGTTCCAATTCTTATGATACTGCTTATCGAGGTCGATGATTTCCTTCAGGAACGGATATCTTTCGCTATCCGGACAGGTGGCGTTCTCGACTGACAGCGTGCGAAGCTTCAGATGGAGCTCTCTCATGCGGTGCATGATATCCGCATTCTCGACATAGAGAGCCTGGATCTCAGCAGGGAGAGAATCGTGGTCGGCACGCTTGCCGGCACGGAACTCGGACGTATGACCTTCAGCGGACGCAGAAGGAACGGTGGCAGTATTGACGGGAGCCTCCATCTTAGGAAGATTTGGGCAATCGCAAGGAATACCATGTGACTTTGCGATCTGAGCAACTTGAACCTGCATCTGCTCCACCTCTTCATGGGTGAGGTTGGCAAGGCGGAACTTCTGATACTTACGAATCTGGTATTCGATGAAGTCAGCCCTTGCTGCAGGGTTGCGTTCAAGGTTGCGGCACATGATCTGATTGTTGGAGAGCTTCAGGAGGAAGTTCAAGCCGACGCTATAGTCGCGTTCGGCGGCAGGTTGGTCGAGCCAAGCCTGAATGGATTTGGTGAGAGCGTGATCCATGAAGAGATTTACAATTTGACGATTTACAATTTACAATTTTGAAAATTATTTCGATGGTGCAAAGTTAGGGCGAAACTCTACGCGCACAAAAGACAAGGCATTTACAATTGGACAATTTACTATTTACAATTTGGAGGACTTTTTGATGTCCTCATAATCCTTGGCTTTAGCGTTGAGTTCGGTGAGCGCGCGCCATGTATCCATTTCGAGGACTGCCTTTTCTTTGGTGATGTCGCCGTTGGTGAGCGCTCGAATCTGTGCATTCATGGAATCCTGCAGCTGCTGAAATGATGGCGCGTGGTACTCGTCGCCAGTGGAAGCAGATTTGAAGAAATGAGTGAACATTGGAAAATCCGCCGCGCACTGACCCCGCGCACCGATTTCCGTTTGACCCCTTAAAATTTTCTAATAATGACCCCATAAAACGTCTTGGCTGAGGGGTCAAATTAAAAATGGATTACACTACTTCCCTTTACCAGTTTTA
>JAZRXX010000085.1:0-16400 GCA_045600485.1 Bacteroidales bacterium
ATGCACGATGTATCAAACGACGAAACCTCGCTCCAGGTGTTTTGTCTGCCTCATTTCTGCCATACACTGTTTCATAGTCACCGATGAAGGCTTCCAATTTTCCCTTAGCTTCTTCAATGGTACAGTTCTTCAAACCACTCAAGGTGAAATGCATCACAGGATATTTCTTCCATTCCTTCTCAAGTTCCATCACCTTTAGACCCTCGAACAGTTCCTTTTCCCCTTTGAAATAGGCCTTAAAGGTATTGCAAAGCAGAGATTTGCCAAATCGACGTGGACGAGCCAGAAAGACATACGAGTATTTGTCGGCAAGGTCATACATCATGTCTGTCTTGTCAACATACAACATGCCCTGTTCCCTTATCTTTTGGAACTGGTCTGTATCGATTGGGTATCTGAATTTGCTCGTTTTCATCTTATATGTAAGTCATTGGCACACTACACTAGGGTGCAAATATACGATTATTTCTTCAATAAACAATCATTTTTATCTTGTTTTGTGCTAACTTTAACATATTTTCGGCTGAAATTAAGTATTATTGTTGCAATAATCGTTTCGACAAATGCCTGTTTAACCTGGATTATTCATACTAATCCAGGAGTTATTTGTTAATAGTTATTAGTTAATAGTTATTAGTTAGGCCGTTAGACAAAACTATAGCGTGACAGTTAGAGTGTGACAGTTATATGCATCTATATCTCACACCCCAAAAAGTGCTTTGTCACACTATAACTGTCACGGTGTCCTTCTTGTGCTGTCGGCTTGGCAAGGCGCATTGCAAAAAAATCGTCAAGTTAAAAAAAAAATCGAGTTGTTGTTTACATTTTGGAAAGTTTCAGCATATAATAAGTACAGATGTATCTCTCGGCAGATGCAAGCGAGTGCCTCTACTGAAAAACAGAACTAAATTAGTAATCTCTTAATCCTCACGAAAATGAAACAGATTGTCATCACCCCCTCCCTCCTCGACCGCACAGACGAATGTGCCAACATCTACCTTAAGGAAATTTCGAAGTATCAGCCACTTTCCCAAGCTCAGGAGGCAGAGCTCAACCAGCGCGTCAAGGCTGGCGACCGCATGGCTTACGAAGAGTTCGTGAACCGCAACACCCGTTTCGTGGTGAGTGTTGCCAAGGCCTATCAGAACAAGGGACTTGCACTGTGCGACCTCATCAGCGCTGGCAATATCGGACTCTGTACAGCTGCCGCCGACTTCGATGCAAGCAAGGGTTTCCGTTTCACTTCGTTTGCCGTCTATCGTATTCAGCAGGCCATCGAGAGCGAGCTGCAGAACCATGCCAAGCAGATTCACATTCCACGTCGAGTGCAGAAGCTTCAGTGCCGTATCGCTTCGGCCAAGGCAATCTACGAGGCACAGCACAGCGAGAGCCCTACCATCGAGTGGTTGGCCGACTATCTGAAGCTCGACGAGAAGGAGGTTGCTCAGGCTGTTGCATCGATGTTCAACTACGATGCGATGAGTGCTACCTACCGTAATGACGAAGAGGATGGCGACACCCGCGAGGCAAGCTACGCCTCCGAGGCTTGGGCCGACGATGAGCTGATTGCCGAGTCGGATCGTGCGGAGCTGTATCAGCAGATGCGTCGTCTGCTCACAGATCGAGAGGTTCGCATCCTCGGTCGTCTGTTCGGCATGGATGGCTACGAGGAGACAACACTCGAGGATATTGCTCATCTGGAGCACCTTTCGCGTGAGCGCGTTCGCCAGATTCGTGATGTCGCTTTCCGAAAGCTTCGAGGGGCAGCGTGAGCGGTGGAAGGTTTAGAGTTTAATGTTTAGAGTTTAAGGTTTAAAAATTAAAAGTGAAGTATATTATGCGTAAAAAGAAAGACCCCGTTCAGTGGACACTTACTACTGCGTTAGAAGCCATTTGGAAGCAGGCCGAAGACTGCGAACTCAAAGAATCGTTCTTCAAGAGCATCCAGGAACCGTACGCCTATGTAGAATCGAAGTTCCACATCAGCCCCATCCAGGCTGTTTTCATTGCGATTCTGACCGACGCGAGCGATACCTTGGGCACACGCCAGATTTCGAACTTCTTGGATTGCAGCAACATCACGCTGCTCACCTACGAAAATGAACTTGACGAGCTGTGCACTCTCCGCATGGTCCGACACGCACAAGCCAACTATCGTGGCGATACCATTTCGGGCTATCACATCGAGGATGCTTGTCTGGCTGCCATCAAGGGCGACACGGAGTTTGTGCCCGAAGACCTCTCGAAGATTACCCAATGGCAGTTCTTGCAACGTGTGCACAAGTGGATTCGTGAGACGGACCATAACAGTTCGAACTACAACAATATGGTCGATAATGTGCAATATCTGCTTATCCATACGCCACAGCTCAAGTTGTCGCAATACCTGAACAAGTGTCTTGACAGCAAGAGTCTGGATAGCGCCGAAGTCATCTTCTTCCTGGTTGTGGCCAGCTACTCCCTGTTGCACAATATGCGTAGTATCGGAGCTTGTCATTATGACGATGTGATGGAGGAGTCATACAAATGCCATACCATCTGTGAAGGCATTTCCGATGGCAAAAACCATTTGGCCACGTTGGGCCTGATTGAGAACTCAATGTTCGATGGCGTTGCCGAACGCGATAGCTTCTGCCTTTCGGCCAAGAGTTGCATTGATGTCCTGTCGGAATATGGCTACAAGAAGGTGGAAGACGAGGATACTCCCAACATCGGGCTTATCAAGCCAGAGGATATTGTCAAGAAGACCCTCTACTTCAACGACGAGGAAGGCCAGCAGATTGACCGCTTGCGCGACCTCCTCAAGCCTGAGAAGCTCAAGGATGTCCAGGCTCGACTCAAGGACTCAGGCCTTCGTACGGGATTCTGTGTACTGATGCACGGAGAGCCTGGCACTGGCAAGACTGAGTCTGTATATCAGGTGTGCAAGGAGAGTGGTCATCCAATCTACCAGGTCAACATCTCCGAGCTGAAATCCAAGTGGGTAGGCGACTCCGAGAAGCAGGTTCAGGCAATGTTCGAAAAGTATGGTTCGATGGTGGCAGATGCAAAGCGCACCAATTCACCTCTGCCTGTGATGTTCCTGAATGAGGCAGATGCCATTATGGGCTGTCGATTGAAGGGTGATGTAGCCGATTCGCCAGTTGCCAAGATGGAGAATGCCATCCAGAACATCATCCTCGAGGGTATGGAGCGTATTGAAGGCATTATGGTTGCTACCACCAACCTGACCGACAATCTGGATGAAGCCATGGCCCGACGCTGGATTTTCACGATTCGCTACGGCAAACCATCGGCCGATGTGAAGGCCAAGATTTTCCGTTCGATGATTCCGGAGCTCTCTGCATCCGAGGCTAAGCAATTGGCCGTAGAGTTCCCGAACTTCTGTGGCGGACAATGCGAGAACGTAACCCGTCGCCTCAAGGTCGAGCATGTCCTCTACAATACCCCATTCAGCGTTGACCGTGTGCGCCAACTCTGCAAGGAGGAGGGTATCAAAAAGTCACAGAAGCGACTCATCGGCTTTGCCTAAGCTGGTCGATGACGTTCGGAATGAAGCTGGCGGTCATTCGGGCAAGACAAGCCGGTAGTACGTGGACCCAAGTCCAAGCCAATAGCCGAGAGCGCCATCGACGTTCGAATAGACATTGTCGGTAAGGGGCATCAGGTAATTGCGCGACAGGTGCAGCGACTGTTCGTAGTCGGTCCAAAACAGATTGCCGATAGAGTCAAGGCTCGAGCATCGGACAATAACCTCTTCTCCAGGGCGCAGGGAATAATCACCCTGTCCCTGGATTTCTGGGTTTTGGAGCAAGAGTCGGGATGCCGGCAGCATGGAGAGCGGCGCCAGCAGAAAGTCCCCATAAGTAACGGAACTGCAGATGAAACAGCGTCCCCATTGTGGAGCATCTGTGGCCGAAGGAATGGCTACAATCTGCAGGTCACCGGTCGACGACTGTTGGGTGTAGAGTGTGTCGAGCGAGCATGGGGCGGGAACAAAACACTGAGCCTCGGCATGGTAGGACTGATAGTCAACCGTCAGGGTGTAGGTCTTGCCGGCCTGGCAGGTGAGGTGCCCGGTCGTATATTCAAAAGGGATGCGATGCCCGCGAATGTATCTGCCAGTCAGGATGACGCTCTCCTCCCCATCGCTTACGGTGACTCGGGCATATCGGAGCACGTGTTCCTGCAGGTTGTCGATGCTCTGGAAGTCAACCTGTACGGGTACAGTCGTGGTGAGCCAGACAACAGGCGATGATCCAGCTTCGGCAATCCCTTCGACCACGAGCTCCGGCGTCTGGTGGGGGACATCGTAGTCGGCGCAGGCAGCGCACAGCATTGTTGTGAATAGGGCGAGGAATAGGTATCGTTGCATGGGCGAGGGGCGATTACTTGATGTGTAAGGTGTATGACACAGAGGGCAGAGGGAACTTCAGCATACAGACTTTGCGCAGACCAAAGCGATTGTCTTTCGATATCTTCAGCCGATAGGTGACGCAGTTGCGCTGTGCATATACGTTGTAGATCGAGAAGTTGAGACTCTGTTGTGCCTTGTGGACCGGTTTGAGTTGATAGGAGAGCGACAGATCCAGCCGATGGTAGGGTGGAAGTCGGTCGGCATTGAAGCGCCCATACTGCGAGATCAACCGGTCGTTGAGCAGATAGAAACGCCGTGGCGCTGTGAAGGGGGTGCCTCCAGACAGCACAAATGTGCCACCCAGCCGGAGTCTGTCCGAGAGTTGCAGCGAACTGACGGCGTTGAGCTCGTGAATGCGTTCGTGCGATGCCGGAAAGGTGCGGTTTTCTCCCTCGAAGCGACGCAAGGCTCGTCCCATCGAATAACTGAGGGTCATAGTGCCCTGTCCGTAGCGTTTGTTCAGCAGCAGGTTCAGGCCATAGTTCACGCCTCGACCTTCGCGCAACTGTTCTTTTAGGTCATAGTGGTTGTCGAAGTAGAGCGTCATCAGGTTGCCTGCATATTCCTTCTGGTGATAAAGCCGTTTTGCATAAACCTCGGAGGTGAGCTGCCAGGATTCGTCCCAGAGCTGGATCAAGTGCGATAAGGTCAGGTTGTGGCTGTATTGAGGTGCCAGGTCTTTGTCGGACAGAAACCAGAACTCGATCGGAAAGCCGATTTGCGAAAAGCCGGTTTGCTGTACATATTGTGACTTGCGGGCGTAGGTAATGCCCCACACGCCGCCATAGGGCGCCTGGTAGGTCAACTTGGCCAGTGGATCAAGGCTATAGTGCCGGTAGTGTTCGCCTTGTGTGATGAAATAGGCTGAGGCGCGAAGTCCGATGTCGATTGTCCAAGAGGCATTGACCGGCAACCGATAGTCGGTCGAAACCGACGACTCGATCGCAGCATTGCGTGGTTGCGTCTGATTCTTTTGCCCTTTGTACTCCGGTTGCTGAGGTTCGGCATTGTGCCAGATGCAGTCAAGACCGAAAGTGAAGCGATTGACTATGAATGTGCCCTGATAGCCGAAATCCTGTATTGAGGAGGGAAGCGCGAGCTGTTGGTTGGGCTGCTCCAGGCAGAGGGTATTCTTGTAGCGGGTGGAGTAAAGTTGTTGTTCGAGCCGAGGCGCGTGTGCCACTTCCGGCTCACCAAAGTGGTGTCGCCATTGAATGCCTGCCAGCAGATTGCCCCATTTCAGGTGGCTGGACGATCCGTCGGACATCGACGCCTTGTCGCTGCCGGTGTAGGCCGAAAGAATAATCTGGTCGGAGGGCGAAGGTTGGCAGTTCCAGGTCAGGTTGAAGTCGCTGAAGTCGTATTGTAGCTGGCTGTCATCCATCTTGAGCCATGGACCGTAGCAGAGATTGAGGTACGAGGCACGAAAGGAGGCTGTCAGGGAACTGCAAGGTCCAGTGGGTAGTTGTAATGTGCCTTGCGATGAGATAAGACCAATGCTCAGTTGTGCATAGAGCGAATCTGCAATCGGACCACTCTGGACATTGATTGCTGCGCCCAGACGGTTGGCCGAAGTTGCGGCGTGGGCAGTCTTGGCCAGTTGCAGGTCTGAAAAGTGTGTGGGATTGAAGACCGAGAAGAGTCCCATCAGGTGCGATGGGTTATAGACGGGTATCCGGTCGATGCAGAGAAGATTGTGCCCATTGTCGCACCCTTGGATATGCAGACCGGCATCATGCTCAGAATTGGTTTGTACGCCTGGCAGCATCTGCAAATAGTGCAGGGGGTCGGAATTGCCTAAGATTTGAGGCATCTCCTGTATGCCCTGCATCGACCAGCTTAGTGTGCCGAGTGAGGTGCCACGGAGCGAAGTGGTGGAAATATGGCCTACTACCGCCACACTGTCCAGGCAATGTTCGTTGCTCTGAGCCAAGGTGACGGTAGCAGGTATTGACAGACTAACGAAAATCAGCCAATTAGAGGTCATTCAAATCGCTGAGGATTTTTTCGAATTTGGCAATCGTCTTCTCGAAACCACTCTCGAAGAAAGCGCCGAAAGTAGAGTGCGTAGTTCCGTCACCGAATACGAAGACAGGCTCGCACTCCCAAACATTGACGTAGCCGCCTTTGTCGTAATCATACTCCAGTTCTCTGAAGCTTTCGAGGCTGACCTTGGCCTGACGTGCATTCTTGTGGTCATAGTAGATGCCCAGATCCATCAGTTCGTCGGCCAAAGAGATGTTTGCCTTGAACTTGCTTTCGTTTCTGCGGTTATTGTTGGCAAGTTCGATGTACTTGACAAACGAGTTGCCATCCTTGATTTCGCCCTTGATCTGGACTTGATCCATGAGGTCAATGTTCAGATTGACGGTTTTCAGCAGCTCCTGGCTGTAGTTGCCTTCAACCTTGGCGTTGATTGAGAGCAGGTTTTTGTTCTCTTTGTTCGCCTGAAAGTTATATTGGGCATTTTTGTTGGCATCGTAGTTGAAGCTTTCGGTAAAGATGTAATTTTCAACCAACAGGGAGGCAGAGGCTTTTACCACGTCTTTGTTTGGGTTGAAATCGTCGGACATTCCACTCAGATCTGTTGTGAGTTTCAGTTCTGCCTTAATTTTTCCCTCTTGTGTCAGAGTCAACGAGACTTTCTCTGGCAGACTGATGGTCATAGCGATTGTATCTATATATTCTGTTGTCTGGTAGATTGTATAGTAACCATTATATCCGTTTTCGTTGACAACGACACTGTCTCTGTAATTCCAATCGTAATCCCTCTGGATTTGTTCATCCAAAGCAATTTCTTTGTTCTTGCCTGTGGTCTGGAGCGTCAGGACGCATGATTTGTCCTCCTGATCCTTGAAGTTGAACTGAAGGTCGCTGGCCTTCTCGTAGTTCCACTTGCCGGCAGTTGCCGTAAAGTGGCCTGTGAAGTTGGAGAGTACAAGGAACTGGTTGATGCGGGTGCTGTAGGAGGTGATTTCGTCTCTGCCATAGCCCCAATAGCCTGTTTCATACGAGGTCGTTGTTTCGCCAACGGTGGTCATGCCCTCGATCAGTGTTTCGAACCAATTTGTTACTGCCGAACTTTCGTAATCGGCAAGGGTTTCTTCAATATGTCCGGACAATCTGCTCAGGTAACGCAAATCTGCCACATTCAGTTCATCGGCCAAGGCCTGACCTGCTTTGTCCAACTTCGACTTCTGTTCATTGGCAGACATGTCGCCTACCTCTGAGCCGCTTTGGTTGTCGTCTTTGTCTTTGTCATCGCAAGCTGTAAACATCAGCATGCTGCACAGCAGCGCGCCACTAAGCGCTGTTCCATAACGCAAGAATTCTGTTTTCATTTTGTTTGTTTTGTTTTTGTTGTGTTTGTAAAATTGTTCAAACATTTTGTTTGTGTCGGCGCAAATGTACGCATTTTTCATGAAATTTGACCGAATTACGTCCTATTTATTTCTAAAATAGCGTAAAATGCCATTGTTGTGCCTCGATATGCCATGATTGACTCTTGAATTTTAGTGGCAATGGCATTCTTCGTGGCGGAAAAATAAGGCTTTGACCAGAAGAACAATCAGCACTACGCTGCAGCCGATGGAGAACCAGGAGGCATCGTCGTGACAACAGGTTTCGGCCAGAACTGCTTTGGGCAGAAACCACTCGGCTGGCAAAAGAAAATCGATGATGAGGGCACATGCAATAGCGCCAAAGATGATTGAGCAGAGGTAGGTGATGAGTGTGCGTCGACCTAACTTTTTGCCAATTACCATGATTGAAGCCATATTGCTGGCAGGACCTGCCATCAGCATGACGAGAGCAGCTCCGGGCGTGAGTCCTTTGAGCATGAGCGCTACTGCAATCGGAATACTTCCGGTGGCGCACAGATACATCGGTATGGAGAGTACCAGTACGAGCAGTATGCTGGCAAAAGTATTGCCTTGGAAGATGGAAAACCAGTTGCTGGGAATCATCGATATCAGAGCTGCAACCACTATGCCGACTACGAGCCATTTGCCGATATCTTCCATGATTTCGCCAAAACCATATTCAAACGCTTCTTTCAACTTATGGGCTATGGTTTCTTTCTCTGCGTGGCAACAACAGTCGTGGTGCTCTTCGTGTTTGCTCTCTTCTTCATGACAACAGCAGCAGTGGTGATGTGCGTTGGCTGTATTGTCTTCCGGCATTGTCTCATCGGAGGCAAACGTGTTGACCATCTGTCCGCCGAAGAGGGCTGTCACAAACGCTGCTATTGGGCGTATGATGGCAAAGGGAAGTCCCATCAGTGAGAAAGTGGCCAGAATGGAGTCGATCCCTGTCTGTGGTGTTGCGATCAGGAAGGAGACAGCAGCCCCCTTCGATGCCCCCTCTTTGCGCAGAGACATGGCAGTCGGAATAACGCCACAGGAGCAGAGAGGCAATGGTATGCCAAACAACGCTGCATTGATTACAGAACGGAAAGACGTGCCGGACAGGTATCGGGTGAACAGCTTGCCGGGGATGAACGCATGCATCAGACCGGCAATCAGGAACCCTAATAATAAATAAGGAGACATCTCGTTGAGCATGTCCCACGTTGCATCGAACGCTGAAAGTAGAATGTCTGTCATAACTTCGCTGTTTTTGAATTTTCGGGTGCAAAGGTACGGCAGATGTTTTGCAAGTCAAAAGCAATCGTCAGTTCGGGTGTGAAAAAGGTGTGTTGAAAAAAAAGATATGAAATCTTGTCACAGATTTTGTTTCTGTCCGTTCTTTCTACAGTGGGGGCAAATTCCTTTGACTACAAATTCGGATTCTTCGACAATGTAACCTTCTGGAATTGGAACTTGTGGAACGGGAATGTCTTTGAGACAAATGGTCTGATGGCAGATTGTGCAGGTTAAATGTACATGATGACAGTCATGATCAGAGCAATGGCAGACACAGTATTTCTGCATGCCTGAACCATCATCGATGGGATGCAGAATATGATGTTCGGCAAAAAGCATCAAGGCTCGGTAGATAGACGAACTGTCGGCATGCACAAGAATGTCGGTAACGTCTTGCAACGAAAAGGCATTGTGCATGTGCTTCAGGATAGTCTTCAGTACGAGAATGCGGACAGCGGTGGGTCGAACCCCATGCTCGGTGAGGTGCTGTTCGATATCGACTATGTCGTGAGTATGCTCGTGATCCATATTGTAAAAAATAGATGTGATTGACGATGCAAAGATACTGCGATTTGACGATACATCCAAATGTTTTTTGTGTTTTCGGCCAACAACATTGCAAAAAATGACGTCACTTCGGGATTTTCCCCTATCTTTGCACCAACAAAAACAAAAAGAACAAGAGATTCTTCAAAAACAACTTAAACAACAAAAACATTATGAAAAAGATGATGAACCTGGCTATCGTAGCCGCTATGGGAATGATGATGAGTGCTAACGCTAAGGCTGCCACAATCGCTCCAGCTGATCCTGCAGAGATGGCGATGATTGCAGACCGAAACAGCATCAGTGAGAAACTCGAAAGCCGTACGATGATCCACATCGAGGGAGAAAGAACTAATAAGTTCGTTTTCCTGATCGGCGAAAATGGGGTAGTTAAGAGCAAGACCATGTATCGGTTGAACAATGCAACGAATGAATGGAAACCGGTATGTTGCTATAGAGCCGTCTATGGTGATGAAAATAATATGATCATCTGTGCCGGATGGAATGAGGCAGACAAGGCTTACAATGCCAACATGACCACGGCAACTTATGACAAGGCTGAGTGTCCGGTTTTGCTCAAATTACCAAGTGTTATTGATTATTGATTGTGTCTGTCGCTCCTCTCTTCGAAAAAAGAGAGGAGCTTCTTTTTTTATCTTGAATAGATGGTTGAAGCCTGTCATTTAACCACAAGCGGTCAACTATAAGACCAGAAACAAAGAAAAGTAAATACCCCATACAGGCTAGATTCAAAAGGATATTGGATCAAAACACAGCGACCCCCACCTTGCCTTCGGTTGTGTGGAAAAGGATGGAACGGCCACAGATCTTGTCCACAATGCAGCCTGTGGGGAAGTGGTAGAGGGGGTCAATCTTCTCATTTACTATCCAACAATCTTTCATATCCTTTCCGCCCTGCATACAGAGGTAGTCTTCGCCAACGACAGCTGTGGCTTGGTACAATTCGAGGTTTGAGGCCAGTAGCTCAGGTTGTTGGGTAGTCGATAGTTTGTAAGCCTCTCGGTTTTGAGTTATTACGCAATCAAAGGCTTGCCCCAGCGAATCAAATCGGTTGGTTGTGGAATCCAATCGGAAGAACTCGCCCCACGACAGTTTCTGGATCTTGGACGTTTGGGCTGAGTTCCAGTTCATGAGTTCTTTTGTACCATCTTTTATATTTACACGAATCATGTGAAGTGGCGAACCGACGTAAACATAATCTTGATAAAACCACAAATGATTGAAAGGCTCTTTCTTCTCCGAGAGGGAAATATCCTGTAGCAACTGGCCATCGGACATACGGAAGAGGCATACGAAGGGTTGTCCCTGGGTGTCCCACCGCTGGGTAGATTTCATGCCTGTATTGATTAGAATCAAGGTGTCGCCCGTGGTATAAAAATGGGAGATTGCCATTCGACTCTTCTTGAGTGGAGTGCTCCATACAGGAGAAAGATTCTTGTCTATGCAATGCACTCCTTTGTTGGTGGCGAGATAATACTTGTCATGCTTCAGTAGTATGTCAGCAGACAGTTTTTCATTGATGGGGAATCGCTCTTTATGTCCGGTCTTGACATTCAGCAGATGGAGACCATCATTTTGTAATGCTACAAGTTCGTCGTTTATTTGTGAAGAAATATATGCTTCGGTTTTATCGCGTTTGCTATTCTGCCACAGAGTTGAACCATCGACCAACGAGACTCCCTGTATGCGTGTCTCCAGATTAACGATCAGGATAGAATCATTGTGCCATAATGGCTGAGCGAATTGCCCCTGTTGGAATAGTCCTTGTTGTACACCATGTCTGGTGGAGGAGGTAGGAGTCAGAGAGCCACCTATTGTCAACATGACTTTGCCTGTCTTGATGTCATATAGCGTAATCTTTCCAAATTCATGACTGATTTTGGCGCATGTGGTAAACGAAGCCATGCTAGTACGTGATGCTTTTGATTCATAGCAAGGCTGCCCGTCCGAAACCTGGTAGCCAATCACTTTGTCGTATTGTTTGTCCAAATCGGTGCAGGCCAACACGTATTCTCCATTGGGCGACAAGGTCTTCCAATGGGTGGTAGAGGGTAGCGAAAGATAGTGGATTGTAGGCTCTAACTGAGCCAAGAGGCTATGCGTAGGATACAATGCCAGCAAAAGAATCAGCGCAAAGAGGTTTTTCATTCTGATTGTTGTATTGAAATGAATATTGAAGATTTTAGTATCAAGAAAAAGTTTTTATGATTTTGATGTTTTTTTTCTTACACTAAATAACGCAAAACATACAGAATTATTGTCTTATGCCCTGTTTATTTTGTATCTATCCGAGATCTTTACTGCCTCGCTTTTTTATGTCTGCCTGAATCAGCAAATAGTCAGTACTTAGTCAGTACTTAGCCGGTACTTAGTCGGTACTTAGGGAGAATTTAGTAGAAATGTGGTTTTAGATAGGTATTGTGAAAGGCACATTTAGGATGCTTGGATCAAAGTTTGTAAATTTAACAGAAATCTTGGCTAAATTAAGCCATCATCTGCTCTCTGCTTCTGCACACGTGGAATTTGCAACATTTAGGCAGCATTGTCAAAAAAAATAACCCACTGACAATCGGCATTTCTGCTGAAAATCAGTGGGTCTGCTTATTCCGTTGTCAATATGGAATAGATGAAAAAGTATCGGAGTGCTTATTCCCTTATCAGCTGTTTCATCAGATTGTCCAATACATTCCGATCGTCAGGATCCGCTCTTACATCGAGTATATCCCCATCGGGGTCGATCAATTTATAGGTGGGATATCCTGAAACTTCCAGATAGAATTCAACCAGGTTCTGCTGCCCTTTGGGTAGGTTATGATGCACCACATTCGGCCCTTTCACATTGTATTCGTCAATGATGCGCTGACAGTCTTCGTCTTTAGAGTTGGAGGCCAAATACATAAAAATCATATCGTATTCCTTCAGTCTCTCATACTCCTGTTGCGACTTTTCCAGATTTGCTATACAAGGCCCGCACCAAGTGCCCCACACATCCACAAGGATATACTTGCCTCGATAGGGGGCTATCAGCTGTGATAGGATTTGCTCTCCTTGCTGCCACTGAGGTGAGACTTTGTCGGCTTGGGCACGCTTCATCGACACTCTGTTTAGATTGGTGTAGCGTTGCTGTATCTCATAGACAATGTCACGAGCGGCCGGCATCTGAATGGAATCTGCAAAGGCAATTACATATTTACCTAAAGGTCGCTGATACCAGTTGACATTGTTCCACAGAGATCCACATAGGAAGATATCTCTGTATTCCTGATTAAATCCATATTCGCGTAGGGCAGACAACATAATACTATAGTAACGACAATCCCAATATTGTTCCTGGAAAATCCGATACTGGGTGGAATCTATCTGTGTCCAAACGTGCTGCATGAATCCCGAATGATTCAATGCCGCTTCTTCTACGGACCAGGCGCTATCTCTGTATTGCTTGTCAAAGCGATCCACTTCGTCCCAATCCCCCGTAGTCAGTCGGAATAGTCCTTTATTCACACCGGCCTCCAACACACTTCGCCCAGAATAATATTGCTGCCACAATACAGGGTCTTGGGATGCCTTTCTTTGGACAATATGCATCATCGCGCTATGATAGGAGCTTTGGAATTCGTGGAAATATTTTCCACATACCATATAAGGTTGGGGCAACTTATTCCAATACTCCTCATTGATTCTTAAAAGGAATGTCTCGAAAGTAGCGAGACTATCCTGAAACCTAAATGCCGACATGATGGCAATATAGCCCAAAGTGGAGTGTGTCGTACCGCGTTGGAATTCGCCGTATCTGGCTGAAAGCGTAGGATGTTGCAGCAACAGAGCCTCCAACTCTGCCATTTTGGTGCTTGTGCGTCGCTGCAATGTGTCGGCTATTGCCATAGGTGTATCGAGTTCTCTTAGAACCTCTCTATTCTGGAGTGTGGGTTTGAAGGGAACTGCCAGCATCTCATTCTGCAATCGGGCATCAGCACCCATCACCAGCGTTTTGTGCTCGTCATAATCCTGCATGACGAGGTAAGTCTGATTTGGGGCAACTACCAGATCCGGCAAATAATAGCCTTCGACAAAGGTCGTATTTTCGATAGGGAATCGCAAAGTGAATCTGCCCAGTGAATCAGGGATTGTTTGGTATTTAATGTAATGACCTGTAAGGTACGACCGAAGACGGGCCTCCACTATCTGTTGTTCATATGAATGCTGATGACGACGATCTTTGATCCAGCCGATGATAGTCACGCTATCTCCCTTCTGGTAATGGTTGTCTGTCCATGTGGTCGTGTCTGGAGTTGGATAGTCTGGTAATGTCTCGCCTCCGATGCGACTGCACACTACGGTATCTTGTCCGAATATGAAGGTACGAAGCCCTTTCGCCTCATGACCAATCTGTACTGTCAACTGTTGATTGCCGCATTCTGCGGTTAGAATATCATACTCTTCGTTATTTACAAGTTCAGTAATGTCCCAGATACGGGTGTCGTAAATCATCTTTTCATCGACCAGACCTACCATCCATTCTCCCGTACGCTCGTTGCGCCAATAGGAGTTGTTTGATCTGGTCTCCATTTGACAAGCAAAAAGGAGAAAAAGAGTGCATAAGCCCATAAGAAAGACCGGTTTCTTCATTGGTTTTCTATATTTATTCATGATTTGCAATTTCTGGTGAAATAGGGGAGCAAAAGGGGAGACGATTAGAGGTTACTCGCTTCGCGCGTGACCCCCATACCACTCTCTGTGAATCTGGAGGCAGTGTTGAAATGACTTCGTCTGCAAGTAAAAACTCCACTTTTTGAGACTTTTCAAAGAAGGGTGAAATGGATGGTGTCAAGTAGTGTCAGCAGACTTTCTTGTACTTCCAGAAATCGGGAGAGGTATTGCTCCCCTCAAATATTCTTCGTAGATTTGCAGCGTCAAACCGAACGGCAGAATCGAATAAATCGATAGCTCATGACTTTGATCTGCCTTGTCTATAAACCTATTTCGGGTGCAAAGATAAGGATTATTTTTCAAAGTCGAGAATTTAAGCCGAGAAAGTGACAAAACAAAAGTGTTTTTATATGCAAATCTCGAAATAATGAAAGAAATCAAGTACAACACCCGCGTCTATATCGATAGACGAAATGCACAGGTAATGATCCGTGTGCGATGGAACAAGAAGGAAGAAGCTGCATTCGCTCTTAAATGCAAAGCAGAAGTTGACAAATGGGATGAGGGATTGCAGCGAGCCCGATTCAATACCATTCACAAGATTGGCGAGCAGAACTATTCTGCCAGAATTGTCAACGGCATCATTGAGGCCGCTTTGGATAGGATTGCGACCGTTTTCACAGAGTTCGCCTTGATGGAGGTCATTCCTAATCGTGCTATGCTTAAGCAGGAATACGATTACAAGTTAAAAGATGGAATGACGGAAAATCCGGGCCCTCAGCTGAAGAGTACCTTCGAAGAAATGTATGAGGAATTTTGCAATAAGTGCTCGGATGAACGAAATTGGACATCCAAGGTACATTACAAATACCAGCAGATGTGGAAGCAGTTGCATGGGTGCGACCCTCTCATTACTCTTGAGACACTTACCAAAGAGAAGATGGTGCAGTTGAAGAATTGGTATGTCGAGCAAGGTTATCGAAACATTACCATCAAGAAGCAGTTTAAGATGCTTAAGTCCATGCTTCGCTGGCTGCAAGGAGCTGGCTATACCATTCAACCTGGAGTTTTGAGTTATAAAGTCAATCTCACTATAGTGCCCAAGACTGTGACCTTTTTGAAATATAAGGAACTGATGGCTTTCTATTCTTACGAGTTCCCTAAAGAAAAGGCTTATCTTGACCGAGCCAGAGACATGTTCTGTTTTATGGCTTTTACGTCGTTGCGTTATTCCGATTTGGAAGCTCTCAAGAAAGTCAATGTCATTGGAACCAATCTGAAATTCTGTACTCAAAAGACATCGGACAGCCTGACTATACCATTGATAGATCATGCAAAGGCTATTATTGAGAAGTATTGGGATGAAGACGCGCCAATGACAAGCAAGTTGTTCCCTGCTCCAAGTAATCAGAAGTTGAATGACTACATTCAGGAAGCTGCGAAGATGGTAGGCTTAGACCGAGAAATTTTCAATGTCTATTACACAGGTGCGACTCGTCATGAGGAGTACAAGCCATTTTATGACATCATCTCATGCCATTGCGCTCGACGAACCTTCGTGTGCTGTTCATTGGCAATGGGTATTCCTCCAACCATTGTTATGAGTTGCACCGGTCACAAAGATTATGAGTCGATGAAACCCTATATTGAAGTGGCAGACGAAACCCAACAGAAGGAGATGTCAAAGTGGAATGTCGGAAGCAACAAGGATGCCATGCTCAAGAGTCTTGAGTCTATTCCTGAGGATAAACTTAAAGCGGTATTACAGTTGCTTGGAGTAGCTTGATATGGACACGATTTCCAATTGTTTGACGATTTTACTTTTCATTTTGTCGCTCCAAAGTGATAGTTATCATGACGAATTGCATTATCACGATTTAATGTTTGGCATTGTCAGACAAATGTTGTATATTTGCGCACATATTATTATACCTTTATGGCAAAAAAGCAGGCAACAAGTACAGACCAAGGGATGTTGGAGGTCGCAAACTGTGACCTTAAGATCTTGACAAGTGACTATATCCAAAATTGTATTCATATTGTTAGGGGCGAACAAGTAATACTTGATCGTGACCTAGCTAGGTTATATCAAGTAGATACATCACAATTGAATCGACAAGTAAAGC
>JAZRXX010000086.1:0-21336 GCA_045600485.1 Bacteroidales bacterium
TGCAGGGAGACTGGTAACATCTTCAGCAATCACATAAAGGCTGTAAGGCTGAGAAGACTTAGAACCACTTGGCTTGACTTTCATCAAGAGATTGCTGACCGAAAGTCGGGTGATAGCCTTGGTCTCGGAATCGGCTGGCTGAATGCCAATGACCATGGACTGTGAGTTGCCGTAATTGAATGTGGGGCCGTCCAAGGCTGACTGGCCGATGATGGCAAAGTAACCATCGGCAACGCCCTCCCAGCCCCAATTGAAATGAAAGAGATTGGTTTCTGCATCATAGCCATCGCAAATGAAACAATGCTGACGGGATTCATCAGACACATTGGTGCCACGATAAATAATTGGACGACCAGCTGAAAGTTCATTATACATCATGGTCTGCCACTCTGCATCCGAATAATACTTGCGTGTCTCGAATGTCATGCCCTTGTCGTAGCCGAAGTACGTAGAGAGGCTTCGTGTGACTGTTGACACCAATGCCCCACTGCCTTGTGTTCCATAGTTCATATTAACGCTCATGCCAGCATGATATAGCAACTTGGACATCGCCTGAGCCTCAGCCTCGGTATATTGTCCAGACACATATTGTGTTTTCATTAGATCATACTGATAGGGAGAAGCGGTAAAATCGGCCAGGAAATCGAGACCATCGACCTTCTGTGACATACGGCCATTGCCTATATTGGGCCATTGATAGTAACACATCACCTGACCCATAGCGGTAGCGACACAGCCTGTCAAATAACGGTCTGTGGCATACGGAATAGCACAATTGAAGGGATATTCCTGTCCCCACTTCGTCTTGATGAGTGGAGGGATGGATGATAACGTGACTTTCTGCTGAATCTGCGATGATTCTGCCAATGCGATTGTTTCTGCACATTGTTCGAGCCACCAAACGAATCCATCGGGCAAACTGTCGAGCGAGAATGTTCCCTGATCGACCTTGGCAAGCAAGCGTCCATCGGGAGTTTCGCCTGCCACGATGACAAAACCCTCATCCCGGTTATAGACTCGGTAACAGACTCGGCCCTTATCGACTTTCTGATACACAAAGGTATTCTGCGCAATGAGCGGAGTAAAGAGAATGAGACAAAGAGAAAAGAACAATCGGTACATAATTAAAGGAAAAAGGAAAAGTGAATAATGGGGAAAAACTATTACATCGGATCGACGTCGTAATAGAAAACCACCTTCTGCATCTCACTATTGGATTTAAGCATGGCATCGTGAACCAGAACCAGATACTGACGGACTGAGGATGGATTGGCCTCTCGTTCCATTTTGAGAAGAATCTGCTGAATATAGAAATTCTTGACGCGGGAGATTCCCGGTGCTTCCGGTCCCAGGACTCGTGTTCCGAATGATTGACGCAAGACTTCTGCATACTGCACAGCCAATGCTCGAGTGCGATCTTCGTAGCGGCCCTTGATATAAATCATTATCAAACGCGTAAAGGGAGGGAATCCATACTTCTGGCGATCGGACAACTGTGTTGATGCCATACCGACATAATCATGATGAACTACCTGACGAAGCAGCTTGTTGCTGGGGTCGGAGCATTGAATAAGAACTTCGCCCTCCTGACCTGCTCGACGTCCGGCTCGACCAGCAACCTGCTCCATGAGCTGGAAGGCTCGCTCGTAGGCTCGGAAATCGGGGAAGTTCATCAGACTATCGGCACTCAGCACACCTACGGTCTTCACCTCGCTGAAGTCAAGTCCTTTGGATACCATCTGAGTACCAATAAGGACATTGGCTTTATGTGATTCGAAATCCGACAACATCCGCTCATAACTCTTGCGCGAAGCTGTCGTATCGGTATCCATTCGGACAGACTTGGCAATAGGAAGAATCTGCTGGAGGGTATCTTCGATGCGTTCGGTGCCGAAACCAGAAAGTTCAAGATGCGGATTGCCACACGATGGACATTGCGAGGGCCAAGGGGTCTGATACCCACAATAATGACAGGAAAGCATACGAGTCCGTTTATGGTAGGACATAGAGACATTACACCTCGGACATTGTGGTGTCCAACCACAGTTGGTACACTCAACAACAGGAGAATAACCTCGGCGATTCTGGAAAAGAATGGCTTGATGGCCAGACTTCAAGGTCGAAGACAAAGCGCCCAGCAGTCGGGATGTAAACGGCCCCTGCAAACCCTGTTGCTTTCGGGCATCGACGGTCGAAATGAGCGAAATGGTCGGCATCGAAACACCGGCATGTCTTTCGGTCAGGGAGACAAGACCGTATTTGTTCTGTTGCGCCAGGAACCAACTCTCAAGACTCGGAGTAGCACTGCCCAACAACACCTTCGCACCATGTTTGGCTGCCAGAATCATCGAAACATCTCGTCCGTGATAACGAGGCGCAGGATCCTGCTGCTTATAAGAGGGCTCATGTTCTTCGTCAACAATTACCAATCCCAGCTGACGGAAAGGCAAGAAGATGGAACTTCGTACTCCTAATACCAGATCCACCTGACTGCTATCATCGAGCAGAGTCTTCCAGATTTCGACACGTTCGGCTTCGCTCAACTTCGAATGATAAACCAACATCCGGGCGCCAAACACACGTCGAAGACGCTGACACAACTGAGTGGTCAAGGCAATCTCCGGCACCATCATCAGCACTTGGCGACCTTGACCGACTACCTCTTGCATCAAGTGCATATAGATTTCGGTCTTACCACTCGACGTGACGCCATGCAGCAACGTAACAGAATGCTCGCGGAACGACTGACAGACGCTTCGGAATGCCACCTTCTGCATCTCGGTCAGTTCATGCAAAGGCTCTCGCTGATCGGTCGAGAACTGTCCGGTATCCAATCGGCTTACCTCCTGTTCGACAATCTCACAAAGACCTTTCTTCTGGAGTTCATGCAGAAGCGCAGAATCGCAACCAGACACCCGAAGCAATTCGTCTTGTGCCACAAGATTTACCTCTTGTTTCTGCAGAGCATGGCTCCGATCCAGAAGCGCCATGAACAACATCTGTTGCTTGGGCGATCGTTTCAACTGATCGAAAGCTGCGTTCAACTCGTCCTTGAGTATGATTCTGACAAAATTCTTCTTTTTAGGTTTGAAGTCGAGACGAACCACGCCCTGCTTTCCCTCTTCCGGTTTGAGTTCGGAGGGCAATGCGGCTTTCATTACATCGCCTATGGCACAGATATAATAGTCCGAAATCCAACGCCACAAAGCCAGTTGAGATGCCCGAAGAATAGGCTTCTCATCGAGCAACCCAACGATATCCTTCACTTCGACACCCTCCGGTGCCATTGGTATGATTCCGACAATAATACCAGTATAGACGTGATTCTTGCCGAATGGAACAGATGCTCGCATACCAACACGCGCACCCTCAACCAATCCGTCAGGCAGACGATAAGTGAAGGTGCGTGCAATGGGCACTGGTAAAATCAATTCGGCAAACATGGCATTAAAATAAGATCTACAAGGAATTACAAGAATTAATTCATGACACAAAAACAATCTCTAAAAAGAATATCGAATCGTCATGCCAATAAATTTCTTATATTCTTGTCAATTCCATGTAGAATCAAAGTACATTCTTGATTAGAACTCCGAGGTAAAATGGAACTTGATATGCGGGAAGTCCTGTTGCGCCATTTGGAGCACATAACCAGACTCGGCAAGGAAGACATCTCGTCCCTCTTTGTCCGAAGCCATAAACTGCATCTTGCGACGCTTGAAATCCTTGAGTTCAGTATCATCTTCGGACTCCATCCAACATGCCTTGTAGAGTTTGATTGGTTCCCAACGACACTTGGCATTGTACTCATGCTCCAAACGGAACTGAATGACCTCGAACTGCAACTGTCCGACTGTGCCGATAACCTTGCGTCCGTTGAACTGGTTGGTGAAGACCTGGGCAACACCTTCGTTGGTCAATTGTTCGACGCCACGAGCCAGCTGCTTGGCCTTCATTGGATCGGCATTCTCAATATACTTGAACAACTCTGGAGAGAACGAAGGAATGCCACGGAAGTTCAACACCTCGCCCGAAGTAATGGTATCGCCAATCTTGAAGGTACCACCCGAATCCGGCAGACCTACGATATCGCCTGGGTATGCCTCATCGACAATCTCCTTCTTGCTGGCCATAAAGCAGGTTGGCGCAGAGAATCGCATCTTCTGATCCAGACGGATGTGCTTATACCAGGCATTACGCTCGAACTTGCCAGAACAGATCTTGACGAATGCAATACATGAACGGTGATTGGGATCGATATTGGCATGTATCTTGAATACGAAACCTGAAAATCCCTCCTCTTCCGGCTTGACAACTCGCTCGACTGTCTGTGTTGGCAATGGCGATGGTGCAATCTTACAGAAGCAATCCAACAACTCCTTTACACCAAAATTGTTCAATGCAGAACCAAAGAAGACAGGAGCCAACTGTCCATCCAGATAAGCCTGCTGATCGAAATCCGGATATACGCCCGACAGTAATTCCACATCCTCACGCAACTGGTTGGCATCCTGTTCGCCTACACGAGCATCCAATTCTGGATCATCGAGCGACGCAATAGACACACTCTCTGAAATGGTCTGCTTGCTTGGTGTATAAAGATTCAGACTCTGTTCGTAAAGGTTATATACACCTTTAAAACGCTCACCGATATTGATTGGCCAGGTCATTGGACGGCAATTGATATGCAGCTCGCTCTCCAATTCGTCGATCAAGTCGAAAGGATTCTTACCCTCACGGTCCATCTTGTTGATGAAGACAATGACCGGAGTGTTGCGCATACGGCAAACCTCCATCAACTTACGAGTCTGGCTCTCAACACCCTTAGCACAGTCAACAACAATAATAACTGAATCGACAGCAGTCAAAGTGCGAAAAGTATCCTCCTGGAAATCCTGGTGACCAGGAGTATCAAGGATGTTGATCTTGTATTCTTTGTCCTCCAAAGTATAGTCGAAAGACATTACTGATGTGGCAACCGAAATACCACGCTGACGTTCAATCTCCATGAAGTCTGACGCAGCAGTCTTCTTGATCTTATTACTCTTGACAGCACCTGCCACATGGATAGCACCACCGAAGAGCAACAACTTTTCGGTCAATGAGGTTTTACCAGCATCAGGGTGTGCGATGACGGCGAACGTTCTTCTTTTATTGATTTCTTCTACTAATGACATAACAGACCCTCTCACCTTATCCCCGACCCAAAGGTCGTCTTCTCGGGAAAAGATACTCAATCTATTCTTTTCCTGCGAGGACCCCCTTAATTGGGAGGGAGATTTATATACTTGGAGAGGCTAAGTATATTATATTGGTTAATAAATATCAGACGAGACAAACCTATTCTCGCCATTAAAATTAATGGGGGAGATGCCCTTATGGGCAGAGTGGGTCTTCCTCTTCTTCAAACTTGAGTTCTCCTGATTTCCACTGTTTGTATTTCTCGCTGAGCAAGCCCAAGAACTTGCCAATCTGCTGAACAGCCACATTGGTTTCCTGACTGACCTCCTTCTTCTGCAGACGGAGCAACAGTACGCCATAGAGAGCGGTAAAACAAGTTTCGATCTCTCCTACCGGATCCTCGCCCTCCTTGCTACGCAACTCAACAATATAGGGCAGCGTATTATAGAAAGCCGAAGAATAGATCGCATCCTTCTCACTCTTGAGCAGCATCAGATGAAGATCGGTCAAATCGAGCAGCACATTGACATTGATCTGGAGATGACCTCCCTCCTTCTTCCCCTCAGCCAGCAACATCGATGCCAGATCGAAGTACCACTGACGCACAGCATCTATCTTATCATCATCCATGCCCTCGATGCCACGGAATCGTTCGGCCAAAGGGGCAATCTTATCTGTGTCACACTGGCAAGCACGAAGCAAATCTTCAAGCTGCCACATATATAGCAGATATTCTGCGATATTATCGTGTTTCTTTTGTAAAGCTATTAACATAAAGACCCTCTCACTTTATCCCCGACCTAAAGGTCATCTTCTCGGGGAAAGATACTCAATCTTTTCCTGCGAGAATCCCATAATTGGGAGGAAGATTTATATACTTGGAGAGGCTAAGTATTTTTACATTTTTATCAACCTGTTGTAACTAATTCTCCCTGGGGAGATTCCCTTATGGGCAGAGAGAGGCATGCTAATCAAAAAATCCCTCTTCTGCTTCATGCTCACTCGATGAAGTTGTTGCCCCAGCACAAGGATCATAATCCTCCGGATAGAGGAAATCCTCCTCTTGATTGTAAGGCAGACGGGGATCTGCATAAACCTTCTTGATGAAAGTTGCAAAGATAGGCAAAGCCATCGAAGCACCTTGACCATACTTCATACGATCGAAGCAGATGCTTCGTTCGTCACCACCGACCCAAGTACCTGTCACGAGGCTTGGAGAGAAGGCCATAAACCAACCATCGGAGTTGTCGTTGGTAGTACCGGTCTTGCCACCCAAAGGAGCAGTAATCTGATACTTATAGCGAACTCTGACACCTGTACCATGATCAATGACATCACGCAGGATTGGCAACATCTTGAGGTAGGCATCGAACGAGAACACCTCCTTCCGACGTGGAGTAAAACGAGCCACCTCTACACCATTGTTATCGCAAATGCTTTGCACATAAAGCGGAGTTACGCGCTGACCATGTCCTGGGAATGCGCTGTAGGCCGTTACCATCTCCTCGACCGAAACGTCGCAAACACCCAGACAAAGCGACAACACTGGATCAAGATGATTGCGAATTCCCATAGAATGCAGCAAACGCACAAATGCCTCAGGCGACAACTTAGACATGACACGAGCCGAAATCCAGTTATTCGAATTCATCAATCCCCAGCGAAGGGTTACCATCTCGCCAATACATTCCTTGCCAGCATCACGAGGTGTCCAAGGACGGCCATTGGCATCGTAGAGGATTGGCTGAGAATTAAGTTCCTCGTCACAAGGTGTACGTCCCTCCTCCATCGCCAACGTATAAAGCAATGGCTTGATAGTGGAACCGACCTGACGACGACCGGCAGTAACCATATCATACTGGAAGAATTTGAAGTCTGGACCGCCAACGTACGCCTTGACATAGCCGAGCGTATCCATACACATGAATCCGGCACGAAGGAACTGCTTCTGCCATCGGATAGAATCCAATGGAGACATAACCGTGTCTATTTCTCCTTGCCAGGAGAAGATCTTCATATCGACAGGTGTCTTGAACGCCTCTTCGATCTGTTCTCGGGTATAACCGCCACTCAACATGGTGTTATAGCGTTCACTCTGTCGCATCGCACGACGCAAAGCCTGCTGTACCTCTTCAGGCTTGAGTTTATAGCTATAAGGAGCATTTTTCTGTCCTTTCTTTTCGTTGGTAAACTCAGGTTGCAAGAAGTCTCGAAGTTGAGCGACAACAGCCTCCTCTGCATATCGCTGCATACGACTATTGATAGAGGTGTAGATACGCAAGCCATCGGTGGTCAGATTATAGTTCGAACCATCATACTTGTGATTCTTCGCACACCAACCATACAAAGGATCGTTCTCCCATGCAATACTGTCTTCGACGAACTGCTGTCCCTGCCAAGAGGCATAACGTTCTCGGTTTGGCTTCTTGGCTCGCATGATCTTTCGAAGATACTCTCGCAGATAAGGGGCCAAACCTGCCTTATGATCTGCAATATGGGCAAGCTTGTATTTTCCGTTCACATCCTTCTGAGGAAGCAAAGGCAAGGCCTTCAACGAATCATACTGCTGTTCGGTGATGTAACCGGCTTTCTCCATCTGCTTCAATACAACCGATCGACGATTCAATGTCTTCTCCGAACGACGTACCGGATTATACATTGCCGGATTCTGCAACATACCGACAAGCATAGCAGCCTCCTCGATCTTCAAGTCTTTGGGCAACTTATCGAAATAGATGTGCGAAGCCGAACGGATACCAACAGCATTGTAGCAGAAGTCGAACTTGTTGAGGTACATATTGATAATTTCCTCTTTGGTATACAACTGCTCCAACTTGATAGCGATAACCCATTCTACAGGCTTCTGCATCACACGATTCACAAAACCGGCTTCAGCATCTTCGGTATATAACTGCTTGGCCAACTGCTGTGTAATGGTAGAACCACCACCAGCTGACTTCTGTCGAAGAATAACGGTTTTGATGATTGCACGGTAAATGGACAACACATCGATACCTGAGTGTTCCTCGAAACGCTCATCCTCGGTTGCCACCAAAGCCTGAATCAAGTAAGGAGACAGCGAATTATAATCGACATAAACGCGATTCTCCTTTGCCTGACTGAAACGGCCCAACTCAACCGAATCACTCGAGAAGATAATAGTAGCGAACTTGTTTTTCGGATTCTCCAGTTCCTCAATAGGAGGCATATAGCCAATACTTCCGCTGGCAATGCCAGAGAAGACCAGATAAATAGCACCCATACCTATAAAGAACAGGATCCAAAGGATGAGAAGAAACTTTTTCATGGGGGGGATAGTTGATAGAAGCAATAGAAGCTATAGAAACTATAGAAGCTATAGGAGCTATAGAAGCTATAGAGGCTATAGAAACTATAGGAGCTATAGAAAATTATAGTAACCCTTTCCCTTTCGAGGGGGGAAAGGGTTTGAGGGTAGTCTTATTGCAAAGCCTCGATGCACTTTTTCACACGACGCATAGCCTCAGTGATCTTGTCCTCTGAAGTAGCGTAGCTGAAACGGATGCAATCTGGAGCACCGAACGAGTCACCTGAAACACCGGCCACATGGCCCTCTTCAAGAATATACATAGCAAGTTCGTCACCATTGCTAATGACCTTGCCAGCTGGAGTCTTCTTGCCGAACAAAGAGTTAACCTCAGGGAATACATAGAAAGCACCCTGTGGCTTCTTGGTCAACTTGAAGCCAGGAATATCCTGAACAAGACCGAAGATAAGGTCGCGACGACGTTCGAAAGCCTGACGCATAGTCTCAACACACTCCTGCGAACCTACATAAGCAGCTTCGGCTGCCTTCTGGGCGATGCTTGAACAGCCACTTGAATACTGACCCTGAAGTTTGGTTACAGCCTTGGCAATCCAAGTTGGAGCGGCACAGAAACCGATACGCCAACCGGTCATAGCATAAGCCTTCGAAACACCATTGATGATAACGACACGATCCTTCATTTCAGGGAATGAAGCGATAGAGGTCAGATGACCGCAATAAGATATATGCTCATAAATCTCGTCAGCAATAACGATGATACGAGGGTACTTGGCCAAAACCTGAGCGATAGCAGCCAACTCCTCCTTGCTGTAGATAGCGCCTGTTGGATTCGATGGAGAGCAGAGCATTACAGCCTTGGTCTTCTCGGTAATCAAAGACTCAAGCTGGGCAGCAGTGATCTTGAAATCCTGATCCTGACCACAAAGGAAAGGAACATTTACACCTTCAGCAAGCTTGACCATCTCGAAGTAAGAAACCCAAGCTGGAGTAGGAATAATCACCTCATCACCCTTATCGACGATAGAGAGGATAACGTTACAAATCTCCTGCTTGGCACCGTTACCAACCACAATCTGTGTTGGAGCGAACTCCACTCCATTCTCTCGCTTCAGCTTCTCACTGATAGCCTGACGCAAAGAGAGATAGCCAGGAACGGCAGTATAGAATGAGAAGTTGTCGTCGATTGCCTTCTTGGCAGCCTCCTTGATGTGATCAGGAGTATTGAAATCTGGTTCTCCAACACTGAGGTTGATAATGTCAAGACCTTGAGCCTTGAGTTCTTGGCTCTTCTGTGACATAGCCAGAGTAGCAGAAGGAGAAAGTGCCATAAGGCGAGCTGATAACTGTTCCATTTTGTAACCTTAAAATTTTAACCTGTTAATATATTATTTTGAATAGTTTCAATAAAGCGTCTTCCGACCATTGACAATGTATATCTGTCCTTCGATCGGACGAGTAACCTTTTGTCCACACAGATCATAAATCTGCACGTCGGTCTTCTGTTCAACGACTCCAGTCAGATTCGATGGTTCTGCTTCGACCACCTGCAACGTGAATGAATAGGTGGCGGTATTGTACGGACCCTTCATCAAGATTTTGCCAGTAAACTTTCCTGTTATCGGCAAAATGCCCGAAAGGTTGATTGTCTGCGCTACGGTATCAAAATCCACCTCTAATCCTAACGAGAAGACAGTACCACTGGTGGAAATCGTCTTTACTCCCTTCACAGGAAAAGAGATAGGGGCAATCTCAGTATTGACCGTTACTTTTTCCGGCAAAGTGACAGGCGAATAACTGGCCAAGAAAGCATCTGGCAGATAATACCCCAGATGAGGAGGCTGATTATAGCTTGAATTCTGCCAAGCCACGCCCATTCGATAGACATGGTCGGTCATGAGGCAAGGCACCGGATAGATGGTACTTTCGACCGTGGTATAGATATCCAGCAACGATGGATCATTGCCATCCCACATCACAATCTCTTCACGCCAGTCACCCCAAATATCGGCGGTCAGACAAGGGGTTGCCTTGGTGGTATTGCAAGACATAGGTTTGCCACCATAGGTAGAAAGGGTTATGGTCTTCTTCGATGCACCATCCCAATAGACAATACGAGGTGCGCAAGTATTATCTCCAGAACTGAAACGGCCATCGAAAGACTCGTCGTAGAGATCTCCATTCCAGTAGATACGGAAGTTCGTGTCCGGTTTACTGCCAACAGTAGCAGAGGATACTGCATTGAGTGGATTACTCATAGCGCCACTCCACATCTCCCAACCACGATATTTGTCAAGACCAGTCGAGGCATCGATAGAATAGAACATATCACAAGCAAGGCCACGTCCGTTATCACCCGTAGTGGTTCCCCGATAGAGGACCTCCCCCGTAGCAGCGTCATGCAGGTCATCGCCATAATTGCACGAACTCTCTTCATGTGGCATGTAGATCTGCAAGCCTTTACGATCCGGGAGAATCTTGCCCAGATGGATTGCGTCGCCATGACCAAAGCCTGTAGAGCAAAGCAGACGTCCATCGTGGTCGATGGTAGCCGAGCCCATCACAATCTCATCGAAGCCATCGTCATCGACATCGCCGACCGAGATACCATGCACACCCTGTCCATAGCTGGACTTTCCTGAACCGGAGGCGACTTGTTTACCATTGCCATCCACAACATTCCAACTGCTCTTGGTCAGGCCTCGATGCAGCCAGCGAGTCTTCAAGTTCGTACCATCCCAATCCACGGCCCAAAAATAGGCCAAAGTATAGTAACCTCGCTGCATGACTATGCTTGGGAGCTTATCCAAGCCGTCCAGATAAGCGACACAGGCATTGTATCGTTCTCCTCGGTTGTAGTTGGTGCTCTTGCCTGCCACGGATTCCCACGTACCATAGGTCGCAGCGCCGCCACATGTTCCTCCACGATTCGGATTGTACCAGACAGTCTGCATAGCTACACCCGTAGCGCCATTGAAAACAGTCAGGAACTCTTCGCCCGAAGTGACATGACCGTTGCCATTTCGACAATCCTTGGCATTGGTTGTAATCGCTTTGATTTCGGCGTTAGCACCATACTCCGAAACAAAAGTACCGGAAGCATCCTTGGTTGCAGGACCGGTCTTCAAAACGAACTCAGCCTTTCCATCGCCATCAAAATCATAGACCAAGAAAGGGCTATAGTGGGCACCTGCACGGATATTCATACCCATATCGATGCGCCAAAGCTTTTTGCCAGCATCTGGCCCCGTTATCTTATAACAGTCGAAATAGACATTCGCCGTCTTGCCTGTCTGCGAATTGTCTTTCGAATTGGAGGGATCCCATTTCAAAATCAGCTCATATTGGCCATCGCCATCCACATCACCAACAGAAGCATCGTTGGGCGTATAGGTCGCGTCACTGGTAGCCGCCGGACGATCCAACTTGATTTGAGTCAGCTGAGATGCCTTCACTGGCACCACCGTAGAGTTACCCTCTCCTTCCGGTTCTTCGATGCGCAGCTGGTAGAAGGCATAGTTCTTTGTGTCCAAATAGCAAGATGCACTACCAGCAGCAAACGACTTGACAGCCGTAAAAAGACCAGTTTCAGAATTGGCCCCCCAAAGTGAGAAGGTTGTTCCCTTTTCGATGTCCGAAGGCAGAATACGCCACTGGACCATCGTTCCTTTGGATGTCTTGATAGCCACCAATCCTCGATCCAAAGCCTCCGTAACCTGAACATCCGCAAGCACGGGGGTAGTCATTGTCTGTATGCCGCAAACAAGAAAAGCAGCAATGAGTAATTTCTTCATGTTATGATTCCACATTTTTATGAGAGAAAAGTAGCTTTACCTTTCGTAAAGCATCGCGATTGAGGAGGCCACGGTTCTTGAGGAAGGTAGTGACACGTCTCACCAATCGAACAAAACCAATTTTATAGGCATCCCAATCAAACAAGGTCGAGTCGTTGATTGCTCGCCAAGTCAGGAAACAGCCAATAGGTGCCAAGACCATGCTCGAAAACCAAACACCGATCCAAGGCTCCCAAATACTGTCACGCGCACGCTGATATCCGAAATTATCAATCAGATAATAGATAATAAAGAACACCACGCTGACAATGACAGGGATTCCCAAACCACCCTTTCGGATAATTGCTCCCAAAGGAGCTCCAATCAGGAAGAAGAGCAGACAGGCGATGGATAGTGTGAACTTCTTATGAATCTCGATCTCGTGGAAAGAGCGGTTTTTATATTCGATAGCCTGCATCTCCATACGAACATCGAAACTCCTGACCACCGACTGGCTATGGCTCAATGCCTCCTTCGAAACTCGCACCATTTGCGTTGGCTGCAAAGAGGCATAGATAGAATCGAGGTTGATTGGAGCCGTTTGGGAGGTTGCCACTTCGGCAAAGAAGACAGTATCGTTGCGATGAGCATCCTGTACATTATTATAATAAGTACGGTTCAACTGACGACCATAGACCGCATTGATACTGTCGATGCGCAAATCCAAACTATCTACCGATTTGACCAATTCCTGCAAGTTCTTTCCTACGTGGCGAGAAGTGATCATCGATTCGTCGGTTCGTTCCAGGTCATTGCTATAAGGGATATAGACAACCTTCTCCTGGAAACTCTCTCGACGATACTGGGGATGTTTGGCACTGGCGGTGCGCGTACGGTTATTCTGTTTGAAGGTTCCGACCTGTTCGCCGCTCCAGAGGGTCAGTTTCATGTGCTTTCCCTCGGCTGTGCTCTGCAATCGGGCAGAGTCAGCAACGGTGACAGTTGCATCTTCGATATTTGAGCCTGAGAAGATATAGATGGTCACATCATACAATGTACCAGTCTTTGGATTCTTCTCCTGCACATATATATTATATGTATCTCCAGAACCGGTATCCATCTTATAGAACACACCTTTCGGGATCTCCATTTCAGGTGATTTGTTCTTGATACCGATCAAGAGGCTATACATCTTGGTATTGGCCCATGGCAGCACATCGTTCTGAAAGAAGAAGGCACCAATAGCCACTGTCACGATGAAAATGGTCAGCGGACGCATAATCTTGATGAGCGAAATGCCCGATGCCTTCATGGCCAGGAGTTCCAGACTCGATCCAAGATTACCGAAAGTCATCAGCGACGCCAGCAGAATCGCCAGCGGCAATGCCATCGGACAAAGCGTCAACGCTGCATAGAAGAAAAGTTCGGCGATTACACCTACCCCCAGACCTTTGCCAACAAATTCGTCAACATACCTCCACAAGAACTGCATCATGAAAATGAAGAGGCAGATTGCGAAGGTCATGCAGAAGAGTGGCAGAAAAGTCTGCAGCATGAAGGTGTATATTCGCTTGATTCCCATCTGGCAATAATCAGGAATTAGGAATCAGGAATCATACAATTCCCCATTCCTAATATCTTATTCCTTATTCAATCAACAGAAGGTCTGCACCCTCCAATACATTATCGCCCTTCTGGACATAAACAGCCTTGACAACACCATCCTTACCACAGTTGATGTTGTTCTCCATCTTCATAGCCTCAAGTACGAGAGCCACATCTGCAGCCTTTACGGTCTGACCGACAGTCACATTAACCGAGAGGATTGTACCTGGCAGAGGAGACTTGGTAGCTCCGGCAGCACCAGCAGCCGGACGAGGAGCAGGAGCTGCAGCGGCAGCAGGCGCAGCGGCAGCAGCAGGACGAGCGATAACCGGCTTTGGTTTTTCGGCCTTAGGTGCCTCAGCCAACTCAACCGAGTAAGCCTTGCCATTTACCTCGACCTCTACATTCTGGCCATTTACATCCTTCACAGCAACTTCATATTCGTTGCCGTTTATCTTCATTTTATATGTATTCATACTATTTCGTTTTCGTTATCGTACGAAGTTAAAACTTGCGCAATGGCGACTTCTTCTGATTCTGGCCAGCACCTGTCCAACTTGAAGTGGCAGGAGCCAAAGTCAAAACATCACTTTCGGCATCATGCATACCATCGGCATGAAGGAAGAGAGCAACACCGATGGCTGCAGCCAGTTCGTCGTCGTTCACTTCTACGCCCGAAGCATCAGTTACCTTCATCTCCTTGTCACGCTTGCTGCGCTTCTCGGTAATGGTCTCCAACTGCTTCTGTCGGTGGAAGAGTTTCTTCAAACGGAGTGCCATACCGGCAATTCCCGAATAGCCGTACTTGAAGCAGAGGAACAAGACCAACAAGGCGACGAAGACAACACCCATCGAGAGGATTGCCATAATCCAACCAATTGGATCATGAGCCTCAAAACGGGAAGAACTCTCCGTGAGCGGTAACTTGTCGGCCGCCAGCAGGGTTACTGCCGAGCAGGCCAACAATGATATTGAAACTAAAACTTTCTTCATCGAGGAAAATTTTTCGCTGTTAATTATTCACTTTTAACTTTTCGCTTTTCACTTTCGTTAAAGCGGCAAGTTATCGTGCTTCTTTGCCGGATTCTCGACGCGCTTGTTGCGAAGCTTCTCGAGGGCACGGACAACACGGAATCGGGTGTTGCGAGGTTCGATAACATCATCAATGTAGCCCTTATGTGCAGCATCGTATGGATTACAGAAGAGATCCTCGTACTCCTTCTTCTTCTCAGCCACTACAGCAGCCTTAGCCTCTGGAGTATCTGCTGCCTTGAGTTCCTTGCCATAGAGAACCTCTACTGCACCACCAGAACCCATTACAGCAATCTCTGCCGATGGCCAAGCATAGTTGACATCACCACGCAGCTGCTTACAGCTCATCACGATGTGCGAACCGCCGTAGCTCTTGCGGAGGGTAACGGTTACCTTAGGTACTGTGCTCTCACCATAAGCGTAAAGCAACTTAGCACCATGATCGATTACACCATTGTACTCCTGACCGGTACCTGGCAAGAAACCTGGAACGTCAACGAGGGTAACCAATGGAATATTGAAAGCATCACAGAAACGGACGAAACGGGCAGCCTTGCGTGAAGCGTTGCTGTCGAGACAGCCGGCCATCACCTTTGGCTGGTTGGCAACAACACCAACCGACTGACCATTCATACGAGCAAAACCTACGATGATGTTCTTTGCCCAGTTGGCATGAATCTCAAAGAGCTCGCCGTTATCGACGATGGCAGCGATAGCCTGATACATATCGTATGGCTGGTTGGCGCTCTCTGGGATCAGCTCGTTGAGAGCATCCTCCTTACGATCGATAGGATCGGTGCACTCCACGGCAGGAGCAGTCTCCATGTTGTTCTGTGGCAAGTAGCTGAGCAACTGACGGATCATGGCGATAGCCTCCTCCTCATTCTCAGCAGCGAAGTGAGCGACACCCGACTTGCTTGAGTGAACCATAGCACCACCCAAAGACTCCTGGTCAACGACCTCGCCCAATACCTCCTTAACGACCTTAGGACCGGTAAGGAACATATACGAAGTATTCTTGACCATCATGACGAAGTCGGTCAATGCTGGGCTATAAACAGAACCACCGGCACAAGGACCCATGATGCAGCTGATCTGTGGGATCACACCACTGGCAAGGATATTACGCTCGAAGATCTCGCCGAAGCCAGCCATTGAGGCAATACCCTCCTGAATACGTGCACCACCAGAATCATTAAGACCGATAACTGGAGCACCAACCTTCATAGCCATATCCATGATCTTGCAGATCTTCTCGGCCATGGTGACAGAGAGTGAACCACCAGATACGGTAAAGTCCTGTGCAAAGAGGAAGACAAGACGGCCACCGATAGTAGCAGAACCGGTTACAACACCATCACCAAATGGATGACTCTTGTCAGTTCCGAAGTTGGTGCAACGATGAATCAGGAACATATCATATTCCTCGAACGAACCTGGATCAACCAGAGCCTCGATACGCTCGCGAGCAGTCATCTTACCCTTCTCATGCTGGGCATCGATGCGCTTCTGACCACCACCCAGACGGGCAGTTTCGCGATTCTTGATCAGTTCCTGTATTTTTTGAAGCTGAATAGACATTGTTGTTGTCGAATTTAGTTTCTAATAATTATAATGTATTATGCGCGCGTGCGAGGGAATTACTCCTCATCACCCTGCTTGATGTTATGATATACGTTGGTAACGTCATCATCCTCATCAAACTTATCAAGGAGCTTGTTGAGAGTAACCATCTGCTCCTCGGTAACCTCCTTCTCGTCGTTGGCAATACGGGTGAACTCAGCGCTAACAATCTCGTAGCCGTTCTCCTCGAAATACTGCTGCAACTGAGCGTATGACTCTGGCTCGCCATAAGCGGTGATGGTGTTCTCCTCATCGTCCTTGTAGAGTTCATCAACACCGAAGTCGATCAATTCGAGCTCAAGTTCTTCCATATCTACGCCATCCTTAGCCTTAACAGTGAAGACTGCCTTACGGGTGAAGATGAAGCTCAAGCTACCCTGGGTACCGAGGCTACCACCGAACTTAGTGAAGTAAGAACGGACATTGGCAACGGTACGGGTATTGTTATCGGTAGCGGTTTCAACCAAGATAGCGATACCGAAAGGACCATAACCCTCGAATACAACCTCCTTGTAGTCGCTGGTATCCTTGTCAGTTGCCTTCTTGATAGCACGATCAATAGTATCCTTAGGCATACCTGCAGACTTGGCAGAAGCGATCAAAGTACGCAGACGGCTGTTGGTATCTGGATCTCCGCCGCTTGCCTTTACACACATAGTGATTTCCTTCGAGAACTTGCTGAATGCCTTACTGTTCTTACTGTTGCGTGCCATAATGCGCGCTTTACGATATTCGAATGCTCTTCCCATAATTAAGACCCACCCCCAGCCCTCCCTCAAAGGGAGGGAGCAGTTTCCTGCTCTAACCGAGGTTTAGTGGGGAAATTTATAAGTTTATATTAATATTTTTATTATACTTTATTGAATGACCTTCCCTTCTGCATATTCATACTGCTCCCACCCTACGAGGGAGGGTAAGGGGTGGGTCCGTTGTTTTTATCTCAAGCTTGCGCCCAACTTGCTTTCGAACGACTTGATGAACTTCTGCATCATATTGTCGATCTGCTTGTCAACAAGTGTCTTCTCCGTATCCTGAAGGATGAGAGAAATAGCGTACGACTTCTTGCCCGATGGCAGGTTCTTGCCCTCATATACATCGAACAGAGTGACACTCTTCAGGCACTTGCGCTCGGTTTCGTAAGCCACCTTCTCGATATCGGCGAAATGGACGCTCTGATCAACCAGCAACGCAAGGTCACGCTTCACAGGTGGGAACTTGCTGATCTCCTCCTGCTGAACCTTAACCTTGGCAGCCTCCTTCATCAAAGTCTTCCAGTTCATATCAGCATAATAGACCTCCTGTTCGATATCGAACTGCTTCAGCACCTTGTTCGAAACGATGCCCAAGGTAGCCAGCACCTTGCCGGCAGGATTGGTAATCTCCAGACCTACAGCAAAGATGTCGCTATTGAACTGACGCTGACGGATATTATCGGCCACGCCCAATCGACGAAGCACATTAAGCACAGCTGCCTTCAGTTCGAAGATGCTGGTCTTCTGATCAGCGCGTGCCCAAGAACCAGCGGCACGGTTACCAGTCAACCAGAGAGCCAGATGGCTTTCTTCGCTATAACCGGCAATGCCACGTCCCTCTTGCTGAACCTGGAGAGCGGTCTTTTCGCCCGAAGCAACCAGATCGTTCACCGCCTTCTGCTTTTCGACATTGTAGTGCTGGGTATTACCGAACTCATAGAAGCGGCAATTTGAATTCTTGAAGTTAATGTTGCGGATGATGCTCTGGAGACCACCGAACAGGAGCGTCTGACGAAGCACGTTCAGATCGCTCGACAACGGATTCATTACGTGAACCAGCTGCTCGGCAGGATAAGTCTCAAGACCATTGTAGAAGGCCTCTGCAGTCAACGAATTGCAAAGGATCTCGCTATAGCCAGCGCCTGTAAGCTGCTCGCTGACCATCTGCTGCAGACGATTGTTGATATCCGTAGGAGTCTTGGTCGTCGGACAGGTACGTACGCTGCCTGGCAACTCCACACGATCGTAGCCATAGATGCGAAGCAGATCCTCAATCACGTCACAGTCACGAGTCACATCGACACGGTAGTTCGGCACATGGAGTTTCAAGCCCTCTGCATTCTCTTCGACGATCTCCATCTCCAACAGGCTACAGATCTTCTTGACCGTCTCCTGTGGAATATCGATACCGGTCAGCGTATTGACGCGCTTATAGGTCAACTCCACTTCGAATGGCTTGAATGGAGCAGGATATTCCTCAACGATATCGCCCACGATGGTACCACCTGCCAGTTCCTTGACCAGCAGGGCAGCACGACGCAAGGCATAAGGGATATTGTTGACATCGACACCACGCTCATAGCGGAACGAAGCATCGGTCGAAAGCTGCTGGCGACGGGCTGTCTTGCGCACCCAGGTTGGGTGGAAATAGGCACACTCCAGGAAGATATTCTTGGTCTGCTCGGTTGTTCCCGACTCAAGGCCACCGAACACACCGGCAATACACATAGGTTCCTCCGAATTGCAGATCATCAGATCGCGTTCACCCAATTTATGCTCATTTCCGTCGAGGGTCACGAACTTTGTACCCTCAGCACAGGTCTTGACAACAATCTGGCCACCCTTGATCTTATCATAGTCAAAGGTGTGCATTGGGACGGCTGTCTCATGAAGAATAAAATTGGTGATATCGACAATGTTGTTGATAGGACGAAGGCCAATGGCCTGCAGACGATCCTTCAACCACTCAGGACTCTCTTTCACAGTAACGCCCTCGATGGTGACACCAGAATAACGAGGACAAGCCTCCTGATTCTCCACCTTCAGCGTGATAGGCTTGATGCCGTGTGCGGCAGCTTTATCAGCAGCCAAAGCAGCATCGAAATCTGCCACCGATGGCTTGGTCAGCTCATGCTTCAGGTCGTGAGCACCGAGGTAGGCGTTCAAGTCACGAGCCACACCATAATGGCTGGCAGCATCAATTCGGTTAGGGGTGATATCGACAGCGATCACATAATCGCTCTCTACATGATAATATTCGCTAGCCAGCATACCAACAGGAGTTTCGGCTGGCAACACGATGATTCCGGCATGGTCATTACCTACGCCGATCTCATCCTCTGCGCAAATCATTCCGTTCGAAGGGACACCACGCAACTTAGCTTTCTTGATAGTGAAACTCTGGTCACCGTCGTAAAGAACAGTTCCAAGAGTAGCGACAATAACCTTCTGGCCAGCAGCAACATTAGGCGCACCACACACGATTCCTGCCACAACATGTCCATCGGCAGTAATCTCGCAGTTCTGGCCATAGGCATCCTTTACCCACTGTGAATCGCCGAGATCAACGGTGGTAATATGCATGTGATCTGAATCTGGATGAGCCTCACAAGTCAGCACCTGGCCGACAACCAAACCTTTCAGACCACCTTTGATGGTTTCAATCTCCTCGACGCCTTCTGTCTCAAGGCCAATAGAAGTAAGAGCTGCCGAAGTCTCCTCTGGGGTGAGGTCAAACTTCAGATAATCTTTCAGCCACTTGTACGAAATATTCATATCTTGTTGTTATTTTATAATTTCAAAATTGCGCGCAAATATAATCATTATTTAAACAACAACCAAATTATGAGCTCTTTTTTTGAACTCACCTCTCCTATTTCGTCATGTTTTGTCAGCAACGTATAGCAAGGAAAGCGACGAAACGAGCAATTATTTCAACGTCAATCGGGCCAGATAATCATAGTGTTCGCCCTCCATAATCATCTCACAATTGAAGCCGTTGGCAACTGCCATCATGTGCAATGTACGGAAATCCAGATAGAGCCAATCAAACGGATCACCCTTCACGCTGCCATAAGCCATCTGGTAATCGACCTGACCATAATAACCCTGTCCTGGATCAATATCGACATTACCATCTTCGTCCTCATAGAGGTAACGAAGATCGCTCGAATCAATCAGGATCTGTCCTCCATGAGAGAGCAAAGACCTCATTCGCATAAAGAAGGTGGACATATTGATCAGACTACCAACCACACCAGTTCCGTTCATCAGCATCAGAATAGTATCATAAGGACCTTCCAACCGGAAATCGAACAGATTCACACATCGGGCGTCATGCACGCCACGCAACTTCATAGCTTCAACGCTCAAAGACGAGATATCAATAGCTGTAACTGGCAGTCGGCGTTTTTGCAATGGCAACGTATGGCATCCGGCACCAGCCCCCACGTCAAGCACTCGACCTTGCGCAAGTTTCAAAGCCTTCTGCTCCAGAAATGGCATCTCTTCAGGCGTACGGAAGAGATAGGGCACATCTATCGAATCCTCGTCAAAAAGACTTGACAAGACACGTAATTTTACAGCCGTCCCGTTTTTCTGATAATCCAAGATGGCCGTTCCCATGGGGTCTTTATTTGGATTAATGGTCGAGGTATTCATAAGTAATTTATGTTAGCGGATATAAGATTGACAAAATGTTTTTATGGCGCAAATATAAGTAATATTCACACAAAACACAAACAAATATCGTAAAAAACGCACAAAAATCGTCAATTTTTACCCATTTTGTCGCATTGATTTGACTATTATCACAAGTTGCAACAAAAAGAGGCTGCACTACACAGCCTCTCTTTTTTGCAAAGTTATGAGTTATAAGTTATCATGTCTTTTATACAGCCGAACAATCAACTGATAACTTAAAACTAATAAGTAATCAGTCAAAATTAGTTTATAATATTTTTTGATCTTTAAATACTAAACTCATAACGATTTCGTTATTATCATAAAACGATACTGTTATGGGTAAGATTACAAAAATAGAGTTAAGCGAAAGCGAGCGTATCAA
>JAZRXX010000087.1:0-51195 GCA_045600485.1 Bacteroidales bacterium
AATGGAATGTCTTGGTCAAAATCCGGCAGTGCCGCTTTGGCTTCTATCTCTGTCGCTAAAAAAAATAATGAACTCTCAAACTGGATTGAAGATGGGATAATTAGGTTTTGCGTGGCTTAAGTTAACCGTACAGGTCGAAAGTTTTTGAACTCGAATCGAACGATTAGATTTCAACTCAAAACTTTTTGAACTCGAATCGAACGATTAGATTTCAACTCAAAAGTTTTTGAACTCAAATCGAACGACTCGATTCCTACTCAAAATTTTTTGAGCAACATTTTAACCAACCAAACACAATTATACTACAATGATCAACTATTTAGATCCAACTTGCACCAGTAGCATGAACAACGGCTACTTCGTGGCATTCCACCAAGGTAACTGCGCCTTGATCAAGCAGTTCAATGTAACGGACTTGGGTATTCAGCAGGCAGACTTCGATCTGTATGAAACCAAAATCCATCAGATCAACGATGCTGTGCTCCATACCCAGGGCTCCGACAAGACCGCCATCATTACGGCCTTCGACAACGAGCGCGATCGCCTCTTCCGCTACATCCGCAACGTCTTGTCCAACCTCAAGAACTCCATCGATCCAGAGATCGTAGCTCTCTCCAGCACGGCACAGGCCAAGATCCTCAAGGTCTATCCGTCGAGCATCGTCAGCGAGAATAACCAGGAGGAGACGGCCCATATCAACGGCTTCGTGGTCGATGTCCGAAATTTCCTCCACGACAGTCTTTCCCGACTCGGTCTGGTTGCCCCGCTCGAAGCTCTCGAGATTGCCAACAACAACTTCCAGGCAGCCTTCCTCGAACGAAGTGACGAACTGGCATCCATCGAGGAGGGGGCAACGCAGAAGCTCCGTTATGCTATCGAGGAACTCTATGCGCGAATGGCCGTCGCCATCAATTATGGAGCCTCTCGCATCGATTCGGATGACGAAGAGGTCCTCAAGCGCTGCGAAGCCTGTTCTACCTTCATCGGTGTCCATAACCAGTTCACCAGCGAGGTCAAGCAGTCAATCAAGCTCGGCAAGGCTCTTTCGAAAAAGAAGTCGTCATCGTCTTCATCGTCTTCGTCCTCGTCTTCGTCCTCGTCAACGCCTTCGTCAGGTCAGCCTGGAGGCGGCTTCGCAGACCTTGGCTGATCAATGAAACCTCAAACCTGAAATTTCGACGAGATTAAATAACAACTCACACAAAGACACAAAGAAGACGAAGGCCTGCGGCATATTGCCTTTGTGAACTTGATACCCTTTGTGATATATTGAGACCACACAAAGATGACTAAGGGAGAAAGACTTTTTATCTTCGTGCCTTCGTGTGAATTTAAATACAAGTCATTGAAACGCTACATTAGTGCAGCATCTTGACGAGATTAAATAACAACTCACACAAAGTCACAAAGAAGATGAAGGCCTGCGGCATATTGCCTTTGTGAACTTGATACCCTTTGTGATAAATTGAGACCACACAAAGATGACTAAGGGGGAAAGACTTTTTGTCTTCGTGCCTTCGTGTGAGTTTATATACAAATCCCTAGTTTGCGATTGTGAGAAACTTAAATAAAAACTGAAAACTTAAAACTAAAAACTGAACTATGGACAAGTTGAAACAAGAGAAGTGGCGCTGGATCATTAACATTATGGTCAGCATCCTCACCGCTTTGGCTACAGCCCTTGGAACTCAAAGCTGTATAGCTTGAGATCCAAGGCCGAGCAAAATTCCCTAAAGGTTTTGCAATTGCAAAACCAGAGTATTGTCTCAAAGAGTTTTTATAATATTCTCAAGGAAGATTTGAAGAATTGAAGCATTCTTGTCGCTATATGATCTTCATTTCTTCACCTCTTCTTTGAGATTTATATTATTCTCAAGAAGATTTGAAGAACCTTATGGGGCTCGCAGAGATACCTGAGTGAAATGGAGCAGAATAGAATGACTCCCACACACTTTGATACTCTCTGCGAGTCTTTTTATTAAATCATTCAACGAGAATGCTCTCGTTGAGGCTATAAGGTAAAGGGTAAAGGGTATAGGCTTTCCGGAAGCGTATGATATCTGAAGCCTGCATTCCAAACTGTTGTGGCTATTAATCACACAAAGAGTAAAAGGCACAAAGCCCTCATAGCAACAGAACTATCACCCTTGGTGTTCTTCTAAGAAAAAAAAGTACACAAAGGCTTCGCGAGATCAGCACTTTTATTCTTTTCCCTTCGTGTGAGTTTTAATTCAAGACATTACAAGTGTGCATTTTTCCCCCCATTTAAATAGCAAAATGCCCCAAAATCAACAAAAAATGCCCAAAAACTATAATTTTTCGCGCACGGAATGCGTGTTATTATATAATAATTACTATTTTTGCGCCATGAATATAATTCATACAGGAGGAAACTCCATCATTCTAAATTCTTTCAAAATTCAATATAGCCCAATATGAATGATATACGATTTTCGATAAGCGATTTACGATAAACGATATGCGATAGGCGATTTACGATTAGCGATTCACGATTAGCGATAATAATTGTCTTAATTGTCAAAATTGTCGTTTCTTATAATATCCGCTCAATCCGTTAGATCCGTGTTCGATAAAAACTCAAATGACAAAGGAACGATAAGCGATAATAATTGTCTTAATTGTCCTAATTGTCGTTTCAAAAGATCTGCTTTATCTGCAGGATCTGCGTGACACAAAATAATCGTTCATCGCTTTTAGAATATTTGTCGTGAAATATTAATTAGTATTATGGATACTCAAAAGATTATACAGACATTGGTTTATCTGGCGAATAAGCAACCTGATAAGCGTTTGAATAAGATGAAAGCTTACAAGCTGATGTGGCTTGTGGATCGCTATCATCTACGTCAGTATGGTAGAACAGTGACAGGTGACGCATATTATGCTATGCCTCATGGAGTGGTACCTACGGACGCTAAGCATCTTTTGGAGGATAAGTTGACAAGGTTGAGTTCGAACAAGGGTATGCTTGAAGCTTATATCAAGGTGGATTCAGACTATGTCTATTCGGTTATTGCTGAACCAGATATGGATGTGTTCTCGCAGTCGGATGTAGAGGCAATGGATAAAATACTTGAGGCGTTTGGTGCTATGGATCAGTACCAGCTGAGCGATTTGTCGCATCAGTTCCCTGAGTGGTTGGCGTATAAACCTCTGCTGGTGGCTGAGGACAATAAGAATAGCCACAAGATTGACATGGATCTGTTCTTTGAGAACAAGGTTGAGGAGAGTGGCTTGTTTGTGGATTCAAGCGAGTTGCTGTCGTTGACGAAACAAGTTTATCACGAATACAGGGGGTGCTGAGTTATGGACTTGCCTGTAGCGTTGATGGCAGATTCGGTGGGAGAAGGGAATATCTATTTCTTTACCGAAGAGTGTCCGATTGGTGTGGCTGGACATATGCATGTGTGCATCAAGAAGGCTGATGAGGTGCTGATCTTTTCAACTTGCAGTTCGCAGATTGATACAGCTTTCCGACTGGCTCAGTTGAGGGGTTGGGACTTGAATACCTTCCCTGTATTGAAGAAGGATGATGTGAACAAATTTGCGAAGCAGTTGACTTATCTAAATTGTAACAACGTGATTCGTTGTGGTTTGGGTGAGTTCTCGAGATTGCTGAAGGATGGTAGGGTTCATAGGCTTGAAGGAGACTTGACCGAATCTGATTTGGAACTAGTAGCGAAGGGCGTGAAACTCAGTACAATTGTTCCAGAGAACATCAAGAATCTGTTTTAGTTGCATTATCAATTGTCATAATTGTCCTAATTGTCGTTCATGTCAATCGATCTTCGTTTATCGATCATCACCAAATCGAAATTGTCCTAATTGTCGTTCAAAAAAATAATCGTTAATCGTATTAAATTATGCAAACAATAACAGTTCAAAATAAATCATCAATGACTCTTGATGCTCTGTGGACACTTATTCAAGGGCAAAGCAAGGCTGTTCGTTATGGTCTGGCAAAGCGGTTGAATGAGTCTATTCAAGCAGAAAAAGAAGCAAAGTCCAAGATGACAGAATCTGAATTCTATGCCAAAATAGATCGTTCAATAGAATCTGCCAAACAGGGGCGAGTCATAGCGATGAAAGAAGATGAGACTCCAGATCAATTCCTTGACCGTTTGTTATGTACAAAATAGTTTATACTAAAGAGGCTCAAGAGGATCTGCTGGAACTCCAAAAGAAGGTGCCTTCAGCAATTCCGAAGTTGAGAAAGTTGATGGTAGAATTGGCAGAGCATCCACGAACAGGTACTGGCCAATGTGAAATGCTTCGTCATTATTCAGAGGAGACTTGGTCAAGGCGCATTAATCGAGAGCATCGTCTTGTGTATAGAGTCAAAGATGATGTGGTAGAGGTTCTGGTTCTTTCCGCCTTTGGACATTACGGAGACTGATTATATCTGCTTCATCTGCGAAATCTGCGTGACTTAACACTTTTCCGTGTTTTCCGTGGTTCTAAAAATGAATTGTCGTTCATCAGCGAAGCAAAATAATCGTTAATCGGTTATCGTCAATCGTCAAATCGACATTGTCGCCAAATCAACATAATTCGTATAATAAATAACACAAAATAATATGAAAAAATTGAAAGTTTACAAAAATCCAGATTTTAGATTCGTTGAAGTGCAATTGGAAAATTCTATTGGTGCATTTCAAGGCACGAATGGAGTTACTAATCCTGATACAGAATCCGATCCAAATGAAGAAGTTGAGGGGTTCGATGCTCCAATCTTCCGACCAGGAATTTGGGACGAGGAGTGATTGTCGATAACCGATTCACGATTATAGTTTATCACTTATCGCTCATCGTTAATCGTTATATCGCTAATCGTTATATCGCCTATCGTTATTTATGTAGAAAATTATTGTTTAATTAAAATACCCAAATGAAAATGAATGAAGTTTTTAAATTACAGCGTTGGATGCTCATTCTGACCTTAGGTCTGATGCATCTGTCGTTGATGGCACAAACTCCAGGAATGGAAGATGTCATCGACGAGGAGGTAATCGAAGAAGATGTTTCAGAGATTTATATCAAGAACCATGACTTCTCGAGTGGTACTGCCAACTGGACGCTTGATAAATTGCGTGGAGCAGGTAATGCTCAGATGTGTCCGAGCAATTCGGCATGTGTAGAATATTGGACGAATGCTGCGGTTAATGATCGTGCATTCGACTACCATCAGGAGTTGACAGGCCTCGAGGATGGTAAGTATGTGCTGCGTTCCAGCATGTTCTATAGTGGTACCGATAAGTCCTGTGGTGTATATGCGATGAATGCCGGTTTCGGCGAAGTTTTTGCCAGTTGTGAAAATTTAGCCACTCCTGCTGACCGTAAGGAGTTTCAGACACCAGCCTTTGTGGTTGCTGATGGCAAACTGCGTATCGGTTTGAAGAATCACACCTACATGACTGGTACTTGGTTCGGTGCTGAGTACATCAAGTTGATCAAAGTTGGTGAAGCAACAGCGAAAGAACTGGCGACTGCAAGAGATAATATTAGTCTGACTGCCAAGATGCCTACAACAGCTGAAGGCCGTACAGGTGAGTATGCTAGTACTCACGATGAAGAGCGATATGCTGGCGATAATTCTTATTTTAGTACAGGAAAGATCCTGTATTATCGGATTACTGGTCTGGATAGAGGCACTTATCGTGTCAATTTCTATGCTGTAGCTAATCGTGCTCGTAATATTGCAAATCAGTATTTTGGTGATGGAATTGCCCAGGTATTTGCAAATAATACGGCTAAGGATATTACAGTAAACAATCAGGCATCCTGTGTGCCCACTTACTATCCATATACGTTGATAGCAGAAGTCGGTGTCGATGGCGTGCTGGAGTACGGTATTCAGAATATCAAAAATGGAGGACAATGGTATGTAGTGAAGAACATCTCCCTCCAGAAAGTCAATATCAATAGTGATTGTCTGAAGTTTACTTCTCCAGGCAATGCCAAGATTTGTATGGCGAATGTCAATGATTGTACAGATCACGATTTCCAGTATTCCATCGATGGAGAGATTTGGTATGATTACAAATATGAAGATGTAAACAATACTGGTGGCGCAGCCGCAATTGGAACCCGTCCATCTGCGACGAATAATCCTTCGTATATCGATATCAGCCACAACCAGAAGGCATATTTCCGTGCTAAGGGTCGCACGGGTATGTTGAGTGAAGGAAATGACCTTTATGAACAGAATAAAAGTCACGCTAAGTATTCACGCTATTCGTTCTACCAGAATGCAGAGAATGTGGATGATATTTATGCCAGTGGCAATGTAATGTCATTGATTGATCCGTATTGTCAGTCGCTCGATGTGCCGAAGACTTGCTTCAGTAGTCTCTTCGTTAACATGAAGTCACTGGTGACAGCACCGCGTCTGCCTGGTACCACTCTGGGTGCTTGGTGTTATGAGTATATGTTCTATGGCTGTTCTAAACTGAAAATCGGTCCAGACATTCCTGCTGATTATTATAGTGATGGCTGTATGAATGGTATGTTTAGAGGATGTACGAATCTGAGCTATGTCAACTTATCATTTACGAAAGTTAATAACAGTACAACTGGTGATGCACATTCTTATGCAACCAATACATTCAATGATAGAACCAGTGGTGTGTATTGCGAACTCTGGTGCTATAAATCGTTCTATGATAAGACGTCTATGAGTGACCGTGTGAACGTTCACCACAAGGATGCAAGTGGCAATGCCGACTGGTTGTGTTTGACTAACATCGGATCGTCGGATGCTACTGTCAAACTGAATAGCATCGGCAAGGATTTTGGTATTCAGTACTCGTATGATGGTTCGACATGGCATAGTACTATTGGCGGAACCCGCAAGGTTACTAAAGATGTAGAGTGCGACCATTGCCATGGTGATGGCTTCACTACTGCTAACTGCGGTACATGTTCTGGTGTGGGTACTGTTACCCCATCGTGCGGAGCTTGTAGTGGCAATAAGACTATTTCTCAAACTTGTAGCGTTTGCAATGGAACAGGAAAAAAAACTTGTACTGCAGCAAATTGCGAGAACGGAAAAGTGCCATGTACGCACACTGAAAAAAATGTACAGATAAATCTAGGAGGTTTGGTTGGAAATCAACGTGAAGATGCAGTTTGTAATGGTAATGGTTATTTGACTTGGACATATAGAGGAGTAATTAATACTTATACCCGCTATTTTGAGTGTCCGACGTGTGGCCCAAACAAAACAAAATTTAATAAAAATAATGCTAAAACAAATTTGTCAGACGTACCAAAGGGTACAGGCAAAGTAGATTGTACCACTTGTAGCGGTACGGGCAAGGTTTCTTGTCCTACCACCGAGACTGTTACTTGCCCAGATTGTGGTGGTTCTGGCAATGCGGCACCTGTGGCCTGTGGCACTTGTAAGGGTAGCAAGACCAAGTACTCAGGTTGTACGACCTGTGGCGGATCGGGTGAGGCTTATACTAAGGGCGGTATTACCAGGGGTACTGGTACAGTTCGTAAAGAGGTGGATGAACCAGATCCTGCAGCATCTGTAGAAATTACATTGAATACAACTACCCAGTCGCACGTATTCTTCCGCACAACTGTCGATCATTCGGATACGGAGCATTCTGCCTTCTCTGCATCGAATTACTTGCATTTCGTAATGACAGGTCGTATTGCAGCCAGCGGTAATGTGAACTCATTGTTGAAGGCTGATTGTAATGTGACAGCTTTGCCTCATCATGCTTTCTTCCATTTGTTCGAGGATTGTACATCGTTGGAACAGGCCCCATTGTTGGAGCCTGCAGGTGCTACCACTCATATTACATTGGGTGTGAGCTGTTACGAGGGTATGTTTATGGGCTGTAGTAATCTCTTCGCATCTCCGGAATTGAATGCAGAAGATATCAAAGTTGATGCTTGTTACAAGCAGATGTTCAGTGGTTGTAAGAACTTACGCATAATTACAACCAATTTCTCTGAATGGGATGATAGAGAGGGTCATATTCAGAAAATATCGCATTTCAATGAGGAGACTGGTGAGGAGACTATTGAACTTATTACATTGTCCAACAATGCAACCTATCAATGGGTGAAAGATGTATATCGTGATAAGGAATGTAAGTTCAACAATTCGAAAGTTGAAGAATTGATTTACGATGAACATCATATTCCTTGTGATGAGGAAGTTCAGTGGTTTGCTGGTGATGAAGATTATCTGACCTTCACAGCTAAAGGTGGTGCCCAGTGGGTAAGATTGGTTGCTACCGGATTTACCGATGACTCTAAGTGTGCAAAACTGGTTTACCGAACCAGAGCAAATGGTAGCCGCGAATGGAGTGCTTGGGCTGAATATAAATTCACGTTAAGTGGAAGCAATTGTAATGGAGACCAGAAGAACTTGGCGGATGGTGATGCTATCCAGTTCCGTGCTGGATCTATTATGAAAATCGAAGTCGGTTCTGGTTATAATTATTACTACCCTGAAAATAACTCGAAGTTTAGCGAAAGTACGACCAAGTATTATCAGTTTACCTTTAATACAAGTGGTGGAAACATTGAGGCAAGCGGTAGCATCTCTTCTTTGCTTTCGCATGATGCTTCGAATGTGGCAATTCCAGATTATGCGTTCTATAAGCTGTTTAATGGATGTACGAAGTTGACAACAGCCCCCGTTTTACCAGGAACAATTCTTGGTAGATCGTGTTATAATAGAATGTTTTATGATTGCACAGGTCTTGTTTCTACGCCAGAGTTACCTGCATTAGAAATGGCACCTGCATGTTATCAATATATGTTTTCAGGATGTATTGGATTGGTTATCACTCCAAAATTGAACGCTACAAAGCTGAGTTCGGCTTGCTATGCAATGATGTTTCAAAATTGTAGCGCTTTGAAAATTGCACCTGCATTACCGGCTAGAGATTTAGCAGGATCTTGTTATCAGAGTATGTTTTGGGGGTGTGGATCACTTGTTGAAGCTCCTTATTTGCCTACAGAAAACCTTCAGGCATCTTGCTACCAAACAATGTTCTATAGTTGTTCATCTTTAAAAAATGCACCTATACTTCGTTCTACAACGCTGGTATCTTCTTGTTATCAAGGTATGTTCCAAAATTGTACATCTTTAGTCTCTGCTCCAGAACTTCCTGCGACAACATTAGCTAAAGATTGTTATAATTTAATGTTCAGCGGTTGTTCGAGCCTGAAGAAGATTGTTGTTCAATTCTCTAATTGGACGGATGCAAGTGGCAATGAGTGTACTACCAGTTGGGTGGCTGGTGTTTCAGAATCAGGAAATTTCGTCTGTCCTGAGGGCTTGGGTACAGATGAATACGGACCAAATCGTGTGCCTAAGAATTCAACCCATAAGTGGAATGTGATCAAGAACCCATTCATCATGTTTATGGCAAAGACTGATGATGGTGCCAAGGTACAGTTAAAGAGGAATGGTACATTTGCAAGCACCCCACAAATTCAGTATTCAACTTCAGGTAGCATCGATAGCTGGAATGACTATAATTATAATAATGAGATAACCTTGCCAGAAAAGGGCTCGATTGTCTTGTTCCGTGCCAAGGTTACCATTTCCGATTGTGGTAGCTGTTCCGGCTCTGGAGTGGATGGTGCTGGTAATCCATGTAATACTTGTAAGGGCTCAGGTAAGGTGGAAACTGCTTGGCATACTAATTCTTCTTTCAGCCAAGATAATCAGAACTTCTTCCAGTTCGTGACTACAGGTGAGACAGAGTTAAGTGGTGACGTTTCGTCGCTGGTTCAGGGCAAGTATCACAAAGAGTGGACTATCCCTGGTTTCAATACAGACGTGCCAAACTCTTATGCGTTCTACGGACTCTTCAAGGATAACAAGGCGATGACTGGTAAAGCAGATGTCTCATTTATCAATTTGGATGGTAAGACACATTGCTTCCAGAGTATGTTTGAGAATTGCGAGAAGTTGACCTCTGCATCTCCTCTGCCAACACCTTATAATTTGACAGAATCTTGCTATGAAGCTATGTTCAAGAACTGTAAGAGTATCACCGAGATTCCTACCATGCCAACCAATGCAAACCAAAAGGCATGTTTCAAAGAGATGTTTAAGGGTTGTACGGCATTGAAGGATGGAATGCCTTCTGCCTATAGTGCAAGTGCTGAGTCTGCTCTTGAAGGCATGTTCGAGGGATGTACATCGTTGAAGTCTGTCCCAACGCTATCCTCTCAATGGTCTGTTCCTACCCATTGCTACAAACGGATGTTTGCTGGTTGTACTGGTCTGAAGGTGGGTGCACCAATCATGGCAGAGACCTACAACGGTACGGGTGTCATGGAATCTATGTATGAGGGTTGTACCTCGTTGGTTTCTGCTCCTCAGTTCGTTAACATGCAAAGCTATGATTCATTCTGCGATTCCTGCTGCATGAACATGTTCAAGGGTTGTACGTCGTTGAAAACAGCTCCAACATTGGTTACTAATCTTGGCAAATACTGCTTTGCCGGTATGTTCGAGAATTGTACCGCCTTGCAATCGGCTCCGCTGCTTTCGTCGAAATCACTGAAAAATGGCTGCTACAAGCGAATGTTTGCCGGTTGTACCGCTCTGACATCAGCCCCAGAACTTCCATCAGAGTCTCTCGTCGATGCATGCTATATGGAGATGTTCAAAGGCTGTTCGAATATTCGCTATATTGAGGTTTCGTTCCAAAGTGGCTGGACTGCCGAGGATACCAAGGAGGAGCCTAGCGCTACTTATCATTGGGTAGAGGGTGTTGCTCCAACGGGTACCTTTATGTGTCCATCTGTCATGCGTAACTTGAAACTGTTTGACTATAGTCACATTCCTTTCGGATGGCGTTCGGAGGATAATGGTGATTACTTCTGTTTCTATGGTGATGGTTCCACCTATGTTGGTATCACATTCAGCAGTCCAAATAATATCGTTCTTCAGTATTCATACGACAAGGATACCTGGAATGAATACAGTTCACAAGGTATTCACTTGAACAACGGCCAAAATGGTAACGCGGTTTATCTGAAGGCCAGCAATGGTAAGTTCAATGAGAGCGAAAGTGTCCTGAATAGTTTCTACTTGGGTGGAGTTGTTTCGGTCAAGGGTAATGTGATGTCTCTGTTGGATCCTTCTATGCAGTTGACTTCTGTGCCAGATTATGCTTTCAATAAGCTATTCCAGAGTTGTGGCGCTAATTTGAAGGATGCTTCGGACTTGAAGCTCCCTGCTACCACCGTCGGTGCATACGCTTATGCCAATATGTTCGATGGTTGTACCGGAATCAAGAGTTCTGCCACTAAGGCTCCTGAACTTCCTGCTACTACCTTGGGCGAGCATTGCTACGAGAACCTCTTTGCAGGGTGGACCGCTTTGACTAAGGCTCCAGAACTTCCTGCCACAACCTTGGTGGATGGATGCTACAATGGTATCTTCAATGGCTGTTCGGAGCTGAAGGAGATCACCGTAGGCTTCAGTACCTGGAAGAATGGTGCAACCGATAATTGGGTAAATGGTGTAAGCAACGAAGTTCGAAACTGCCGCTTCGTTTGTCCTGCTAACCTGTTGAGTGATGCGATCAGTCCTGAGCGTTGGGGATCAGACAACAATTACGCTAACATCTATGGCGCCAGCAAGATTCCGTATGATTCTGATTATCGTTGGGTGGTTATCCTCGATGTGAAGATGGATTTCGATTATAACACCAACAAGTTGACGTTGTCGGGCGGTGATAATATCCATTATCTGGAACTCGCTTCTACCGCTGATGAACCAGATGCTGATGCCGTTTTCGAAGGTCTGTCTTATCCTGGTGTTCCAGTGGATCTCTCTGGTTGGATCAATGAGGCAACTGATCTTACCTCCAGAACTTATTATGCTGCCAGTTCAATTGCTGGTCTGCCAAGTTCATTGTGTCAGTCGATTGTGCGTAGCAAGACGGTTTATGCATATCCGAAGTATCGCGGTTATTGCCTGGCCGAGGATGCTGTTCAACTGAAGAATTCCCTCATTTATGCTGAAAAGACTTCGAGTGCAAGTCATCCAGTCAAGATCTTCGTTCCAAACGGAACCTACAATGTCGCTGCCAAAGATGTTAACATGACAATCGGAGATTATGTGTCGTTGATTGGTCAGTCTTGTAGTGGTACTGTCATCCAGACAAATGCCGAGGATGCGGCCCCAGTGCACATCTCTGGTAATTATGCCTACTTGCAGGATATCAATTTCAATAATGAGAATGCCAGCGGTTATGCATTCATCAACGATGGTATGTACACGACGTTGAATGTAAGCATGTCTTCCGGCAATAAGTATCTGGATCATAACGGTACTTCTCATCCAGAGATTACTCCTGCCTGGACTACTGGTATGGCATCGGGCTATTATGCTCCGATTACCAAGCTGATGAAGAACGGTGGTGCTATCAATGTGATTACGGATGCAGATGTCATACTTGTAGAGGCTGGTGGTGGCTATGACCTCACCGATAGTAAGGTCTTCTATGTGAACGGTGCTTTGAATAAATACACTTTCCGTGCAGCTAACCAGTATGGCGGCTTTGGTCCTTATTTCAGCATCGACGATAACCCTCTGGTGGTTGATGTTGAACCCAAGGATGATGCTGGTAATGACCTCACCGAGTACAACGTATTCTCTGATGGTTCTTATGTCACTCTGAACGACTATGGCTTTGCCTCATTCTATTACGAGGACGATGATGTGGAGATTGATGGTACGCTCTATAAGCATAGACTGAAATCTATCGGTGCAAGTGCTTTCGTGGCTAAGTGTCCTGAACGCTTTGGTTCTGTTACTCTGACTCACATCAATGAAAAGGATATCATTCCTAGTGGTACAGGTGTCATCTTGTTCGGTACTCCTGGTACGAAGGTTCACTTCTATAAGGATGTCACTTCGGATGTCAAGAAGTATGATAAGTTCCTCCGTGCTGAGACGAACCAGTTGACAGGTACATTGGTCGATAAGAAACCTGGGGCTAATGCAAATCACTACTTCGGCCTCTCAGGTAAGACTTTCAAACGTCTCTCTGCGACCGGTACGCTGAAGGCCCATAAGGCGTTCTTCTATTTCGACCAGCCTTATGTTGCTCCTTCTCCTGCTGCTAGTGCTGCATCTGCAATGCGCAATGTTCGCTGGGGTATTTGGGGTCCTATCGATGATGAAGATTCTGATTCTCCTGTTGTTTCTCCAGAGCAGACCAATTTGCATTACACGGCTATTGCGAATAAGATCTCTCCAACCTACAACCTACTTGGTCAGCGTACTTCGAAGTTGAAGGGCCTGATCGTTAAGAACGGCAAGGTAGTCCTTGTTAAGTGATTTAGCGATGATCGATATTCGATAACCGATTATATAAAAAGAGCTCTCACAGAAATGTGGGAGCTTTTTTGGATAAACGATGTACGATGTACGATGTACGATGAGCGATGGACGATTGGCGATAAGCGATAAACGATTGGCGATAAGCGATAAACGATTGGCGATAAGCGATAAACGATTGGCGATTAACGATAAGCGATTAACGATATGCGATTAATTTTTCAAAAAGTTGAAGGTTTATTTGGAAATGTGGAGGAAAGGATGTATCTTTGCACTAAAATTGAAAAGTTATGGGTGTACATTTTGATTCTGAGAGGAATTGCTTTGTGTTTGACTTCGAACATGATGGCAAGGAGGATATTATCCATTTGACTGGAGATGGTTATAAAGTAGAGGCATTTGGAAAATGCTTCTACTATGGCTATGAATTTGCTGAACAGGTGGATGGTGGGGTGCGTTCTGCTTTTATCAAGTATCTTAAGTTTTCGAATGCACTTCAGGAGAGTAGTGATCTGACTCGGTTTATTCAGAAGTCTATCAATGATCTGAATGCTAAAATCAATTTGTATGACTATGATTTGGTTATTATGCCAGAATCTTCTAGTCAGGTGAATCGATATATGATGCGTTACATCTATCGTTTTGCTCAACCAATGCTTCATGAGATGCAACTGGTGAAAGCTCTTCCAGAAAATGTGGCTTTTGATATGGCTGGCTATGAGAAACAGTATCTGAATGACGAGCTTGAAAATGGCCGTCCAAGGTACACACAGGCTCAAAAGGAAGATGTTAAGGCTACTATTGATAATATGATGGAGTTAATCCATAAGAAGGATTATTTTACGATTGCCAAAGATGTGCGAAAGAGCCGTCTTCGCCCATATATTACCCATTTCTTGAAGTTCAATTCTGATGATGATGCGCAACTCTGCGCTTCTATTCGAAAGAATAATGTTTTGATTATCGACGATATTGCAACCAGTGGTTCTACACTTAATGAGATTTTGAGAACTCTTCGAATCTTGAATGAGGATAATCAAATTGCGATTTTTAGTTTGATTGGACGTAAGGATTTGATGGTGGAAACGATGTGAATGGACGATTGGGCGATGTGCGATTTGGCGATAACCGATTTGGCGATAACCGATGATCGATTATTTTTGAACACGAAATGAGCGAATCAAACGAAATCGAAATAGTAGACTGGTTTAATGGTTTAAGAGTTATAGCAAACAACTGAAAACTCAAAACTAAAAAACTCAAAACTACACAGAGGGCAGACTCGGATGAGTCTGCCCTCTGTGTGTTATGGCTCAATATAGATGAGTTTGCCGTCGTGGTTGATGTAGCCCCATTTGCCAGTTTTCTTGCCACCCTTCTCGATGCGGGCGAGGCCGTTGGAGAAGTTGAAGGCGCGATCGAACTGTGGGTTGATGACGGTCTTGCCGTCGTGGTTGATGAAACCATATTTGCCAGTCTTCAGGTCGCCGATTCGGATGAGCGCCAGACCTTCGGAAAAGTCTTCCGCCTTGTCGAACTGGGGAGTGATGACCATCTTGCCCGACTTGTCGATGAAGCCCCATTGTCCGTTGCTGTCCTTGACGCGAGCCAATCCTTCGGAGAAGTCATAGACTTCGTTGAACTGCGGTTCGATGACCATCTTGCCCGACTTGTCGATGAAGCCCCATAGTCCGTTGCTGTCCTTGACACGAGCCAGTCCTTCGGAGAAACTCCAGGCGTCGTCGAACTGTGGTTCGATGACCATCTTGCCCGATTTGTCGATGAAGCCTCGTTTGCCATAGCGGAAATCACCGACTCGGACCATGGCCAGACCTTCGGAGAAACCCAACGCATCTTCGAATTGGGGTTCGATGACCATCTTGCCATCGTGGTCGATGTAGCCACTTCGGCTGAAACTCCATTCGCCTACCTTGACACGAGCCAGACCTTCGGCGAAGCTTCCGGCATTGTCGAACTGTGGGGCAATGACTATTTTGCCTTTAGTGTCCAGATAACCGAACTTGCCCGTTTGCTCATCTTCGACAATGGCCAATCCTTCGGCAAAGGTTCCCACTTGGTTCGACTGGGTCTGGATGACGATCTTACCCTCTCGGTTGACGAAGCTCCAAGGGGCTTTGTCGTCGGCAACGCTCTTCACTTTGGCCAAGCCGTCGGCAAAGGCTTCTGCTACCTCAAACTGAGGCTGGATGACGAACTGACCGTTGAGGTCGATGAATCCGTATTTGCCGCTTGCATCCTTGGCAGGATACAACGCATCGTTGTTGTTTGTTCCACATGACATCATGCCAGCCAATACGATGGACATGAGTGCACTCCCAATGATTGTTCTTTTCATCTTGTATGTTGATACTTTTTCGTTTTTATTTCAAATAGGTGTCGAGCCAATCGAAGAAGACTCGTTGCCAGAGGACGGCATTCTGTGGCTTGGTAACCCAATGACACTCGTCGGGGAAGTAGAGGAATCGGGCAGGTACGCCACGCATGCGGGCAAGGTTGAAGGCCTGCATGCCCTGGGTGACAGGGATGCGATAGTCTAGTTCGTTGTGAATGACGAGGATCGGAGTGTCCCACTTCTGGATGGATTTGTGGGGCGAATCGGTGTAGCAGGCATTGATGCCCTTTTGACGGACCGGTGTGTGGCAGAGGCCCTCCTGCAGACCGTCTTGTCCGAAGTAGGCTCCACCGTAGTCCCAATCGGCAAACCACATCTCCTCGGTCTCGCCGTACATGGACTCGCAGTTGAAGATACCGCAATGGGCGATGAGTGCCTTGAATCGCTTCTCATGATGACCTGCCAGCCAATAGACCGAATAGCCACCGAAGCTGGCACCTACGGCACCCAGACGGTCACGGTCACACCAAGGCTCTTTGGCTACCTCGTCGATAGCTGTGAAGTAATCGCGCATGCACTGGCCTGCAAAGTCGCCGGCAATCTGCTCGTTGAACTTCTGTCCGAAGCCCGGTACGCCATGTCGGTTCGGCAATACGACGGCATAGCCGTTGGCCTGCATGATGGCGATGTTCCAACGTGTGCTCCAGAACTGGCTGACTGCCGACTCAGGTCCACCCTGACAGTAGAGGAGGGTGGGGATTTTAGTTTTGAGTTTTAAGTTTTGAGTTTTGAGTTGGTTGGTGAGTTTTGAGTTTTCAGTTTTGAGTTGGTTGTTGAGTTTTGAGTTTTCGGTTGTTTGTGTGGATAGCGAATCGGGATCGAATCCGATAGGGTAGGCTATCCAGACGAGCATGGAGTCGCCATTGGTGCACTTCATCCAGCGCTGTTCGAACTTGCCCATGTCGCCTAGATGAGCGAGGACGGCATCGTTCTCGTGACTGAGCTGGATGGGCTGGCCATTGTTGATGGCAAAGATTTCGTTGGGAGCATGCCAATCGTGACGCAAGGCGAACAGTCGGTCACCACAGTAGCAGACTTCGGCAAAGTCGTGAGGCGAAGTCTCGGTCAACTGGCGCACCTCGCCATCGAGTGTGATGTGGAAGAGTGGCGCTACGCCGTAACTGTAGCCCGCAAAGGTGAAACCTTTGGAGTCGGGGTCCCAGGTATAGGAATCAACATTGTTGTCATAGTTAGCTGTCAGATCAACAATGTTAGGGTTGCTCAAGCTTCGTTTCGCGTCCCCTTCGGGGTTAGCGTTAGGGTTAGCGTTAAGGTTAATTAAACAGAGGCGGTTCTTGTCGCTCTCATAACCATTGCGAGCCATCGACTGGAAAGCCAGATACTGACCATCGGCCGAGAACGAAGGGTTGGTGTCGTAGCCATGATCGCCGGGATGGAGATCGGTGGTCTGACGGCTGGTGATGTCATATAAATAAATGCTCGCGCGCGTAGAGAAGGCATACTTGGTGCCGGTCTCCTTGCGACAACTGTAGGCAATCTGCTTGCCGTCGGGGCTGAAGGCAAATGCCTCAACGCCACCGAAAGGACGCATCGGACACTCGAAGGGTTCGCCCTCAAGGATATCGACAACCGAAGTGGCATCGACCGAGCCATCGGCCAGGATGTTGGCAAGATATGGGTGTGGGTAGTTATCGACAAAGCCGTCCCAGTGACGGTAGTTCATCTCATCGACCAATCGGCCCGTGGTCTTGTCGAGGCCTTCGAACAGGGCGCTGTCGATCTTCTGGACGGGTAAGGTCATAATCATGATGACCTGTTTGCCGTCGGGACTCAACTTGAATCCCTCGATGTCGCGATCGGTGTGGCTGATCTGGCGACGTTCGCTGCCGTCGGCCTTCATGCGCCACATCTGCATGCTGCCACTTTCGGCTGAAAGGAAGGCGATATTGTCGTTGTCGATCCACACGGCATTCTGTTCGCTCTTGGCGCTATTGGAGATGTTGACCGGGTTGTTGGTCCAGCCGTTGATGTCGAGCGTGAAGAGTTCGCGGTTGCTCTTGTTGAGCTTGACGCTGGTGTAGGTAACGCCGTAGAGGAGACGGGTGCCGTCGGGCGATGGCTGCAGATCGGAGATCTTGCCTAACTCCTGAAGCAGTTCGGGTGTAAGATGATCGGCTTCAAGTTGTGTGCGGCCGATGTATTCAGTGGCCTCTTCGACTGGCTTGGTTGCACAGCTGGAGGCGAGAATTGCTGTTGTTGCCATAATGGCGGTGAATGATTTCATATTGTGAAACGTTGTTTTGTTCTTTTGGTTATTACGTTGTTTTGTTCTTTTGAGTTATTACGTTGTTTTGTTCTTTTGTTGTTTTGTTCTTTTGTTGTCTGGTTTAAGCCTTTATACTATCAACTCAAAACTAAAAACTATAAACTTAAACCCATAACCCTTAACCCTTTTTCTTTTTTTCCTTTTTCCCTCCGTTGCCGGTTTGCATGGTGACTTCGGCCTTGGCATTCCAGTAGGTGTCGAGGGAGAAGCCTTCGGAGGTACGAATCAGCAGACGGTTCTTGATTTCGTAGTCCTGCTTGAGGAGTTCAAATTCGCGTTCGAGGCGCTCTTTGGTGGCTTTGTTTTCGATCACAGGGAGACCTTCTTGGATGAAGTCGTCCATGAGCTCGGTGGTCTTGATCAAGAAATACTCGTCGGCTTTCTTGACTCGTTCCTGCAGTTGGGTGTTCTCTTCGTACGAAGGTGCCTCTTGTATGAGACGATGGATCTGCGCCTGGAAGTTGATGCCCACTTTCTCGAGATTGGCTTCGCAGTTGTTGACCACCCTCTTCATGTTATCGACATACTCCTTGTGCGCACGGGGCAGATGTTCGTCGGCCAGACGGAGCAGGTGTCGGAACTGAATCATGAGGGGCATGTAGTTGAACAGAGAGCAGAGCGTCTGGTCGATGCAGAGCAGACGGTCGTTGGCGAGCTGCTGTTCGGTGGGTTGGTTTTCCTGAACAGACCGATTGTAGCTGATGATGGCCGGATCGGACATCGGAACATGACTCGTGATCGGAGTGCTGAGTACCAGGCCTTCGAGCGTACGACAACGGGAGAGGGCCACATAGACCTGTCCGAACGAAAAGGCCTGACCGGCATTGATGATGCAATGGTCGAAGGTGAGGCCCTGGCTCTTGTGGATGGTGATTGCCCAGGCTGAACGCAAAGGAATCTGGGTAAAGGTGCCAATCACCTCTTCGGTGATTTCGCCCGTCTTCTCGTTGGTCACATACTTGGTGTTCTGCCACTCTTGGGCAACGACCTGAAGGTCTTGCATCTCGCCCTTCTCGTCGGGCGATTCTACCCAGACTTCGTCGCCCACTATGCGCGTGACGCGACCGATCTTACCATTATAATAAGTGTGGTTCGGATCGTTCTTGCAGAACATTACCTGAGCCCCCTCTTTGAGCGTCAGCTGCGCATCGGTCGGGTAGGAGGACTCCGGAAAATCGTTCTTGACCACAGCGCTGAAGATGTGAGGCTCGGTCGGGAGCATCAAGAGCTTGTGGGCATTGATGTCGTTGGCCTGATAGTTGTGGGTGGTGAGTGTAATGTAGCCTTCGTCGTCCGAAGGTTGGAAGCCGGGTTTGTAGCGGCTGTTGAGCATCTGCAATGTGTTTGCATCCAGGTGATTGTCGCGCACATTGTTCAAGAGGTTGATGAAGGTCTGGTCAGCCTGTCGGAACACATGGGTGAGTTCGATGGCCGTATAGTTGGTCTGCTGCAACGCCTGACTGCCGAAGAAATAGGGGGTGGTATAGCCATGTTCCTGCAACAGCTTCCACTCCTCGTCGCTCGCAACGGGTGCCAGCTGCTGCAAGTCGCCAATCATCAGGAGCTGTACGCCTCCGAAGGGCTTGAAGTGATCCTGATAGCGGCGCAACACTTCGTCGATGGCATCGAGCAGGTCGCAACGCACCATCGAGATCTCGTCGATGACCAGCAGATCGAGCGAACGGAGTATGTTGATCTTGTGCTTCGAGAACCCGTATTTCATCTTGCCACCCTCGCGATTGATGCTTTGACCAGGCAGATACAATCCGGGTGCCAGCTGGAAGAAACTGTGGATGGTGACACCACCGGCATTGATGGCAGCTACACCCGTCGGAGCTACCACGATGGTGCGTTTGCGTGTATGAGCACGCAGATTTCGCAGAAAGGTGGTCTTGCCTGTGCCGGCTTTGCCGGTCAGGAAGATGTTGCGATGGGTGTATTGCGCGTAGTTGTACGCTAAGTCAAGCTCGGAGGTCACTGTTGTTTTGTTGTTTTGTTCTTGTGTTGTTTTGTTCTTGTGTTATTTTGTTGTTTGTTTGCGACCGAAGAGGTCATAGCCATCGAGGGAGATGTGACCGTCGGGGGTAAGGATCTTGCGACGTGCAGGAACACGGTTGGCTGGGAGTTCTTCGAGAGCGACAGGTTCCTTGTAGTCGCCGAAGGTGATCTCGATGCTGCCGTCGGAGAGCTGACGGATGTTGGTGATGTTGATGGCAATGGTGTCGCCGGTGTACCATTGGGCCATCGGGTTCGAACCATTGAGCGTGGTCACATTATTGTAGCCTGGATAGATGTCAGCACGCAGGTCGAGTTTCCATTGATTGTATTCCTCGCCAGATGTCAAAGTCTCGTAGGCCCACAGACGGCCATCGGCAGGGAGTGGTGTGCAACGCTGGTGCAGACTGCGGTCATTGACCGAATTGTTGTTCCAGGTACTACGGTCGTAATCGACGTGGGTGATGAGCAAGCCACCACTGTTGGTGGTATAATTGTAGTACGAACTGTTGCCCCAGCAGCGCTCCCAGAGATTGTCTTGAGAATAATGGTTCTCGATGGTGATGTACTCGTCGGGATTGAGCGGATTGCGCAGAATCATTGCCTTGCCAGTCGAGGTGAATGGTGGCAAGGTGTCGCGGCCAACGGTGGGTACGGTATCGAGATCAGCCTCATCGAGCCAGCCGAGCATCAGACGTTCGTGGGTGGTGTAGCAACCCGGAATCTGTCCCTTGCCATTGTAGCTGCCCTGATCCATCAGACTCCAGCTGTCCATGCCATAGCGCTGGTTGAGCTTGTCGCCATCGGAATGAACCGGATAGAAGTCGGGCAGACCGAGCGCATGACTGAACTCGTGGACAAGCACACCTGGTCCGTCGGGATCGTTCGTGGGATTGGGAAGGGAAATCAACTCGCACGATACACTCGTGTTGTTGATGTAGGTTCCGTCGGGTGTCTTGAACGATGTGGATGAATTCTTGGCCCAGATATAGTCGGCGATGCCATTTTCGTTCTGTCCCCATCCGGCATAGATGATGTAAACGAGATCAACATTGCCGTTGCCGTCGCTATCGTACTGACTTGCATTCTTGAAATAGCCAGCGTCCAAGGCCTTCTGGTAGGTCTCGGTCAGGAACTTGCTGAAGTTGACATCTTTCGATGTGCCACTGTCCTTGCCATAGTAGGCATAATCATTGTCGAGGGTGATGGGGCCTAAGACATCGAACGAAGGATCGAACTTGCCGAAGCTCTGAGTGTTGAAGTAGTTGCGAACCGAACTGGTATGATATTCTACTCCCGAGGTCGATGTGTAGGCGATGCGATCGTAGTCGATGTCGCTGAAGAACTGTTTGAAATACTCGACCGAACCCCATTGCTCGGTTAACTTCAAATCGGCGAACTGTACCAACAGGACCGGCAGTTTGATGGCGCCTTTGTGGGGCGTGCCACCCAGCAGATAACGGTTGTTGGCTGCCATGGCCATGCGACGCGAGGCTGTCCATTCTTCGGCGGTTGACTTGACCTCGGTTTCGGTCATCGGACGCCAATAGTGGGTCTCAACGTCTTGTGTGAGGCAGTTGCCTGTCCCGGCATCGGTGAACATGGACATGAACTCATCGCCCCACATGCGGGCCTGAAGGGTTGTGCCATCGGGCTGGCGCAGCATGATCAAGTCACGACGTGCAGGTGCCGCCATGATTGAGGTCATGGCCATTGCGAACAATAGGCTTATGGTTGCTAGCTTGGTCATATTGAAGGTAAACGTTGTTTTGTTCTTTTGGTTATTACGTTGTTTTGTTGTTTTGTTGTTTTGTTAATCGCCAATCGCCAATCGCTAATCGCTAACCGCAAATCGCTCAAATTCCCATCAGATCGCGATAGATGTCGAGAACGGCGCCGATCTGCTCTTTGTTGGCAGAATGATTGAGGGCAGGAACGCCGATGGAACTCATCAGGGTGAAGTTGATTTCGTCGCCTTCGTTCTTCTTGTCATGCTTCATGAGTTCAATGAGTGCTTCGTAGTCATCGCAAGTGATGTGGAGCGGACCATAGTTCTCCTTGACGAAACGGGCGATGTCGTAGAGTGTGGACGAAGGGAAACCGACCTGCTGCTGGCTCATGACGAGCTCGCAAACCAAACCCCAAGCGACAGCATAGCCGTGCAGGACGGGACGTTGTGCCTGCATACACCAGGTCTCGAAGGCATGGCCAAAGGTGTGTCCGAGGTTCAGTGCTTTGCGCAAGCCCTTCTCGTATGGATCCTGACGGACCACATTGCGCTTGACGTTGACGCTGTATTCGAGCAGAGGGAGCAACGTGTCCTTGTTCCAATGCTGGATATCGTAGTTGAGGAGGTCTGCCAAGTGCTGTTTCTCGCTCAACAGACCATGCTTGATCATCTCGGCATAGCCCGAAAGGAGGTTGTCATGGTCGAGTGTCTCGAAGAACTTGGTCGAGATCAGTACGGCATCGGCTGGTGCAAAGGCTCCGATTTCGTTCTTCAGGCTACCGAGGTTGATGCCGGTCTTGCCACCGACGGCAGCATCGACAGCGCCCAGAAGAGTAGTGGTGACATTGATGAACTTGATGCCACGCTTGAAGGTGGCTGCAGCAAAGCCACCGAGGTCTGTAATCATGCCACCACCCACATTGATGAGCAGGGAATGACGTGTTGCGCCATGATTGGAAAGCGAGGACCAGACTTCGGTCAGGCTTTCGATATTCTTGGCGGTATCGGTATGTTCGATCACAATCTGGTGTACACGCTGACCCGGATGCTTCTCTTCGTACTGATTGAGAAATGGCGTCAGGACCGGCATGCAGAGTCGGATTGTCGTGATGTCAAAAAGAATGAAAAGTTTGTCGTGCTGAATACGGCTTGTGAAGTCGTCGAGGGCCTCACAAATATCATTGGTAAACACTACCTGTTGCTCGTTCATATAATTTTCTATTTTATAATCGCGGGCAAAGGTAGTGTTTTTTTTTCTCAATACCAAATAATTTGTCAATTATTTACAGGTAGCAGTAAGAGTTTGCAGGTCTTCGGGGCGTGATGAGCATCCGTAGTAGAGAGTATAGGTACCCTTTGTGGTCTCCATCTGACCTGAAGCAGGGTTGAAGGTGCGGAAGTTGAACTCATCGAGAGGAAGTTCAACCAGTACGGTCTGTCCGGCAGGAATCAGCTGTCGCTTGAAGCCTCGGAGCGTATAGATCGGACCCTCTGTGTCGCTGTCTTTACGCAAGTAGAGCTGTACGACCTCTTCGCCATCGCGGGAGGAGGTGTTGGTCACAGGAACGCGAAGTATCAGCTTGTCCTGGGCGGTGAACTTGTTGATAGCCTTGCTGGCCTTGTCGGCCTTGACGAGGGTGGCCTTGCCGTAGCTGAACGTACTGTAGCTCAAGCCTTGACCGAAGGCAAAGACTGGCTTGCCCTTGTAGTAGCGATAGGTGTGGCCGGGCAGGTTGTAGTCGTGATAATCGGGCAGATCGTTGACATCCTTATAGAAGGTGATTGGCAGACGGCCGGCTGGATTATAGTCGCCGAAGAGCACATCGCATACGGCTTGTCCACCGGCTTGCCCCGGATACCATGCCTGCAGTATGGCATCGCACGACTCTACCTCTGGTGCCAGACCGATAGCAGAACCGGACATGTTGACTAAGATGACCTTCTTGCCTGTACGATGCAGGGCTTGAAGCGTCTCTCGCTGTACATCGGGCAACTGGATGGTAATACGGTCACCGCCCTTGAAGCCGGGGTAATCGACCTTCATCTCTTCGCCTTCGAGCTGTGGAGAAATGCCACCTACGTAGATGTAGGCATCCACGTCGCGCGTCTCTGCAAGCACGTTGTCGATGTCGGTTGGACGTTTGACGCCCAAGTCGAAGTTCAGCTGTGCATCGGGGATGTGGAACGCAAAGTTGATGATGACCTGATAGGTGCTGTCGGCCTTGACCTCGAAGTTCTTGATTGTGCGACGAGGGCCATGGTTCGTCTTGAATGGAGCCTTGCAAATGGTATCGTTGCCCAACAGGATGACTGCTTCGCCAATGCCACAGGCATAGAGGTTCAGCATCAGATTCTGGTCCTTGTCGGCGGTATAGGTGGCCTCATAACGGCCAGAGAAGTCAGTAAGATTGACACCCGGACAGAAGACCGTGTTGCCCAAGGTGCAGAAATGGAGTGGAGTGGCAAGATGATCGGTCGTGGCAGGTTCGCCCTCATAATTCCGGTTGTTCCAATAGGTGACGCTCATGCCTTGGCGCCCATTGCTCTGCAATTTGCCAAACAGGCTTTCGAACTCCTCGCGCGATACCCATTCCGAAACACGACGATAATAGACATTCTCTGTGCCGAGCTTGTGGCGAACCGCATCGAGCACGGTCACACATCGCGAAGGGATGCCATTGTAGTTGCCCCACATCGTGATGCTGTCGTTGGCATTCGGACCAAGAACAGCCAGCTTCAAACTTGAAACCTTCGAACCTGAAACCCCACCCAATGGCAGCGCCCCATTCTTGTTCTGGAGCAACGTCATACACTCGCGGGCCATCTGGAGAGCGACCTGCTGGTTGTAGGCAGAGTTCAGTTCGGATTCAGGAATCGTGTTCCAAGGGTCCTGTTCGAGGGCATCCATGTCGCCCAGATCAAAACGGTCGCGGAGCAGACGGAGTACAGAGACATCGATGTCTGCCTCCTTGATTGCACCTCGTTTGACCGCTTCGGGCAGATGCTTGTAGCTGCCGCCACAATTGATGTCAGTACCACTCAACACGGCATTGGCCGAAGCAACAGCGGCATCCTTGTGGGTGTTGTGGAATCCAGGACGGCCATCGTAGAAGTCGCGTATGGCACCACAATCGCTCACGACGGTACCTTTGAATCCCCATTCGTTGCGCAGAATCTGAGTGAGCAGATTGTCGCTGCCGCAGCAAGGTTCGCCATTGTAGGCATTGTAGGCGCACATGACTTCGCGTACGTCGGTTGTCTTGACCAGACGCTCGAAGGCATAGAGATAGGTCTCCATGAGGTCGCGGTTCGAGATGTCGTGCGCATTGAATCCGTGTCGCTCGTATTCAGGTCCGCTGTGCACGGCATAATGCTTCAGACAGGCATGCAGTTTGTTGTAGGGACTCTGGATAGATAGGTGTGGATGGGCAGCTTCGCCTTGCAGACCTCGGACTGCACTATAACCCATCCGGGTAGTGAGGTAAGGATCTTCGCCATAGGTCTCTTGTCCACGGCCCCAACGGGGATCGCGGAAGATATTGATGTTCGGCGTCCACACGGTCAGTCCGCTGTATCCTTTCACATCGTTCTTCTTTCGGGCTTCGATATACTTGATGCGTTGCTCGGTGCTGGCAATATCAAAGACCTGTTCGAGCAGATCTTCGTCCCACGAAGCTGCCATGCCGATGGCCTGTGGGAAGACGGTTGCCAGACCGTTGCGGGCAGCACCATGCAACGCCTCGCTCCACCAGTTGTAGCTGTGAATGCCGAGTTCGGGTATGGCAGGACTATTGTTGAGCATCAGTTTGACTTTCTGCTCCAAGGTCAGACGGGAGAGCAGGTCTTTGGCTCTTTCGTCGGATGATAACTCTGGATTCTGGTAGGGAAGGAGTGCCTGTGCCTGCATGGTCAATGCACCGGTAAGGCATGCGATTGAAAGAATGAGTTTCTTCATTATCTGATTAGGTTAAATGTTGTGTTCGATGTTCGATCGTTTTTTGGTATTGGTAGGCGTTGTGCCCGGTGCAAAGATAGGAATTAATGTCTGAAATACCAAATCATTTGTGTCAAAAGAGAAGTTTGTGTGCCCAATTTGAACAAAAATCATCCGGATATAGGATACAATTTATTCAAATTATTAAAAATTTTCCTATCTTTGCACCTGTTTTATTAATTATTTAAAGATGTTTGATTTCCTGATGAACATCACCTTTGTGGATGTCATAGATTATTTAGGTACATTTGCGTTTGCCATCTCCGGCATTCGTCTGGCATCGGCCAAGCAGTTTGACTGGTTCGGAGCTTTTATTGTGGGACTGGCTACGGCTGTGGGCGGAGGTACGATTCGCGATGTGATGCTGGATCGTAGCCCGTTTTGGATGACTCAATGGATCTATTTCGCTATCACAGGTTTTGCGCTGCTTCTGTTCGTGCTTATGCATCGGCAGATTAATCGAATCTCGAACACGATCTTCCTGTTCGATACCATTGGTCTCGGACTCTTCACGGTGGTGGGTATTCAGCGTACGGTCGATGCCGGATTCCCTCTTTGGACAGCCTGCGCTATGGGTATGCTGACGGGTGCAGCGGGAGGTGTGTTGCGCGATATTCTCATCAATGAGGTTCCTCTCATCTTCCGTCGCGACATTTATGCTCTGGCCTGTTTTGCGGGAGGGGTATTCTATGTGATCGGTTTTTACGAGGGACTGCCTGCCGAGGCATGTGCGATTGGTTGTGCTATGGCTGTCATCATTATCCGTCTGCTTGCCGTCATGTTCCATTGGCAGTTGCCTTTGCTGCATGAGATTTAGTTTTAAGTTTTGAGTTTTAAGTTTTGAGTTTTCAGTTGTTTGGTTTTCAGTTTTCAGTTTTGAGTTTTGAGTTGTTTGCTATAAATTCTTAAACATTAAACCATTAAACTCTTAAACATTAAACCCTTAAACATTAAACCCTTAAACCTTTAAATAATGAGAAAATTACTCACCCTAATCTCCGTTTTTGCCTTGTCGCTTAGTCTGTTTGGTCAGGAAAACCGAGCAGAGGTGACACTTTACACCAATGCAGGCAAGATTGTTGTTGCTCTCTACAACGAAACCCCTTTGCATCGTGATAATTTCCTGAAGAATGTCGAAAACAAGGCCTACGACGGAACGCTGTTCCATCGCGTTATTCAGGATTTTATGATTCAGGGTGGCGATCCGAAAAGTGTCGGTGCTGCGCCGGGTGTGCATCTGGGCGATGGCGAGGTGGGCGATCCTGTGCCTGCTGAATTCCGTTTCCCAAAACTGTATCATAAACGTGGCGCTTTGGCAGCCGCACGCGAGGGGGATGAGGTCAATCCGGAGAAGAAGTCCAGTTCTTCGCAATTCTATATAGTCTGGGGCAAGACTTTCGACGATGAATCGATCGAGAAGGTTCAGCACCGTCTCGATTCTTGTTCGAATGGTCAGATCAAGTTGACCGACAATGTGATTGATTATTATAAGATGTTTGGTGGTACGCCCCATCTGGATGGTACCTACACGGTCTTTGGTGAGGTCATCAAGGGCCTCGAAATCGTGTATCGCATTCAGCAATGTCCTACGGATTCCAACGATCGTCCTCTCGAAGATGTCATTGTCAAAAAAGCCAAGGTAACCAAGAAACTTTGATCAATAAAATATGTTTTTGGTGCCGATTTTGACTTTTTTATCACAAAAAACACATTTTTATTCAATAATTCTTGGAGGAGACAAAGAAAAAGCGTAGATTTGCAGCGTACCAAAATGTGTGGGCAGCCGTTCTGCCCCGAAGAAACTTAATTATAAACCCAAAAATCTAAACAAAATGGCTTACAACGTAGCTACCATCGAAGGTGTAGGAGAAGTCTATGCCGAAAAACTCAACGCAGTAGGAGTAAGGACAACTGAGGATATCCTCGCAAAGTGCGCAACCCCTAAGGGCCGTAAGGAACTGGCTGAAGCTACTGGCATCAGCGACAAGCTTATCCTCAAGTGGACCAATCACTCTGATCTCATGCGCATCAAGGGCATCGCAGGTCAGTTCGCAGAACTTCTCGAAGCTGCAGGCGTAGATACCGTCAAGGAGCTCCAGCATCGCGTTCCAGCCAACCTCAAGGCAAAGCTCGATGAGGTTAATGCTGCCAAGAATCTCTGCAACCGCGTTCCTAACCTCTCAGAGGTAGAGAAGATGGTTGAGCAGGCTAAGGTACTTCCTCCAGCTATCACATACTAATGAGACGGTCTGTCTCTGAAGTTCAAATAGCAAATAACGAACAAAACATCCTCACTACATGAGAGTAGTGAGGATGTTTTGTATTAAATTAGTTCGGAAAAGGGATTGGAGATTAACTTTTGCTAATCTCCAAGTCATTGTTTCAAAGGGGAACATTCCCCTTACCCCTTATCTCACTAATTTATTAATTAGTTCGGTGGGCCTGGAAATTAGCTCTTGCTAATCTCCAAGCCTTTTTGTGACAACGTCATATCGACAAAGCGGGCCTTGTCGTTAAGTGGATTGGCATTGAGCGTCTTCTTGATGCGAGCTGCAGCCTCTTCGTCCTTGGCAACCATGTAGAGGTAGCCACCACCACCGGCGCCAGGAAGCTTGTATCCGAGGCAGAGATCGTCAATCTGCTGGGTGATAGCCTGTACGCCTGCTGGATTGGTGCCACTGTCGAGTGCCTGATTCTGTTGCCAAGTCTTGCCAATGAGACGTCCCATCTGTTCGAAGTCTCCACGCTGGATGGCATCGTAGAGGTCGAGTGCATGCTGCTTCATCTGCGACAACAGTTCGAGGTGGGTAGATGAATTGAGGAACATGCCACGAACGATTTCTGCTAAGATCCCCTTGGCGGTACGTGTGATGCCTGTGTAATAGAGCAGATGGAGCTTCTGATACTCTGGAGCGGTAAAGAGTGTGTCAGGTAACCAACGAACCAAGGGTTGCTGGAACCATCCGGCTTGTGTCTGGAGCAGTTTGACACCTTGCATGACGCCACCATATTGATCCTGCCAGCCACCGCCAGTGGTGAGTAACTGTTCGAGGACAAGCGTGCGATTGGAGATTTCGTAACGATCCCATCCGAGGCCACAGAAGTCATTGACAGCGCCCAATACGGTGCTCGCCAGAATGCTTGATGTTCCTAATCCCGATCCGGCAGGAATGGCAGAAAGCATGGTCATCTCGATGCCAGAGCCAAAATCCTTGAGCTGTTCTTCGAGCGAAGAATAACGCTGCTGGCAGAAGTTTGGATTGAAACCAGCCAATACCAGAGCTGCTTTGGGGATAGAGAATGGACTGCCTACATGATTGACATCTGCAAGCTCTTCGAAGGTGCGAACAACCTCGGCTGCTCCCAAATCAATACTGCGCAATGTGATGGAGTATTCCTTGCAGGGTTTGATATAGACTTGGAGTGGTGGCTGTCCGTTGAGTTCGATGGCGATGTTGACCACATTACCGCCTTCCATCATGCTGTAAGGTGGGGTATCTGTCCAACCTCCCGCCAGATCGATACGGACTGGACTACGGCTCCACACAATCTGATCAGCATAGACGTTGAGGTGTGGATGCTGCGTCTGGCGGGCTGTAGCTGTCAATCCCTCGCGCATGGTAGCAAAGGCTCGTGCCTCTTCACGTTTGGCTGTCTCGGAATCACCATTGAGCGAAGCCAGACGAGCACGGAACATGGCATCGCTGATCTGTGTTAGGGCAGGAGTCGATTCCGACAAGGGGGCAGGAACCGGAATATGATTGGCAGCAAAGGCCTGAGCGGCGTCTTCGAGGTTGAGTTGGTAGAAGATACTCTTCTCGTGATTCTTGGCCAAAGCAGACCAGTTCTTGATACGGAAGGCATTGCGTTGCTCAGTCAGACGACGCAGGTTGGCATAAGCTGAGATTTCATCGGCAGCCATCTTGCGAGCTTCATTCCAGATCTTTTCGCCCTCTGGGTTGTTGCCTTGCATCATCCAGCACAGGACTTTGCCCATTTGTTCGATGTTGCTGACAACCGGGTAGATGCGGGCATCGGTCTGCGGATTCTTACAGTCCTTCATGCCACAACGCTCCAATAACTCGGGTGTGTGTGGTTCGCGGAAACCATACGGACGGACCACATACTCCGATTCTCCCATCGGGATGATATCGATGCATTGACCTTGAGCAAGCGAGATGTTCCAATCATTCTCAGGTACACCTGTGATGATGTTATCACAACTGAGGGTCCAGTTCTTTCCGATGAAACTGTTCTCGATCCACAGATTGCAGTTTTGAGAAGTGAGCGAAATCTTGATGTCTGCATTTTGCACAAAAATCGAAGGATGAGGCTTCACATCGTGATGCATGATGGCTCTTTGGTCAATGACTGCATTTTGGATCGCCAAGGTCGAAGAGATCATCTCAGGTGAGGTGCCGAAGTGATGGAACTCTCCACCTGGTAACGGCAGAATAGCTACAGTCAACTGGTTCAACTCTTCGTCCTTGATGACAGGATTGGCGCCCAAAGTCAGGCCGAATTCGGAATAGAGATCGTAGGTCGATGGGTATCCATTGCTATTCTCGTTAGGTGCACTACGTTTCATCAGCAGATTCAATGCTTTGTCCGAAAGCAACCAGATTCCAATATCCATCAGGAAGAGATGGTCTTTCATAAGACTGCCCAAAGTCTCGACCGATGGCTTCTGTAACATATGGTCAAGCACATCCGGAGTCTTGCGCGACGAAACGAAGACACCATGGTTCTTGGCTAACGATGGATCGACCCAAAGACCATAGCAAACCACGTCGGCCTCAGGAATCTCCTGCAGAGGCTCCTTGGCACGAATCAATACGTCTCCACTCACAATCATGGTCTTGAGGCTCTCTGGCGCCTTCTGCATGATCTGTTCATAGAGCGGAATCTGCAGGTCGATGAGGTTCTGGCTCAACTTCTGTCCACGCATCCAACGGAATACTGGTACAGGTGTGAGGATCTTGCCCGATGGTGCATAAGCAGGCAGACGTCGGCTTTGTCCACCAGCATGCACAATAATGCAACGTTCGCCGGACTGAATAAAACCAGTTCGACGAGCCTCTTCTACGGTCCAGGTGGTTCCTCCACCGGATCCTAATTTCTGTCCGATGGGATCGTTGGTACAAAACCATTCATCGTGGCTGCATCCGGTCACATCATGATAACACTCCACAAGGTTGGGTGGGAGAGAGAGCAGTTTCTTCATTTCCTTTAAAATAAAAAAAGAAGAGTCGGCTTAGGATGAGGTGAAACTCCCTATAATGTATGATTTGAGGTCCGCTTCGCCTCCGTAATCTTCCTTTCGATGACAGGTGTTCAGAATTAACACCCGGAGCATCTGTCCTGCGAGGTGGTGCCCATAACAGCGAACTGTTACCCCTTTCAAAGATTAAGAGCGTCACGCAGGCTGGTAGCCCGCCATCGGCTAACGGTGTTCCTCGGTTCTGTGTAATTGTCGAGTTTCCCGATCTACATTTTCCGACTCTTCAGGCGCAAAGATAAAGAGTTTTTTCGGAATCGCCAAATAAAAACGGATAATAAATAAAGAATAGTGAAGAATTGGTGACATAAAACGCCTTTTCTGCACTATTCTATCCTTGGAAATTATAATTTCAGTGCTTTAACTGGAGTTGATCACGATTCTGGTCTATCAGAATATCCAGACCAGAAAGGACACTACCTGCCAAAGAAACAACGAAATCGACTTGTCCTTCGGCTGCAAGCATAAAGGCAATGGTCCCGCCTTCGCTGTGGCCAATGACTCCAACGTGTTGAAAGCGGTCACGTAACAGTTTGATACCTGCCAAAGCATCGTTTTTGAGATCAAGTGTGGTTACGTTCTCAAGATCACCAGTGGATTTGGCAAATCCTCGGTCATCGTAGCGGAGGGTCGCGATTCCCTGTTTGGCTAAAGCATCTGCAATCACGAGGAATGGCTTGTGCTCAAAGATCTCTTCGTCGCGGTTCTGAACACCGCTACCCGTAATCATGATGGCTACTGGAGTCTCCTTATTCCAACCTTTAGGAAGGACAAGCGTGCCGCTCAATGTTGCATCTCCATTGACGAATGAAACCTCCTCTGTGGTGTAGGGGAATGGTCCTTGTGGCGTCTGTGGACGATTGTTCTTTGGCGCTCCTGAGGTGAGTGGCATGGCAAAGCTATAACCATGTTGTGTGAATTGTCCTTGGATGGTTTCGTCTACCAACTTTCCTTTGTATGAGCCATTGATCGATGGGATACCGATTTCGATACTGCCATCGGCGTTTCTGGTCAATTTGGCGGGAATGCCTTTGGCTCCTTGCGCTGGAACATCGAGCGTACAATTGTTATCGGTAAGGTTGAAGGTCATTTCGATCTTCATGCCCTGGACTTCGATATTTCCGGACCAAGCACCAGTTTGGGCTTGTGCACAGAGGGTGGAACAGGCCACCATGGCTGATACAATAACCTTGTTGAACATGATCTTGTTGTTGTTTGAATCTTTAGTAAATTGTCTCAATGAGTTTTTATATTATTCTCAAGGAAGACTTGAAGAATAGAAGATATCAGTTTGCTATTAATCTTCATTTCTTCTCCTCTTCTTTGAGTATTAAATCTAAATCCATGAGACGGCACACTTGTTTTTCTCATTGATTAAATATAAACCGAATGTTTTTGTCTGTACTGTTTTTGTAAACTAATTGTTCAATGTAATGCTTGTAATGTTTCTAAAGGGTACGCTGGGGATTGTTTTTGACCTCCCCAGCGTTATGGGAGTTATTGCAACTTCTCGAGTGCCTTGAGGAGCTCGGAAGGGGCAATGTTGAGTAGCTTCATCTCTTCGGCCAAGGCCGGAAGACGTTCCTCCATCAGGCGCTTGGTACGAACCTGCAGGATGATGTTCTTGGCATTTTCGGCCAGGAAGTTACCTTTGCCTCGCTTGCTGTAGATGATCTCCTGCTGCAACAGACGCTCGATGGTTCGCATCACGGTGTTGGGATTCACCTCGAGCTCAACAGCCAGTTCTCTGACTGAAGGGATCTGTTGGTCTGGTTGGATTTCGCCACGAAGGACCCTGTCGCAGATCAAATCGTAGATCTGCATGAAGATCGGTTGGGCATTTGTTTGAAATTCCATATGCGTGACTTTGTTTAATCTGTTTGATTGTTGTTTTGTAATGTAATGTTTTTGAAAGGTCTCTTGCCTTATTTAGCCTGTTTGCGGCAGATCTGCTTATAGAAGAAGTAGAACAAGCCAGCAGCAATGGCAGGTGTTGTATAGAGGAATGCTGTTACACAGCTAAACAGAGTCTCCATCTTGCCGAGCATCATCTCTTCGCTCATGTTGTCGCTTGCCATGCTGGCACCAATGATGCCGAAGATGAAAATCATCAAGGCAACCATGAAGGCGAAGTATGTAAGGAACATGCAGGCAATAGCTTTGATCTGTACGTTGCTCTTGAAGAACATATTCAGGATCATGTAGTATGCCAGATAGGCAATGCTTGCAAATGGAGCCATCCAAACAGAGGCATTCATCAAATTGAGTACGCTTTGTGCCAGACTTCCTGGTGCTCCCTCTTGTGTGGCCAGGGTCTGCAGATCGTCGGCCGAGGTTGTTTTGAGTGAATCCATGATGCCACGAACGATGTCGGACTGCTTGTAAGGATCGAAATAGCTGAATACATTCTGCATCCAATTCAGTTCAGGAGCATTGATGGCACAGATTGCCATGGTTACGTAGAACATAACGATGAAGAAGATCTGCATGGCAATATAGGCAATTGCATATTCTGCCAACATCACGATGAACTTCTCGATCGATGTGCCTGGCAAAGTCAGATAGGCTGTGGCGGTGCGAGGATAGCAGAACTTCTCGGTCAACAGGGTAGTGGTGACCAGCATGGCTGCCATGGTTGCATAGCTGAAGTAGCCGTGACAGAAGAATCCGATGACTTGAGGAAGGCTTTCGCTGTGGCTACCATCGAAGCCTAATTCGCTCTTGATGACAAAGTAGAGAAGTGCCAAGCATAGGTAGATGATTCCAATCACCATGCCGGTCAGCTTCAATGTATGGTTGTGCAACATCCAGTCGTAGTGCAGGAGTGATGCTATGCGTTTTGTATTCATAATAATGTTTAATGTTTAAGAGTTTAATGTTTAAGGGGTAAGGGTACCCATTCCTCATTTCTCATTGTTTACCACTCGGCAGAAGACCTCTTTGATATCTTCGGTACCGAACTGTTCACCGATGTTTTCGAGTGTGTCGGACAAAAGAACTCCGTCGTTCTCCATGATGGTGACGCTGTCCATCAGACCTTCAAGGTCATCCACCTGATGGGTCGAGATGATGATGGTGCGGTTCTCATCGAGCATACTGGCTACGAGTTTGCGGAAGGTACTCTTCGAAGGTATATCCATACCGTTGGTAGGCTCATCCATGAAGATGTAAGGAGTATTGCAGGCGAGCGAGAGAGCGATGAGAGCCTTCTTCTGCTGGCCGAGTGACATCGAGGTTAACTTCTGCTCCTGTGGTACCTTGAACTCCTCCAAGGCTCTATTCAGGATCTCGTCGGAGAAGGTAGGGTAGAGGGGTTTCGTTACTCGAGCCAGTTCGATGATGGTGTTGTTGTAGAGTGCCTCGTTTTCTGGTACCAAGCGGATGCTCTCCTGAAAAGCAGCTTCGCGGTTACGTGGATCATAACCTCCAACCGAATATTCGCCTTGTCCAAGCAATGCGCCACTCAAAACCTTGAGGAAGGTTGACTTTCCGACGCCGTTTCTGCCGAGGAGACCGTAGATGTGACCTGCTGGCATCTCGAGACTGATTTGTTTCAATACCGGTTGCACCTGAATGTAACCATAGGTAAGATTGCTTGTCTTGATCATAATTGTTAGTTTTTAATGTTGTTTTGTTCTTTTGTTGCATCTTGACACCATCACATTTTCTCTACTAATGTTCTGTTGTTTTGGTGTATTAGTTGATTAGAACACTGCAAAGATAGGACAGTTTTGACCAATCCTCCAAATTTTTGGACGAAAATCTTAAAAAAATGAGTAAAAATTAACAGCTATTAACAAAAAAGCCCCGTTTTCGAGTGAAAACAGGACTTATTTGAAGACAAAGTTGTTCGATTACTATGTTATTCGATGACTATGCGGCCTTTGGCGTTCTTGTGCCACCTGACGGTTATTGGTCCTTCGCTTGTCATGTAGGTACATTCGCACCAATCGACATTCGGAATGTTTGCAGGGTCGATGACGTATTGTCCGTCGATCTTGCGGATTCCACCAACATAACCATATAACCATTCCATGATGTGGCCAAGCATCAGGTGATTGTTCGACACATTGTCGAGTGCTTGCCAGGATTCGGTGAGCGATGTGGCTCCTTTGTCCAATTGCATACCATAGCCAGGGATTGCTGGGTTGGTGCATAGTTGCATCAGTTCGGCATGGAGTCCCATGTCTGCCATAGTCCGGACCAGATAGACAAAACCAATGTCTCCGGCTGTGAGTAGCGTATTCCAATGTTGTGTGCCCTTGCTGTCGCTGGTAGTGTGGGGAGTTGCCAGATCATCGATCAACTGCTCGCGTGCCCATGTGTGAAGTGAATCGGGGAGGAGTCCGAGCGAAAGTCCCATGGCCAAAGCCGTTTGGCTGGTACAGGTATCGAAACGGGCATTGTAAGCCTCTCTGATACTATCGGCCAAAAGTGTGAAATAATGGGCATCGTCTTTTTTCCCGACAATGGTTGCCATCTGAGACATAGCCTGTACCTCTTCGAAATAGATAGCCGTGGCAGTCAGTCCATTCGGTGTGAGTTGTGAATAGCCGGGGCCTTTGGGGCCAAGGTCATACCAATCACCCAAGCCGTAGTTGATGATATGCTGTGGCTTGGAGATTTGTCCGAGGCTGTCTCTCTCTTCGTGTGCGCGTGTATATAAATAAGTAGTGTAACGCCTCATATCGTCATAATATGTGCGAATCAAAGAATCGTCGCCATTGTGCTGATAGAGAATCCAGGGGGAGAGAATGAATGCGGCTCCCCATTCCGGACTGTCGTCGAATCCGTAGCCGAACCAAGTGTAATAGGGAGCAATGGTCGGTATCATGCCATCGGGCTGCTGTGCATCGTGCATCTGACGCATGAGTCGGGTGTAGAGGTTTTTGACATCGTAGCGGCAGAGCATAGAAGGAAGCATCAGGTAATCCTGTTCGAGCCATCCTAATTTTTCGCGTGTCGGACAGTCGGTCGGCACAGAAGCCAAGTTGCTTCGGATTGCACGATCGATGAGGTCATGTATTCGGTTCAGTGTGTCGTTCGAGCATCGGAAAGAGCCTACGGCCTGTTGGCAGGTCGTGCTCGAGGTGTGAAGCATACGGAGTTCGATACTGTCCGGATGAATTCCTTGCACCTCGACATAACGGAAGCCGTAGTAAGTGAATTGGGGAGACCAGATTCTCGATGAGCGATGATCGATTCTCGATGAGCGATGATCGGTGAGCGATGATCGGTTATCGGTTATCGTTGATCGGTTATCGGAGAGGGGGGCTCTATAATTCCATAGGTAGGGTTGGGCAACTTTCTGGTTGAGGGTGCCATTCTCTTTGATCAACTCTGCAGGACGCATACGAATGTTCTGTCCTGGTTGCAACGGTTGCTTGAGGGTCAGTTCGACAATGCCGGAAAGGTTTTGTCCGAAGTCATAGATCCAGACATCTTTTTCGTCTGTTTCCCCCTTCATCTTGTCTCGTTTGGGAGTGATTGAGATGGGCTGAAGGGTATCGATCACTACCAGTTCTGTGCCCTCCTGCTTGTGCAGCGTAACGTCAAAGGCAGGAGAGACAACAAGCGCCTGCTGCCAGAGTGTGGCATCGAATTTCGGGTCGTTGTTCCATCCCTTTTGTTCGAGGGAGGCATCGTAGTCTTCTCCTCCATAGATGCTCGAGAAAGTGATTGGACTTGGCGCTACCTGCCACAAAGAATCGCTCTGTACCTCTTGAATACTTCCGTCGGTGTATCTGATTGTCAGGGATAGTTTCAGTTTGGGCGCACCAAATGAACCCAACAACTTCACATACCTTTCGCGAGGAATGTTGTAGAAGCCATTGCCCAGGAGCACGCTAAGGATGTGTTGTTTTGTTCTTTTGTTGCTTCCTTCGGTGCGCGCGGCAAACCGGAGGTTTTGTTCTTTTGTTGAAAAAAATGGGAGGACATCGAACTCTACATATTCGGCCTCTTTGCGATAATCGGACCAACCGGGATCAAGGAAATGGTTGCCTACTTTCTGTCCATCCAGATAACATTCGAAGTGTCCCAATCCACACACCTGGAGGGTGGCAGATTCAACCTTCTTTTTCTTGGCTGTTTCGAAAACACGACGCATCATCGGCATTGTGTATAGGCCGGGTTTCTTGTCGCCGAAGGTTTTCTTGATGAATGGAGAGTGAACGAGTGGCGCGATGATCGTATCGTCGGGTTGCATTGCAATCCAAGGCGCATGAGTAATTTCGGCAGAAACAAAATTAGCCATCACAGAGATGGCTAATAGAGAGAGTATTTTCTTCATTGAGTATCAATTATTCAACGTCTTCAACATAGGAGTAAGCAATAGAAGACAATGGTTCGCCTGTTTCTGTGTCCAAATCAGTCATGGTAAGCTGCTTGACACCCAAAGCCTGCATCCAGGCAGGGTTGGAAACTTCGAAGATATGATATTCAGAATATCCTTCGAGGTTGCGATTGGTCTTGTAATTGTAAACATTGTTGAACTGCACGATGGCCTGTTTGAATGTCTTGTAATAGAGGTAGCCACCTGAATACTGGACATCGAGAGTATCCGATTTGCTGATATAGTGCTCCATAACGGTCGAATCACGATAGAACCAGAAGGTATCGATCTCGTCGCCATCATTGCTTTGGTAAGCCCATACACCAGCCATAAATTCTGTTGAGTCGCAGGTTTTGGCAGCAATGAACTTGTCGATCATATCAGCAAGGAAGCCGTATTTGTCATTTCCTTTCAAAGAGTCAGTGCCCAAGATCTTGTAATACTGGGATGTTGTATCGTTACCAAAATACTGTGAAAAAAGATTGATCCAGTATTCCTTTGATTCCTCATTACAACTTTGAAAACTGAAAGAAAAGCATGTGAGTGAGATGCACGCTGCAACTGCGAGAAGAAACTTTTTCATATAAATGGGTATTTTAATAAATTCATTTGATGGTGCAAATTTACACATTTCCCTTCATTTTTCCAAATTTGAGTGTAAAAAGTCGTTAAATCATTCCCTAAAAAAGGGCTAAAAGATGTTGTTCAGCATAAAAATCACACTTTTTGGGTGCAAAATTTTGGTCGTGTCGAAAAACTCCATACATTTGTAGCGCCAAATGAAAAATAACTCTAAGCAAGTATTCTATTTCTATTGCAATACTACTTTTAATTATCTAATACAGTATGAAAGTTTATAGTTCAAAAGAGATCAAGAACATTGCCCTGCTTGGCAATGATGGTTCGGGAAAAACAACTTTGACCGAAACCATGTTGTATGTGTCTGGCCAGATTGCCCGTAAGGGTAGAGTTTCGCAACAGTCAACTGTGAGTGACTATTTCCCAGTCGAGAAGAACTACGGATATTCGGTCTTCAGTACCATTTTCCATACTGAATGGAATGGCAAGAAACTCAATATCATTGATTGTCCAGGTATGGACGATTTCGTCGGACAGGCCATTACTGCTATGTCTGTAACGGACACAACCATTCTGCTCATCAATGGTGCTGTCGGTCCTGAGGTCGGCACTCAGAACCATTTCCGATATACCGAAAAACTCAACAAGCCGGTTATCTTCCTGATCAATCAGTTGGATAGTCCTGAGTGCGATTTCAATACCATTGTTGAAGATCTGCAGTTGACTTATGGAGATAAGGTAGTGCCTGTGCAATATCCTGTCGAAACTGGTCCTGGCTTCCATCAGCTCATTGATATCATTCTGATGAAGCAATTGACCTACGATGCCGATGGAAAATTAACAATCGAAGAGATTCCTGCCGACCAGTTGGATCAGGCTAAGGAGATGCATCAGTTCCTGGTCGAGGCAGCTGCCGAAAACGACGAAGGTCTGATGGAAAAGTTCTTCGAAACCGAGCAACTGACCGAAGACGAAATGAGAGAAGGTATTCGCAAGGGTATGGTTACCCGTTCGATCTTCCCTGTCTTCTGCGTCTGTGCAGGCAAGAACATGGGTGTAGATCGTCTGATGGAGTTCTTGGGCAATGTTGTTCCATTTGTCGATGAAATGCCAGCCGTTCACAATACCCGAGGCGAGGAGATCAAACTCGACCCATCGGCTCCAGCCAGTCTCTACTTCTTCAAGACCGGTGTGGAACCACACATTGGCGAAGTACAGTATTTCAAGGTAATGAGCGGTACGGTCAAGGAGGGCGATGATATGATCAACGCAGATCGTGGTACCAAGGAGCATCTCTCGGCTCTCTATGTATGTTCGGGCGCAAATCGAGATAAAGTAGAACAGTTGTCGGCCGGAGATATTGGCTGTACGGTTAAACTGAAGGATGTTCGTACTGGCAATACCCTCAATGCTGCAGACAATGAGTGCAAATTCAACTTTGTCAAGTATCCTGCATCGAAGTTTACACGTGCCATTTCGGCCGTCAATCAAGCTGATACCGAAAAGATGATGCAGGCTTTGACCCGTATGCGTCTCGAAGATCCTACCTGGGTTGTTGAACAGTCGAAGGAGTTGCGTCAGATTCTTGTGCATGGTCAAGGCGAACTGCATTTGCGTACCCTTAAGTGGCGTTTGGAGAATCTCGACAAGATCCAGATCAACTTCGAACCACAGCGCATTCCATATCGTGAGACCATAACCAGAGCTGCTCGAGCAGACTACCGACACAAGAAGCAGTCGGGTGGTGCCGGTCAGTTTGGTGAGGTTCATCTCATTGTCGAGCCTTATCAGGATGGTATGGAGGATCCAACCGTTTACAATCTGGAGGGTAAGGAATATCGTGTGACCATGAAGGGTAAGGAGGAGATTGACCTGCCATGGGGTGGTAAGCTCGTCTTCATCAATTCTGTTGTTGGCGGTGCTATCGATGCCCGTTTCATGCCTGCTATCCTCAAGGGCATCCAGCAATGTCTGGAGCAAGGTCCGTTGACTGGATCATACGCTCGCGATGTCCGTGTAGTAGTATATGATGGCAAGATGCATCCGGTGGATAGCAACGAACTCTCGTTCATGCTGGCCGCACGCAATGCCTTCAGCCAAGCCTTCCGTCAGGCTGGTCCGAAGATTCTCGAACCGATTTACGATGTCGAGGTATTTGTGCCAGGCGAGCGTTTGGGTGATGTGATGAGCGACGTACAGAATCATCGAGGCATGATTATCGGCATGAATGCTGAGGCTGGTTATCAGAAACTTCAAGCCAAGGTACCATTGTCGGAAATGTCCGATTATGCCACCACACTGTCGGCTTTGACTCAGTCTTCGGCCTCATTCATCATGAAGTTTGCGAGCTACGAACTTTGTCCGACCGACATTCAGCAGAAGTTGATTGCCGAGCATGAGAAGGAGGTTCAGCAAGAATAATCGAATTAAGATTGTACACTATCTTATGAATATATGGTACAATTTTAGCATCTGCCTTTTTTTCTCTTCAAATTGTTTGGCAGATATAGAAAAATAGCCTATCTTTGCCAATGATAAATGATTGAGTTCGTAAATCATTGGATAAGGTTGAAAAATAACGAATGTTTTTAAATGTTTTTTCGAAGAAAGCCCCAGAGTCGTGAGACTATGGGGCTTTTCCTTTCGATCGAGCGTCGATTATTTGTAGCAAATGACAGCAGATTGAGGGGCAATTGTGAGCTTTGGACCTTGTACTTTCCCTAATCCTTGAGCGTTGACCTTGCCATTGGCGACAACGAGTGTATAGGTGTCAGCTGGAATAGAGACGTTAACGGGTGTTTTGTTGGCGTTCAGAACAACAATGATGTCACTCCAGGTATCGTTGACGGCAGAACCGTTCAATTCGTAGGCTACTACGCAGTCTGGCGCTTCGAGGAACTTCAGGTGCTGGCGAACCAGTTCCGCTTTGCCCATGTGGAATGCTTTGTGTGCCTTACGCAGGGCAATCAGGTCGCAGTAATAGTGGAAAGCATCGGCATTGGCAGTTTTGAGCGACCAGTCGATGGCATTGACAGAATCCGGACTGCAATATGAATTGTGTACGCCCTTCTTGTCTCGCAGGATTTCTTCTCCACAGAATATGAATGGGATGCCCTGGCTCGTCAGAACTGCTGTCTGTGCAAGTTTGTCGAGGGCAAGCAACTCGGATGGAAGGATGCCGGGTTGTGTGGCTTTCAGTCGATCGACAAGGCACATATCATCATGGCAACTTACGTACGATATCATTTGTGTCGGTTCTTTGGCCCATCCATCGATGGCGCCGGCTATGCCGAACTGAATCTCCTTTTCATGTCCTGCTTCGCCAATCAGGAAAGCACCCTTCTCATCGCTCCAGAAAGGACCACGCAGTCCATCGCGCAACTCATCGCTGAAAACGGCAATGCCGTTCAGTTCCGATGTATGGGCTTTCATGGCCAGCAGACTGTCTGGATATGCCGGTGCTTCGGCTGCCCAACCTTCGCCATAGAGCAAGACTTTCGAGTCGATGGCATGGGTAGCGGCGCTTATCTGGTTCATGGTCTCGATGTCGTGAATACCCATCAAATCGAAACGGAAGCCATCAATATGATATTCCTCCATCCAGTATTTGACACTTTGGAGCATGAATTTACGCATCATCGGACGTTCTGATGCAGTTTCGTTACTACAGCCAGAGCCATTGGCATATGTGCCATCTGGTCGTTTGCGATGGAAATAGCCGGGAGCAGTACGATGGAAATTTGAGCCTTCGATATCGACTGTATGGTTATAGACCACATCCATCACAACCCGGATGCCTGCTTTGTGGCAAGCCATAACCATTTCCTTGAACTCACGGATACGTACGGTGGCATCGGCTGGATCCGAAGAATAACTTCCTTCGGGTACATTATAATTCAATGGATCGTAGCCCCAATTGTACTGTGGTTCGTCCAATCGGTCTTCTTTGACTGTACTGTAGTCGTAGCTTGGCATGATATGGATGTGGGTGACACCCAATTCCTTCAGGTGCTGGATGACGGGCGCTTCGGTCAGACAAAGGAATTTGCCTTTGTTTTGTGCCGGGCTGTTCTCATGGGCCGAGAAGTCTCGCCAATGCATTTCGTAGATAATAGCCTCTGCAACATCTTCCAGTTCTGGCTTCATGTCCTCGGACCAACCTTCGGGATTGGTTTGCGAGAAGTCGATGATGGCTCCTCGTTGTCCATTCAAGCCGACCGCTTTGGCAAAGATGCCAGGTGTTTCGCCATAATCCTTTCCGTCCTGAACAACACTGAAGGTATAGAATTTCCCCATCAGATCCTTTTCTACAACGGCCTGCCATAGCCCGTTCTTGGTGCGTTCGAGGTTGATGTCTTCGTAGGCGCTGTTGCCATGTCCTTCGTTAAAGAGATGCAGACGTACCTGGTCGGCCATAGGAGCCCACAACCGGAATGTGGTACGTTCTGGAGTGTATTGCATTTCCTGAATGTCGCCTTCGGGCACCGGATAATCGTCAAATGATTTGTAGTTAGGCTTCTGGTTACATGATACCATTAGCCCTGCAATTGCAAATAGAGTCAAGTAATTGCGCATGTTCTGGTTTTAGATTAGCGTTATACGTTTGTTTTTTGGATTGCAAATATATTCAATTTTTCTTAATGTTGTGCAAATTATGATAGAATTTATGAAAATTCTTGCTCGTCTTGTTTAGATTTGCTATCTTTGCCCCATGAAAAGAATTGCTATCATTGGAGCCGGTGCATCCGGATGCTTTTGTGCGCTGATGCTCAAACGTACTCGTCCTGAATGGGAAGTCGATCTCTATGAGGCCGGCTCAAAAGCATTGGCCAAGGTGGCTGTTACTGGTGGTGGTCGCTGTAATTTGACCAATAGCTTTGCCGAAATCCGTAGTCTGAAAGAGGCCTATCCCCGTGGCGAACAGCTCGTAAAGCGCGCGTTCTGCCAGTTCGACCATGAAGACACTATGCAATGGTGGGAAGACGAAGGTGTCCGTCTGGTTACCCAATCCGATCAATGTGTTTTTCCGCAGAGTCAGGATGCTATGCAGATCGTTCACACGCTACTACATGGATTGGAACAGTCTGGAGTTAGGCTTCATCTGCATTGCAAGGTGACGAAGATTGATGATAACCCTAACCTTAACCTTAACCCTAACTCTAACCCTAACCTTAACGCTAACTATAGGATCCAATTGGCCGATGGCAAGGTGGTGACAGCCGACCAGGTGGTGGTGACGACTGGTGGAAGCCCCAAAGCCGAAGGTTTGTCTTTCTTGGCACCACTCAACCTGCAGATAGCGACACCAGTACCCTCGCTCTTTTCTTTTAACATCGGCGGTATGTCGCCGTTGATGGGCATCGTGGTCGATCCTGTTACCGTAGGCTTGGCCGGAACCAAATTCCGTTCGACAGGCGCCTTGTTGATAACCCATTGGGGTATGAGTGGTCCTGCGATACTGAAACTCTCTTCGCATGCAGCCCGGCATCTTGCAGAATGTGGCTACAAAGCGCAGCTGCTGGTCAATTGGCTTGATGACGCATCCGAAGAAGAGACCCGACAGCGCATTGCTCGAATGCAGACAGAGCAGGGGGGCAAGCAGGTTGGCAATACGCATCTGCCGGAATTGTCCAGCCGTCTGTGGCAGGCTCTTATCGAACGTTCTGGTATTCGGTCTGAACAGCGTTGGAGCGAAGTGGGACGGAAGCAGATGAATCGTCTGGTTTCGGTTCTCACAGCCGATGTCTATGTCGTCGATGGTCAGAGTCGTCATAAGGAGGAGTTTGTTACTTGTGGTGGTGTTGCACTTTCGAACTTGAATCTCAATACACTCGAAGTAAAAAGCCATCCAGGACTTTACCTGGCAGGCGAAGTCCTGGATGTCGATGCCATCACAGGTGGATTCAATCTTCAGGCCGCCTGGTCGATGGGTTATGTCGTTGCTATGCAGATTGCGTCTAAGTGATTTTCTCTACTTGAGAGATGATGTAACCTGCTTGATGGCCTTCAATACACTCTTCTTCAGGTTTTCTTTGGCGACTTCGTTGCGCATCAGGACCTCCAGCGGTCGGTTATCACCTTCGTTGATGGAGGCTATGTAATCGAAACCTGCAGCCGAGAGTTCTTTCCGGTCTCTGATATTCCCCGATAACAGGATGACTTGAGGTGCTTTCCCGTTTCCGAAGCGTTTTTCTCCTTTCCCTTTACATAGTACACCGTAAGGCACTTTTCCCATCAGTGTCTGGCGATCGCTTTGTCCCTCGCCAGTGATGATCAGGTCTGCATCTGCTGTCTGCTTTTCGAAGTTCAGTTTATCGAGAACCAGCTCGATGCCCGGTATGAGAAAGGCGTGTAGCCAGTGACGTAGAGCAAATCCCAATCCACCGGCAGCACCATCGCCGGGTAGGGTAGTGGTATGCTCTTCTTCGAGCAGTTTGGTCAGTTTGGCATCCAGTCGCTTTACCATTGCAGGATCTGCTCCTTTCTGTGGTGCAAAGACATAAGCCGCTCCGTTCGGTCCGTTCAGCGGATTCTGGACATCGCAAGCCACAAGAATCTGAATCTTCTTTGACCATTCGTCGTGGGGCTTTTGACTCCATCCCAGAGCCTCCATCATTCCGACTCCTGCATCACAGGTTGCAGAACCGCCAATTCCCATGATGAACTTACGACAACCTCTCTGCAACGCATCGGCTATCATTTCTCCAAAGCCATAGGTCGTGGTCTTTTCTGGGTTACGCAGTTCGATTGGAACCAAGGGGAGGCCACAAGCTTCGGCCATCTCCATGATGGCAGTTTCTCCCTCTTTCGAAATGCCATATCTGGCAGTAATAGCCTCCATTAGGGGACCATGCACTTTCACTTCGACCATAGTTCCTCCCATCGCTTCGGTCAACACTTCGGTCAAGCCCTCTCCTCCGTCTGATACTGGCATGGCGATAGCTTCGGCTTGTGGGTACGTTTCGGCTATGACTTCGGCTACAGCGCTGCATGCCTCCCTGCTTGTGAGGCATCCCTTGAAGGAATCCAGTGCAATAACGATTTTCATCTCTCTTTCTAATGTGATCGGACAAACAATCCTTCTGGCATCTCCTCCGGCCGTTCGAAGTCATTGTCTGCCAGATCTTCGGATTCGATTTCCTGACGCAGGCAGGAGAAGATGTAGTCTGGTGTCTGGAAGCAGAGGTTTGCTTTGCCATCCGATAGCGTACGGGCGGTCATTGTCCCGTCGAAACGACGTCTTGCCTCTTCGATCGGAATCTTCTGCCATTCTGCCAACATTTGGATCAATTTCTCTTCCATCTCAAAGTGCGTGTTCGTACAGCAGATAATGGCTCTCTTTCATTCCCTGCGATTGGTAGGTCTTTTGTGCCCGGACATTGTCGCGGTCCACATAGAGACGGATCTCATGTATGTTGGCACGTTTGGCCTCTTCGACAACATTGGCGTAGAGTGCTTTGTATGCGCCCATGCGTCGGAAGGTTGGACGTACATAGACCGATTGTACCCACCAATACCACTCTCCGTGCCAGTCACTCCATTCTCGGGTTACGAACAAACTGCCAGCAACTGTTCCCGCTGGAAGAATCAGTCCCTCTTCGACTGTGTAGGTTTCGCTAGTGCGCACAAGGTAATACCTGCCTTTGCCCATAGGATCTTCCATGGCCATCAGTACGCCACGCATTACGATGCCTGGATCCAATGCAAGATTTTCGGACTCCATGGCCATATCGACCTGGAACTGCGCTATTTGTGCTGCCTCTTCTTCGGTTATTGGATGTGTTATTTCCCAATTCATAAACTATCGATTTATAACATAGGCCACCCTTTTGGGATGGCCTATTTATCAGATTTCAGCAATTACTTCAATCTCTACCAAAGCATTTTTGGGGAGAGTCTTGACTGCCACGGCAGATCGGGCAGGGAAGGGCGAAGGAATGTACTGTGCGTAAAGCTCGTTGAGTGTTGCAAAATCAGCCATATCGGCCATGAAAACGGTCACTTTGACCAACTTCTCCATGCTGCTGCCTGCAGCTTCAACAAGTGCTTTGCAGTTCTTCAGGCTCTGTTCTGCCTGACTGCGGAAGTCATCGCCTGCTAAAGCCCCGGTCGCAGGATTGATGCCCAACTGGCCGCTGGCATAAACCATGCCGTTGACCACAACTGCCTGACTGTATGCTCCGATGGCAGCGGGTGCATTGGGCGTTGAAATGATCTGTTTCATGTTAAAGTTTGATTGTGATTACGCTGAATGAACAAGGCTTAGCCTCGTAGCTGAGCTTTTTACCAACGGTAAGAGCAGTGGTCTCTGGCTGGATAGGCTGAGCATCGAAATTGTTCTCTGCCATTGGATCAGAACCGGTCAGTACTGTCACGGTAGCATTCTTCTTGACGCTGAACTTGGAGAGATCGAAGTTCAATGTTTCTGCCTGGTCTCCAACATTGGCAATCTTGATATAAAGCTCCTTCTTCTTGCTGTTGAGCACGATTGAGGCATCTACCTTCTTGTTCTCGGTATTGAGAGCAGGATCATAATAATAGTCGCCGCCGTGCTGTCCGAACAACTGCTGGACATAGTAACTGCAGGTCAGGATGGTACGTTCGTTGTCGAAGTAGATCAGATCCGGATTCCAGCTCATGTGGCCCTTCTTGGCAAAGAGAGGTGCATAGCTGGTCATGCAGACAATATCACCGTTGCGTTCAACATGGATGAGATAGAGTGCTTCAGAAACAGCGTCGATGAGTTTCTTGTCCTTCGAAGCATACTCGCCCAAGTAAACCTTGGTCTTGCGGTCGCGAGGGTAGGAGTCATACTGTTTGCTGGTCTGGAAGTAATCGCGTGGCTCATAGTAGTGCTCGTCGATGATTGGCATACCGAGTTCTTCTGCCAATTTCCAGCCATTCTCGAGATCTGGGTTGCCTGGGTGAGAACCTGGACCTGCTGTACCAACGATGATGATATCAGGATAAGCCTTCATGATGCGTTCGTACATATACTTGAAACGCTCGCAGAACTCAGGAGTGATCTTCTCCTCGTTGCCGATCCCCAAATACTTCAGGTTGAATGGAGCAGGGTGACCTGCTTCAGCACGTTTGCGGCCCCACGTGGTGTTAACGTCACCATTAGCCCATTCGATGAGATCGAGGGCATCCTGAGTCCATTTGTCCATATCTTCCATCGGACAGACATCCTGAGCCTGGGTCTTCATGTTCCAACCACCATTGGTTCCCTGACAAGAGACGCCACAAGGCAGAATCGGTACAGGCTGGCAACCCATATCTTCGCACAACTGGAAATACTCGAAATAACCCAATGCCATGCTCTGGTGATAACCCCAGGTGTTTTTGAGTTGCTTGCGGGTTTCTTTAGGACCGATGGTATTCTTCCAGTGGTAGGTGTTCCAGAAGCCATCGCCACCGCCATGAACTACACAACCGCCAGGGAAACGCATGAACTTCGGATTCATATTGTCCAATGCCTCTGCCAGATCCTTGCGCAAACCATGACCTTTGAATGTGTTCTGTGGCATGAGCGAGATCATATCTACATCGACCGAACCAACAGTCTGGAAGAGGATATGCAGTGTTGCTGTCTTCCAGGTCTGGTTGGCTGTGAGGGTGCACTGATATTTGTCCCAGTCTTGACCATTGATTTTAATGGTGTCGTCGGCAATGACAAAATCCTCCCAAATGGTACCCCAAGGACCCTTTTTGCCACTATCTTTTGTACCAACCAGTACAATACGTGCTTCCATCAGTCCTTTGGCTGGACGAGCAAACATCGAGAAGTTGTAGCTTTCGCCCTCCTTTACCGAAATGCCGTCGAAACCATCGTTCTTCAAGCCATAGCCAGTCCAACCGTTGAAGTCATAATAGTGACCTACACGTTCGATGTTGATCTGCAGATAGTTCGGATTGTTCGGATGGATAGGGAACTGGCTCTTGACCTCAAAGAAACCCAGTGAGTGACCAGGGCGGATTGGATGCCAAGAGGTGGTTGGACCCCACTCGTCGCGCTCCACGCCACTATATTCGAACGAACCGTTCTGTACCAACTCGGCATTCAAGCCACCGTCGGCAGAATAGCTGATATCCTCGAAGAAGATACCGATTAAGTCTTCGCTGATAGCTTTTCCTCCAGCAGGTACTTTCTGTGCCATGGTTGGCATGGTAGTAGCCAATGCCAATGATAAGGCTAAAATAGAATTTGTTTTCATTAATCAGGAATAATAATAGTATATAAATCGATAGAAAGTATTTAGATCAAGAATTAGAGAATTAGGGAATTTCTTTTTTTTGAGATAATATATGAAGCCTTATTGTTGTTTAAATATATTTCAAGTTTCGCAAGCTCAACTTGAGGCTAAAGGCTAAAAGCTAAAAGGTAAAGGCCGCCACAACTGTTTGGAATGCAGTCTTCAGATATCATACGCTTCCGGAAAGCCTATACCCTTTACCTTATACCCTCAACGAGAGCAAGTTATAACTTGTGAACGTTGAATAAATATAATTCTCAAATTCACTAATTCTTGATAAAATATAATCTGGTTACTTTTTGATCACCTTCTTGCCATTGATGATATAGAGACCGGCTGGAAGCTCATCGAACGATGCCTGTTGACGGTTACCACACAGGTCAAAAATGGCATTCTTGTCCTCTTCGATAGCTTCAACCTGGTCGATGTCGGTATAGACAACGCCACCAAGACCACGTACAACACCTGCATAGGCATGTTTGCGATATGCATAGCCTTGAGCCCAGTAGCCTACAGGTTGTCCGTTACGCCAACCACCTTGGTCGGTGATGCTGCCTGGTGCATCGGTAGCACACCACTGGCAGATACCCCATTGCTGCGCTGGAGGAACGAGATGGAAGTACTCCTTATAGATCCACTCGTAGAAGTCTGCCATCTTCTTGTGCATGGCTTCGGTCATATTGGTTGTTGCTACGGTATTACCACTGGCATCGACCATACCCATGTCCAATTCGCTGACACGAACATACTTGCCCGTGGCTGCCATGAGCTTGAACATATTGGTGATGGCATTCTTCTTGCTGTTCATAGTGCTCTCGTTCATATAGCAAGAGATGTGCATCTGGGTGCCAAGGCCATCAATCTTGGTTACGCCATCAGCCTCCCATTTCTTCACCCAGTTGATGAGTGACTTGACTTTGGCATTGTTATCCCAATCAGATTCGAGGTTGTAGTCGTTGATGAAAAGCTTGACGTCAGATGGACCATACTTGCGGGCCAGACGACATGCCTGACGGACATATTCGAGGTCACCCATGTAATCCTGCCACCAGAAACCATTACCACCAACGTCCCAGGTTCCAGGAGTGAAACCTTCGCGGTGCTGCAGTGTGTAGTTGCCCTGTCCATCGTTGCCTCCGCCAGAGATAGCCTCATTGACGAGATCCCAAGCCTTAACCTTGCCACCGCAGGCATTCATCATACCCTTGATCCACTTGTCCATCGCATAGACCAAAGTATCGTGTATCTCTTGGGCTGAAAGTGGGGTCGAAGTAGGCATCCATAGATAAGTCATTCCCTCGCTGATTGTAGGATGAACCGGAGCACCACCGAACTCTTTGCCATAGAAGGAGGAAACATCGGAGCCTTCGAGGTCGCCGTTCTTGATTTTCTCGACTCCATTGATCTTGAAGCTTATATTATCAAGGTAGTAGTTGTTCTCGTCGGCCAGATCGCTCAGGTTGAAGGCAATGCTGCTGCCAGCCATGCTGAGCGTTCCGGTTAGTTTGACCGTCTTCCATTCTGTGGTAAATGGCAGATTACCGATTGCTTCATAATGAACATACGAGCCTGGTGTAGTGTGGATTTGTGTTGAGGCGTATGCCTGCTTGTCGGCACGAACATCAGCCTGGAACTCAAATTTAGCACCAGCTGAGAAATTGCCAACAGAAAGCCAGAACTGGTTGTCGTAGTTGTTGGCATCTCGTTTTGTAGCGTGGAACTTGAGATACTTGCTGTCGTAGGTGAGTTTCTTGGCCCATTTATCGATGCCAAATGAAACCTTGCGGATGTAGATATCGCCCACAAAGTCACCACACTGCATCATCAGGAAGCTCGAACCGATGACGTTCGAATAGGTTACCTCCACTTCTTTCCACTCGGTTGTGAACGAGATATTGTTGGAAGGACCACTGCTCCAATCTCCAAGTTTGGTGTGGAGAGTGCCGGCTTTGGATCCCTTGATCTCGATTTTCATCTTGTAGCTCTTGCCTTTGTCGAGCACAATGTCTGTAGCAGCCAGGAACTGAACATCCCATGAGTTGGTACAGATCTTTGTGGTATGCACTTTCAAGCCATCGGTGTTGGTGAATGTAGTGGTAAATCCATACTGAGTCTTGTCCGATGACCAACCGATGTTCTGGCTCGTGCGGAAATCTTTCGAAGCTACCTCAACACGTACCTTTTCATCTCCTGAGGTGAGGTCTTGGGCGGGTTTGTCTTTCATCAAGCTGCTCAACCAGCCTACAGGCTGCTGTGAGTGCCAAGCCAAGGTGTGGCCATAGACGTTCAGACCCGCTTTGGTTGCATTATTGACAAATGTGGTAACATTGTTGAAATTCATATTGCCGTTGTTGTCCACACAACTGGCCATCTTCATGGCATTGCCTGCCACTGTTTCGTCAAAGTAATTGTTCGTTACGGTGCGGACTGTTGAGTTGTTGGCGTAGTCATTTACGGCAATTGCGCAACCCAACTTGAAGTTTGGGTATTTGTCTCGATCTACGTATTCCTTCAGTGGTTTGTAGTCCTTCAGGTAATCGTAGTTTGAATCCCCCGATTTGCCTTTTTCATAACCTTGTTGGGCTGATAGCGTAATCGTGCTACAAAGAGTAGCGAGGAACAAAAGTGTTTTTTTGCTCATTGTAATAAAACGGTTTTTCAGTAATCTGTTATGTATTATAAATTCTGGGCACAAAGATAGAAATAATTTTCTAATTATGCAAGGAATAGAGATGCAGTCGGAAGAAAAAAAGGTCGGATGTTTCAATAGTGTATCGAAATTGTTACAAACATAGCTCAAAAATTTTTGAACTGGAATCTAATCACTCGATTTGAACTCAAAAGTTACTATGTTTGCAGCCGCAAACCAAGTGAAAAGAAGCAATAAAACGGTAGAATTGCGCTCTCGGGGGCTGTCTGCCCCCTGCCGCTAAGGCACCCCCTGAGTGTTTTTCATAGTTTTTCACCCAAAAATTT
>JAZRXX010000088.1:0-91179 GCA_045600485.1 Bacteroidales bacterium
AGGTGACACATTCAATGATTTTTGTATTAGATGCTAACTATTTTATATAGATTTTTATATAGATTTTTGAAAGATTTTAAGGAGCAAAGCGACGCCCTCCATAGTTAGGTGCAACCATGATTTGAGGATAGATTTAAAAAATGATTTTAAAATCAATAAAAAAATCGGTCAACAAATATAAAGGAAGTTTATTTGAGGGCGCTAACGCTTAAAATCTATAAAAAATCTGTCTAAAATCAAAATCTAAGAGAAACAATGAACATCGAACAGTTTTTTATAGACCAGTTGGCTGTATGGCCAGAGGTAAAGCAGAGATACGAGGATCTGAAGGCTGCACAGCACAAGGTCGTGTCTTATATAGATTTTTATATAGATTTTAGAAAGATTTTAAGGAGCAAAGTGACGCCCTCCATAGTTAGGTGCAACCATGATTTGAGGATAGATTTTAAAAAAGATTTTAAAATCAATAAAAAAATCGGTCAACAAATATAAAGGAAGTTTATTTGAGGGCGCTAACGCTTAAAATCTATAAAAAATCTGTCTAAAATCAAAATCTAAGTGTAACAATGAATATTGAACAGTTTTTTATAGACCAGTTGGCCGTATGGCCAGAGGTAAAACAGAGATATGAGGATTTGAAGGCTGCACAGCACAAGGTCGTGTCCATTGAGGGGTGCGAATACGATGTGATGTTCAATCCAGCCCGTATGAAGAGTGCGGCAGCCAAGGTGGAGGACGGTAAGGTGGATCGTCCTTGCTTCCTTTGTGACCATGCTCTGCCCAAAGAGCAGCAGAAGATTACAGTCAAGACCATTCCAAGTGGTCGAGAGTATAACATCATGGTCAATCCCTATCCAATCACGGACCGGCATTTTACGATCGTCTCTACCAAGCATGAGCCACAGTCATTTGTGGACCGTCATTGGGATATGGCTTTCTTTGCCGATTTGCTGCCCGATTACCTGATTTTCTTCAATGGCGCCTGCAGCGGCGCATCTGCTCCCGATCACATGCATTTCCAGGCAGTTCCGAAGGAGTTGGTGCCTATCACACATTGGAGTTGGGAGCAATGGCAGGACTTTGGGGTGACCAGTCAGATGCCAAAGGAGACTTCGCTTTGCTCACACGCTGACCTTAACCATAACCCTAATGATTGTTCAGCAAACAAGAACATCATCTGCTGGACAGATGGTGCGGAATGTCATTGGTTGGTCATAGAGCGCAAGTGCCATCGTCCGAAAGAATACTTTGAAGCCGTAGAGGCCATGTCATCCCCCTCTAAGGGAGCCCGAGAGGGGCTTTTGATTTCGCCAGCCAGCTTGGAGTTCTGTGGTTTGGTCCCTATGGCTCGTAAAGAGGATTATGACAAGTTGGATGCCTTCTTGTTGCGGGATATCTTGGGCCAATGCCGCCGGCAGGAGCCGATGCTGCATGTCGGTATCATGGAGGGACAACAAATTCGATTTTCGGCAGATGAACGTACCCACGCACTTAATTATGTGGGGGAGGACCAGATCTTGCAGGTCATGGATTATGGTTCGAACCGTGCAGAGAAACGTGAGATATCGGAGTATTCTACCACTTCGACACCATTCACGCTCGAAGGGGTGACCATCGGCAAACAGTTCCATTGGGAGCAGCAGGAGGACCAATCTTTCATGGGCTCGCTGCGTGTTATTGCCCGCGATGGAGAACTCCATGCCATCAATATCATTCCAGTCGAGGAATACTTGAAGTCGGTGATTTCGTCCGAGATGTCGGCCACAAATAATCTGGAATTGCTCAAGACGCATGCGATTATCAGCCGAAGTTGGGTTATACGACAAATCGTAGGTAAAAAGGAAAAAGGAAAAGGGAAAAATGAAAGTATCCAAGACTTGTCCTCCGATTCATCATGCACCCTCCCTATGAGGGAGGGCAGGGGGTGGGTCCGTATTTGGGATGGTCACGATCACAAACTCTATGATGTTTGTGCCGACGACCATTGCCAGCGTTATCAGGGCATCACACGTCAGGTGTCACCGTTGGTGGCTCAAGCCATCGAGGAGACTCGAGGTATGGTACTGTTGGACAAGGATGGGGAGATTTGTGACACCCGATTCTCGAAGTGTTGTGGTGGCAAGTCGGAACTCTTCAGTTCTTGCTGGCAGGATCAGGACTACCATTATCTGCAGCCTGTTGATGACCCATGGTGCAATACGCACGATGAGAAAGTGCTTCGACTGGTATTGAACGACTACGACCAACGTACCCAGGATTTCCATGATTGGGAGGTCTCTTATACTCAGACGGAGATGACGGAAATTTTCAATCGACGGATGAAGGGTGAGTTCCCGGATTTTCAGCCGTTCGATGTGATTACTGACCTTGTGCCAGTCAAGCGTGGTCCTTCTGGCCGTATCTACGATCTCGAAGTGGTGGGCCTTGTCGGTGGAGAAACAACATCTATCCATCTGGGCAAGGAGCTTCTCATTCGCAAAGCCTTCTCCAATTCTCATCTTTATAGTTCTGCCTTCGAAGTGAACCTATCAACAAAAGAACAAAAGAACATAATAACACTGAAAGGCAAGGGTTGGGGCCATGGAGTCGGTCTCTGTCAGATCGGAGCAGCCAATATGTCGCAGCACGGCTTCGACTACAAGCAGATTCTGTCCCACTATTTTGTTGGCGCCCGCATTGAGGCAATTTACTGACACTATCACATTGTATTGGCAACTTGTTCCCGATAGTTTCTCAAAGTGCAGAACAAATAGTAACAGTATATGACTATATTATATTTACATGGCATGGCGTCAAGCCATGCGTGTCCCATTGCTCAATGCATAAAAGAGTTCCTGCCAGAGGACAGGATTATTGTGCCCGATATAAGTATCAATCCAGCTATAGCCTTCCCTCAAATCGACAAGATACTTCAAGAAGAGAAGGTCGATCTCATCGTGGGACATAGCCTTGGTGGTTTTATGGCACAGAAATACCGTGGATACAAAAAGATTTTGATCAACCCGAGCCTTGGTATGAGTTATATGTATCTGTTCCGAGGAGACAACCGCTACAAGCAACCCCGACTTGATGGCAAAAACATCTGGCATGTTACCACCGAGATGTGCCGTCGCTACAAACAGATGGAGGCCACAGAATACGACAATCTGACTCCCATTGAAGATGCTATGACAAAAGGTATATTCGGTCGGTCTGATCTATTTACGCGCATTTCGGCTCATCGTTTCAAAAAACATTACACACATCGGATCATGATGCCGGGAGGACATTACCCATCTCGTGAGACAATACGAGACTATATCATCCCTACCATCAGAACCATGAGACGAATTGTACTACCAGAGGCGTCGAACGATCAGTCTAAACTTCCACCTATACCGTCTCAAATAGCACAAACTCTATGCAACAGGGATACAATCTTGGTAGATCGTAGTTCCAATCGATTTATAGATGAAGATGCAGAAGGACATAGGATTTCAAGAGTTGAGATGTATTAGAACCGAAACGCTGTTTGCTGGATTTTTAAGAATGGTTTTAAACTTTCGTATTGCCCTTAGGTCTTAACTACAAACAAAGAGATAAAGAAACAATTCAATAACCCATAAAAATATACAACTATGAAAAAGTACATCTTAACTCTCGCGTTGACAATCATGGGTATGACACAGATGTTCGCCCTCAGTACAAGTTCTATACGTACTCATGCACGTTTCCTGACCGATCGTATGGCCTATGAATTGGATCTTAGTCCAATGCAGTATGACGATATCTACGAGATCAACTTCGACTATATCTATATGATCAATCGTATCATGGATGATGTCGTTTATGGTTACCGTGATGCTATCGATATGTATTATGATCTGTTGGACGATCGCAACGATGATCTCCGTTACGTGCTTACAAACAGTCAGTATCGTAAGTTCAAATATGCCGACTATTTCTACCGTCCGGTTTATAGCACAGGCAAGAGCTGGTCATTCCGTATCTATACGATCTATTCGAACCGTACGTTCTTCTATTATGATGCACCTCGCAACTACAAGAGCTATATCGGTGAGCATAGCCGCAGTAAGTATTCGACCAAGGATTACTACATCGTTCGCTACAACAAGCAGCATCATGATCGTTACCACGAACCGGATGTTCGCATCAAGAGCGGTCATGGTCGAGTAGAAATCCAGAAGCATGATTTCGGTGCTAACGTTCGAGAGCGTAACAACGACGAGAAGAACAAGGTGAATAATTACAAGAACACCAACAGCACCAATCGTACCGACAATAAGTACTATCAGGACAACTCGGGTAATAAGAATGCGCAGGAGATCAATAACCGCAATCGTCAGGGTTCAACATCTACTACCCGTACAACTTCTACCCGCAGCAGTAGTTCTACGACATCTACCACTACCTCTACCAGTCGTTCAAGTGCCTCAACACAGCGTTCTGGTCAAAGCACAACTACCCGCCGATAACGAGTAGCAGGACAATAAAAAAGCAAGAATCGACAATGTTCCGTTACAAAGTCAATTCTTGCTTTTTTTGGTGCTTGTTCTGCAATGTTTATCTGATGATCATCTTGCGTCCGTTGGAGATCACGATGCCTTTGTGGTTGGCATCTACCTTTCGTCCCAACAGATCATATTGTGTTGGCATCGGCTCTGCATCATTCGTCAATTCGTCGATGCCGACAGCCGCAGCCGTCTGTGTTCCCCACAGGCAAACACCTCGGGTTGTGCCTGTCGATCCGCTGCTGGAACTGAGTGCGGTGAAGCAGAGGGCTTTCTTTTTGGTCGAGGTATTGATAGTCTGTTCGATGGCAACACCCTTGAAGTCGACAGGAAGAGATGTAGAAGTGCCCAAAACACCATTGAGTGTAACGCGGATATAACCTGTACCTTCGTTCAAAGCCCAAGTGCCTTCGTAGGCTCCAGTCACTTTGCCGTCGAGGCCAAGCGTGATTGTTTCTGGTTTGGCATATTCCTGGGCAACGGCATCCTGTTTGGGTTTGTGGACAATGATCTGGTAGTCGCCAGCGACCTGTTCCATGCTATATTGTTGTTTGTTGTCGATGTCTGCTTGTGTAACGGTTTCTCCATAGAACTCGTATGGCGCGGCAACTAACCATCCATCTTGATTCTGGAAGAGCTGATGAACGCGCACCGAATGACCTTCACCGCTGGCAACCTGACGGGTGTGATAGACGAGCAGAGAACGGCCTAAGTGATCGGTAATGGCGCTGTTGTGTCCCTGTGCTATTTCTCCCTTGGTCATTGTGTCCCACTTGTAGGCCGACATGATACGGACACCACGGTTCACAGCAGCATCTTTGCCGAAGTTGACCTGATAAGAACTGAAGATAGCATTTTGTCCACTCGAACTAAGGCAATCCTTGTATGGCCCATCCGGTTTCTCGCTACGGAATACACGCATCTGGTAGCCAACACCAAAATAGTCGCCGGTAGCATTCAAGCCACCATAACTCATGAAGAGGTAATAGTACTTACCTATGTGTTCGATGTAACTTGCCTCGCCCGAAACATAATAGCCACCGGCAATCTTCTTGCCGAAGTAGGGGTCGGAAGTAGCAGAGCGATAATCGTTGGCTGTGCTCAGTGTCGATGGATAGGTGATGGAATAATCACGAAGACCTGTCTCTTCGTCCAATCGGAGGATAAAGATACCACCACTCCACGAGCCGTACGACATCCAGAGTTTTCCCTCTTCGTCGTAGAAGACACATGGATCGATGCAGTTCGGCCAGTATTCACCCCATTTGTCACCCACATTGTAACGGGCTGGGAGAGAGGATTGGGTGCCAATCACCTTCTCCAGATCAGTTTTCTTGTAGTCGTTGGCTGCAGCAAAGCCTACGTGTGCATATTTGCCCTGAAAGCCGGAATAAACGACTGGACCGACAAACTGCCAGCCACGGTCCGGACGATCGGAGGTAAAGAGAACGATGCTGGAGCACCAATGGTCGCCATTGAGCGACATGTACATACACCATTTCTTCATCTTCTTGTTCCAGATCACATCCGGAGCCCACTGGTTGCCACGTACGGTATAACCGGTGTATTGCCAATCGTGAGCCACACCATAGACGTTGGCATAATTGGAATTGTTACCATTGGCATCCAGGAAGAAGTTATTGTTGGTCGTTACTCCTTCGCCATTGGCAAAAGCAGTCCAATTGATGTAGTTCAGCACGGCAGTGGTCTTGCCATTGCCCATGTGCGAACCATAGATGTAATAAGCTGGAGTCTGTGGTGTACCGGTTGTAATGGTGTCCATGAAGATGGATGGATCGTGGCATACCACACGTTTGACAGTCTGTGCATCTGCTGCCGAAACTGCCACTGAGAGCATGAGAGAAGAGAAGAAAAGTTGTTTGAACATTTGGGCTTGATTTATAGATTCATTATAAAAAAGTATAGAAAGGGTGGAACACATGCCACCCTTTCTATATTAAGCATATTTATCGGGCTACAACATCGTCCCAGATCATGTGACATCCATCGACCGTCATGCGGACGAAGAGGTTGTCTGGATCGGTGACTGTGATATTGAGATAATCCTGATAGTAGGTTTCGCCATCGGTGCCCAGCATGATGCACTTCACATCGGCAGTACCGCTTTCTGCGTTGTTGGTAACCGAAACCGTTACAACTGCACCATCCATGGCCGAAAGCCAAGCTGCCCAATCTGACTGTCCACCGCTGAGGATACAGCCTTCGTAACCATTGCCCCAACCGTAGTTGTCGGCACGAACGACTGCATATTCGGTTGTGGTATCCTCACTGTCAAGTACGACAACAAAGTTGTTCCAGTTGCTGTTACCTGAAGTGTGGTTAACGAATGATTGGGTGAGTGTCATTCCTGGCTCTACCTTGAGATTGTCGGAGTGAGCACCCCAGAAGGCAGAAGAATTATCTTCAGCACCGACTACATAATCGAAGACGATGTATGAGTTGTCGATGGTCAGGTTGAAATAGCAGTTCTCAGGATCAACGGTGTTGATGCCAATGTAGTCCTGTGTATAGGTCTCGCCATCGTTGCCCAACATAACTGCCTGGATGTTGGCTGTACCATCACCCACATTGGTTACATAGAGGGTTACCTTAGCACCATTCATGGCAGCCAACCAGGTTGCCCAATCCGATTCCGTACGGCTTAGTGTACATGCGGCATAACCGTCGCCCCAGCCATAGTTGTCGGCACGAACTACAGCATATTCCTTCGATCCATCTTCGCTGTCAAGTACAACGACGAAGTTGTTCCAGTTGCTTGCACCACTGGTGTAGTTGGTGAAGGTAGTAACGTATGTTTCGCCTGGTTCAACTTTGATATTGGCAGAGTGAGCCTCCCAGAATGGAGTAGTACAGCTGCTTTCGCCAATGCTGGTGAAGAGTTTGTCAACAACCTGGAAGGTAGCCTTGCCGATGACAGGGCTGGTTGATTCGCCCTTGAAGGTCTTGTTATAGACTGCAATCAAAGTCTTGGTACCCAAAGTCTCCATGTCTGGAATAACATCGAAGGTGAGTTCTGATGCTGGAATGGTCTTGGTAACCTCCTGTTCGAACTGAACGATAGCAGTAACGCTTGCCATTGCACTGTCGAGAGAAGTACCCTGCAGTACCTTGCCAGGAACACCCTTCAAAGTCATTGAGAGAGGCTGCTTGTCCTCGCGTGAGGTAAGACCACCGATTGGTTCGATGGTGGTACCGAGGAAGTCAATGTACGATCCCTCAGGAACGAAGAAGATTCGGATATTCTCGTTGCTGGTGTCGGTATTTAAGTTGGCCAATACCTCGTCCTGCACATACTTCTTGACAACAGTTCCATTGTTCATCTCGACATAGAGACCATCGTTGGCACGATCGACTGTGACAGTAACTTTGCCTCCCAATTTATCAACGCCGTTGTCTGTGTCGGTCGCAAAAGTCAGCGAACTTGTGACGAGATCACGACGGCTGTTGATCCAAAGGTCACCCCATTCTGAGTTGCCGGATGGCTGATGGTCGAAGCGGATAGCACCATATTCCTTGTAGTCTCCTCCACCGCGTGCATCATCGTTGGTGATGATCATGGCGAAGTTCTTGTAGGTGTTGGTGGCATCTGGATTGATGTTCAAGTTGAACTGGCAAACCAGTTTCTGGCCTTTGGGAATGACGTAATACTTAGAGAACTGAGCCCACCAGCCAGTCGAGTAGTCTGTATTGCCGATGGTATAGACGTCCTCCAACAAACCTTCGATCTCCTCTTCACCGCCTTGATTTGCGTTGGCTATGGAGTCGATGCGAGAGGCAAGCCAGTCAGGCGAGTCGATCGTATAGATATCACCTCCCTCGCAACCGGTCAAGGAAACAAGTCCAAGAGCAGCTATAGAGAAAAGAGATGCGATTTTATTCATATTTTTCATATTGATTGACTTAATAGATTAGAATGTTATTTAACCACAGGACGAACAGTCCAACCCTGCTTGCTGAAGTATTCCTTGGTCGAGGTGTTTGCAGCACTGCTGTTGGCAGAATTGCCTTCGAGGTTGGCGTTTTCGTTGAGTGTGTTCTGATAGATTGGCAGGAACTCATGGCCGGCAAGATAGCTGTCGTAAGAGCTCTTGGCAGGAATTGAGTCACCATCGACAATCATGAACTTATTGCCATCCTCATCAGTTACAAACGAGTTGTAATCGACAGGAGTCTTGGCATAAGCCTTGTCTGCGGTCTTCAGGAATGCACCGTGCTCCTTGAGCTGAGCCAGACGGTCGTCGCTATAGAAGAAGCCCCAACGGATCAGGTCAAGACCACGGCCAAACTCGCAGCCGAACTCCTTAGGACGCTCTACGTTGGCAATCTGCTCAAACAGGGCATCAGCCGAAGCAAAGTCTGCTTTCTTGAGGTCTGCCAAACCTGCGCGACGACGAACCTGGTTGATCCATTCGATAGCCTGGTCGGTAGGACCATTGACTTCGTTTTCGCACTCAGCAGCACGAAGCAATACATCTGAGTAACGCATCAGGCGGATATTGATACCGCAGTGGAGACCGGTAACAACATTCTCATAGACACCCATACGGAAGTTGGTGTTCTTGGCAACAGGCAGACCACCGAAGTTATTGTTGGTGACAACTGGTGCGGTAGGAGACATGGTCTTGGTGTAGCAGACATTGCCATACTCGAAGCCCTCCCAATCGCTTTCGTAGGTACCGATGGTCCAATAGAGACGTGGATCGAGCTTGCCGGCTGTGGTCTTCTCGTTCTTGAAGAGCTGATAGAGCCATGGTGATGCAGAGAGGTCAGCCCAACCACCACAGTCGCCAGGACCGCAGTTAGACTCGACTGCATGACCTTGGGTTGCGTTCTTGCTGGTGTTGACAGGAGTCCACTCATCGTCGGTACCCTGTGAGCCGTAGTCCAGATACTGAACCTCATAGAGGCTCTCGTCGTTGTTCTCGTAAGCAGGACCCTCGCGGAAGTTGTCGCCATAATTTGCCATCAACTTGTACGAACCATAAGTACCCTTGATGATCTCCTTGAGGATATCGAGAGCCTCATTGTACTTGTGGCGCAACATCAAAGCCCGGGCATAGTAGCCAGCTGCAGAACCACAGGTAGCACGGCCTTTGGCCCATTCTCCACCTTCGTTACGCGATGGAAGCAGGCTCATAGCCCCCTTGAAGTCTGCCTCAACCTGGTCAAGTACATAATCATACTGATAGTTGTAGCTGCCAGAAGGCTTGTTGGTGCAATAGAGACCATCGAGTGACGAATACTGAGCGTAGTCGTTGATCAGCGATGGGTTGAAGTAGTAACCTGCCAAATTATAGTATGCAAGACCACGGAGGAAGAGAGCCTGGCCTTTGATGTGCTGCATCGGAGTGCTCAGGTTATCGCCCGAGGTACGAGAAAGCACAAAGTTACATACATTGATTGTATAATACCAATCACGCCATGACCACATCTCAATTTCGTCGGTAGTCGAAACATTCAAATCGTCGAATGGCAAGTACCAGACCTGAGAAGAGTTCCAGACCTCGTCGCCACGACACATGTCGAGCGTGTAGCCTACGCGAGCATAGGTGCCCTCCATACGGGTGTGGTTGTAGCAAGCAATGATGCTCTCCTCCAGTTCTGCGACAGTTTTGCCGAATGAGGCAGAGGTCTGCTGGTTTGGATTGATAACATCAAGCTTATCGTCGCACGAAGCAAGCGTGCCAATGCCCAATACCAGGGCAAGTGAAATTTTATATAGTTTCATATCGAATAGCTTATTATTATATTAGAATGAGAACTGGACACCGCCCATGAAGGTGCGTGGTGTTGGGAACGAACAGAAGTTGTAGCCTGGGGTGAAAGTACCACCGGCAAAGTCAACATTGTAACCCTCGTATTGGGTGATGGTAGCCAAATTCTGAGCCGAAGCATAGACGCGGACATTGCTGACAATGCCGTTGAACCACTTGTTTGGGAAGTTGTAGCCAATTTCGACATTGGCAATTTTCCAGTATGCAGCATCCTGAATCATACGGTTGCTGAACATGTTGTTCCATTGGCGTCCCTTAGCCTCGTAGTAGGTGCGAGGCACGCTTGCAATATAGGTGGTGTGATCGTCGTTCCATTTGTTCGCGTTCAACATCTTGACAGACTTGTTGCCTGGACCATAGCAAGAATTTAAGCTATTGTAGATGTCGTCCGAAACATGGTAGTTGAGAACACCGAAAGTTGAAACATTGACGTCAAGACCCTTGTATGACAAGTGAGCGCTGAGGCCAAAGTTAACCTTTGGCAGACCACTGCCGAGAATTGTCTGGTCCTTGTCATCGATCACACCATCGTTGTTGATATCCTCGTAGAGGCAGTCACCGATGCCGGCATTCTCCTGAACGATCTGGACACCATTGGCGTTTACGTGGTTGTCGATGTCTGCTTGGGTGCGGGCAATGCCCTGATATTTCCAACCATAGAACTTACCAACTTCGCTGCCCACTTCGGTACGATAAGCACCGGTGGTATAAGACTCTGTGCCGAAGCCCAGAGAGGTAACCTTGTTCTTGAGTGTGCTGATGTTCGCGCTGATCTCGTACTTCAGACCGAAAGAGGTCTGGTCGCGATAGGTTGCCGAGAACTCAAGACCGCTGTTCTCCATTTCGGCTGCATTCATGACCACGGTTGTGTTGGCAACACCACCATTGGTAGGAACTGGTACAGAATAGAGCAGGTCTGAAGATACGTTCTTATACCATTCAGCAGTGAATTCGATGCGGTTGTTAAGGAGAGCGAGATCGAGACCTACGTTGGTGGTCTTCTTCTTCTCCCAAGCGAGCAATTCGTTCACGAAGGTTGAGATGGCAGAACCATAAATAGGAGTATTGCCGAAGCTATATGACATGTTGTTACGTGCCATGGTTGCCTGATTGGCATAATCACCAATGTTCACGTTGCCGAGTTCACCGTAGCTGGCACGGATCTTGGCCATGTTGACGATATCGTCGTCGATAGGGAAGAAGTCCTCCTTGTCCAAACGCCAACCCAAAGATACAGATGGGAAGACATCGAAGCGGATATCCTTGGTGAGACGAGAGCTACCATCACGACGTACAATAGCCGAGAGGAGGTACTTGCCTGCATAATCCACATTCAAACGACCGAAGTAAGAGGCAAGTGCATGCTTGTACTCGAACGATTCTGCATCGCGGCTGGCACCATTCTGAAGCTGGAGGTAAAGTGGACGGGAGAGGTTGGTTGCCCAAGCAGCCATGTTGTGTGTATTCTCCTCCTCGTAAGACTGACCACCAACAAGGTTTACATGCAGATCACCGAATGTTCCATCGTAGGTTACGGTGTTTTCGATCAAAGCATCGGTGTAGGTATTCTTGCTCAGGGTGAGCTTCTCGTTGCTCTTGTCGAGATAAACACGGTTCGACTGGATCCAAGAGGCAATCCATGTCTTGCCGGTCACGAAGGTCTTGTTGTAGGCCAGGTTGATGTTGTAACTCAACTTGTGGTTCTTGTTCTCAAGACCAACCATCTTCAGCAGATCGACGTTGGCGGAGAGTGTACCATTGATGCGGTCAACGATAGTGTTTCGTGTCAACATCTTGTTGACGAGCAATGGATTTGAAGCAGCGATATCTCCGTGTACGTTGTCATAATAGACACCGAAACCATGGGCATCGTTCTCGTAGCCGCTGGCTGCACCTACTACATCATCGAGACACCAGCTGTTAGGATCGTAAGCCTTGATTGTAGGCTGCATCAGCAGTGTGCCACGGAGCACGTTGGTGACATCACCGTAAAGGCCCTGGACATATTCCGAAGCATTCGAAAGGCCCATACCGTCCTGGTTAGAGTGTGCATAGGTCAAGCTTGTGCGGAACTTGATGAACTTGGTCTCGAAGTTGTTGTTGATACGGGCAGTATAGCGCTCGTAGTTAGGACCAGCGCCTTCAAGAGTACCCTTCTGGTTGAAGTAGTCGAGAGCGATGTTATAGGTGTTGTTGTTGCCACCACCGCTCATGTTGAGGTTGTGGTTCTGACGGATACCGGTCTTGAAGACCTCCTTGAACCAGTCAGTATCGGTGTTGTCGCGGAAGTGGAACTTTCCGTTGCTGTCCTGCGAATAACCACCAGGCAACAGAGTGCCGGAATTGGCACAAGCCTGTCCGAGGAACTGGCTGTACTGCTCGGCATTCATTACATCGTAAGTCTTGTCTGAAATAATATCAGCACCGAAATAGCCCTTGTAATCAACCTTCATTGGCTGGTCCTTCAAGCCATTCTTGGTGGTGATGATAACGACACCGTTGGCTGCACGCGAACCGTAGATGGCACCTGCTGCAGCATCCTTCAAGATCTGGATGGTTTCGATATCGTTAGGAGAGAAGTCGCGAATTGAGGTGCCCATAGGTACACCATCGATGACGTAGAGAGGGGCTGTGCTGTTGAAGCTGCCTATACCACGGATGCGAACGGTAGGATCTGCACCTGGCTGACCATCGGAAGTGATCTGTACGCCAGGAACCTTACCTTCGAGCATGGTTGAAATGTTTGAGTTAGACGATTTCTTGAGTTCGTCGGCATTGACGATTGACACAGAACCTGTCAAGTCTGCCTTTTTCTGAGTACCGTAACCTACCACAACGACCTGCTCGAGCATAGCATCTTCCATTTCGAGCTGGATGGCAGGGATGATGGCGCGTCCGTTGACGGCTACATCGCGGTTTTTGTAGCCCACATAACTGATGACAAGAATGTCGGTTGGGCTGACTGTTAGTTCGTAATTACCATCAATGTCGGTAATAGTACCGTTGGTGGTGTTCTGGATCTTGACGGTTGCGCCAGTCAGTGGCTCTCCATCCTGATCTACAACTTGGCCTGTAACCTTGATGGTCTTGGCCGGTGCTTGAATTGCATAAGCTGGTGTTGGTATTGCATTGAAGCTTCCAACTGCGCCAATGCCAAGCATCATCATTAAGAGTTGCTTTTGCATTTGAATAGAATTAAAGATGTTTTTTTTAATAGGTTAGTTAAAAGATGAAGTGTAGAATGGTTTCAGACGTTAGGTACAGAACGGTGTAAGATAGCATATCTAATGGTTAGATATACGACAATAACTTTTTCGATAATGTGTACCGTAGTACGACGTCTTTTTGGTTCATTCGGTAAGATTTGGTTTTTAAGATGTTAATGAAATGATTATAGTCTCAATATCAAATGAATTAGAACTATCACATTAAATTCTTGTGAATAATCCTAGTTTGGTGATTTAAGTGGTGCAAATATAAATAGTTTTTTGATTATTTTATATTTTTTTTACAAATACTTGGCTTTTTTTTGCTCAAAATATGTTTTTTAGCATGTTTTGCCATCTAAAATAATAAATGCCACCCGGATTGGGTAGCATTTATTGCGCAGATTTATTACAATTTCCATTCTCCATTCTCCATCTTGGGCTGTTCAAAACCATTGATGGTGTAGCTTTGTATTTGTCCGTCGCGGTATTCGACCTCAATCAGTCGATGACGGCTGGCCCACAATCTGAAATGTACGTTCTGATTCTTTGGCCAGGCAGGCAGGAGTATGATGTTTCCGTCGTCGTCTTCCTGCATCAGCATGGCATGCAGACCAATCATGGCAGTTCCTCCCCAGTTGTGGTCAGGCATCCAGTCGAAGCCAGGACCCCAAAAGGCTGGGAAGCGATAGAGTTCGCAATTGGGTCCTTTCTCTTTGACGATCAGTTTCTGCATCGTGAGTTTCCACGCTTCGTCTGTGTCGCCGATGTAGGCTGCCCAGATGTTGTCTTGTTTCCAGCCGATGTGACTCCTGTGCTTGATGGCGATGCTATCATTATTATAGGTATCGCGCGCGAGATCTCCCTTGATTATCTTCCAGGGCCAAACAGGGTAGAGCTGGGGCGTTTCGACGTTCTGGATTCGATCCCAACTGTCAGCTGGTGCGATACAGACCATATCGTTTTTCTGGTAGGTAGGAATTGGAGGCAACTGATTCTTGAAATTCTTGAGCCAATTGATCTCTTCTTCGTTCCAACCTAATTCCTTGCTGTAGTTGAGCGCGTCGATACTCAGTCGCGTCAATCCTGCTACAGTCGATGCGGCGTTTCGCGTCATCTTGAATGTTTCGCATGCCGAACCTGGGTAAAAGATCTTATTGTCGAGCGAATCGATATCGGTGTAGTGTTCTTCGAAGAATTGTAGACAGGAGAGTATCAGGTGTCGGGCATTCTCTCTCGATTTTTCCGGTCCGTATGGAGATTCTTCGTGTGGATAGAGACAGTACATGTCTGCAAATTCGAGCGCAGTATCCCATTCGTATTCCAGCCATCGGTTGTCTTCTACGCCTGGATCTCCACCATTTCTGTGCTTGCCATACTCTGCGATGTTTGGCATGCCGAAGTTCTCGATCTGTTCCGTAAAACAGGCACCTTGATGTCCCCAATAGTGGCGTGTACGCAGTTCTGCTGTTGGCAGAATGCGCATATAGAAGTCAAGCTGATTCTGGAGTGCATCGAAATCTCCGGTCTGAAGCATGGGCCAATAGACAAGACGCTGGTTTTGGGCTGTATGTGTGCCACCACCCCAACGTCGGTAATCGGGAGTGACAATGCCAGGAGCTTCCTGGTCGTATTCCATCAGGATAGAATCGCACTTCAATGGGTCGAACGTGAACAAACCTCCATTGAACTTGGTTGGCCAGCGTTCTCCCTCTTTCGACGGATGTGCGTTGCAACCCAATATGTATCGGAAAAGATTGTAGTTGCGAATGGCTTCGTGTGCCTCTCCGTCACACTCGATGAATGAGCGTTCCCAATAGGATTTCCACCACTCCTGTGTTGCCTTCTTGTCGGCCATAGGACTGATGGAACGGGTCGTTTTCTCCAGTTGTTGTTGCCATTCTTCGAGCGAAGACTGCTGGTTGCAAAGTACGATGGCCCACTGTTCGTAGGTTTGGTGAGGATCGTTCGATGGAAGGACATGCATACGCAAGGTCTGTCCGCCGAAGATGCGGTCACGGATTGGATTGTAGATCGAATCTGTATATTCTGCCATCTTTTCCAGTTCCATCGTGCTGGCCAGAATATCATAATGTTTATTCTGATGCCAGGCAATCGAAGTTCCGTCTGGTCGATGGTTGATACTGTCTGCCAGTGTGAGTGTAGTGACATTCTTGGGCAATGCCCATTTCCACGAACATTGTTGGCAGACATAGCGGTTCACACGAGTGTCTTCAGTTCTCCAGTTCTCGTATTCGATCTGTACCGGACGATTTGCCTCGACATGGATGACCGGTTTGAATACATCTACCCACAGTTCGATGACCGTCTTGTCGAAGGTGAGGAGCATAGAACCCTTTTGCAGACAGAGACGCTGTTCACGTAACTTCTCTGTCGGATCATTCAGGTGTATGTGGACATATCCGAACTTGAGCAATGTGTTGTTTTCGTCGAAACAGCCGGATTGGCTGATCTGACAATGGACATCATTGCTTTCGGGTGTTAGCCAGACGTTGATGCCGATATCACCACCGCCCAATGGCATGGCACCACAGCAGTCTGCCGAAGGTGTGGTCCATGCAAAGTCTTCGACAGCCCACAACGGACTGACGAGACAAGCACTGAGCAGTATGGACAATATCTTTTTCATCTTATTTTTTAGTACCAGATAAATCTAAGTTTTAATGAGTAATTCTCCAGCTGTGCCGGATCGATGACGTATTCTTTCAGAACACCGGGGCCACAAGAACTGTTGCCGATGCCTAAGATGGCACAGTCAAGATTAAGATACAATGCACCATCGGCTTTCAACTCACAATCGTGTGTGCATTCTTCCAATTGGCTTTGCGAATAGGGGAGAGCCTGGAAGGTGAAGCCGTTCTGTGCGAGGTTTTCGATTCGTAAACCATGACCCTTGCCATTCGACAAGCAGAGAATCTGCGTGCCGATATGGTTGCCTCCATCTTGTGGACGAGGGTAGTGCGTGTATTGCTGTTCGAGCGTTTGACTCCAGTATCCTTCGCTACACCCGGCTGTGCGATCCGGATAGCTTTCGTTTGGGCCTAACCCTTGCCACAAGATATGATTCATCTTGAATTCTGCTGGCACAGTCAAGGCAACACCCAAACGGCCGATGGTTGGCAATGGTCCGATGGCCTTGAAGGTCATGGTCAGATCGACAGAACCGTCGATGTTACGCTCCACTTGTCGTGTCACTTGGATATTCTGGTTCGGGAATGGCGTTTTCCATTCTTTGGCAATCCAGTTGCCGAATCCTTTGTCGTTGTCGGTGGCAGCTCGGGTATAGTTTTCTTTTGCGCTCATCACAAGGTCGTAGAGGTCCTCCTGACGAGCCTTATCTGCTTTGGCATTGTAGTCCTTTCCCTTTTTCTCGCCAAGATTCGTCATCTTGTCTTTCAACAATACTGCTTTGCAGAGCGAATACTTTGGTGTCAGGGTCCGATCTGCCAGAACAATACCGTTCAAGCAGAAGGTCTTGGAATTGGGTTTGTCTCCAAAATCGCCACCATAGCAGACCTTGGGTGCTCCCATCGACGGATCGTAAGGCAATGGTCTGCCTTTCTGGTTTACAAAGATGCCCTGGTCCACCCAATCCCAGATGAACCCACCAGCCAGTTGGTCGTTGGCACGAAATTCCTCCCAGTATCGGTTGAAGTTGCCCATCGCATTACCCATGGCATGCGCATATTCTGCAGTTATAATCGGACGGCTGTCTTCTGCTGCCAGTTCTACAAGTCTTTCCCAACGGGCATTTTCAGCGCGTTCCTCTTTGCTGTCAGAGGGTAAGCCCGGGTTATAGTAATCGGCCATGACGCGAGGATAGAAGCGCGAAACGACATCGACTGCCAATGGATCACGCGCCAATGTAGTGCCTCGTTGCGCTCCTTCGTAATGGATCAGACGGGTTGGATCGAAATCCTTCATCCAAGCTGAGGTTGCTGCAAAGTTTGGGCCGAAGCCACTCTCGTTGCCCAAGCTCCAGAAGATAATGCATGGGTGGTTCTTGTCGCGCTCAGCCATACGAACTGTACGGTCCATGAACGCTCCCGCCCAATCGGGATCGCTTGCCAATGTGCCTCGCAGACCATGACTCTCGATGTCTGCTTCGTCCATGACGTAAAGACCGAGGCTGTCGCACAGCTCGTACCATCGTGTACAGTTCGGATAATGACTGGTACGAACTGCATTGAAACCAGCCTCCTTGAGCAAGTGTATGTCTTGCAGCATGCGTTCTTCGGTCATGACTCTGCCCAAACGGGGATCATGCTCATGGCGATTGACGCCTTGCAGTTTGATGGCTTCTCCATTCACAAGCAACTGTCCTTTTTCGGCTTTGATTTCGCGGAAGCCAACCTTCTGGTCTAACTGTTGCTTGACTCTGCCTTTCTTGTCAACCAGTTGCAGGTTCAATCTGTAGAGGTAGGGATGTTCGACATTCCAAGTCTGTATGTGCTGGAGTTGTGCCTCCATACGTCCTGATTTGCGTGGTCCTCGCTGTGGAAACCATTCGTTCATGAGGGTGGCCTTGTGTTCTGCATCAAGCACATCGCTGGCGTTACAATGCGTCTGACTCAGGGTATCTCCTTGAGGAGAGAACAAAGAGGCACGAATCTGGTAACCTTGGGCCGAAGCATTCCCGACACAGACCAATTCCGGATCAATCTGCAGCGTCCATTGCTTGTAATCGTTGCTCGCCAAAGTGCGAATGGTGAGATCGTTGATGCGAAGGGCAGGGGTGTGATAGAGATACACGTCACGATGAATACCTGCCAGACGCCAGAAGTCCTGGTCTTCGAGGTAGCTGCCATCGCAGTATTTGTAAACTTGGATGGCAATTGTGTGACGTCCTGCTTTTAGTCCTTTGAGTTCGAACTCAGCTGGTTCCATCGAGCCTTGGCTGTAACCGATCAATTCTCCATCTACCCAAACATAAAAAGCAGAAGCGACACCCTCCAGTCTAAGCAAGGTGACACCTCCGTCCTCTTGCCAGTTGGTGGGAATCGCAAACGTGCGGATGTATTGACCTGTCGGATTTCGTTCGATGTACGTTGTCCAGCCTTTTTCGGGCTCAGTTGTGACACGGGGTGGATCGATCTTGAATGGATATCCGGCAGATATATAGATGGGGGTTCCGAACCCTGAAGTCTCCCAAGTAGCTGGCACATCGATGGTGCTCCAGCTTGCATCGGGTGTATAGTCAGGTTGCTCGAAGCCTTTTATCGCTTTCTCGGGAGTTGGAGTCCAGCGGAATTGCCAGATTCCGTTCAGTGGGATGGTGCAATCGCCAATGGTATTGTAGTATGGAACGAACGATGCGCGTGCTGGCAGACGATGACGTTGGAGTACGTGCTGATCCTCCCAGTCGTTAGACTCGGCCAAGGCTGTTGTTGCCAACAGAGCGAGGAGGAAAGACCATCCGTATTTTTTCATATTGAGTTTGGTATAAAAGCAGGTTTTTGGATTACAATTTTATGTTCTTGTTTTGAGAGAAAATTCTTTTATATTCGTGGCAAAGATAATTGTTTTTTTTTGATGATACAAATTTTTGGTCAGAAAAAACACTTTCTACCCCTTATTTTGTTTCGTTTCCGATGTTGATACTTGAATGTTTGAAGGATTTGGCCTATATTTGCACAGTCAATCTATAAAAATACTAGTATGAAACATTTCTTTTTTCCCCTATTGAGTGTAATGCTTGTAATGGTTCTTTTCTCTTCTTGTCAGTCAAAGGAGGAGCGTATTATCGGCAGACTTCAGAACCTGACTGAGCAGATCCAGAAGCATGGCGACAATATGACCTCCGATGAATGGGAACAGATTCAGGCAGACTATAGCCAGATTCATCAGGATCTCAAGTCTGGCGACTATGAGTTTACCGACGAACAATTGATGGAATTGGCAGAGGCTGAGGGTAGTTTCATTGGTGCTTGCTGTGAACAGGGTGGTAAAAACCTGGGCAAGTCATTGAATAATGTTCTGAAGGTTGGCGCGGGCTTCCTCAAAGGGTTGACGGGAGGGGATTGACCGACAGTCATTTGGTGTCCTTGATACCGAGGATGAAAGATACGTCTGGAAGACGTTATTTCAATAACCCCGTACATACGGAACAAAGTGGAGGATGTGCGGGGTGTGCTGGGATAATAGGAGTCCGTCTGGAAGACGGTACTTATCGTATGACATCATTCGTCCTTGAGGAAGAAATCTTGGTCCGGGTCAATGCCCCACTCGCATAATAGCTCCCGATATTCATCTTGAAAGGATTTGACAGCATGATGTTTCTTCTGGTTGATGATATAATTACGAATCATCTCTTTATCCCGCTCGCAATAGGAAAAGGCGGCATATCCATTGCCCCAACCCTCGAAGTGAGGGAATGAATCATCCTGCTCCTTGATCCATTTTGATGTTTCAACCTTCAATACTTGCATAAAGTTGCTGACTGCGATGTCTGGTCGGATCGAAACAAACATGTGTATATGGTCGCTTGTGCCACCAATGCGAATTAACTTGCATCCCTTTTTCTGACAATATCCCAAGATATATGCATAGAGTTCTTTTTCATGTGCTTCTGGGATTGTGTGTTGGGAATTCTTTGTTCTCCAGATGATGTGATAGTATAAGACGATGTGAGACATGATTCTTGTAATTATGTTGTCATTAAGTACCGTCTTCCAGACGGGCGTCATCCCTACAGTCACACCCCGCACATCCTCCACTTTGTTCCGTATGTACGGGGTTATAGAGATAACGTCTTCCAGACGTTTTTTAGTTTGTCTTCAAAGAATCTCTAAATAAATCCTTTGATCAAATAAAAGACCACAGGAACAAGCAACGATGGCAGGAGATTGACCGTCTTGGTGTCCTTGATGCCTAGTATGCCAAGGCCAGAAGAGACAATCAATACACCACCCACGATGCTGAGTTCGATGCGCATCTGTTCGGGCATTCCTTCGCCACAGAAATAGCCAATGCAGTAGAACATACCCTGCCAGCAGAAGAGGACTGGGGCGGCCAGGAGCATGATCCAGCCATAGGTTGCAGCAAGGACAGCCGAAGTCACAAGGTCCAATGTGGAGTTTGTGAATAGGAAGGTGTTGGCTGGTTCGCTGAACGACCATCCTTGGGTAGGAGAAAGGGCAGATAGTACAGGTCCGACGATGCTGAACGTGCCAATGCAGTATAGCAAGATTCCTGTGACGAGACCTTGCAGGGCATTCGTCTCTTTGCCCTGCTTCGCATTGAGTTTGGCATTCCATCGGTCAATGTGTCCGGCCAAATCAAGCTTAGTGCCGATCACGCCACCGAGGGCGATGCTCAGGATAAACAGCACCGGAAACTCACTCTTGGCCATGTTGGGCAGAGCCGCATTCACTCCAAGCACGATACAGCATAACCCCAACCCATTGAAGAGTGCCTTTTTGTATTTCTCGCCAATGCCAGTTCTAACTAAAGCTCCAAATGTACCACCAATGAGGATGGTGCAGGTATTTACAATTGTTCCTAACATATTATATTTACATTACTCGCCTTCAGTTGTTGTATTATCACGCAAACGATGAATGATTGCAAATATACTATTATTATTGATACAACGGTTAATTTAATGGTCAAAAAAAGTATTTGGATTACGCGAAACACATGGAATATGGGGAGCAGATAGCAAAATAACATCAAAATAACATCTTCATTATTGATTTGAACAATATAAAATAAGGTGATTGCAGATAGATTTGGCTACTGTGCGAGTGGAAGAAACGCTTTCGCAAACTGTGGATTTGACTACCCATTCATGTGGAGCGCTATTGTAAGCTGTTTATATGAGTCCCCATTCAAGTGTAGTGCTATTGCAAGCTGTCGATTTGAGTTCACATTCAAGTGGAGTGCTATTGCAAACTGTCGATATGAGTTCCCATTCATGAGGAGTGCTATTGTAAGCTGTCGATTTGAGTTCCCATTCATGAGGAGTGCTTTTTGCTAGCTGTGGATTCGGGTTCCCGTTCATGTGGAGTGCTTTTGCAAGTTGCAGATACGTACTTTAATCATGGACTATGCTTGTTTGCCATCAGATGGAGCAGATTATTGACAAAAAGAGGTCAAATTTCAAGTTTTGATGTCAAAAAATGGACGAAAAGTAATTATTGTAGCAGAGAATAATGATTTTTGCCAATGATGCTTGCTTTTCTTGAATTTTATTTATACATTTGCACGGCTAAACACGAATTAATAAATCAAAACCAAAAAACCTTTAATTTGCTATCCTATGGAAAAGATTCCTTACAAAACCTATCTCGCGGAAGACGAGATTCCTACCCAATGGTATAATGTACGTGCTGACATGAAGACAAAGCCAGCTCCTCTGGTAAATCCTGGCACTGGTCAGCCTATGTCCATTGAGGAGATGAACACAGTATTCTGCGAAGAACTCAATAAGATGGAGGTGGACAACGATACCAAGTGGTTCGATATCCCCGAAGAGGTGTTGAGCTTCTACAAGATGTACCGTCCTTCGCCACTCACTCGTGCATACTTCCTCGAAAAAGCTTTGGGTACTCCTGCCCACATCTATTATAAGTTCGAAGGCAACAATACTTCAGGTAGCCACAAACTGAACTCTGCGATTGCTCAGGCTTATGTGGCCAAGAAGCAGGGATTGAAGGGTGTGACCACCGAGACCGGAGCAGGTCAGTGGGGTACTGCACTTTCGATGGCTTGTGCCTTCCTGGGACTCGACTGTCAAGTCTATATGGTGAAGTGTTCATACGAGCAGAAACCATTCCGCCGCGAGGTAATGCGTACTTATGGTGCTAAAGTTACCCCATCTCCAAGCAATACCACCGAAGTAGGTCGCAAGATTCTGGCAGAGCATCCTGGCACCACAGGTTCATTGGGATGTGCTATCTCGGAGGCTGTCGAGGCAGCTGTTACTCAGGATGGCTATCGTTATGTCTTGGGTTCTGTGCTCAATCAGGTGCTCATTCATCAGACCATCATTGGTCTCGAAACACAGGCAGCACTCAAGAAGTTGGGCGTCAAGGCCGACATGATCATCGGTTGCGCTGGTGGTGGCTCTAACCTCGGTGGTTTGGCAACTCCATTCATCGGTGAGATGCTTCGTGGTGAGGCCGACTACAAGATCATTGCTGTCGAGCCAGCCTCTTGTCCAAGTTTCACCCGTGGTAAGTTTGCCTACGACTTCTGCGATACAGGTCGTATCTGTCCATTGGCCAAGATGTACACTTTGGGCAGCCAGTTCATTCCTTCGGCCAACCATGCTGGCGGTCTTCGCTTCCATGGCATGAGCCCAATCCTCTCGCAACTCTATCATGACGGTCTCTTTGAGGCACGTTCGGTTGAGCAGACACAGGTCTTCGAGGCAGCTACACTCTTTGCCCGCACCGAAGGCATCCTTCCTGCACCAGAGTCAAGCCACGCTATCCGTGTCGCTATCGACGAGGCATTGAAGTGCAAGGAGACTGGTGAGGCCAAGAACATCGTGCTCGGATTGACGGGTACCGGTTACTTCGATATGGTAGCTTACGAGAAGTTCAATTCGAAGGAGATGACCGACTATATCCCAACTGACGAGGAGATTGCTGAGTATCTCTCGAAGCTCCCTCAGATTCAGTAATTGTTTGATTAGGCACTCAAACAAAGGTCTTTGTGGCCCTTGTGCGAGTGCCTAATACTATAATTCAAGTTTCGCAAGTTCAACTTGAGGCTAAAGGCTAAAAGGTAAAGGCCGCCACAACAGTTTGTAAGCAAGTTAAAAACTTGCGAAAGTTGAATACTATATTAACTGACCTAATAAAAACACATTGTGATGAAAAAGATGCTTTTGGCAGCCATGCCATTCTTGTTGTGGAGTTGCAGTAATGCGCCCAAGTTGACCGATACGCAAGTACAGACCCAAGCCGGTATCGTTGAGGGTACGAAAGAGGGCGATCTGCTCGTCTTCCGTGGTGTTCCGTTTGCGCAGCCACCTGTTGGTGACTTGCGATGGAAAGAGCCACAGCCCCTGCAGTCATGGTCGGGGGTACGTATGTGCAAGGAGTTCGGCGATGATCCGATGCAGTTGGATCTGTTTGGAGATATGAACTTCCTGGCTAAAGGCAGAAGCGAAGACTGTCTGTATCTGAATATCTGGTCTCCACAGCAAGCCAAGGACTGTCCGGTGTTGATTTACTTCAACGGTGGTGGCTTGATGTGTGGTTCTGGTTCTGAGCCTCGTTATGCAGGCGATTCTTTGGCTGCTCATGGAATCATTGCCATTACAGCCAACTATCGAGAAGGTGTGTTCGGTTATCTGGCACATCCGGAACTGACTGCCGAATCCCCCTACCACACGTCGGGCAATTATGGCGCACTCGATCAGGTTGCTGCCATCCAGTGGGTTTACGATAATATCCAGGCATTTGGCGGCGATCCGAAAAAGATCACTATTGTTGGTGAGTCTGCCGGATCCTTCTCTGTTTCTGTCTTGATGGCCTCTCCATTGTGCAAGAATCTGTTGGGCGCAGCCATGGGTTCGAGTGGTGCTGAGATCAAACCACACAAAGCCATGCCATTGTCTGTAGCCGAAGAGAGAGGTGCTGCGCTTCTGGAGCGAAAGGGAGTCGGTTCGATAGCCGAATTACGAGCTCTTTCGGCCGACTCGCTGCAGGCATTGCTCCCACCAATGGGAATGTCGAGCATCGTGGTCGATGGCTATCTGTTGACCGCAACCGTCGAGGAGATCTTTGCCCGCAATGAACAGGCTCAGGTGCCATTGCTTGTGGGTTGGAATTCGATGGAGGCTCATCCGATGCAGTTGTTGGCCGGACAAGCACCTACGCTCAAGAATCTTGAGACTGCATTGACGCCTCGCTTCGGTGCACGTACCAAAGAGGTGCTCGATGCATTTGGCATCAAGAGCGATTCAGATGTAATGGGCTGGGGAACTACCGAACTGGCAGGCGCTTTGTTTACCGGGTTCCCAACCTGGAAGTGGGCTGATTTGCACAAGGCATCAAGCCAACCTGTCTATCGCTACCATTATGATCATGCCCGTCCTGCTATGGCCGTCGAAGGTAAAGTGGCAGGCTTGGCAGGTGGAGTGCGAGATGCCGACGAGAAAGAGGCTGCTGCTGCACAGCAACAGGCGTTGCAAGGTGCTGTCCATTCTGCCGATATCGAATACGCCATGGGCAATCTGAAGACCAATCTTATTTACGCGTGGACCGACGAAGACTTCCAGGTTGAGCATACTTTCCTGAACTATTATGCGAACTTCATCAAGAATCATAATCCGAACGGAGAGGGGCTTGCAGCCTGGCGTCCTATCAATGGCGAGGCTGTTGCACCCGTGATGCACATTGATGTAGAGAGCGTCGAGAAGGTCGATGAATCCATCGAAAAAGCCTACCAGCTGCTTGATACAATCTTGTAAATATGCAAAAACAGAAACAATGGATGGTGGCCCTCGGCCTCATGTCTGTCTCTTTGCTGGCATTGCATCTATGGGTGCCACGTCCGTTGTTTCGAGATCCGACATCGACCGTAGTGACCGATTGCCACGGAGAACTACTTGGAGCCAGAATATCGGCCGATGAACAATGGCGATTTCCAGAAGCAGACAGTCTGTCGCGCAAGTTCGCCGAATGTATTGTCGAATTCGAAGATCGCCGATTCCGATATCATCCAGGAGTAGATCCGTTGTCGATCGGTCGTGCTATGCTCCATAATATACGAGGAAAGCATGTGCTTGAGGGAGGAAGCACGCTGACCATGCAGCTGGCACGCATGGCACGACACAATCAGCAACGTAACCTCTGGCAGAAGTTCATCGAGATGCTGTGGGCATTCGACATAGAATGTACATACAGTAAAGAGGAGATCTTGCGGCTTTACGCCTCGCATGCACCCTTCGGTGGAAATACCGTAGGCGTAGAAGCAGCAGCCTGGAGATACTTTGGCCGTAGCGCCAATCACCTCTCGTGGGCCGAGAATGCTACGTTGGCAGTACTCCCCAACTCGCCTGCGTTGATCCACCTCAGTCGCAACCGAGAGGTGTTGAAGAACAAGCGCGATGCGTTGTTGCGCCGTTTGTGCGATAAGGGAGTGCTGACCACGCAAGAGTTATCGTTGGCCATGGACGAACCTTTGCCCCAAGTTCCCTTGCCCATTCCCAACCGGGCACCGCATCTGTTGGCTAATCTGGCCCGTCAGCACGAAGGTGAATTGATGCGTTCGACGGTTGATCTGCACCTACAGCTGCTTGTTCAAGATCTGGCCGATCGTTATTCTTTGCGCTACAAGTCCAATTTCATCAGCGATATTGCTGTCTTGGTGCTCGATGTCGAAAGTGGCCAAGTGTTAGCTTATGTTGGCAACAGCAGTCAAGTGACTGCCACATCGCAAGTCGATAATATCCGTAGCGAACGGAGTCCGGGCAGTCTGCTCAAGCCGATTCTCTATGCGGCGATGATGAATGACGGACAGATCACACCCCGCATGATTTTTGCCGACACACCACTCAACCTGAATGGTTTTACGCCGATGAACTTCAGCAAAACCTATCGTGGTGTCGTTCCTGCCGACGAGGCGATTGTCCGTTCGCTCAATGTGCCATTGGTCCGCATGCTTTCGCAGTATGGAACGGGTCGATTTATGTCGGTGCTGCGCTGGTTGGGAATGACAACATTGCGATTCGACGAAGATCACTATGGTGCCTCAATCATTCTGGGTGGAGCCGAGGCAACCTTGTGGGATTTGACGCACATGTATGCCCGGTTGTCGCAGATACTGCTGCAACCGAAGAACGATGACACGCAGCGTCTGTTGAGGGCCTCCATCTGGAATGCTTACGAGGCGATGAGTGCCTTGAATCGTCCGGAAGAGGAGGCTGACTGGCAGAACTTCAGTTCGATGAAGCGGATTGCCTGGAAGACGGGAACCAGCTGGGGGTCGCGCGATGCCTGGTCGATTGGAACTACACCTCGCTATGCCGTGGGTGTCTGGGTTGGAAATTCGACGGGAGAGGGGCGAGCCGGAATGACCGGTATTGGCTATGCCTCACCTGTGATGTTTGATGTCTTTTCGTTGCTCGAAGGTGGAGAGTGGTTCAAGGAGCCGCTTGACGAAATGGAGGCCGTCAGAATCTGTCGAAACAGCGGACATATCGCATCTGCCATCTGTGCCGATACCGAGACGCAGTTTGTTCCGAAATCGTGTATGACGACATCCGTCTGTCCTTATTGCCGTTGGGTACATCTGTCTGCCGATGGACGTTGGCAGGTTAACAGTACGGGAGAATCGGTTTCGAACATTCGTACAGAGTCGCGTTTTGTCTTGCCTCCTGTTCCGGAGTATTACTACGCAGCGCATACTGCCACTTATCGGTCATTGCCTCCGCTTCGTCCGGATTGTCAGAGTGACTCGAAGGAGTTCCTCTCTTTCATTACTCCCGAGCATGGTTCGACGATTGTGATTCCCCGTAACTTTGGCGGCGAGAGCGAAAAGGTGGTCTTCAAAGCAGTTTGCCATGATGCAGAGGCGACACTCTTCTGGCATCTTGATGACCGCTTCATCGGACAGACAAATAAACAACATGAACTGGCTTTTGCGCCCACCGAGGGGCAGCATGCTTTGACGATAGTTGATGGCCATGGCAACAGCCGATCGGTTTTGTTTAGTGTAAAGTGAAAAATGAAAAGTGTAAAGTGAAAAATGAAAAGTAAATTATCAATCCTATGGATCATGATTGGCATTCTGTTTTGCCAATGTTCCAAAGTGGTCGATGCACCAGAAGTGCCACAGTACAACGAGTACATTACAGCATATACCAGCGGAACGCTTTCGCGTAAGGCTGATATCCGAATCGTATTTTCGGAAGATGTGCCCCAAGGCAAGTTGGACAGTGTTCTGCCGAATGCTGTCATGCAACTGTCGCCGAAGGTGGATGGAACTTATAGTTTTGCCGATTCGCACACATTGGTCTTCTCTCCCAAAGAGGAGATGAAGCGTAACACGAAATATACAGTCATTGTCCACACAGACAAACTCTTTGCTGATGCCAAGGAATTCCAATACTCGTTTCTGACACGTCCATTTGCCGTGGGTGGAGGTTTGAAATCGTTCGACGTGACCGACGATGACCAATATGACTTGCGCTTCAATCTGATTACCGCCGACAGCGAGTTGCCACAGGTTGTCGAGAAACATGTTACCTGCAGTATGGAGGGAGAGCTGTCTTGGACACACTCAGGCGATGGCTTGAACCATGAACTTAAAGTAAAAGTCAATCCGACCACCGAGAGTACGTTGACCTTGACACAAGAGGCAGACCGGTCAATTGACGCCAACGAGCAGACCATTGCTACCGTTTCGCTTCCATCGACCAAGATCTTTACCGTAGTGAGCCAGACAACCCGTCAGGGAGATAGCAAATGTATCGAAGTAACCTTCAACAAGATGCTCGATCCGAAGCGTTCGGTTCAGGGATTGGTCTATGTGAAAGGGAAGAAGCTTGAGGCCACCATCGAAAAGAATAAGGTCCTGTTGTTCGGAGACTTGAAGGAGGGTGAGACACTCGATATTATCATCGACAAGAACCTTACCAGCAAGAGTAATGTGAAGATAACCCCATCGGTTGTCTCTTCGGTTACTGTTTCGTACTACAAGCCGTCGGTCGAATTTGTGGGCAATGGAGCGATTGTGCCACAATCGGACCGCATTCTGATTCCGTTCCGTTCGGTCTATATGCGTGGCGTACGCGTACTTGTATTCAAGGTGTTTGGCAACCGTGTTGCTTCGTTGATGCAGGAGGGTGATATTGATGGTTGCTACAATTTCAGTTATCTGGCCCGTCCGGTTTGTGCCACGACTTTCTTTATTGATGACAAAGGGGTGGATTTGAGCGATTGGCATACCTTTGCCATCGACCTTACCGATCAGTTCAAGATGGAACCGGGTGCCATGTACCGTGTCGAACTGTCGCTCGATGCCCGTCTATCGGCTTGGCCGAACGACACATTACCTAAAGGCACTCGCGAAGAGTTGGCCGACGACGATGCCCAGGTGATGGAGTCCAGCAATAACCGGTTCGATAATGGCTATTGGTATTATACCGGCCAGGCTTTCGATGAAGAGCATTGGTGGGTTGACAACTACTACCAGTTGCGTAGAGATCCGGGTTCAGCCTATTACTATGATTCCAAGACAGTCGCCAAGAACATTCTGGCTACCAATATCGGTCTGACAGCTTTGCGTGGCGAAGGAAACAGCTTGACCGTTACTGCCATCAACCTGCCGGATGCCCAGCCGATGGCCGATGTCAGGATGGAAATCTTTAACCTCCAGCAACAGAAGATCGGGGAGGAAAAGAGCAACAGCGAGGGAATCGCTACTTTGGACTATAATGCACGATTGGGTAAGCCTCACTATCTTGTAGCACGCAAGGGCAACGATGTCTCGTATTTGAAATTGGCCGAAGGCTCTGCCTTATCGACGAGTACTTTTGATGTTTCAGGCGATGTTGTGCAACGCGGTTTGAAGGGCTATATCTATGGAGAACGCGGTGTGTGGCGTCCAGGAGATACCCTCCACATCGGTTTTATGCTCAATGACCGCAATCACACTCTGCCAGCCGAGCACCCGGTTACTCTGAAACTCTCCAATCCGTTAGGTCAGGTCACCAACCGACTCACCAAGACTTCGGGCGCCATGGGTATCTATGCTTTTACCATCCCTACGGCAGCCGATGCCCCAACCGGTATCTGGAATGCACAGATCAGTGTGGGTGGTGTTTCGTTCGACAAGAGCATTCGTATTGAAGCCATCAAACCGAACCGACTGAAGATTGACTTGAAACTACCGGAAGGAACTCTCTCGGCAGGCACGAACTCTGCCAGTCTGCACACCGAATGGCTGAATGGCAATCAGGCAGGTGGACTGAAGTATGATGTATCAGCCACCATTGTATCGACAACGACCTCATTCAAGGAATGGAAAGGCTTTGTGTTCGACGATCCGACAAAGACCTTCGAAACCTCCGAAATCGAGGTGGGCAAGGGCTCCGTCGATGCCTCAGGTCATGCAGACATCCGTATGAATTTCCAGACCGACAAGAAGGCTCCTGGTATGCTGGCGGCTAATCTGGTCACTCATGTCTATGAGCCATCGGGAGAGTTCAGTGTGGATGGCGTTCGCGCTTTGGTCTCACCATATCGTCAGTTTATTGGCATCAAGGCTCCATCGCAAAGCCGTCAGTCGCATCTGGAAACCGACAAGGATCAGAACTATTCGGTTGTTTCGGTCGATAAAGATGGCAAGCCAGTCGGCAATACGGCAGTTCAAGTTGAGGTCTATAAGGTTGAATGGTACTGGTGGTGGCATTCTTCGCAGGATAATCTGGCTGGTTATACAACCCGAAGCTACAACAAACCGGTCAAGACACTCACCGTATTGACCGATGCGATGGGACAGGGTTCCTTTACGCTCAACATGACCGAAGCCAACTGGGGAACCTATCTGATTGTAGCGCAAGACAAGGAGGGAGGTCATTCGACCGGCGTGCTCTCCTATTTTGATTGGCCATGGATGACCTCTCGTCGCAGCGCCGATGGCAAAGACAATGCAACAGCCCTCACTATCACTACCGATAAAAAAGAGTATGCTCCAGGAGAGAAGATGCACATCAGCGTACCATCGGAAAAGGGTAGCCGTGCGATTGTCAGCATTTGTAATGGTTCGAGGATTCTTTCTCTCCAAAACTATCCGTGTCAGGAGGAGCGTTCTGAATTTGTCGTTGATATAACCGACGAGATGATGCCGAATGTCTATGTGGCAGTTTCGCTCGTACAACCCTATCAGCAGACAATCAATGATATGCCGATTCGTATGTATGGTATCGTGCCAGTTTCGGTCACATCGGACAAGAGTCGCCTGAATCCTCAAATCAGCTGCGCCGATGAATTCCAGCCAGAAACCAAGGTACAGGTGACTGTAAGCGAGAAGGAGGGTCGTCCGATGGGTTATACGTTGGCCATCGTGGACGAAGGATTGTTGGATCTGACACGTTTCAAGACTCCGAATGCTTGGGCACTCTTCAATGCCCGCGAGGCTTTGGGCGTACGTTTCTGGGATTTGTACAGTCATGTCAACGGAGCCTTTGGTGGACGTATCGAGCAGATGTTCAGCATTGGTGGTGACGAGGCTTTGAACAATGGTCCAAAGGCAATCGTAAACCGATTCACTCCGATGGTTTACTTTGCCGGACCATTTACACTCAATAGGGGAGAAAAGCGTACCCATACCATTGCTGTACCAAACTACAATGGACGAGTCCGTGCCATGGTGGTGGCAGGAGATGGCGCTGCCTATGGTTCGGCTGAGAAATCTGTTCTGGTCCGTAAGCCATTGATGATGATCGCTACCCTGCCACGACAGATCGGTAAGGGCGACGAAGTGACTGTAGCTGCTACCCTCTTTGCAACTCAGGCTTTGGGGGATGTCAAGGTAAGCCTTTCGACTTCTGCAGGTATGCAGATTGTTGGAGACAAGAGCCAAAGCGTCCACTTCAGCGAGGCTGGCGACAAGACTGTTCAATTCCGAGTCAAAGAGGTAGGACAAAGCTCTCCTGCCAAAATCACTCTGGTTGCTTCGGGCAGTGGACACAAAGCCGACTATGTGACCGAGGTACCTATCCGTAAAGTGGCACATAAGTTGTTCCATACGGTTGTTGAGACGATTGCTCCGGGTAGCAAGTGGCAGAAGGAACTCGCCATGCCTGGTGATGATGGTTTCCAATTGCTGATGGATGTTTCTGCCATCCAGCCATTGAACATGATGTCTCGTCTGCGACAGTTGATTGCTTATCCTCACGGCTGTGTCGAACAGACTACCTCGAAAGCTTTCCCACAATTATATCTGGGCGACTTCTCTGTTCTTTATGCTGACCAGCAGAAGGAGATTGAGACCAATATCAAAAACTGCATTGCGCGCTACCCTTCGTTCCAGGTTGCCGATGGTGGCATGTCGTATTGGCCGGGAGGCAAGATCAGTCATATCTGGAGTTCCGCTTATGTACTTCATTTCTTGCACGAAGCCTCTTCGCGTGGCTATTATATCCCAGAAGATATGATGCGTCGTCTGAAGAATTATGTCTCGGCCCAGGCTAACGAGTGGACTTCGGACAAGGGACGCAGCAATGAGGTAGCCTATGGCCTTTATGTCTTGTCTGTCTTGCAGTCTCCAGAATTGGGTGCAATGAATCGTATGCGAGAGCATTGTTCGCAATTGTCGGGAAGTGCTTGCTATCTGTTGGCTGGAGCTTATGCCAAGAGCGGACGTACAGATGTGGCTCGTGATCTGATTAAGAATGCGTCGGCTGTACATGCCGGCTTCTACATGCTTCAAGAAGATATTACGCAATTGTTGGCTCTAACTGCAGTTGATGATCAGCAGGCACATGAAACAGTCGAAAAGATCCGAAAGGAGCTGATGTCCGACAGCTGGCTGTCCACTACAAGAACTTCATTTTCGCTTGTAGCCTTGTCGCAGTATTACAAGAAGAATCAGGTGGGAAGTGGCTTGAACATTGCAGCCGAAATGAATGGAAAATCGGTAGCCGATGTAAAGAGTGAAAAGTACAGTTGGACGAAATGCCTGGATCTGTCGGATAACAAGTGCAAGATCATGCTTCAGAACAAGGGCGATGCTCCGATCTATCTGACCTACACAACTCAGGGCGACGCTATCCAGAGTCCTGTGGATCATAATGACAACGGTCTGGATGTATCGGTGGTTTATACAACCGACAAGGATCAGTCGCTCGACCCGACATCGTTGGCACAAAGCACAACATTCAAGGCTTGTGTGACTGTGCGTAATACCAGCGGAAAGGAGTTGGAGAATCTGGCAGTAACGCATATCCTTCCGGCTGGTTGGGAGATTCTTTCGTTCAGTCCATCTGGTAGTATCAGCTATCAGGATCAGCGAGATGACCGTCTGCTGTCGTATGTGGATCGCCTTCGCATTGGTGAGAGCGTTACGATTCGGATGAATCTTTCGGCCACTTATGCCGGCCAGTATTATCTGCCAGCCATCTCGGTCGAGGCTATGTACGATGCTGCCCTCTCGGGTTGTAGTGCAAGCTCCACTTGCGTAGTGAAATGAAAATAATAAAGGGTGAAGTAAAAAGAGGCTTCTCCCTTTATCCCTTTTCCTTTATCCTTTCTCCTTTTCTCTTATCCTTTTAATATGGTTTATATCTGGAATATCTATGAACCGGCAGATTCTGCCAATCCGGGAGATGATCCTTTCGATGTTTTCCTCTATGCTTTGCGCAAAGAGGATGTGCCTCATACCAACGACACAATTCATGTCGAAGGACAACGGAAGAAGATCATCGCCATCCAAATCGATCATCGCAGAAACGAAGTACTCGCCAATGAAGATGAGGTGTACTATAAAGTTTGTGTGAATTGAAATATACTTGACTTATAAATCTTGTTTGCGAAATTAAAAATAAAATTCAATGTCTGTAATTAATAAAATAAAGGGATTCTTCGTGCGTCACAAGGAATGGATGAGTTCATTCTGGAGCAACTTTGTAGCTACAGTATTGGGCATTGTGCTTACGTTTGGCGTATCAATGTGGTTGGATCGTCGAGACGACCAAGCCAAGGCCGAGGTGCTGGTGAATCGAAGTTTCAAAAATATCGAAAACAGAATCAGGGATCTTGAGAATGTTACGGGGACCCTGAAGTACCAGGACTCTTTGCTTTGGATTTGCCAGAATAATTTGCCCGATAATCTGGACAGTGTGCCGTCTGATGTCTTGGTGAAACTGATCAACGTCATGGGTGTCAGTTGGTGTTTGTTCGAGAGTAAATCGGTCGAGATTGGTTTCAAACAGAACATCAATAGTCAAAAGGTATTGGGTAGTTTTGCTGATGTGCTTGGCGAGATGTTCGAAACCCTGAATTATGCCGAAACCTTGAATGAGTCGATCAATCGGGAGAAGGAAAAGATTGAGCGCGAAAGCTTCAGATATTGGAAAGATGGCAAGCGAATAATGTCGCGCGAGGAGTGTTTGAAAATGCTGATGGAGCCAGAGATAGTCTATATGTTGACAGATATTTCTACTCAATCAATGTCTTTGTTCCGAATTTTGGATTATCTGAAAGTATATAATCAGAATGCTCATGAGTTGTGGAATGAGGAGATAACGATCGAACAGTTTGACGCAAGATGCGAAGAATATGAAAAGAAAATGATCGGTAGAAACTGATACCTTTCTCTTTTTGGCTCGATAATTTTGTCTTTTGACGGATTATTAGTATCTTTGCGCGCAAAAAATCAGAAGAAATGAAGCAAAAGATAACTACGATTGTATGGGATCTGGATGGAACTCTGCTGGATACCTTGCAGGATCTCGCTCTTGCGACCAATCATGCCTTGCGTACCTATGGCATGCCCGAACATACGTTGGATGAGATTCGTCAGTTTGTGGGCAATGGTGTGCGCAGGTTGATTCAACTCTCGGTACCCGATGGTGAGCAGAATCCACAGTTCGAAGATGTATTCGCCTCGTTCAAGTCCTATTACATGGTTCATTGCAAAGACAATACTTGCTTGTACGACGGTATTCTCGAAACGCTTGAAGTGTTGAAGTCCATGGGGTATAGGATGGCTGTGGTCAGCAACAAGCTGCAGAGTGGAGTGGATGAACTCTACGACGAATACTTCAAGACAACGATGGAGGTCGCCATTGGTGAACGTCCGGAAATGGCACGCAAACCGGCTCCCGATATGGTTTGGAAAGCTCTCGATGCGTTGAATGTAACGAAAGAGGAGGCTGTTTATATCGGCGATTCGGATGTAGATATTGCGACAGCCCGAAATTCCGGATTGCCTTGTATCTCGGTGCTGTGGGGCTTCCGTTCGAAGGATTTTCTTTTGGAACATGGAGGAACGACTTTCGTCGAGAAACCTGCAGAAATCATTGATGTTTTGAAAAATTTTAGCTTATGAAGAAAATAATGGAACAGGTCGCATACCTGATGGTATTGGCCTGTGTGACGAGTGGCTGTAAGGAAAAGAACCCTCATAGAGCCGTAATCTGCGCCGAAATCGCAGAGATGAAGAACGAATTGCCCATGGATGCGGGCAACCTGATTATTCAGGATGTGAATGTGAAGGAGGATCTGGTTGTTTATGATTGCTTGGTCGATCAGGAACAGAACATGATCCAAGCCGACAGTATTCTGAATAGCGACAAGAATTATGCCCGTACTATTGCCAGTCTTGACGAAAAGATTGTGGCAGGTTTTATGGATGCAGATATGGGTATCAAGTATGTTTATAAGAATAAGGAGGGAAAGAGTCTGGGTGCTTTGACCATTTCGGCACAGAAGATGAAAGAGATCTCCAATAAACTGAAATCGGGCGAAATCAAGCCGTATTCGGTTCTCGAAATGTCGCAGGTGGAGATCGATCAGACAACCTATCCGGTACAGATTGGTGGCAACCTGTGGCTAACAGATGGAATGGTCAAGGATAATTATGTAATCAATGTCATTACCCTTGAAGCCAAAGCCGAAAAGTCGGATTTTACGGAAGAGGATTGGTTCCAGACGAAGAACAATACAGTGGAAGGACTGCGTGAAAGTCCTTTGATCAATTCTTGCAAAGAGGAGATCAAGGAGAAGGATGTTCACTTCTCGTATGTTTATAAGGATGTACGCGACACGGTTCTGACTATTATCGATATTGACTATTACGATCTTTTCCGGTAATTTCAAGTCATTTATTCAAGTTTCAAGTGCAACTAATGTATTGTCTCGATGAGTTGTATATAAACTCACACTAAGGCACGAAGACAAAAAGTCTTTCCCCCTTAGTCATCTTTGTGTGGTTTGAATTTATCACAAAGTGTATCAAGTTCACAAAGGCAATATGCCGCAGGCCTTCGTCTTCATTGTGTCTTTGTGTGAGTTATTATTTAATCACATCAAGATGATGCACTAGAGTGTTGTCTCGATGTGTTGTATATAAACTCACACTAAGGCACGAAGACAAAAAGTCTTTCCCCCTTAGTCATCTTTGTGTGGTCTGAATTTATCACAAAGGGTATCAAGTTCACAAAGGCAATATGCCGCAGGCCTTCGTCTTCTTAGTGTCTTTGTGTGAGTTATTATTTAATCACATCAAGATGATGCACTAGAGTATTGTCTCGATGAGTTTTTATAATATTCTCAAGAAGATTTGAAGAATAGAAGTTAGGTGCTAAGGAAAAAAACTTCTTCTCTTCTCCTCTTCTTTGAGTTTGATATACAAGCCCATGAGACGGCACACTACTTTTTTATTGCTCAAAGTGAATCAATGTGCCATCTGGGGCTATGCCATTGATGGTAATGACGACCTTTTGGTTCGGAGACTTAGGCACATAATCGAACATCGCATGACCATTGGCATCTGTCTGGAGTGAGGGATTCCAGTATAGAGTGCGACGGAAAGGATCCATAGCATGGGCAGATCCTGCGTTTTGTTCGTTATAGAATTGCGCCGGTTTCTGGAAACTATGGATTCTAATAACCTCGTACTTGAGTGTAAGATCGGATATGGAAAGACGATTCTTGGAACATAGGTTGATATGAAGTTCGTCGATGTCATGTCGCTTTCCATCGGACAGGAAGCGGCTGCGATCCAGCAGATCCGAATAGAATGAAATCTCACCATAGCGAAGCGAGTTATTGTTGAGCGGATGGTCTGGATCGTAGAATAACCTTTCCTTCCAGAGTTCATCCCACTCGACACTGTCCACAAACAGGCGGGTAGGATTCTCAACATAGAAACCCTGATGACGTGGTACGGTATCGCCTGTGGCATTGTCTAACTTGATATCTCCTCGAATCTTGCGATTGAAAGAAGCTCTGATACCATTCGTACGCATGAAGTTCAGTCGTGTCCAATAAGGGATAAACTGACAGGTGAAATTGTCTTCATAATCGACAGAGTCTGCATTGCCGATGTATCGATAAGAGACATCATTAAGGAAATCCAGATAGTCGATCATGTTGTAGCGTACCAGAGGTTGGCTCAGATCAAGCTTGTGGCTGCCATTGTCCTTGACACTAACCTCGTCGAGACGATAGACAGCCAATGTGTCGTCGAATGCTGAAACATCTTTGTCTGTCGATTCGTAGAAGTCATAGACCTTAGGCGTGGGCGAGATGGCTCGTTGTTTCCAGATGCGATAACGGAATCCTTTGCCTATCGTGTAGTGCAATTTCTTTTTCTCCATATCTGCCGAATCTTTATAGGCACGCAAGGTCATGAGGATATCGCCGGTGACGGGTAGAAGCGGGAAGGAGAATCTGCCATCGATACCGATGTCTCCTACTGCATCTACAATGTATTTGTTATTATAGGTAATTTGGGTATTCAAGAACAACGGCTTCTTGAGCTGTTTATTGGTCAAAGAGAGAATCTCACCCGAAACCTCGAGCTTTTGCTCGTTTTTGTAGTAGGGGTAGAAATGTGTGCCCAAACGCTGCGTCATGCAGTTCCACTCGTAGCGGCGCCAACCTTGAACGAGCAGTAGCAGATCGAGCTGATCACGGCGAGCCTGGCTTTGATCTGCAAAGTAATAGTCGGGATCTTCGATAAAGCCTTTGACCTCACTACTCAACAACATGCCCGTCAGGATATTACCTGCACCATAGTTTAATCCTTTGTCGTCGGCATCGATCACAGCGACCGATATATGGGCATTGGGAACGCTGTTGATTGATACTTTCTCAATAGCTCCTTTTCCCTTTTTCATCTCGACTTTAGCCTTCTGCCATTCATTGCTCTTCGGATAGACAAAGAAGAGTCGGCTGGCCAAAAGGTTGGCTAAGGTATCGTACACAATCACCTCGTTGACACCCACCTTGCGTCCTTCTGTACCATGCGACACGATGACAGTTCGGAGGGCTGCCGGATCAATGCCCGAGGCTGTTACTTGGGGAATCAGACTGTCTCCCTGCCATTCGCAGCAGAGGGCCACACCCTTTTCGTCGGGAATAGGCAGATCGAAAGTGTAGGATTGTCCGCGAAGGTCAAACGAGAGTTTGGAGTCTTTGGTATAGTGTCTCCAGAACTCAAGGTCGGTTGTGAAGAGGTTACGTCCACGGTGCAGACGGTTTTCGGGTGCCGTGCTTGTTCCATCTTTGTGTTTGATGAGTATGTTCGACGGAGAGATGTGTTGTCCGCGACCATCGCGCATTTCGAATGCCAGATGACTGCGTGTATTGCGGACCCAATGACCACCTTCTGGATAGAAATCGACCGAAGGGTGGTCATTGTAATAGAATCCCACTCCAGTATGCATCTTCTGTCGTTGTTTCATTGTACGGAGTTCCGGACGTCCGGAGATGCGTGTATAGACAGGCAGAACACGCGAAAACACGCGTGGATTGTGCGCATAGAGAAAACTATGCTGAATGTCCTGATTGGTCATACCTTTGGCATCGTAGGTATTGTTCTGCTGCAATACGCCTGGTTCTTCTCCGTTGCGAGGGATAAAAGGTTTGACATAGTATCGGAATCCATAACCATCGTTCTTTTCGACCAATTCGCCGTTGTAGTGATTGGTGGTTTGGTCACCCAGCAGACGTTCAGAATCGGTATAGGTATAGTCTGTATTGTCGCGCACAGGAACCTCCGACTTCCACCACCATTTCCACGGATTGCTGTCGTCCTCTTTGTCGCGTGCCAGATCATCGCGGAAGTTGAGCATCCAGGCGGTATAGGCTCGTACTTCGTAGAAGCCGGCAAAGAGTGAGTCGGGCATGTGTATGTAGCCCTGACAAGTGCCATTGTCCTGTACGTAATGAACATTGCGCCAAAGGTACAAACCTTCGGGTGAACGGAGTTCGACGTAAAGGACTCGGCTGAGAGGCAGATCCAAGGGTTGCTTGGCGAGAGCATGACGCTGCATGTTGTCACTCATCACATAACAGGCATACCAGATGGTATCTCCTTGAAAGTAGGCATGGTTATCAAAGTGCATCCACACGCGTTCCTGTGGATATTTACTGTTGAAGTTTTCATAACGCTTTAGCCATCGGTCTTGGGCCGAGAGTGATAGTACGGCACCAACCAGCAGACAAGCTGATAATATAAGATTTTTCATTCCCAAATGCGTTGGAATTTGATTAATTTGCGCAAAGATGATAATTTTTGAATAAAAAGACAAATATCTGACCACTTTTTTTGTATAATCGGGCGATTTTCCTTATCTTTGCCACGGCTAATGTGATAAACTATGAAAAAACTATTTACCATCGTTTTGTTTTCTCTCTTTGCCGTGTGTTCTGCTCAAGATACCTCAAAACGAGTCCCCTTCAATGGTGTCGTGACCGATTTGTTGGGCAATCCGATCAAAGGAGCGAAAGTTTACGTGGTCAGTTCATCGTTCTATGCGAAGACCGACAAACATGGTCGATTCGGTTTGACCAACGTCCAGAAAACCGATACGATTCATATCCTTTTCGACAAGCGTATGTATCTCATTCCGGTCGAAACTCGTCGCAGTATTCGTATCCGCTTGGGTGACCAGATGGTGAAAGAGGCCAACGAAGATCTGGAGTTGGTAGATTTAGGTTATGGATATGTGAAACGTCGTGAACAAACCACGGCGAGCAATGGAATAACAGGTGAGATGCTACGCCGCACCGGTCAAACTGATCTTCTGGCAGCTCTGAGTGGTCTGGTTCCGGGCTTAAACATCTCGTCCAATGGATTCGGTGGCAATACAACGGCCATCATCCGTGGCAGAAACACGATTTATGCTTCGACTGATCCACTTTTTATTGTGGATGGAGTCGTGGTCGATAATCTCCGCTTTGTGAATATTTACGATGTAGATAATGTTGAGGTCATGAAGGATGCTTCTATCTATGGTTCGCGTGGTGCAAACGGTGCCATTATCGTTCATACCAAGAGACCGTGAACTGCATTGCTTACAGAATTATAAATTAAAAATTAAAAGTTATTAGTTATTACCCGAAAACTGTATTTTTTTTATGTCGTATTCTAAGTTTTTGCTTGTTGGAGCAATAGTCATGTTGTCATCGTCTTGTGTCTCGAATGGAAATACGCAGACAGAAGAGGCTGCCGCCTACACGGATGTTAAGTTCGATAGTACCAAACTCTATTCCAAGTTGATCATTGATAGTCGAATCAATGACTTCTATGCCAATACCAAACTCATGGGTTTCAATGTTTACGATGCTGACGGAAACCTGTTGAAGGAGAGCGCTGGAAGCAAGAATCTGAAGTTTGACTATGTGCCTGGTCTTGTTGCTAAAGCATTGATCGAGGGTGCGGCTTACTATCAGGATTCTACCTTCGCACGTGCGTGGTATTATATGGTAGAGGATTATGCGAATCGTTTTGCGGAATCTGTTCCTACCACAGGCGGAAGTTTGGATAATCTGAATGCGACCAAGATGTACCCGACCTTGCTTGAGCTTACTCGAAAGGACGGAGCTTTCGAATCGATCGCTAATCCAGCAACCAACCAAAATGCTCTGTCTGCGATGCAGAAGGCTATCCAGGGCTTGTCTGATGCCAATCAGAATTTCGTTATTGACCGATCGGTAAAGGAGGATGCTGCTGGAGGCTGGTACCACAAGAGCAGTTATCCGAACCAGATGTGGTGCGACGGCCAGTACATGGGACCTGCTCTTTTGGGCCAGTTGTTGCAGAATGGCTATCGTATCGACACCGAATTCAATGATTGGATGACTATTACCCGTCAGTTTGATATCACTTGGCATTATCTGTGGGACGCAGACAAGCAGTTGCTTTGGCATGCTTTCTCTGCTGATCCTACTGGCGAAAAAGCCAAGTGTTGGGCAGATCCGGTAACTGGCAGATCGCAAGAATACTGGGGACGCGCCTGTGGCTGGTATATGCTTGCTTTGGTCGATGTGCTCGAAATGATTCCTACCGACATCGAGTATGCGCCAACACAGAGTTCGTTGGCTGGATATAGTGTGGATTGCCGTACCCGACTGATGCAGTATCTTGAGAAACTGTCTGCAGGTCTGAAGGCTCGTCAGGATGCTAAAACGGGTTGTTGGTATCAGTTGTTGGCCTACGACAATACCTTCTCGGCCGATACCTATCAGGGCAAGAGTTATACTCGTACCTACAACTATTTGGAGAGTTCTGCTTCTGCTATCTTTACGGCTGCTTATCTGAAGGCTGTCCGTTTGGGTTATCTCTCGGCCGATGAATATCGTGGTGTGGCCATCAAGGGCTATCAGGGCTTTATCAATGAGTTTGTAAAGTTGAAATCTGATGGAACTTATACTCTGGTAAACAGTTGCGCTTCGGCTGGATTGGGCAACAGTACCAATCGTGATGGTTCGGCTGCGTACTATCTGTTGGGAAGCGATGTCACTCGTGTGACTAACTATACAGAAGGTAAGGTTTTGGGTGCTTTCATTCTGGCTGCTATTGAATATGAGCGTCTGATGAATGAGTCGAAGAATGCAATTTCGGACATAACAGCGTGTTTGACCCCTGATTTCCCTATTTCGGACAAGTCTGTAGATCTGACTGGAAAAATGGCTCAAAACAACGAAAAATGGCAGATTTCGAAAGGGCGTGTTGTCGTTCGTCGATAAAATCGTGTCGTTCGTCGATTTTTTTTGGTCATGTTGACGAAAATCCCTATCTTTGCACCATCAAAAAACGAACATCAAGTTTTGTAAAAAGATAATTAATTGGGATACACAAAGGATGCACCTCGGCGCATCCTTTTGTGTTAATGTTTGAATACTTTTTTTACCAACCGAATATGCATCCTATTGATACAGCTCTTGCTATTGCAACCCAAGCCCATGCCGGTCAACTTGACCGCGATGGCTATCCTGTTATTCTTCATCCCTTGACTGTTGGTTTGATGGGACATACTGACGAAGAGAAGATGGCAGGCTTCCTTCACGATGTAGTGGAGGACTCTGATTTCACTTTTCAGGATCTGCTTGACCGAGGTATTCCTACTGGTGTGGTCAATGCTCTTCGTCTGCTTACTCACGAGAAGGGAACGGACTATTTTGAATATGTGCAACGAGTCATCGATTCCGGGAATCCGATTGCCCTTCAGGTCAAGTACAATGATCTGCAGCACAATTATGCACGAGGAAAGGCTTATCCGGATCTCCAGCAGAAACATGGCAAGGCTCTGGAGATGGTTCGTGCTGCGATTGAAGCTTGTAGTAGAATCGATTTGTATAAGGCTCCAGAAGACGCCAACCTGGAGGTAGGAATCTTTGCATGTGGCTGTTTCTGGGGAACCCAGCATCAGTTCGAAAAGCAGAAAGGTGTGGTGCGGACGTTGGCTGGTTATACAGGTGGGGAAGAGGCTTTCCCATCGTATGCCGATGTCCGAGATCATAAGACTCACCATGTGGAAGCCGTCATTGTGGAGTTTGATCCTACGATTGTCTCCTATGAATCGCTCTGTAAGCTCTTCTTCGAGATTCACGATCCAGCCCAAACCGATGGTGTCGGTCCTGATCTTGGCCCTCAGTATCGCAGTTGTCTTTTCTATCGCAATGAGACCCAGAAGCAGATTGCAGAGAAGGTCATGCAGCTCCTCCGCGACATGGGCGATGAGGTCAATACATTACTCCTCCCCGAAGAGAAATTCTACATCGGAGAGGAGTATCATCAACGGTATTACGAAAAAACTGGTTGCGAACCTTATTGCCACATGCGAGTCCGCAAGTTCGATAAGTAAGCCTGAATCTTGTGTATCATCTCGACGGGATTCAATAATAACTCAAAGAAGAGGAGAAGATTAGTTGGCAACATTCTCTGCCAACGGGTCCGGTCTATCAAATTTCTCTATGGCTGCGAGAGCCTTCCCGCTTTACTTATACTTCTGTGCCTCTTGGTTTGATGACAAGTTGCCGATGATGCCACCATATTTTTACTCTTTCTGTTCCTATCATTTGTGTAGATAAGGATTTTCCATCATTCTAAATCATTCTTGAAATCATTCTGCTTGGACAGGTTTATTTTTAACAAGAAACTAGAGAAACCAAAGAAACGTTTCTTTCTTGTTAGTAGGATTCTTTTCATTCCTCTAAATTCCCTGTAGAAACCTTCGAACGATTCGAACATTCGGGATGTGTCATAGACTAACAAGAAAGCAAAGAAATGTTTCTATCCATTCTCAGTTTCTAGGCTTCTCTATTGTCAACATTCCTTCTGGTTCTAGTAAAATAGAATCAGAACGTTGATTGGTGGAGGCCTGAGTAGTTACTTCCAAGTTTATGATCATAATATTCTTTTTGACTTATATATTTTATTCTTCTCTTTGCAAATATTCGACAAAATTATATCAATATCAGAAATGCTTGTATTTTTATACTGATGTTTTTTGGGAAAAATATTACGAAAAAACTGACAATAAATCAATCTTACAAGTTTTACAAAAGAATCTCTATCTAAAAAAGGCTGAAATTCTGACAAAGAAAAAACGATAGAAAAGTTTTCTTTTTTTGTGCCATTCCAACTAGTAGAAAAAGATTCAATATAAACTGTTAAAAAATAGCCTCCACCTCGAATATTACGAGAATAGCAGTATTCAACACTAGATATTTTTTCCCAGTCATAAAAATCAGATCGAATATTATCGCCTATTTTCTCAATGACTCTAATTCCATCCCTTGATACAATTATCTTTTTTGCGTGAGAATATTGTTTATATTCATCGAATGCCCAAATTGCATTAATTAGAATCCAAACCACTAATAGAATAGAGTTAGAAAAGTATATGAAAGGAATACCGAATAATAGAAAGAATCCGAGTACTTCTATTATAGCAAAAATGACATCCTTATAGGTTTGTCCAGACTTAAAATAGTCATGATTATTTACAATTATCATTGATTGTTTTTTGTATTAAAGGATTAACAGGATCCGTAATGCCAATTACTGTCAATCCTTTAGTTTGAAAATCATTAATAGCTTGATGCTTTTGAGAAACTTCTGCAGCAGCTTTATTCTTAAGTTCTGCATTCGTCAAACCTTTTTTGCCACTATTATTGGACTTGCCGTTTTTGAGGATTTGATTGCCAATATATTCTATTGAATCTGAAAAGATCTCACGATGAAGCCTTGGCTTGGTAACATAGGAGATATAGGAATGTTTCGTTTTCAACCTTCTTCCATCAGCAGCATAGACGTATTCTATTCTTTTGGTATTGTCCTCCATTGTTAGCTTGATAGGGTTTCCCAACAGATCATATTCGATATTATCAATACTCCTATTGAGGTCCATGGTCAAAGCTCCATTACCATTATAGGCATGCTCTTTGTTCTTGTCGTCACCATCTGCGAAGTCGAAACGGCAGGTTTCCATTTGTGCTGAATTATCATTTTTTCTTCTCGGCATATGTATCTGCATTTTCGGAATAGTAGTGTATTTAACTGTAGATAATTATAATCGTGAGGATTCATCAACATGATAATAATTATATAATGTTGAGATTGAATCATGTGTTAAGGGACCAATAAAAGAATCAACTGGTACTATAATCATCCAATAGTAGATGCTGTCTTCGGTATCAGGATAATCAATTTTTTGTGCCGACAAATAATAAGGCATTCTTAGCTTACCCTTCTGTTTTACCACAATTAAAGTATCGTTATTGCGATAATCCAATATTTTAATGGGAATATAATTATTATTTTGCGATGTAAAAATCACGGAATCTGTATTCCAACGGTCATGGTAAGGCTCTATCCAGATATTTGCAGATATACGTCTCGATGTTTCAGAAAAATCTTGTGAATCATGCGAGGATTCTCTACATAATTCTACTATAAACAAGATTAGTATTAGTAAAAATATATATCTTATTTTCATTTTTTTTGTAATTTATTAGAGCCATAAAAGTTAAATGTTATAGGATTTCCCATCACCTGCAACCCAAGAACCTATGATTGTTAAAATGTTTCTAACTGGATATTTACTCCATTCTTTAATGTCGAAATCATAGATGTCTTTAGATATCTTAACTCTATCGTCTGGGATTCGCTTAAAATTTAAATTACCAAAAATGCGGCCATGTTTTGACGAAAATAAGGTGTTGAAAGTATAATTTTTTCCAATATAGTCATCCCCAAGAGACTTATAATTGGAAAGATCAACTTTGGAAGCATTTACAAATAAGGGATCTCCCTTACCGTTTCTAAACCATTCATTTGCTTCTTCCAATGTAAGTTCGCCATCCCAATCTGGCCGATTAGGTAGATTTTTGTAATGGTCTTCGATTGTTTTTATTGTTTCCTCGTCAACATAACATGTGCTATACTTAAGGGCTTCCTCGTTGGTCATTCCTTGAGTGAAATTATCTTTGTTCATTACTATATAGTCACCTTGTAATCCACCATCATCCGTTCCTAGGAAATTCCCATTCATATCATATATAGGTCGTCTTCCATCCGGATCTACACAATTCACCGGATCACCAGCACAATAATTGTATGGTGTGAGCCAAGTGAAGTCCTCTGCCAATGGGTCTATGCTGGTAAAGCAGCCCAGTTTTGCATCATGCAGACGGGCATGGAAATCATAGAGATCGAGGCCAAAGGAGCGATCAAGCTCTTTGCTTCCATACTTGTATTTCTGCACATTCGGATTGGTGCTAATATCACTAATCAACTCGCCATAAGGGTAGTAATGGGTATTCTGCTCGATTCCATTGTTGCCGGCATTCACTACCTGTCGGATATTCCCCTGGTAGTCGGCGATATAGTAATGGCACTAAGGTTTCTTGTCTCCATTGAAGGAATAGTAGCCTCCAGAGAAAAGATACATACTTGGCTTACCGTTCTTGAGGATAAGATTGCCAATAAGTATTGAGGACTAATTTCCAAGAATAGAGGAAATTATATCATCAGAGAGTCCTTGCGCTTTCATTTTATCATATAGTTCACGAAATGCTTCAGCTCGTCCTTCGGCTCGTCCTTCAGCTCGTCCTTTAGCAAGACCTTTGGCAAGTCCTTCTTCAACACCCTCTGCATGTTCATTGAGCATGGCCGCACGATTAGTACGGTATGTATCAAGACTAATGTTGTAGCGCTCCAGTTCCTCTGGAGTCATATTGATCAAGTCAAGAATATTGCCGACTTTATTGAATATCGGCTGCTGTGACTGGAATGGAATAGTTGTCTTCATTGTGTCGATATTTACCAAATTGTATAACCAATAGTCAATTCTTGTTTTACACTCCGACTGAGGTTTGTTCTTGTAGCTGGGTAACTCAAGGGTAAATGCCTTCAGTTTGTCGGAGAAAATCTCTCCAGTTTCGTCCACCTTAAGTTGTATGGTGCGTAATTCTCGAGGTTCAAACCCCTTCAAGGTGAAGTTGAGGAAGAAGATGCCTTTTTGAATCCGTAATCGGTCAGCGGGTTGATGTAACGTTTCTGTTCCATATTGTAGTAGTAGATTGAATGATTATTTCGGTGCAAAGGTAAAGATATTTTTCGAAATCTCCAAATGTTTACTGGATTATTTGGGTTATTCTACTCCTTATGCTTGAATTGACAAGAATTCTCCATCATTCAGAATCATTCTTGAAATTATTTTCCATTGGCACAGGCAGACTAATTCTATGTACAAACAAGAAAACAGAGAAATTAGAGAAACGTTTCTTTCTTGATAGTAGAATTCTTTTCATTCCTCTAAATTCCCTATAGAAACCTTCGAACGATTCGAACATTCGGGATGTGTCATAGATTAACAAGAAAGCAAAGAAAACAAAGAAAAACGCCCTGAAAGGGCAAAAGCATGAATATCGCTTGTACGCACAAGAATAGAGCATTGTCCTTCAGTAAGGCTTTTGCCCCTTCAGGGCGTTTTTTGTTCATATACTATGAAACCCAGGGTGTCGCTTTGCTTTACCCTGGGTTGATAGCACTTTGCGATTGCCCTTTCTGGGCGAAAGGTTAAACTATATCAGGCAACAGTGGAACTTGATGAATTAATAGTTAAAAATTAAAAGTTATCGACCTGTACGGTTGAACGCTAATAACACAGACACTTATTGCGCAGATTAATTATTAATTGTTTATTTCCGTGCTTTCCGTGGTCAAATAACGAATCATTCGGAAGCTACTCCATCGGCCTCGGGAAGCAAATCGAATCGTTCGGAGGCTACTCCATCGGCCTCGGGAAGCAAAACGGATCATTCGGAGGCTACTCCATCGGCCTCGGGAAGCAAAACGAATCATTCGGAGGCTACTCCATCGGCCTCGGGAAGCAAATCGAATCGTTCGGAGGCTACTCCATCGGCCTCGGGAAGCAAATCGAATCGTTCGGAGGCTACTCAATTGGCCTCAGGAAGCAAAGTCTCAATGACTTGTATATAAACTCACACGAAGGCACGAAGACAAAAAGTCTTTCCCCTTAGTCATTTTTGTGAGGTCTCAATTTATCACAAAGGGTATCAAGTTCACAAAGGCAATATGTCGCAGGCCTTCGTCTTCTTTGTGTCTTCGTGTGAGCTATTATTTAATCTCGACGAATTTCTATGGCTCGCAGAGTGTAAAAAAGTGTAAGGGAAATTTAAAAAATCACTTCTTTTCACTCACTTAAACTCTGCGAGAGATATTAGGTTGCTAACCACAAATCTTCTTATCTTCTCCTCTTTTTTGAGTTTTATGTACTGTCTTAATAACTTGTATTTAAACTCACACGAAGGCACGAAGTTATAAAGTCTTTCCCCCTTGGTCTTTTGAGTAGGAATCTAATCGTTCGATTCGAGCTCAAAAAGTTTTGAGTAGGAATCCAGCCGTGTAGCGAAACGGCTATGCCTACGAAAGGTTTGGAAAGCATTTTTCGTAAAATGAAAGCCGAAAATAGAGCTTTTGCAGTAAAATTTTTGAATTATGAAATTAAATCCTTATCTTTGCACCTAACAAACATTTGGATTGAAATAACAGTTCAAAACAATTTTAAATCAAAAACAACACAACAAATAGTAACGATGCATGGATGGAAGTTATCAAGCAGACATATTCTTATGATGATAAAATACATCGCACATTAACCTCAACATACCACTTCATGAATGGAGGTTGGACAAAAGTTAGTGACAAATACTATTATTACTCTGCTATTTAACAAAGTCAATTCAATAAAAAAAAGCTCCCACATTTCGAAATGTGAGAGCTCTTTTTTTATTGATTGATGGTTGGTTGTCACTTAACCATCATAACCTTGCCATTCTGGATGAAGAGACCCTTGGCAGAAGTCTGACGACCAGAGAGGTCGAAAGCACGAGAAGAAGTCTGCTTGGCTTCGATGCTATTGATGCTGTTGCCACCCACGTTGATAGCAGGACCGAAACCACCGCGTGCATTGGCAACACGTACAGAACCCTCGGTTGGAACTTCGGTTGTGATGGTCTTGCCATCTACAAGGAAGACAGTACCCTCGGCAATAGACCCAACCTGAGCACAGATTGTTTCTGGAGCCCAATCACCATAGATGTTGGCGAGGGTGTACTTAGCAGCCTCTTCGGCCGTGAGGATAGTTTCGTACTGCTTGTTGCCACTGGCATGGGTGAAGTTCATCACGTTGCTGGCAGGAGAAATCACCTTGCCAGTTGTATCCATGGTGTTGTACTCCTTGAATGCATAGGCAGCAATGTTCATGCCTGCTGCAGTAAAGCGAGAAGAAGCCAACTTGTCAGGCTGGTTGATTACTGTGTTCAGGTAGATAGCCTTCGAATCACCACCCCATGAACGGCCGAGGTTGAAGGTCTTCGACAAAGTCTCTACAGTACAGTTCATGAAGACATAACCCCACTTGCACCCAGAATCGGTGTAAGGAGCACAGATGGTGCAATCGCCAGATTCTGGAGTCTTAGCGCGGCTTTCGTTGACAAGCTTGACACGGTTGTAAACAACGTCGCCATCACCACAGAGATAATCGACAGTGCCATGGATCTCGCAATCCTCCCAGTAGAATCGCTTGGCAGCATTGCTATAGTAGGTATCCTGATAAGAGAGCAGACGAACATTCTTGCAGATTGTGTTGCGACCCTTATCCTGCAGACAGACAGCACGACCAGCAGCACCAGTTCCATAGTAGTCAAGTGCATTCTGGATGGTCAAATCCTGGAGGTAGAGGTTGTTGGCCGAGTTGAGGAGGGTAGCGGTAGTTCCGATACCTTCGTTCTCCTTGGCTGGTGCATTAACAATGATTGTACCTTCCATTGACTCGCCGATGATTGAGATATTGTCACCAGAGATCTGTGTCAAAGCGGTCTCGCCGAGATTATAGGTGCCGTTTGGCAAATAGATCTTGGCATTGCCGGTTGAGTTGGCAGAAGAGAGTGCAATCAAGAAGCTGCTGACATCGTTGGCTGCAATAATGTAGTAACCTGTAGCCTCGTCGAACTTGATGAAATCAACCACATTGCTGATAGTAATATTGTGAACATAGGCAGTTCCAGCAAATACGATGTCGAGCCACTGCTCAGGACCGTCGTACTGGATTGTATGCTCTGCGCCATCGGTATCAGCCTTGGCTTTGAAGGTTGCATATTGAACGCCATCGGCACCAGTTACAGTTGCTTCAGCATCGCTTGAATAAACACAATTGCCGATAGTGATGTAAGCCTTGCCACCTACGTGTACGCGTACTTTAGAGGCATTCCAACCATGCTGGAAGTCATTGTATCTGCCTTCGATCTCCAAACACTCGTGGTCGGCAGGATCGAAGCCTGCCATGGTCAGGTTATAGATGTAACGAGCGGTGTTGTTGGCTACCTCGATCTCGGTAGCACGAGCATAGAGCTTGGTATCTTCCTGCAACATGATGCCTTCGGCAATCTTGACTGCAGAATTCTGGGTTGAGTTGAACCAACCACGGAACTTCATGCCTTCGCCTACGGTAACCTTGTCGCTGCTGACTGCATACTTGAGGAGAGAACCACCTTCGACGGTCTGCTTGCTCAACAATGTCTTACCATCTGTATCGTAGTATGATACGGTTACGTCAGGCAGAAGATCGCAAGCTTCGGCAGAGAAGAATGGAATATAGTCGGAGGTAGTGATGGTAAGTGTCTGTGGTGTCTCGTTGTTGTAATACCAGACAACGACCTTGTCGGTCGAAGTGTTGTTGTCACAACCCTTCTTGCAATCAATTTCGGCAATGGTTTCGCCCTGCTCATTCTTGACAATAGCTGGGCTATTACCATAGTTGCAGCTACCGAAGGTGAACTTGACAGGACCGTCACATGGAACGGTAATGACAGTCTTGTTGTAACCGTGCTGTGCATCGTGGAATGAACCCTCGATCTTGACACCCAATGGGAGGACACCTGTCTCTGGCAGAACCACCTTGTATTCGGTAGAACGGAAGTCAACCATAAAGTTCTGGAAGGAACGAAGCTCAACTTCGCCGTTCATGGTGCCATTGATCTTGATGTTGCCGATAGCCATCTTCTTGTTGTTTGCAACATTGCTCATGTAGAAACGAAGCTTGAAGATGGTGCAGCCCTCGTTGGCAGTAATCTGCTCAACATGGGTAAGTGGTGCATCTGGATTGGCATTGTTGTTGCGACGAATCTGTGTCTTAGGATCACTGTAGGCAACAATCTCACTTTCGTTGTTATCGAGCACGTATGACCATGAGAAGTAAGCGTTGTCGGTACCATCCTTGATTGCATCAAACGAAACGCTGGTAGGAGTGAAGGTCAAGCCCTTGCGTACCTTGATGGTATATTCAACCATATCGGTAATCTCGTTGCCTGGGTTGCTGTTGTTAGGACGATAGATCATGTACTGGTTGCTGGTAACCTGAGTATAGGCAGAAGGACCAGTGACCTCAAGGTCAGAACCTACAGCAATCTTTGACTGAGAGAGGAAGTCCAGGCCATCGCTCAACTCTGGCTTGCTCTCGTTGCCGACTGCCCAAGCAATCCAAACTGGATTGTTCTCGAACTTGTCGCCTGAAGGAGCTACATAGTTAGCAGGGAGGACAACGTTTACTGTACGGAAGTAGCTGCCATCGCCAATGACGATTTCGCATGAGTCTACATCCTCTTCCTCGGTATAAGTATATACCTTTTCGGTGTTGCCTTCGGCAGCTTTGCCATTGAAGGTTGTTGTGGTGGTAGCGCTGTAGGACTCGACGGTAATGGTTGCACCCTTGGCTGACTTGACGGTCAGTTTGGTGCCAGCATTAATCTGTGCCCAGTCGCCCCAGTTACCATTGGCAATCTTGCCGGAGGTAACGTCGCAGAACATTGGAACATCCTGCATCTCGCCATCGACATTGGTCTGTGCGATGAACTTGAAGTTCTTGTCAGCGCCTTGGGCAGCAAGAACTGGTGCACCATTGTTGCGCTGGAAATCCCAGACGATGGAGGCAGACTCATGGAGAGAAGCAAAATTGTTGCCGTTCTGCTTGAACACTGGAGTCAAGGTCAGATCGGTGGTTGGGTTGATGACATCACCAATCTTGTGGGTGTTCTTGCCATCGTTCCAACCTACAAGTGTGTAACCCTCCTTGTAGAGTGTGTAGTTCTTGACAATCTTGTAATCGCTTTGGAATTCAGGAGTATCAACACCTGGAACAGTGCCTTCTGCCTCCTCGTTGCCCAAAGTATAAGTAATAGTTACATTCGAAGGAAGTTCGTTTACCTCTTCGACTGCAATGTAAGGGCAGTAGCTTGGAACAGAGATGGTGAGTGTGGTAGGCTCGGTTCCCTTGTAGTAAGCCGATGCTGTAGTCTTGTCATTCTTCCAGCACTGGCTTGGGACACCGAAGGTAACCTTCTCATCATCCGAGTTTGTGATGGTAACGGTATGGCCGGCATAGGTGCAAGCACCAACAGTAACCTTGGCAGGACCTTGAACAGGAACCACCAATACGAGGTTTGTGCTGCCATGGTCGTTGTAGAACTTACCGGTAATGGTAGCGATAGCATTGGCTGCATCAGGAGCAACACGGAGTGCTGAACCGTCGGCAGCAATGGCGATGCCGTATGAGAACTCCTGATCCTGCTTCTGGTCAGCCTCATCGATGAACGAAGCAGAACTGTTGTTGAGAACCAACTCAAACTTGACTGGCTCCTTGGTAGTAGGTGTATAGTTGGCAGGGAGGACAACAGTTACGGTGCGGTAGTATGAACCATCGCCAATGACGATTTCGCAAGAGTCAACATCCTCTTCCTCGGTATAAGTATATACCTTCTCGGTGTTTCCTTCGGCAGCTTTGCCATTGAAGGTTGTTGTGGTGGTAGCGTTGTATGACTCGACGGTAATGGTTGCACCCTTGGCTGACTTGACGGTCAGTTTTGTGCCTGCATTAATCTGTGCCCAGTCGCCCCAGTTGCCATTGGCAATTTTGCCAGCGGTAACGTCGCAGAACATTGGAACATCCTGCACCTCGCCATCGACACTTGCCTGTGCGATGAAATTGAAGTTCATGGCAGCACCTTGGGCAGCAAGAATAGGAGTACCATTGTTGCGCTGGAAATCCCAGACGATGGTAGTTGCTGACTGCATTTTGTCCAAGCTGTTGGCGTTTGCCTTGAAGATAGGAGTGAGCTCCATGTCGGCCGAAGGATTGATCTTGGCGCCAGAAGCATAGGTGTTCTTGCCATCGCTCCAACCAGTCAGCGTATGGCCCTCCTTGTAGAGTGTGTAGTTGCGAGCAACGTTATAATCTGCCTCAAACTCAACTTCGGCAGCGGCAGGTACACTACCCTCGGCTACAGCCTCACCCATAGCATAGGTAATCTGGACAGCAGAAGGTAACTCTGTGACCTCTTCGATAGCTATGTATGGGAGGTAATCGGTACCCTTGATGGTCAAGGTTGTTGCCTCGTTCTTCTTGTAGTAACCTTTAGCTACGGTCTTGTCGTTCTTCCAGCAGGTACCAGGAGTGTCGAATGTGTTGCTTGCACCTGCAGCATCGGTGATGGTTACCGTGTGCTTGCCATAGGTACAAGCTCCTGCTGTAACAAGTGTATAGCCCTTGACAGGAACAGTAAGGACTACGTTCTGGCAGCCATGTTCGCCGTGATACTTGCCAGTGATGGTGGCAACGGCATTCTCAGCATCGGCAGCTACACGCGATGCTGTTCCATCGGCAGCAATGGCGATGCCATACGAGAATTCCGTTCCTTGTACCTGAACTTCGGCGGGAAGGAATGAACCATCGCTGTTGTTGAGAATCAAGCCGAAACTGAGTGGCTTGCTTTCTGATTCAGCGGATGCTGCCGTCTGGGTGTGGAAACTTAAGGTTTCCGTCACCTGTGCCGCTATGAGCGCGGTAGTGAGGAGCATCGCTAAAGAAATGAGTAATTTCTTCATAGATTTTTAAGATTTTGTTATTAATAAAGGTTGGTGTTGAGTATTTTCTTGGTGTAAGAGATAGTTATTTGTGTTTTAATTTCGCGTGCAAAGATAAGCATTTTTTTTGTTTCCCAATCAAAAAGCGCCAAAAAAATGACAATTTCGATTGTTTCATGCGCGTATATTATATATAATGTGTATCTTTGCATTGTTTATTATTTGTTGAAGGATGCAAGAATTGGAATTGCTGGCTCCTGCCAGAGATGCAGAAATTGGAATAGAAGCGTTCCGCCATGGTGCGGATGCAGTTTATATCGGAGCTCCAAGATTCGGAGCTCGTGCAGCTGCTGGAAATAGCTTGGAGGATATTGAACGATTAGCGGTTTTCGGACATCAGTATGGTGCTCGGACGATTGTGGCATTCAATACCATCCTGAAAGACTCAGAGCTGTCGGATGCTGAACGACAGGCCAGGCAACTCTATGAGGCTGGCGTTGATGCCCTCATCATTCAGGATTTGGGTGTGCTGAAACTCCATCTGCCACCAATTCCTCTACATGCCTCGACGCAGACCGACAATAGGACGATTGAGAAGGTACGATTGATGCACCAGCTTGGTTTTACGCGTGTTGTTGTTGCCCGAGAACTTTCGGTCGAAGAAATACAAGCAATTCACGAAGCTGTGCCAGAAGTGGAGCTTGAGTGCTTTGTGTATGGTGCTCTTTGTGTCTGCATCAGTGGACAATGCTATATGAGTGCTGCCTTGACTGGACGTAGCGCCAATCGTGGCGAGTGCGCCCAGCCTTGCCGGTTGCCTATGGATCTGCTCGATGCGAATGGCCGTACGATCATTAGTCAGAAACATCTGTTGTCGCTGCGAGATATGAACCGTAGTGCATATGTGGCTGATTTGATCCGGGCTGGTGTGACGAGCTTCAAGATTGAGGGTCGATTGAAGGATATGTCGTATGTCAAAAATGTTGTAGCCTATTATCGAAAAAAACTCGACGAGGCGATTGATGAATTTCGTACAGAGGACTCCGGCGCTGATCGGTTTGACAGGGATAGGATTCAGTATTCTTTTGAGCCCAATCCTCAAAAGTCATTCAATCGAGGTTTTACTTCCTATTTTGCTGATGGGAAGCGTGAGATGATGTGGAACTTTGATTCTCCAAAGTCGATGGGCGAACCTGTTGGTGTAGTGAGAGAAGTGGGAAGAGATTGGTTCCGATGTTCTGATGCGACAATTCATAATGGAGATGGTCTGGTGTGCGACAAAAAGATAGGATTCAGGGCAAATCGTGTGGACGAGGGTGGAAAAGTCTTTCCACTTGGAGGACAGGAGGTATGCCGACAGCTGAGGAAAGGCATGGATGTGAGACGAAATCTGGATATTGCTTTCGATCAGCTACTTGAAAAACCGTCTGCTGATCGTCGTGTTCCGTTGTTTTTACGTTTTGTGGCAGACGAGAACCATTTGGAACTGCAGTTGTCGAGATCTTGTGCGTTCTGTTCCGAAGGCAGTTGTTCGGTTTCGGTATCTTTGCAAGGAAACTTCGAAAAAGCACAGAAACCACAGGTGGAAAATTTTCACAAACAGCTGTCGAAGCTCGGTGACAGCATCTATTGTGTCGGAGAGATTCACTTGGAGGGAGGGGAATACTTTGTGCCAAGTTCCATGCTTTCGCAATTGCGCAGAGATGGTGTGCAAATGCTCGACCAAAAATGGAAAAATCTGTACGAAACTCACCGAAAGAGTTTTGTTTGTCCTGATTATCAGGCTTTGGTTGAGACTGTTGACGCGGCATCCATTCTTCCTCATGATTTCAAAGCGAATGTTTTGAACAAAAATGCCCGTGAAATATACCATTTGATGGGAGTTGAAGATGTTGAGCAAGCGTTTGAAAATCAACGCAAAGATGGAGCTGTTGTGATGCAGACGAAACATTGTTTGAAGATGGCTCTCGGAAAGTGCCCGAAACACCCCCTGAAAACAGGTGATATAACGGAGTTATCAACACTTTCTTTGCCGGAACCTTGGTCTATAAGAATAGGAAATGAGAAATTTATTTTAAAATTTGGGTGCAAAAATTTGTGTGTTTCGGAAATTTTTCGTACATTTGCACACGAAAAATGAACATGTAACGAGAGAACAACAAAAATCGTTTCAAATAACAACACAAAAAATATATCCCAATGAGCGATCAGAAAAAAATTAAAACCGCTTTGGTCTCTGTCTTCCATAAGGATGGTTTGGACGAGATTATCAAGAAACTTCATGCCGAGGGAGTAACCCTTCTCTCTACCGGTGGTACCCAGAACTTCATCGAGAGCCTTGGTGTTCCTTGCAATGCCGTTGAAGACTTGACCAGCTATCCAAGCATTTTGGGTGGTCGTGTAAAGACTCTTCATCCAAAGGTGTTCGGTGGTATTCTTGGTCGTCGCGATAATGAAGGCGACAAAGAGCAGATGGCTAAGTACGAAATTCCAGAGATTGACCTCGTCATCGTTGACCTTTATCCTTTCGAACAGACTGTTGCCAGTGGTGCTGACTTCCAAAGCATCATCGAGAAGATTGATATCGGTGGTATTTCATTGATCCGTGCAGCTGCCAAGAACTTTAAGGATGTGATTATTGTAGCCAGCAAGGCTCAGTATCAGCAGTTGGCAAATATGCTTGCCAGCAAGGGTGCTGTGAGCGACTATGAGGACCGTATCTCATTTGCCGAGCAGGCATTCGGCGTTTCTTCGCACTACGATACTGCCATTCATGCCTGGTTCGAGAGCCAGAAATAAGCTATCCCGAATCCTGAAACTTGAAACCCTTATTACAGAATGGCTTTTTTCAAATTAACGCAAGATGTGGCCATTGACCTTGGTACGGCCAATACAGTCATCATCCATAATGGCAAAATCGTTGTCAATGCTCCTTCTATCGTAGCTTTGGAGTCGCGCGATGGCAAGTTGATTGCTGTCGGCCACAAAGCGCAGATGATGGAGGGTAGAACTCCTGACGGTATCAAGACTGTTCGTCCATTGCGTGATGGAGTAATCGCAGACTTCTATGCTGCCGAGCAGATGATTCGTGGCATGATCAAGATGGCTTTTGGCGGACATCATTTCTTCAATCCACAGCTCCGTATGGTGGTTGGTATTCCTTCGGGCTCTACCGAAGTTGAAATCCGAGCCGTACGCGACTCGAGCGAGCACGCAGGCGGCAAGGATGTCTATATGCTCTACGAACCAATGGCAGCCGCTATCGGTATTGGCATGGATGTACTTGCACCTGAAGGAAACATGGTTGTAGATATCGGCGGTGGTTCGTCGGAAATCGCAGTCATCTCGTTGGGCGGTCTTGTTACCAACAATTCTATTCGTGTTGCAGGTAATGATTTGACCCAAGATATCATGGACTATATGCGCCGACAGCACAATATCCGTGTTGGTATGCCTACAGCCGAGCAGATCAAGATTAATGTCGGCTCTGCTTTGACCGTGTTGGATAATCCACCGGAAGATTTTATTGTCCGTGGTCCTAACCAGATGACAGCACTCCCAATGGAGGTGCCTGTCAGCTATCAGGAGATTGCTCACTGTATCGAGAAGTCAATCTCGAAAATTGAGGCTGCTGTGCTGAAAGGACTGGAGGAGACTCCTCCGGAGTTGTATGCCGATATTGTACGTAATGGTATCTGGCTGACTGGTGGTGGCGCTTTGCTTCGTGGTCTCGACAAGCGTCTTCAGGACAAGATCGGTATCAAGTTCCATGTGGCCGACGATCCATTGCTCTCGGTTGCCAAGGGTACGGGTATCGCATTGAAACATGTGACCGAATATCCATTCCTGTTGCGATAATCTATGGAACTAATACTCCGCTTTTTTGCCAAGAACGGGCCATTCTTCACATGGCTCGTCTTGGTAATTCTCAGTATTCTGCTGCTGTGCCACACCAATCCATATCAGCGAAGTGTGTGGTTCGGCGGTGCTAATATTGTGTCTGGTGGAGTACATACTTTGTCGGACGGAATTTCGGGCTATTTCGGATTGCGTCAAGTAAATAGTGAACTTTTGGGGCAGATGGCGTTACTCGAAGAGGAGAATTATCGTCTGCGCCAGGAGTTGCAGGCTTTGGCTGACGTTGATTCTGTATTGCATGCTTCGAAGCCTTACCAATTTGTAGTTGCTCACGTCATCGACAATTCTATCACTCAGGCCGAGAATTATCTGATTCTAAACAAAGGATCGGAGGATGGTATTTCTGTTGGCATGGCTGTGGCTGACCAGAATGGAGCCATTGGACAGGTTTCGAAGGTCAGTTCGCACTTTGCACAAGTGATCAGTATTTTGAATCCGAAGTTCAGTTTGTCTTCGTGCATTCAGAACGACCAGTCGGCTGGTAGTGTCACTTGGGATGGTGACAGTCCTGATTATGTCCAACTGAATGATGTGCCACGTAATGTCCAGTTCCAGATTGGCGATACTGTCATCACTTCTGGATATGGAGGATCTTTTCCTCGTGGTGTGCCTGTCGGTACTGTGGTGGAATCGTCGCCAGCACAAAACAATAACTTCCTTACGTTCAAAGTGAAGTTGACCTCTCACTTTGGCCGAATCAACGACGTCTTCGTCATTATCAACAACGAACCATGCCAATTCTGATTTCTTTACTTTGGATTCTTTTGGGCCTGGTTCTACAGGTCCTGCTATTTGACCGAATGCCTTTGGCAGGAGGTATTGTATTGAGTTATCTCTATTTGATTTTCCGTACGCCTGTCGAATGGAATCGTTCGCTCCAGATCTTTCTGGGTTTCTTGGTCGGCTTGACTGTCGATGTGTTCAGTAATACGCCAGGTCTGCATGCCCTGGTTTGTACAACTACGATGTGGCTTCGTCTGCCGATGCTCCACATGTTTGTTGTTGCCGATGATATCAAGAACGGTTGTCCGACCTACCATCGATTGGGTTTCTCTATTTTCTCTCGTTTTATGGCTATCCTGTTGGGTATCCATTGTGTGCTACTCTACAGTTTAGAGGCTTTTACCCTCTTCAATTTCTTCAATCTGCTACTCAAGATCTTTGTCACCTTTGCACTGAGCTTCTTCTTCCTGTTGACTGCAGAAATGGCCAACGACACGAAGTAAGGTGTATCTTTCTTAAATTGCTATTTCCAATATGCCCCAAAACATAAATCTCGATAATAGAAGATTTGTGATCGGCGCATTGGTAATTGTTGTTATCATCATCTATATTGTTCGTCTATTTAACCTGCAGGTTGTGGAGGACAAATACAAGGTCATGGCCAACGACAATGCCTTTCAGACACAGACCATCTATCCATCGCGAGGTATCATATATGACCGACAAGGACGTGAACTGGTATATAATCAGTCCGCGTTTGATTTGCTTGTCACTACCCGAACATTGCGCAAAGAGGGAATGGATACCCTCGACTTCTGCCGGACATTAGGAATCACACGTGAAGCCTTCGACAAGCGTATGAGCGACATCCGTAATTATGGTAAAAATCCTGGTTACAGTCCGTTTACGCCACAGGTCTTTTCGAATCAGCTGACTGGTGAAACGTATGCCCGAATTCAGGAATCTTTGTACCGTTTCCCTGCCTTCGAACTTCGATCTCGTACCATTCGCCAATATAAATACTCGACTGCAGCGTTGCTGTTGGGTAGTGTGCGCGAGGTGAACAAAAAGGAGATCGAAAAGAATCCGGAAACGTACCAAGGTGGTGACTTGGTGGGCGACTTTGGCATCGAAAAGAGTTATGAAGAGTATCTTCGTGGAAAGAAGGGTAAGTCCATTAACCTGCGTGATGCTCATGGTCGCATTCAAGGCAAATACGAAGATGGACGATTGGATGTGGATCCAGAGGCTGGCCATGACTTGACACTCTCGATCGACATTGCGTTACAGCAATATGCAGAGTCGCTTTTTGTCGATAAAATAGGTGCACTGGTCGCTATCGAACCATCGACGGGCGAAGTTTTGGCTTTGGTGACCAGTCCAAGCTTCGATCCACGTCTGCTTGTGGGCCATGATCGTGCCAAGAACTACTCGGACTTGATGGCGAACCCTTACAAGCCTCTCATTAACCGTGCCATCGCTTCTCCGCAGCCTCCAGGATCGACCTTTAAGCCAACACAGGGTTTGATTGGTCTGCAAGAGGGTGTGATCAACGAGAATACTTATCTGCATTGTGCTGCTGGTTTCCGATATGGTAACTTCAAGATGGGTTGCCACGATGGAACTACTTCGTGGACAATTGTACCTGCCATAGCCACATCGTGCAATGGTTATTTCGGTTGGTGTCTGTTCAATATTCTGAACAACAAGAAAAAATATAAGTCGGTACCAGAAGCCTTCGACTATTGGAAAGACTATATGGTGAGCATGGGATATGGCTACCGTTTGGGTATTGACCTGCCGGGAGAGGTACGTGGCTTTATTCCAAACCGAAAGTATTATTCACGCAACTTCGGTACCGAAAACTGGAATGCTGTAAACATTATTTCCATTTCGATTGGTCAGGGCGAAATCTTGGCAACACCTTTGCAGATTGCTAATCTGGCTGCCACGATTGCCAATCGAGGCTATTATTATATACCTCATGTTGTGAAGTCAATCTCTGGCTTCGAACAGATTCCTGATACCTTCTTGCACCGTCATTATACGATGGTTGATACCGTCAACTACCGATTAGTGGTCGAAGGTATGCGTCAGGCCGCAGTAAACGGTACGGTCCGTTCGGCAGGTAACATGGATCCTGAGGGCATTGAACTTTGTGGTAAGACTGGTACTGCTCAAAATCCGCATGGAAAAGATCACTCTGTCTTCATGGGCTTTGCACCGAAGAATGACCCGAAGATTGCTGTCTGCTGCTATGTGGAAAATGCCGGCTTCGGAGCCACCTATGGTGTCCCTATTGGCACACTTGTGATTGAAAAGTATTTGAATGATACCATCTCGAACCGTCGAAAATATCTCGAAGAACGTATGCTGAATTCGTCAACGATGATGTATATGGATAATTATTTCAAGAATTGAAGATATTGAGGTGTGGAGATGTGACAGTCGAGTAGAGTAAAAGTAAAAACTTGAGTAAACAAATTATAAATGAATTTCATAAAGACCTTTGATTGGTTCACGTTGCTGATGTATATAGTACTGGTTGTGACAGGATGGTTTACCATCAATGCTGCCAGCTATAACTTCGATGGTGCCAGCATATTTGATTTTGCTCGTCCTTCGGGCAAACAATGTGTCTGGTTCTGTCTGGCCATCATTTTGATCATCGTGATTCTGTGCATCGATGCGAAGACCTATCAAGGTATAGCGCCTTTACTCTATCTGGGCATCATGGCATTGCTGTTGGTCACGATATTCATAGGTACGAACATCAATGGATCGCACTCATGGATCAAGATCGGTTCGTTCAGCATTCAGCCGGCAGAGTTCGGAAAATTCAGTACGTCGCTCATGCTGGCATGGCTCTTCAATCAATATGGATATAAGTTTACGGAGACAGCCGATTTCTTGAAGGCATGTGCCATTATCCTGATTCCTGTTGCATTGATTATTGCCCAGAATGAGACAGGTTCCGCTTTGGTCTATTTCTCAATGATCCTGCTGTTTTACCGTCAGGGTATGTCGGGCGTAGTGCTTTGGGTTGGTGCTTGTTTCGTTGCGATATTCGTACTCGGTCTGATATATGGCGAAAAACTGATCCTCTTCTTGATTCCGCTTATGGTGATTGCCATGGTTTTCGGTTTCATGAACGATATGAAGAATGGTGTGCGCATGTTGGTTTTTGTAATGGCCATGAATGCTATCTATTATGCATTGCATCGCTGGCCTTTCCTGCCAGACTTTATCCAGCATCATCTGACCTATCGTCTTTTCGGTTTCATCAATATCGGTGTTTCGTTGCTTTATCTGGTCTGGCTGACACTCTACGAACGTTCGCGCAAGTATCTCATCATTGCAGGTTTTGGATTCTTGTTCGTGTGTGGTCACTATTCTGTCGATTATGCCTTCAATCATATCTTGCAGGATCACCAGCGTGGTCGTATTGAAGTTTTGTTAGGCCTAAAAGAAGATTTGAAGGGTGCTGGATATAATGTGAATCAGGCAAAGATTGCAATCGGCTCTGGTGGTTTGACAGGAAAGGGTTATCTGCAGGGAACGCAGACCAAGCTGGCCTATGTGCCGGAGCAGGAAACTGACTTCATATTCTGTACCATTGGCGAGGAGTATGGATTTACAGGCAGTGCAGGCATTCTGCTGTTGTACTTGATTTTCATTTTACGCATCCTGGTGTTGGCCGAACGACAGCGTAGTATTTTTGCCCAGGTCTATGGATATTGTGTAGTCTGCATCTTCTTCTTCCATGTCGTGATTAATGTCGGCATGGTGATTGGTTTGATGCCAGTGATTGGTATTCCGTTGCCTTTCTTCAGTTATGGTGGTTCCGGTCTTTGGTCATTCACCATCCTGTTGTTTATCTTGTTGAAACTGGATGCGTCGCGCATCAACCGATATTAAATTATTCACATCTTAATTTCTATTGATATGGATATTACGAACATAATTCTTCTTGTGATCATTGTCTTGCTGGTTGTAGTTGTGCTTGTTTCGATGTTCTTCAGCTTTCGATATAGGGAGCGTCGTTGTAATATACTCTATCGTTTGGCCTTGGGCAAGACTGCCATGGAGGGGCCTGCAGATGATCCGATTCCAGAAGAAGATCTGGTGCAGGAAGAAGAGAATGCTGCAGCAACCGAAGCAGAGGCTTCGAATGCCGAGAGTAAACCTTCGGGTGGCAAACGTATAGATTTGGAGGAGGCGCGCGAAAAACTATGGGAGCGCATAGAGGCATATATGAAAGAGAAAATGCCATTTACAGATCCTGACTTTGACCGCAATGTATTGGCCAAGGATATGTATAGTAATATCTCTTATGTGTCTGGTGCAATCAATGCTCATGGACGTTCGTTTACGACCTGGGTGGCAGAATATCGCGTCAAGATGGCGATAGAATTGATGCAGAAGTCTCCAAAGATTCCGGTACGGGAATTGAGTGTTAAGGTCGGGGTATTGAATCCAGTTGTGTTCAATCGTCAGTTTAGGGGAGTGACCGGTATGTCGGTCTCTGAATTTCGATCACAAATAGAAAAAGCCGCTCAGTGAGCGGCTTTTTTCTATATATATGTGTGTTCAATCCATGAAACGTCGGGTAAGACCAGAGAACTCTTCAATACGACGATCGCGAAGGAATGGCCACCAGCGACGCACATTTTCGCATCGTTTCATGTCGATGTCAACCAAAAGGGTGGTCGGTTCGGTACCCGCCTCTGCCAGAAACTCTCCTTGGGGTCCAGCAACGAAGGAGTGTCCCCAGAACTGGATGCCGTTGGTCTGTCCCGAAGGATCTTCTTCCCAACCGACACGATTGACAGCAATGACCGGAAGACCATTGGCGACGGCATGTCCGCGCTGGACTGTCTGCCATGCCCCCAATTGACGTTGTTTCTCGTCGTCTGTATCTGTGCTTTCCCAACCAATCGCAGTCGGGTAGATGAGTAGTTCTGCTCCTTGCAATGCCATCAGACGAGCGCCTTCTGGATACCATTGATCCCAGCAGACCTGTACGCCTAACTTGCCTACAGAGGTTTGTATTGGGTGGAATCCAAGATCGCCTGGTGTGAAGTAGAATTTCTCGTAGTAGGCAGGATCATCTGGAATATGCATCTTACGATACTTGCCAGCTATTGTTCCGTCTTTTTCGAACACAACAGCTGTGTTGTGGTAAAGACCGGCAGCACGACGTTCGAAGAGGCTGGTGACAAGTACAACATTGCATTCTTTGGCAATGGCACCATAAAATTCCGTGCTCGGTCCTGGAATAGGTTCTGCCAAATCGAAATTGCCAGTGCTCTCGACCTGACAGAAGTAGAGCGAGTTATGAAGTTCCTGCAGAACGACCAATTCTGCGCCTTGTTGGGCAGCTTGGCGGATGGACTGTGCCAAATCTTGCTTGTTCTGTTCGATGTTGGCCGTTTTGGCCTGTTGGATAAGTGCTACTTTCATATTAACAGAGTTCGATGTTTTCGAAGAAAAGGGTAGGGAAATAGCCGTCTGGAAGGCGTTCTATATCGGAGCAGACGTGTGATAGATGATTCCAGAGGTCGAGGATATTGCCGGTGAGGTTCATGCCGGAAATGCCCTGGATTCGTTCACCGTGTCGGTAGAGCTGTCCTTCGATTCCGAAAGAGAAATCGCCAGTCACATCATTACAATTTCCTCCAAGGAAGCCGGTGATGAGAATCGTATCGTTCAGCGAGTCGAGTACCTCCTGTCGTGTTTGTGTGCCTGGTTCTATGCAAAGTACATTTGGACTGGAGAGTGTTGGCTGCATTTGCAGTTTGCGTCCAAAGTAGGTACTGATGAAACGGGTTTGCATCTTGCCCTCCTGAATGATGGGGGTGTAGCTGGTACGGACACCTTCTGCATCGAACAGACAAGCAGAGAACGCCCCATGGCGCTGTGGTTCATCGGTAAGTGTAAGGAGTTTCGATGTAATCTGGTCGCCAATGTTTGCCTTCTGGAGCATCGATCGCTGTTGATAGAGACTATAATCGGACAAAGCACCGAGTAGTGGACTGAGTAGATTCATCAGTATGGTTTGTTCGATGGCTATGTGATAGCGACCTGCAGGAATCGAAGTGGCTCCAATGCGCATTTGAGCGGCAAGGAGCGCTTTCTGACCAAGGTCGGGGATAAGCGATTGAAGTTCGTCGAGGCCGATTGCATAGTACATCCAACTGTCGGATGGACGACTGTCTCCCTCGCCTCGCATATTGGCAGTGGCATAGGCAGCAGCCATGCTGCCGCAAGAATAGCCACGGAACGATTGGCTGTCGGTCATGTAGCGCCATCCAACACGGCTTGAGAGATAGGTCGATAAATGCATCAGCCGTTGATCTGTGCCCAATATTGGACGAGCAATGTTACAGGCCAATGCGACTGGATTGATGTCTGGATTTTCGGGAATGTAGTTGCCCAGAGCAAGTACCTCTTGCTGGTTCTGTTCGAACGAAGAAGCCTTGTAATAACGGGCTGGATCGGGCAATACGCGGTCAGGATCGGGAGTGAGCAGACGGGTACAGGCGATGCCACTGCTGATGAGAGCTTCGAGTTCCTTTTTCTCCAAACGATTGGTGCTATAAGTGCCATATTTGCCATCGACAAACAAGCGCAGTATCATACCACAACCATTGTTCTGCTGCAAGGTTGTGATCTCGGTATTCTGGCACTGTACTGTCAGGTCGCTGTAGCACATCAATTCAACTCTGGCAGATTGCGCTCCTTGTCGAAGTGCTTCGTCCAAAGCCCAATCGGTAATTTCTATAGATGAGGATAGGTTTGACAAAATGAAAAGTGAAAAATGAAAAGTGAAAAATGAAAAGTGAAAAATGATATTAGCCAACGGTCAACTTGCTGACCAGAACGCTTGGCATGCCACAAGATACGGGGCAGGATTGTCCCTCTTTGCCACAAGTCCAGGTCGAGGGATCAACCTGAGGATTGTTGGCAACAGCCTTGATGTCGGCTAAGGTCTGTGGTCCGTTGCCAATGATGTTGATGTCCTTGATTGGCTGAGTGAGGCGTCCGTTTTCGATCAGATAACCACCCTTGACAAAGAATGAATAGTCTCCTGCTCCAATCTGGACTTGTCCATTGGTGAAGTCGGTTACAAAGATACCTTGTTGGACGTCTGCGATAATCTCCTGTTCGGTGTAGTTCCCACCTTTCATATAAGTATTACGCATACGAGGGAATGGCATGGAACGGAAATTCTCCCTTCGTCCGTTTCCGGTTGGTTCGATACCGAAATGTTGAGCGGAGATACGATCGTGGAGGAAGGAGGTCAGACGGCCTTCGGTCACAATGCTGGTACATTGCGATTCTACACCTTCATCGTCAAAGTGGATAGAACCTCGCATGTCGGGCAACAAACCATCATCGGCCACAGTGACCGATGGATCACAGATCTGTTTGCCAAGGCTATCGGTAAAGATAGATTCTCCGCGACGAATGAAATCTGCCTCGAAAGCATGTCCTATAGCTTCGTGCAATAGGATACCACTGGCACCTGCTCCCATCACTACTGGCATCTCGCCACCTTTGGGTTGAGTGGCTTCGAGTGCAAAATGGAGTTTGTGTAGGGTTTCTTGAGTCAGTTCCTTCTGTAGTTCTGGTGTGAGCATGGAGAGTGGACGACGGTAGGACCGCGAACAACCAGCGCTTTCGGTTTGTCCGTTATGCTTTATGACGGCTGTGATGCTGGCATTGGTTATTGGACGTTCCTCTTCGTACATTGCACCCAAGCTGTTGGCTATAGCAATGCGTCGGATTCTGTTACGAATGTTGCCACTTACATTGACGATGCGTTCGTCGGCCGAAAGCAACATTTCGCGCAGTTCTCGCAGGTAATTCACAAGGAACTCGATTTGCTGGCTATTGGGTTGAAATGAAAGTCCAGAATTCTGATAAAGCTGGGATTTTACGGCTTGGAGCGACAGATTCTGCATCGGGAGTGGGGAATGGGAACCATCGGCTATGCGAGAAGCCTGTACTACAGCGGCGATAAGACTTTCTGGTGTGATTTGTTCGGTATAGGCATAGCCTGTCTTCTCGCCACACACAACACGGACACCGGCGCCGAAGTCAATGTTCTGTGATGCCCGGTTTTCCCCTTGTGGCAATATGCCGACATTGGTTGTTGAGGCATGCTCCAAAAAGATATCGACATAATCGGCTCCCAACGACAATCCCTTCTGGATTACTTTCTGAAGATCTTCAGTCGCGATTTGGAAATATTGCATAATTGTTGTAGTTTGTCGTTATCAAGGGTGATATTGCGTAGCAACTGTTGCTGGCCGGCCTCTTTCTCTGCTGTACGCATTTGTATGAGTGTCTGCCATTCGGTCATGAAGACTGAGGTGTAATCGTAGCGGAAATCTGTACTGCCATGCACATCCAAGTCTTCCATCAGCTGTCCGATGGTATATTCTCCAACCGGTTTGCCAGGATTCCAAACATGTTCCTCTTCTCTGCCCTGTATGTCGATGGTCTCGTCGATAATCTGCAGATCGCGCAGATTTGAGATGATATTACCTGTCAGTTTGGACGGAAGATGCAGGATGTTGGAAATCTCCTCTGTGGTGTGCTTCTTTTTCGGAAAGTCACTGTAGATGAGTCCGCAGATCACAATCGAGAGGAAGTCCTTGTAGCGACGGGAGATGTTTTCGGTGTCTTCTTCGAACTCGAAATTCCTCATGTTCTGGGCGGCGAACGAAAGCTCGGCACCGTAGAGACAGATTACCCACGACATCTGCAACCAGAGAAGAAGCAATGGGAGAGCGGCGAAAGAACCGTAAATGTCATTGTACTTCGAAACCCAGATCTGTCCGCTGAGGTAGATGTTCTGGAAGATGACGAAACCCGTACCTGCCACTGCTCCGGCAATGAGGGCATTCTGGAACTTTACTTTCGTGTTCGGTATGACCATATAGACCAAAGTGAACACAGTGATGATAATGATGTAAGGCACCCATTTGAATACCCAGCGGAGAGTATCGGTGATTACGTCGTTGAAGTGTTCGCTGCTCAAGGCTGCGTGTGAGAAGATCTGCAAACCAGACACCGCAATGATCAGCAAAGGGATGATGATCATGATGCTCAAGTAGTCCGTAATCTTGCGTACAGTGCTACGTCCTTTTTTTTGTTGCCAGATTTGGTTGAAGACCGATTCAATGTTGCCAATCAAACCGTAGATTACCCATAACAACATGATGATACCAATGCCCATGATGACGCTTGTCTGTGCGTGTTCGAGGTAGCTGTTGGCAAAGGTCATAATGTAGTGTATGGTACTGTTTTGGCTTCCTTCTCCATTCGACAGAGATTGTTCAAGCATATCCTGGACATTGAATCCCTTGGCGATGCCCAACACTAAGGCAAACAGAGGGACGATGGCCAGCAAAGTGTAGTAGGTAAGGGCAGAAGCCTTCTCCATCATGCGGTCACCCACAAAGAAACGGATGCTCAGGAAGATGGCCTTGATGATGCTGATCAGGTAGCGAAGCCCTCCGGTAACGTGCAGACGCCAGACATCGTAGGTCAGGAATCGGATGACATCATGTATGAATGTAAAGAGGTTTTGCATAGAATGGGCGATAGATGCTGATTGAACGATTTACTTCTCCATCTCCAATCGGGTTTGGCCAATGAGTTTGCCGTCGGCATAGACTTCGAATCGGTATGTGCCCGGATCGAGGGTTTCGTTACGGTTCCAATACATGGTGACTGGGAGTTCCTCACCAGTATATTCTATATTCTTTCGCATTGAGAAGCCGATCTGACTGCCATCGTAAGCAAAGTCACCCGACTTGGCGTTGGTCAGCAGGTCCTCACTGGGCTTGAGAATACGTACATAGAGGGTTTTCTCTCCGGTTTCGGCTGTTACGTTGGCACCAAGAGTAAACGAGACGACAAACTGTGTGGTCGTCTTGAGCGACGAGGTCTTTTTGTTGCGCTTGTTTTGAGCCTCAGCCTTCAGTCCGGTTGCAGAGAGGTGTGATGCAATATCCACCTTTTGTGCAAGTTGTTTGTTCTGCTGCTGGAGATTGGCATTGGTGTTGCGTACTTGTGTCATCTGTTTGCGTACCTCTTGGTTCTCGGCCACAAGCTGCTCGTTGACTTTGTTCAGGCTGTCGACCTGCGAAACATAATATCGCAGGACACCACGCACATTGGCCAATTCCTTCTTGAGCGATGCTATCTTGCGTGCATCTTCAGCCTTGGTCTGCTTCAGTTCTTCGACAAGACGTTGGATTTTGATGCGCTGATCTTCGAGCTTTTGTTCGAGCGAATCGTTGTTCACTTCCAGTCGGTAGCCCTCGTACTGAATGGCCAACTGTGAATACTCGTCGGCGAGTTCCTCCTTTTCCAAAGCATACTGTTCCGAAAGGAAATTTACGGTGTCCACCTGCTTCCACAAAGCAACGGCCAATCCGATGATTGCACCGACCAAAACGACACCCACACTACTGATAACAATGATATTCTTCTTGTCCATATCTTTATATTAGAGGTGCAAAGATACACTTTATTTGCGAAAATGCCATGCTTTTTCCCTTAAATTTTTAAAAGAGTGTAAAAAAATCACATTTTGTTTGGAAATAAAGTTAAATCTTAGTACCTTTGCCCGGAAAAATAGACTGATTATGCTTAAGAAAATAGGATTCATCGTACTGAACCTTTTGATCATGTTACTCATCGTGGGTGGCATCACATTATTTTGGTTGCCTGGCTGGTTGAATGATTTGACCGGCCATGACCAGCGTGTCGTTGTGCCTAAAGTGATCGGCATGAGTATCGACGAAGCAGATGCACAGTTGAAAGGTGCAGGATTGAACCCAATGGTGATCGATACTGTTTTTAGTGACGGTTGTTTGCCAGGCGAAGTGATTGAGCAGTTGCCGGAGGGCAATTTGCCGGTCAAACCGAACCGTTTGGTCTATCTTACCATCAATGCCTTCGATGTACAGAAGGTGACCTTTCCTGATGTTGTGCAATGGTCGAGCCGTCAGGCTCAGTCTCATTTGCGTGAATTGCGTTTTGTGGCCGACAGTATTATTCTCGAACCTTATGAGTTCGATGATTTGGTCCTCAAGGTAACCGACTTATCGGGTAAGAAAGAGATGAAGGTGGGTGATCAGTACCCTATTCGGACTCACGTTATTCTGCACGTCGGCAGTACCAAGACAGAGATTGAGGGGGAGAATGAACAGACAGAAGAGGGATTCTTTGAATAATGGCAGAGGAGTTGTTTGAACATTTCCGGTTCGTGGCCGATAAAGGGCAGGGACAGGTTCGTGTAGATAAGTTCCTGGTGGATCGAATCAATGGAACTTCGAGAAACCGCATACAACGCGCAGCCGATGCTGGATTCGTTCTTGTTAATGGAAAGCCGGAGAAGGTAAGTTACAAGGTCAAACCTTGCGATGTGGTGCAGGTTATGATGGACCGACCACGTCATTCGTCTGAGATTGTTCCCGAGGATATTCCACTTGACATAATCTACGAAGACGATGATTTGCTTGTGGTCAACAAGCCAGCTGGAATGGTTGTGCATCCGGGTCATGGAAATTACACCGGTACACTTGTCAATGCTTTGGCTTATCATTTGAATCTTGATCTTAATGCAACTTCTAATGCTGACCTTGATGAGAATGACGAGGAAAGCGAAGACTTCAACTACCAAAGCCGATGTGGTCTGGTGCATCGTATTGACAAAGAGACTTCCGGTTTGCTCGTTATAGCCAAGACCGAGGAGGCTGGGCGTGATTTAGGACTGCAGTTCTACCACAAGACAACGCGAAGACTTTATACAGCTTTGGTTTGGGGACATGTGGATGCCGACGAAGGCGTCATCGAAGGAAACATCGGGCGCAACCGAAGGGATCGTACCATGATGGATTTCTATCCAGCAGGAAGCGAAGAAGGCAAGCCTGCCGTAACACATTACCGCGTGTTGCAGCGTCTGGGATATGTCACCTTGGTGGAATGCCGATTGGAGACTGGACGTACGCATCAGATTCGTGTTCACATGAAGCACATCGGACATACGCTGTTCAACGACAAGACTTATGGTGGTGACAAGATTCTGAAGGGGACAACCTTCAATAAATATACCCATTTCGTCAATCGCTGTTTCGAGATCTGTCCGCGACAGGCATTGCATGCACGAACACTTGGATTCAAACATCCACGGACGGGAGAGGAGATGGACTTTGAAGCCCCACTGCCAGCCGATATGTCTCAACTGGTTGGACTTTGGAACGAATACATTTCTCAACGGGAATAACAAGCAAAAAATACATTTTTTACGTTCATAGATAATGAAAAAAAGAATTGCTATTGTAGCAGGTGGAGACTCTTCGGAGCATGTAGTCTCGCTACGTAGTGCCCAAGGTATCTGGAGTTTCTTGAATCACGATAAATATGACGTTTCGGTTATTGTGATGAAAGGACAGGACTGGCACATGGTCGAATACGACGGACAGAACTACAACAACGATAAGATATGGCCGGTCAATCTGAATGATTTTTCGGTCAATAAAGATGGCGAAATCAAGAAGTTTGACTTTGCATACATCATCATCCATGGTACACCTGGCGAGAATGGTCTCGTGCAAGGTTATTTTGATTTGATTGGTATGCCATACAGTTGTTGTGGCGTTCTGGCTGCAGCTTTGACCTGTTCGAAGTACTTCTGCAACAAATACCTGAGTACTCTTGGTATTCCAGTTGCCAAAAGTATTCTGTTGCATAAGGGGGAGTCTGTTTCGACCGACGAGGCTGTTGCACAGTTGGGCTTGCCAATGTTCGTGAAGCCAAATGCCGGTGGTTCAAGTTATGCCACAACCAAAGTGAAGGAGGCTGGGCAATTGCAGAAAGCCATCGAGGATGCCATGAATGAGGCTACAGGAGAGGTGATCATCGAGAGTTTCATGCAGGGAACAGAGATTACCTGTGGTTGTTATACCCATCTGGAGGAGGTTTCTGGTGTCTTGGTTCCTGAACTTCGAGCACTTCCAATTACCGAAGTTTGTCCGAAGACAGAGTTCTTTGATGTCGATGCCAAGTACAATGGTGCAGTCGAGGAAATTACTCCTGCACGTATTTCGGCAGAACTGACAGCGCAAGTGCAGGAGACTACAAAACGTATTTATAAATATGTGGGAGCCAAGGGCATCATCCGTGTGGATTATATCATCATCGATGGTGTGCCTCATTTGCTTGAGGTAAACACGACTCCGGGCATGACAGCCACTTCTTTCATCCCGCAAGAGGTTAGAGCTGCTGGTCTGGACATCAGCGATGTGATGGATGACGTTATCAATGCATCGTTGATGAGTGAAAAGTAATGTGTAAAAAGTGAATAATCGGATATCATTTTAGATTATTGGCTTAAAAATCATTTTAAGATTATTATTATTATGGAAAACAATCATCCCGAATTTGAAGAGATCCGTGCTTTCTATGACGAAGATGTACCGGAGAAGCTTTGGCCTTTGGTAGATGAACCTGCTATCGAGCCATTTGTGAAGGCAGTGATGCCGGATATTGATATGGAGATGTTCCGCAAGCTTATCAAATCGATGCATACAATCAAGGAGTTCCAGACTCAAGTGGTTGCCAAATCTGTGATGGCGATTGCTAACAAGACTACCGACCGACTGGAACTGAAAGGTATGGATCATTTGAAGCCTGGTCATTCGTCTTTGTTCATTACTAACCATCGTGATATTGTTTTGGACTCGGCTTTCCTCAATACTCTGTTGGCGGTAAATGGCCGGGAAACTGCAGAAATCGCTATTGGTGACAATCTGTTTGCTTATCCATGGATTAAGGATCTGGTTCGTTTGAACAAGTCTTTTGTTGTGCTTCGTAGTGTGACTGTTCGCCAGATGCTGGAGGTTTCGAAGCGCTTGTCTTCCTATATTCATTATACTATTCAGGAGAAGAAGAACTCTGTCTGGATTGCTCAACGCGAAGGCCGTAGCAAGGATAGCAGCGACCAGACGCAGGCATCGGTCATCAAGATGTTGGCCATGGGTGGAGAGAGCCGTGATATTATCCAGAATATTCGTCAGTTGAACTTCCAGCCTGTTGCCTTGAGCTATGAATACGATCCATGTGATTACTTGAAGGCACAGGAGTTCCAATTGAAGCGTGACAATCCTGAATGGAAGAAGAGCAAGCAGGATGATGTCAATAGCATGGTGACTGGTATTCAAGGTTACAAGGGAAGAGTTGTCTTCACAATTTGCCCGGAGATTAACGATATCTTCGATACCTATCCATGGATTAATGACCGAAATGCGCAGGTAACCTGTGTATGCGAAACTGTTGATCGTGTACTCCATTCGAACATGCAGCTCTACCCAATCAATTATGTGGCCTATAATCTGCGTTTCGATACCGACAAGTATGCCGATCGTTATAATAAAGAGGAGGAGGCTAAGGTACTCGAGTATCTGAATGGTCAGTTGGCCAAGATTCAGATTCCAAACAAGGACGAGAAGTTCCTCTGGGAGTGTCTCCTGACGATGTATAGCAATCCAGTTGTCAACTACGAGAATGTGAAATTCTAAATTTTCGTTTTTCATTCTCAATTTTACATTCGACATTTTTAACTATTTGCATATAATGGACGAGAAAATTGTAAAAGAACTGATTGAGGAGCTCATCAGCCTCTCATTCAAAGAAGATATCGGCGACGGCGACCACACTACGCTGTCTTGTATTCCTGCTGATGCTGTTGGCAAGCAGAAGTTATTGATTAAAGAGGAGGGTATTCTTGCCGGTGTAGATATTGCACGTCAGGTGTTCAATGCTTTCGATCCATCGCTCCAGATGGAGGTCTTTATCGAAGATGGTGCGCATGTCAAGCCGGGCGATGTCGCTTTCATTGTGACAGGCAAGGAGCAGAGCCTGCTGCAGACCGAACGTTTGATGCTGAACATCATGCAGCGTATGTCGGGTATTGCAACCATGACAGCCAAATATCAGCAGGCACTCATCGATGCTGGCACCAAGACACATGTGCTCGATACCCGCAAGACAACTCCAGGTATGCGTATTCTCGAGAAGATGGCCGTAAAGATTGGTGGTGGCATGAACCATCGTATTGGTCTCTTCGATATGATTTTGCTCAAGGATAACCATGTTGACTTTGCAGGTGGTATTCACAATGCCGTAACTCGAGCCAAGCAGTATTGCAAGGAGAAGGGCAAGAATTTGAAGATTGAGTTGGAGGTACGTAACTTCGAAGAACTCGATCAGGCACTCGCTGAGGGTGTGGATCGTATCATGTTCGACAACTTTACGCCAGCAGATACCCGCAAGGCTGTAGAAATTGTTGCGGGTCGTTGCGAAACAGAATCTTCAGGTGGTATCACTTACGATACAATGATTCCTTATGCTCAGGCAGGTGTCGATTTCATCTCCTTTGGTGCATTGACACATTCAGTCAAAGGTCTCGACATGAGTTTCAAGGCTGTCAAGTAAATTGCAGTCTTATTTGCAAGTTTTTTAATGGCAAAACAAACAAAAGAGTCGGTAATCCGGCTCTTTTGTTTGTTTTGTTTCATATTCAAAAGTAGTTGTTTCAATTATGTTACTTGCATTTATAAATAATCTGTACCTTTGCACCGCAAAACCAAAATCACACACACAATGAAATTGATAACACTACAAACACTCGCATTTGCCTCTTTGGCCGCATTACTCACTTCCTGTGGCAGCAAGTCTGCCGATGCCGAAAAGACTTTGCCAACTTTTCAGTATCAAGGAAATCCTTTGGTACGTGATGCATTCTCTTCCGATCCCGCTCCAATCGTCGTAGGCGATACACTCTATGTGTTCACCGGTCATGACGAATGTTTTGAAGATAGCGTGGGTTACGAAGGAAAGTATGGATACAATATCACCAACTGGTTGCTCTATTCGACCACCGATATGAAGACTTGGACCAGTCATGGTGTCTTTATGAGTCCAACGGACTTCCCTTATGGCATTGGTGAGGCTTGGGCTTCGCAGATGATCGAGAAAGATGGAAAGTTCTATTTCTATGCCAGTTTCCAGGCAGGAGAACCTTATAACAGCAAGGTCGTAGGTGTGGCTGTGGCTGATCATCCGACAGGTCCTTGCAAAGATGCACTTGGCAAGCCTCTCATTACCGACGATATGACCGATAACGGAGCTCGTGGTTGGTGGAATGATATCGATCCAACAGCTTTGATTGACCGTGAGGGAACACCATGGCTTTGCTGGGGCAATGGCACTTGTTTTGTTGCTAAGTTGAATCAGGACATGATTTCATTGGCAGATACAATCATGACCGTAGATCTGCCTAAGTATGTCGAAGGTCCTTGGCTCTTGGAACAGGGTGGCCATTACTATCTGATTTATGTGTCGATGGGCGATGGCCGAGAGTCTGTCTCTTATGCTATGGCAGACCAGATGACAGGACCATGGACTCCAATGGGAGAGATTACCGGTGTTGCTGAAAATAGTTTTACTATCCATCCAGGTATTTGCCAGTTCAAGGGAGAGTGGTATTTCTTCTACCACAACGGAACGCTTCAGCTCGATGGTCATAAGGGCGGCAGTGGTCGTCGCAGTGTCTGCGTTGATAAGATGCATTTCAATGAAGATGGCACCATCGTTCCTGTAGTTCAGACTGCCAATGGTATATTAGACTAAATTATAATAATGAAAAAACTTACTATATTAATGTCGATGTTCCTCTGTGCAGGTGTGGTTATGGCCACCCCTGCTCAGAGGGCACATTTTATTGCGCCTAACATTGTTCATGTTCAGGTGAGTGCTGACGGATCTTTTGCCGACAATGAAACAGGGGTTGTTCAATACACACCCCAAAAGTTTAAGGTGAAGAACAAAGAAACTGATACAGAATTAAGTTTCAGTACGTCTCAAATGTCTTTCTTCATGGACAAAACTAGCCATATCATCAGTTTTGAAGACAAAGACGAGACTCCCCTGTTTGAACAATGCACAACTCGTATCAAGTATGAACCATCGGTTCAGGAGAAGATTATCTACGATGAGTCGTCTGCCCATGTCGAGGAGACAGCCAACGGCAAGGTCACAGTCAAGGATATCATCCGTCGTGACACCATCGGTCGCAGTACCCGCTACATTGTAACATTTTCCGATGCTGATGATATCGGTTTATATGGACTTGGAGCCCACATGGAGGACAACATGAACCTTCTGGGCAAGACGGTTTATCTGACTCAGCACAATCTCAAAGCTTCAGTTCCATTGTTACTCTCTACTGCAGGCTATGGTTTGCTGTTTGATGCCGGATGTGCCATCAAATTCGAGAGCAAGCCTAACAAGTTAGCATGTGGACACGAATCGGGCTATTGCTACGAAATTACTTTAGAGGCGGCCAAGACTTTCGATTATTATGTCATCTATGGTCCAAAAATGGAGGATATCATCGAAGGCTACCACCAACTGACCGGTCAGGTTTCAATGATGCCTCGTTATCTTTTTGGCTATACACAATCCAAAGAACGTTATGTATCTTCCGACGATATTATTCGCACATTGGGTGAATATCGTCGCCGCCATGTCCCTATCGATATGATTGTACAGGACTGGAATTATTGGCCACAGGGTTGGGGCTACATGAAGATGAACCCGAAGTACTATCCATCGCCAAAAGCTTTGGCAGACAGCGTTCATGCCATGAATGCCAAGTTGATGATATCCATCTGGCCAAATCCACAATGGTGTCCGGAGGCAGAAGACTTCAAGAAGCAGGGCCTCATGCTCGAACATGACATCTACGATGCTTTCCGTCCTGAAGGTCGTGAACTCTATTGGAAATACGCCAACGACGAATTTTTCTCACAAGGCTTCGATGCCTGGTGGTGCGATTCGAGTGAACCTCTCGATGGTGATTGGAACCGTATTCCTGCCACTACGCCCGAGGGAGAACGATATGGCTGGGATAGTCATGCCTATCGCTATGAACTGAATAAGAATGTCCTGAGCGAGGCCTTGGGCGCAGAACGAAGCAATCTCTTCTCGCTTTATCATTCGATGGGTATTTATGAGCATCAGCGTGCCACCGATTCTTCGAAACGAGTTGTTAACTTGACTCGATCGTCGTATGCCGGACAGCAATGTTATGGTACGATTGTCTGGAATGGTGACACTCATGCCTCGTGGGAGTCTTTCCGTCAGCAGATACCTTCAGGTTTGAACTACATGGCTACTGGCAATCCGTATTGGACCGTTGATGTTGGTTCTTTCTTTACTCGCAACAGTGGTCGTCAATGGTTCTACAAAGGTGAATTCCCTCAAGGAGTCAAGGATGATGCTTACAAGGAGTATTATACCCGTATGTTCCAGTGGGGAACTTTCTTGCCAATGCTTCGCAGTCATGGTAGCGATACTCCACGCGAGATTTGGCGTTTTGGCGAATCTGGCACTCCTTATTATGATGCTATACTGAAGATGATCAATCTGCGCTATGAGCTGGTTCCTTATCTTTACAGTATGGCAGCTACACAAAGTGGTCTTGTCTCATTTTCGAATGCCCATTCAAAGGGTGGTATGGCCCGTCCATTGGTCTTCGATTTTCCTCAGGATAAGGAGGTGCTTGACATGAAAGATCAGTACATGTTCGGAGATTTCCTTGTCTGTCCAGTTACCCACCCTCAGTCAGAAACGAATGTGCGTCGTGTTTATCTGCCAGCAGGAACTCGTTGGATAGACTATTGGAGTGGACAAGTTCTCGATGGTGGTCAATGGCTCGACGTTACTGTCGATATCTCCCGTCTTCCACTTTATGTTCGTGCAGGCAGTATTGTACCGACTACCGAGGTTGCTGAATATACTGATGCCCAGGTTGGGTTGCCAGTCACATTCCATGTCTATCCTGGCTCCGATGCCGACTTTGTACTCTATGAGGATGAGGGCGACAATTATAATTTCGAACATGGAGCCTATACCACCATTCCTCTTCATTGGAATGAACAAGCACAAACCCTCTCTGTCGGTAAGCGAAAGGGTTCGTATTCTGGCATGTTGCCTCGTCGCACATTTGTGGTCAGTACACCCAAGGGTACGAAGAGCATCGAATATACGGGAAAGAAGACGCAGGTGTCGTTCTGAAATCAGGCAACAAACAACTATTGCACGCTCCGTAGAAAGGGCATGAAAAATGATTAAAGTCACTATGTTTTGCAGCGTGCAAACATAGTGACTTTTCATTTTTTCTTTTTGAACAACAACTTACACTACAGAGAGTCAGATATTCACCTCTGTCTGGAAGTTGCGTGCAGCTCTGAGCAGGTGACGCAAGGTCGAGATGAGTTCTTGGCTTTCTTGCAGAATGTTCAAATAAACATAGTTGGCACCAAGACTTTCGGATTCATCCTGCATTCGGTCAATGAGTCGCTTGCGTGTAAGCGAGAATTGCTCCTTCACGCGATCGCATTCTGCACGTAGAGCATCAGCATCGCGGAAACGACGATTCACTAACAATAAGTGGGTCTTGTCGATCAAGAAGATCAGATCGTTGCGCATAGGTCTGAACTCCTCAATGCATTGATTGCTGATAGGTTCGAAGTTATTGTCAACATGTTCAAGCGTTGGGTCACACATACGCGACAAACAGTAATGCATCTGCATACAGGAGTTTTCGCCAAGATGGAACCAGGTATTCTTCTCGATTGCCAACGAAGGATCAATTTTGCGGAGTCCAATCATCTCACGTCTGCGGTTTATCTTATGCAAAGGCTTTGCCTTGTTGATTTCAGCCGAAGCCTTTCGTAGCAGACGCAGATTTTCGGTGGCAAAGCCTTCGGTTAGGTGGCAGTAGGTTGTTTTGGCGAAATCAATGCAATTGATCTGATTCTCGACGACGAATGCCGACAGAATCCTCCATGCCTCATCTCTGTTTTTGGTGTGAAGAAGTTGCTGCCAGTTGTCCACCTCTTTCTCCTCCTTCTGCTTGCGAAGGAATTGGATATTGCTGCGAATGAGCAATGTTACAGCCACTACTACCAGCACGAACGCAACAGCCACTCCACCATAATACATGGCTGCTACGACCAGAGCACAAGTCAGGAAAGCAGCACCTGCTGTGATAAGCCAACCACCAATGACAGACAGTACGCCTGTGATGCGATATACTGCCGATTCCCGTCCCCATGCACGGTCAGCAAGCGAGGTACCCATAGCTACCATGAAGGTTACATAGGTAGTAGAAAGAGGCAGTTTCAGCGAAGTACCTAAAGCTACAAGAAGTCCAGCCATCACAAGATTGACCGAGGCGCGAACCATATCGAACGCAGCACCTTCTGGCAATATGACATCGTTACGGTCAAAGCGAGAATTGATCCAACGCTTCACGCCGTGAGGCGTATGGTGGACAATCGTTTCGGCCAAAGATGAGGAATTGCGCACCATCCATCGAGCCATGTGCGAGGAACCGAACATCTCATCGCCTTCGTCCTGACGACTCAGATCAACCGATGTCTTCACCACATTCTGTGCCTTCTTGCTTGTAGCCAACGACCACACCATGATCACACCTGCAATGACCAGGAAATAGGTTGGGGTGGTGGCAGGGCCGTTGAGTGAATCCATCAGCAAATTGTGGTCAGGAGCTCCTGCTGCTTGCCAATCGGTAAATGAAGAGAATCCCGCCAGAGGTACGCCAATGAAGTTGACCAGATCGTTGCCCGCAAAAGCAGTTGCGAGAGCGAAGGTTCCCATCAAGACGATTATTTTAAACACATTCACACGGAGTGTGTATAATATCTGCATCAAGATGGAGAAGAAAACAAAGCATCCACAGATTATAAACCAAGTGTTCTCTTTAATAAACGCCTTAGCATCTGCCGTCATGAAGGTCAAATCCTTTATGCCTTTGATAAGCATGAAATAGACGATAGCTGTGGCACAAAAACCACCGAAGATTCCGATCTTGTACTTCATGTTCTTCTGGAAATTGAAGCTAAATAGCAGACGGGTCAAGTATTGTACCAAAGCACCAAATGTGAACGCTATTGCCACACTCACAAAGATGCCGATGATGACCGAGAGTGCCTTCTCTCCATTGATCAAGTCGGCAAGGACGAGCGTGCCAGTCGTATCGTTGATGAGTTTGAATATGGCCAACATAAATGTACCACCAAGCAATTCGAATACCATCGAAACGGTGGTGGATGTTGGCATACCCAACGAATTGAAGATGTCAAGCAGGACGATATCAGTAATCATCACACCAAGGAAGATCCACATCAAGTCTTCGAACAGAAACTGCTCTGGTCGGAAGATGCCATGACGGGCAATCTCCATCATGCCGTTGCTCATAGCAGCACCACAGAAAACACCAATGGCGGCAATGATGATGACCATACGGAATGGCGCAGCCTTGGCGCCAATGGCAGAATTGAGAAAGTTTACGGCATCGTTACTCACACCCACCATCAGGTCAAAGACAGCCAGGGCAAAGAGGAAGATGACGAAACAGAGATAGATGGTTTCCATATATAATGTTGTTTTGTTCTTTTGTTGCAAAATTAAACATTGTTGTTTGCCAGTTTGTTGATGATGCCATCGGCCAAACCGATGGTTGGAACGGCGATACAGTTGGCATTCACGACTCTGGCAATAGTAAGGAATATCTGAGCTGCAGGAACAATGACATCGGCTCGATCCGGACGCAGATCAAACTCACGGATTCTTTCTTCTACGCTAAGAGCCGAGAGCTGTTCGTACAGATGTTCCAATTGCTGCAACGAAATGCGGTCCTTCTGTTTGGACTTTTTAGGAACCAGTCGATAGAGTTTGTTGATATTTCCACCCGAACCGATGATGATAACCTCTTTCACGCCATCCAGCATGTGACAGATTTCTTCACACATATCGTTGATGGCATCCAAACTGACCGTTCCACTCAGTAATCTCAATGTACCGATATTGAAACTACGGTTCTGTTGCAGTTCGCCATTGGCTATGAAACTAACCTCAGTTGATCCGCCACCGACATCCACATATAGGTAAGCCATTCCTTTCTGCTGGTTGTTGGCTGATGAGAGAAGCAGTTTCTCGATATGGTTGTCATAGATGGTTTGTGCCTCCTCTTCGCCACTGATGATTTCGATGTCGATTCCCGTAGCGTGATGTATGCGCTTTATGATCTTGCTTCCATTCTTGGCATCTCTCAGTGCAGAAGTCGCGCAGGCTTTGTAATCTGCCACGTTATAGATGATCATCAGTTGTCGGAATGCTTTGATCATGCGGACAAACTGTTTCTCTCGTTCAGGACTGATTCTGCCTTGTGTAAAAACATCCAATCCCAAGCGGAGTGGGAAGCGTACAAACTGGAGTTTCTGAAACTGTAGCGTTCCATCGTCTTGACGTGTGACGCTCTTGATCAATAGGCGAGCTGCATTCGAACCAATGTCGATGGCTGCCAGATTGAACGAATCGGGGGAATAGTGAGGTATCATAGAATATGTTGTTTTGTTGTTTTGTTGTTTTGTTGTTTTGCTGCTTTGTTGTTTTGTCATTTCATAGTTTTGTTATAATGCTCAGACAATGCAACTTGGCTACGGAAGGTGTCTTTGTCATCTTTCAGACCATACTCAACTATGAGCCGGGCTTCTCGTTTGATTTCGTTGTCATAGATGGGGGTATAAACCTCTATACGATGGTCGAGATTGCGTGGCATCCAGTCGGCAGAGCCAATAAAGACCTTGAATTGTCGATGTGAACCATCTTCTTCGATGATTTCTGGATGCTCCAGATCTGTACCATTGGCAAAGATCAAGATGCGCGAGTGTTCCAGATATCGGTCAATGATGTGGTTGATATACAGATTCCCATTCAGTTCTGGCAATTTTGGAATCAACGAGCAGTTGCCTCTCACCAGCAGTTGCACTTTAACGCCTGCTGACGCTGCCTCATAGATCTTTTTGACAATGTCCTCGTCGGTCACATGGTTCAACTTGGCCATGATACCCGATGGGAGACCTTGGTTGTGATTCTTGATCTCCTGGTTGATCAAAGACATCAGCTGTCGTTTCATGTCGTTGGGCGAGACGTGCAGTTCCTTGAACCGTACAGGCAGGTAGGGGCGTTCGATGAACTGGAAGACACGAGCTACATCGCCAACAATAGGTTTGCGTGCTGTCATCAGCATCATGTCTGTGTAGCATCGGGCATTACCCTCATGGAAATTACCTGTTGAAATAACAGCCACATCTGTACCTTTGCATCCTATTAGGGTAATCTTGCTATGGATCTTCAATCCCTCGACACCGGTGATGACGTTGATGCCTGCTTCGGCCATCTTGCGGCTCCAGTCGATGTTTGATTCCTCGTCGAAGCGGGCAAGCAACTCGATGACGACTGTTACTGCTTTGCCATTCTGGGCAGCGGCAATCAATGCTCCAATCACTTTCGATTCTTTGGCCAATCGATAAAGGGTAATTTTGATGGTTTTTACCTCGGGATTGACGGCTGCCTCGCGCAGGAGGTTGATGTAGGCATCGAACGAATGATAAGGGACATGGATGAATTGGTCTCGTTCCCGGATCCTATTGAGGATTCCCGTCTGCAAGAATTCCGATTTGGAGATGGCTGTCCATTGTGGGTATTTGAGGTCTTTGCGGCCACAATCCGGGAAGCGCATCAGGTCCTTATGGTTCTGATAGCGTCCACTCGGCAATATGGAGTCGGTCGAAGTGATGCTGAGCCGGTCCATAATCTTTTTCACCACCTCTCTGGGCATCTGTTCGTCGTAGATGAATCGTACGGGCAAACCGTTCTTGCGGCTCTTGACACCCTTGGCGATTTTCTGCAACATACCTCCCTGTATGTCTGTTTCAATCTCCATTTCAGCATCTTTGGTGAACTTGAACGACCATGCTTCGAAATGATTGAAATCTGTACCTGGGAACATATAGGGGAGGGCACATCTCAGCACATCGTCCAGATACATGATATAGTGGTTGTATTTTTTGTGCTCAATACCCTCAGCATCAAAGTCTGTCTCTTCGACCGATGGCAACTGTACGAATCTGCCATATCGGTTAACAGGGAGTTCGATGAGAGCATATTCTTTGATAGGTTTTTTCTTATCGCTAATCCATTTCTGCAGACGCACAGCCAGGAAGATGGTGTCATCAGACGATGCAGTCAGTTTCTTGATGGCTGACAGCCAGATGGGAGAGATGTTTCCTGCCAGTTGTTGCAGACAGTAATTCTTCACAAACAGTTGCTGTTCCTCGTTCAGCTCCTTTTCGCTGAGCAGATGTATATTCTCTTTGTTCAAGGCTTCGGTGACGTTGCGTACCGTCTCTGCAAATTCCTTGGCATACTTGTTATTCATTTTCATGACCATCTTGAGAGTCTTCTCACTTCGGTCACGCAGGTTTTTATTCACCTTGTCGGCATACTCAACAATGCGATTGAGTGTTGCTACACGAACTCTGAAGAATTCGTCCAGATTGTTTGAATAGATACCCAGAAAGCTCAGACGTTCGAGCAGCGGTACATCTTCGCGTTGGGCTTGTTCTAATACTCGATGGTTGAATACCATCCAAGAGACATCTCTTTCGATGTAGTTTTTTTCGTTTAGTTTCATATTTAGAATCTGATCATTAGTTCACATACAATCTTATCCTGTTCGCTCACCTTGGCTATGCCACCATTTGGATACCAGTAATTCTCATAATTCACTCTCAAGTCGGTGGGAAAGTGTTTGTTGTCAATGTGGAAAGTCAATCCTGCCGTCAGACGGTGTCTTTCGTAATCTGTCAGTATTAACTTCTTGTTTTTTGCTCCATATTCCTCATTTTCAGACAGCCCCTTTTTGCCATCACTATGATCTCCCATATAATCATATCTCAGCAGGTAGCTGATTCCGTTGAAGTATCCTTTCTCTTGTGCGAAGACCTGCTTGTAAATCACCATGGCATCCACGGCATTACAATCAGAGAACATTCCATGCTGATAGCTCTTATGCAGATATTCTGCCTCGATGTGCCAGTTTTTGAGTTTGTAGTAGGTGCCCAGATCCAAGGAAGTATAAGCCGCCTTGCGTTCGGCTATCTTCTGGTGCTGTATGCTTGGTACGATGGCCCAATCCTTATTCGGGAACCACTGGATACGGGCCGAGTAACTGGGAGCCGAAAACCATGCTGTCTTCTGGTTATCCAGATTCGAGCCATTGAAAACGCCCGCATCCATGCTTATTATCTTTCTATGTCCATCACCCGAGGAAAGGAAATCATAACCCAGTTGGAAGCCCACATCGCGCATGTCACCTACCTGCTTGGCAATGAATGAACGGTTGGCAAAATACTGTGCCGATGGATTACGGTGCGCATCGATCGAGAATGGCATACGTTGCTGACCGAAGGTAAGACGCAATGTGCGCCAAGGCAAAAGCCGCACCCAGGCATCCTTCATCTTCACCGATGACTCGTCGCACAGATCTACCTCCAGCTTGTATGCTGCACGCTCTGGCAATGTCCCCTCTACACTTAGTCGGGCATTACGCACCTCAAAACGCGATGCATCCATCTCTGGCTGGTACTCATACTTTCCGCGCAAGATGCCATGTATCTTCGGCACACTCTCCTGAGCGTACATCTCCGATGCAACAAGGCACAGTAACACGATGTTCATCATCTTCTTCAGCGTCTTCTTGCTGACCATCTTCGGACGGCACAAGTCGATCGGGAAGTCTTCTGGGTTTTTCTCCTCCTTATATCCATTCATCAACATTCTGACTTCGCGTGGAGAATAGAACTCTCGCACACTTATTGAAACCTCTCTTAGCAGGCGGTATCCCCACCATTTTACAGTTCTTAATACTTTGTCTTTCATATCAAAAAGAAAATGCAACGTCAAACCATTTATCAGTTTGACGCTGCAAAGGTAGCCCTTTAATATTACAACCCTATTTCAGTACGGTTACAGAAATGTGAATTATTTGCTACAAAAAAGTTACACGCTTTTAGCTTGGATTATTTATCTGGATTATTCATACTTTTCCCGGGAAGACGAGTTTTAGCGAGGGGATAATAACTCATAACTGATAACTTTGCATGACATGCAAGTTAGAGACTGAACTTTACACCCATATTCAACTTTGCTCCATAGTATTCCACCTGGGTTGTGCAATCCTTATTGCCTCCGATGTAATAACGCAAAGGCTGATTGAGCAGGTTGGTAGCTTCGACGTATAGAGTAGTTTTGGCTCGACGTCCGAAGGTGTAACTGAGGTTAACGTCCATGTACTTGGTGGCATCATAGTAACGACGGAGACGTGTATCGCTCTGGAACTCCTCATCGTCCTGGAACGAAGAAGTGAAGTTATAGGAAAGACGAGCCTTGAACCCTCTCTTGTCGAAATAAAGCGAAGCATTGAGCATGTGGTCAGGAGAACCTGGCATGATTTGTTCCTCTTTATTTCCAACATAACACTTCGATACGCTGGTGGTTGTAAAGGTGTAATTTCCGTCAAAGCCGAGACATTTGAGCGATGGATGCACAAAGCTGAAATCGCGCTGCAATCCGAGTTCTATGCCAAAGAGGTTACCATCGAACCCATTGACAGGACGAGTGATCTCGCAATCGGTGTAGTTCTTGTAGCTGCCATACGAAACCTCGTTGATGACAAAGTTGTTGATGCGCTTGAAGAACACGCCTGCAGAAATAAGACCCAGATCCTTGAAGTAATACTCCGAAGCAAGGTCATAGTTGTAGGATGTGGTTGGTTTCAGGCCTGGATTGCCAATGGTGATTTCTGTACGTGATCCATTTTTAGTATCAATCGCAACACTTGGGATGAGGTAGGAATATTTAGGGCGTGAAAGGGTTTCGGTAAATGAAGCTCGAAGTTTCAACTGATTGTTGATATCCCATTTCCAGAGGAAACTTGGCAGGAGATTCGTGTAGTCGTTCTTGATTTTTTCCGAAGGAGTCAAAGTCTCTTCTTCCGAATCTTCATCAACATTCCAGATCCAGCCGCTATACTTGAGGTTGGTGGCTTCGAGACGGAGGCCTGCAGTAAGGCTCATTTTGCGGCCAAGCTTCTGATCGAGACGTACAAAGGCTGCCGTAATGCCCTCTGTCGCTTCATAGTTGCTTGATGCATCTTCAAGAATCTTTACACCATTAGCAGGATCGAACTGCAAGTTGCCCAGATACCGTTTGCTGACGAAGTTTGCGTTTTGATACTGACTGCCTGGCATAAATCCATCTCGTACCTGAAGGGTATAGTTGTCTGCATACTCCTTGGCATAAGTTGATTCATACCACTTGGTATAGTCGTAGGCATTCGTCTCTCGACTCTTGGTGAGGTAGGTATATTTGGCACCAAACTTCAAATGATTGCCATAAAGACCCTTGATCAGAGGCAACTCGAAGTTAAGTTTGAACTTATAGACATTCTCTGCTATCTGTCGGTCGGAGTTGGTAACCTCCTTGATACCCCATTTTCCGCCATCTGTAGGATCGACGGTTTGCGTTGTGTATGGCTGGCGGCCAAAGGCATCGATGAAGTCAAAGGACTGTTTCTTCAACTGCAGGTCGAAATATCGCTCATTGGGACGGTCTTCGGTAGCACGGGCGTACGAGGCATCCCAATCGGTTTTCAGTTTGCCCATCTGGTGTTCGCCTCCGAGGGAGAAATCCATCGTCTGCTGTAGTTCCAATCGGGCATTCTTGTTGTCGGGCGAACCACCTTTCGTCTGGATACGGGCAGACATCGCACCTTCACCCTTGGCAATATCCTTATAGGTGAGGCGATAACGGTTCTCCCAGTCGTTGCGACGGTTGTAGATGCTTTTGAAGAAGAGGCGGTTATTGGCATTTAAGTCATAGTCGAAGGCCAAAGAGTAGCTCTGGCGTTCACGGGTAACATAGTATTGACGTATCTGCGCATTGTCGAGCACCACCTCATCCTGCTTGTTGACAATGTATTCGAACTCCGTATTGTCCGAACCGGCAGGAGCATTCTGGTATGAAACTGAGGCAAGCACACCGAACTTATTGTCAAAGAAACGGTCACCCCAAGTCAAGCCACCATTAAACTGCAGTTTGTCGCTAATCCAATTGTAACCTGTACCCAGTGTAGCATTGAATACTCGACGGTAAGGGGAGTTCTTTGTGACAAGATTGACCGAACCACCAATCGCATCACCATCCATGTCGGAGGTTACAACCTTGTTGACCTCGATGGTTTGAATCATGTCCGATGGAATCAGGTCGAGCTGTACCTGACGCACATCACCTTCGGCCGAAGGCATACGGTTGCCATTGACTGTTACGCTCGAAAGGTCGGGCGATGTTCCTCGTACCTGGCCGAAACGGGCCTCTCCCTGATCGTACTGTACGTTGATGCCGTTGATTCGTTTGAGGGCATCGCCGATGTTGCTGTCAGGGAACTTGCCAACCTGATCGGCACTCACGATGTTGCTCACGCCGATGTTGTTCTTCTGTACATTCAGCGCTTTGCGTTGTGCGCCTAAGGCACCGATTACTTTGACTTCGTCGAGGACGGTACCCTCGTTGAGTACGACATTGATTATTTCGGTTGTTCCTGCAGTCACAGAGACTTCGACATCCTTCTCTTCATACCCGACATAGGTGATGTGGAGCGTGGCCTTGCCGGGTGTGATGCCGGACAGCGTGTAATAACCATTGATGTCGCTGACCGTGATTTGCTCATTATTATTCAATCGGATGTAAGCACCCGGGAGAATATCATTGTTTGAGTCAACTACACGACCTCTGATGATGGCTGAAGTCGAAGCATTGGATGCTGGTTCAGCCGTAGGTGTGGTGACTAATGTTGTTGCTGGTGTTGCCATTAGGGAAACAGGTACTCCAAGAAGCAACAGTACCATGACGGTAGAATAAGTTTTGTTTCGCATAAAGAATTATCGTTTGATTTGATAGATTATGTTTCCATTATAATTGATCATACTTAGTGTCAGAGCCTCCTTGCTGACAGAAAGTACAGAAAAGCCCTCATCTGCAGAGCAGAATCTGGTGCCATCTATCGGATGCACCTTTCTGGCCAAGGAAGCGGAAGAATTTACAACATAGTCGATTGTGGATTCATCTCTCCGAATATGTTGGAAATTGTGGATGTGTCCACAGATATACATGTCAACATGATGTTTCTGTAGAATTGATCCGATCGTGTTGCGCATATCCGTTTGTTCTTCTATCGATTTGCTTGTTTCGGCATACAAGGGGTGATGTCCTATGACCACAACCCATTGTTCCTGCGATACAGTCAGAATACTGTCTAACCACATCATTTGTCTTTGTTTGTCTTCGTTTTGTGCATCGGGGTAGTCGATTGAATCTAACCGATATTTGTAGATCATTGGGGTGGTATCCAACCAGATGAGTCGGAGCGAGGTTCCTTTCTTTGTGTATGTTCGAGAATAATATTTGGCGGGCATTTGCCAGCGTCGGCTGATGCCTGAGTAGTCAAGCACAGCTTGTGTATTGCCTCTGTATTCATGATTACCGCAGACAGGCAACCACGGAATCATCAGTTCGGGATGGGAATAAACCTGCTCGAAATTGGTCATCCACAACGGATCGTTTACACTTGCCACGCCCATGAAGTGATGAATGTCTCCTGCTGCGATAACACATTCTGGTCCTATTGTTTTTGCAACTTCTCCCATCTGTTCTCCTATCTTTTTTTGCTGATAATAGCCATTGCGACCCAGGTCGTTGGCAATAATAAATGAGAGTGGAGCTTTCAGTTCTTTGATTGTTTGTCCCTGGATTGCAGCAGCTAATACTACTAACTGGAATGTAATCCAAAACGTCTTTAATTTCATACCTTAATATTTAAATAACAAGTAAATAAAAAATGGCATCAAAAGCCAGATTTCTTGACTTTTGACGCCGCAAAGGTAGCGGAAATATATTGCAAGTTGATTACATGCAGATTACGTGAATATGATATTATTGTTGCGAAACTATTTCAACACAAATAGCTGACAACTTAGTGACAAATCCCATCTATCTCTTGAACTTCGGCAGCACACAGATAGCTGCATCACGAGGAAACATAATGGGCTAAATCTGATCAAAACAACAGCATTTAGCCCAAAATAAAATAACAAATTAAGGTGTGCTCAGAAGACTGAGCACACCTTAATTGTATAGGGGGAAGGATTACTTCATGTAAATAAGGGAAGGACTATCGCCATAAAGGTTCAAGTTCCCAATTATCAGGAAAGCCCATTGCGTGTTTATCTATCTGTGGATAATCCACGAAAAGCCAACGGAGTCGGGTGAGCATGTCATTATTAGGTTCAATGACATCAAGCATGTACTTGATAATACACAAAACGAAATATATGCGATTGTTAGCCGCAAGTCGAGTCATAAAAGGACGACGAGGACGACGAGGCACAGATGGAGAGATTCTAAGAGTCCTGTTCCACAATCTTCCATGATGGGCGCATATGTTACGTACGTAGGTAAGACTATGTAGCCAAGACTCCATCACAGGATCTGCCAAATCATAATAGCCTGCAATTGTTCTGCGATCATTGGGTGAACCAAGTAATTTGTACATTTTGGAAAGATTACCCATAGAACTGAGTTCTACTGCCATCCAGCAAGGTGGCCATGGGTTACTATATTGGTTGCGAAACGAAACAATTTGATCATCATCGCTGCGGGCGATTTCATTTCGCAAGCGTAACAACAAATCAGAATGAGCCGGTACATTTGAAAAGTTGGAACTATCAATATACCAGAACTGGTCGGTTCGTTCACTGACCGTTTGGCTGATCTGAGTTCTAACAGAGACTTCTACCCTGGCAATCATTGACAAAACAAAACTTCGTAATGCAACATCAAAATGGTGAAGCATTAAGGCCTGTGCTAATGATGCTCCTGGTTTAAACTGATGGGTTAGATGATTTTGCTCAAATGGGTAAAGATACCCTTTCAAACGGAACATGCTAATGTTCTCTAATAGATGACGTGCTTCTGCCTGATCTGGCAGAGTGAGTCCTCGATCCGAGTGCAGATTCAATTGATCCGTAATACTCAATGTAGGCTGGTTATATTGAGTTCTTGCCATGTATAAATATGCCAATATATAAAAAAGGCTTACCCTAAGCGCGCTGATCTTGCGGGAAGCGGGGTAAGCATGTTGTCGCAAAGATAGGCCATTTATTCGGTTTGTCCAAATTTTTCTGTCAAAATCTTCATTTTTCTGACTATTTTCCTTCTAACAATACAAAATACAAGTATATCAAGTTGCAATTTTGTATTGAATTATCAGACAGTAGAAAGCTAGAAACATCCACAATCAATAACAAATTAGGTGTGCCCAGAAGACTGAGCACACCTTAATTGTATAAGTACAGGCGGAAGGATTACTTCATGTAAATAAGGGAAGGACTATCGCCATAAAGGTTCAAGTTCCCAATTATCAGGAAAGCCCATGGCACGCGGATCTATCTGAGGGTAATCCACAAAAAGCCAGCGAAGCCGAGTGTGCATATCATTTTCTGGATCAATCAAATCTACGAAATACTTGATGATACAAAGGGTGAAGAATATTCGTCCCTGCTGCACTCGATTAGAGACCCAAGGATGTATCATGTTGCTCTCTAATCTGGCATTGAACGAAAACACTTTATTCCATACACGAGAATGATGCCCACAAGAATTACGTGTAACTGCAATGATATTCATCCACGATTCGAATACAGGAAGGCTTAAATCGAACTCTTTAGCGACAAGTTTCTTGATGCGAGCAACACGGAAGTTTCTGAAAATATTCGTTAATGTGCCTAATGGGAGAATTTCAGCCAAAATCCATGCTGGAGGAAATGGAGCAGAATAAGTCTGTTTGAAATGTTGTACAAAATCCTCAGAAGAGCGATCGTATTCATTCTGAATCAAAACCATTGAGCGCGAGAATCGTGGTTGATCCATAAACCAAGAACTATTGGTCATCCAGAACATATCTCCTGTCTCTCGACTGATAATATTGACAATGGCACTTCGTACGGCAATTTCAATCTTCGAAATCTCCTTGAAAATAAATAGTCTTAATTGTGCATCGAAACTGTACAGCATTAATGTCTGGTCAAGAGATGCACCTGGCTTAAAAACATGAGCAGTCTTAGGCATTTGAAGTAGTGGATGCCAATAAGCAGACAAACGATAATATCCATATCGTTTCAAGCAAGTCTCAGTTTTTGATAATGAGTACATTTGCAATCCTCTTGATTGGAGTAATTGCGCCAAATAAGCTGGTGACTCATATTGTTTATTGAAAGGAATTGCCATAAGTGTATATAAAAAAACGACCCGCCTATTTAAGCATTGTGAAGAGGCTTGGCGGGTTCTTGCGCTGCAAAGATAGGCCATTTATTCGGTTCTTCCAAATTTTTCTGTCAAAATCTTCATTTTTTCTGACTCTATTCCTTCTTATAATACAGAATACAAATATATCAAGTTGCAATTTAGTATTGAATTCTCAGACAGTAGAAAGCTAGAAACATCTACAATCAATAACAAATTAGGTGTGCCCAGAAATACTGCGCACACCTAATTTGTTTAAGTACAGGCGGAAGGGATTACTTTATGAGCATCTTCTTGCCACGCTGGACGAAGACATTACCCTTCAATGCATTCTGGAGTTTACGGCCGAAGAAGTCGTATGCGGGAGCAGCATCTGAGTTGGAGATCGAAAGTTGTTCGATTCCAGAGATGTTCTTATCCACATTGAGCTGATCGTTCAGCACAAAGAGCCATGCGCCAGATTGACCGATGTTGATACCCTGATCGCAATTCTCCATAGAGATTGGAGTAGGATACTCCGAGAGTCCCCAGTTATCTGCAGGAGCAGCTACAGCCGCCATACCTCTGAGGGCAGGTGACATCGCTGCCGATTGGCGGACGAGATACTTCTTGGCGCCAAGATTGTAGATATAGGTCTGACCTTCTTTCTCGATGATCTGCCAATTGTGATTCGGTTCATCCTCATTGACATTGGCATCCAGTTCGATCTCTGTTACCTCATCGTTCACTGGATCGTAAGCCAGATAGGAACGAGTATCTGCATTCTTGAGCATGTAGGCCTTTGCCTTATTCAACTCCTCGGTAGTATTGGCATTCTCCTTGATATTGATGAACTTATACCAGTAACTATCATCGTAGGCATATTTCTCCCAACAACCAACTGGCACCAACAGAGTGGTATGATAACAACTCTGACCACTGAAGGCATCATTATTCACTGGAGGTGTGGTAGCCAACACCTGAATATCACGGAGTTTACAGCCATAGAAAGCATAATGTTCTCATACACAGAACTTTTTAAACTCCGTGGTAGGAAAGTATTGAACTTAATTCAAAAGGGATATGATTTAACATATTACTTCATAAATTGTCAGATGGAAATGCCAAAAACCATAGAATTTCCCAAATAAACAGGGCAACCGCATCTAATGAAACAAGTTTCATCGGATTCAATTCCAAACAGCATTATTGAGAATTTCCAATAGCAAGGAAGAATTCATGCAGGCACGTCTCATCAGGGACTTCATGCTCTTTTTGCAATTCGTGGCA
>JAZRXX010000089.1:0-56742 GCA_045600485.1 Bacteroidales bacterium
TTATTACAATCTTGATTTTTATTGATTTCCATTCATGGAGTAAAAAGATGGGGCTTGTTTTGTGAAATAGAAAGTAATCACATGTAGAATGGCTTGTTTCTATGATTTTTCAAGCAATATAACTTTCCCCGGACAGTAATAGTTTTTTATGTATATAAAACAATAAAATTGCTTTTCTTTCGTTAAGTAAAAAAATAAATATAAGTATGAGATATTCCAAAGTGATTGCCATGTTGGCAATTTCATTGATTCCATTCACATCGTTGGCCGATATGACCGACCAACAGATTATCAAATATGTCACCGAACAGTCTGCCAAAGGAACCAGTCAGGGAGAGATGATTCAGTACCTGTTGAGTCAGGGAGTGTCTCCACAGCGTCTGCAGGCATTGAAAGCAAAATTGGGAAAGCAGTCTTCGACAACGGGCAAGAAGGAAACCGGCGACAGAAGCCGTACCCAGGCCAACACAAGCAATTCCTCTGGTCGATTGGTTGGCACTCCGTCCAACAACGGCAAGTTTGATGCTCAAGGCGAAGATTATATGTCTATGCAGGATGCGCTGACTGGTTTTGTGCCAGATTCCACTAATCAGCAGGTATTGAAGCCAGAGGGTCCCAAGGTTTTCGGCCGTGACATGTTCCGAAATGAGAATATCAGTTTCGAACCCAATATGAACATTGCCACACCATCGACCTATGTTCTTGGCGCTGGAGATGTTGTCTTTATCGACGTGTATGGTGCATCGCAGACAACCATTGAAGGAACTATCTCACCCGATGGCTGTATCATTGTCGAGGAATTTGGTCCGTTACAGTTAGGCGGCTTGACCGTCGAGGAGGCTAATCGTCGTGCCCGTGCCAAATTGGGCAACTATTATGCAGATTCGAAGATCAAATTGACCGTAGGACAGACTCGAACCATTCAGGTCAATGTGATGGGTGAGGTGTCCGTTCCAGGATCTTATACCTTGTCTGCCTTTGCAACCGTATTCCATGCTCTCTATAGTGCTGGTGGTGTGAGCGATTTAGGCTCTTTGCGCAATGTCAAGATCTATCGTGACGGTAAACAACTTGCTACTGTCGATGTTTACGATTATATTCTCAATGGCAAGCTGTCGGGCGACATCCGTCTGCAGGACAACGATGTGTTGGTAGTTTCGACCTACGATGCGTTGGTCAATATCGCAGGAAAGGCCAAGCGTCCGATGTACTACGAGATGAAGCAGGACGAGACCATCGGCAAGGCTCTCGAATATGCTGGTGGATTTGCTGGCGATGCCTACACCAAGTCGATGCGATTGGTTCGCAAGGCTGGAGGCAACATGCAGGTCTTCAATATCGATCAGAGCAACATGGACAGTTTTACGATTGCCAATGGCGACTCTGTGTTCATCGATTCTGTATTGATGCGTTACGAGAATATGGTAGAATTGCAGGGCGCTGTGTTCCGTCCGGGAATGTACCAGTTGGGTGGACAGGTGACAAGTGTAAAGAGTCTCTTGCAGTATGCCGATGGTGTTACCGAAAGTGCTTTTGTACGTCATGCCGTTTTGCGCCGTCGTCGTGCTGACCGTTCGTTGGAAACTATGTCGGTCAATGTTGAAGGCATTCTGTCCGGTACAGCATCGGACATTCCTCTTGCTAACGAAGATGTATTGTTCATTCCCGATACACAGGATGCTCAGCAAAGTCAGACGTTGACTATTCGTGGCGAAGTGTTCAATCCTGGAACTTACGAATTTGCTTACAATACCACGGTCGAAGACCTCGTTCTGCAGGCTGGTGGCTTGAAGCAGTCCGCATCAACTCGCAAAGTGACTGTATCGCGTCAGGACAAAGATGGTCATGTCAAAGTGTTGACTTTGGATTTGAACGAACAATTGACTGCTGATGCCAAGTCGTTGGTTTTGCAGCCATTGGACATCGTCATGATCAAGCGCAATGAAGGCTACAGAGACCAGCAGACTGTTCATGTTTCGGGCGAAGTGAACTTCCAGGGCGATTTCAGCTTGCCTGCCGAAAACGCACGAATCAGTACCATCATCGAAATGGCAGGAGGTTTGACCGAACGTGCTGCCGAGAATGGTGTTTATGTGCTCCGTCAGATGAACGACGAAGAGATGCGTTTACGTCAGAAACGTTTGGACGAGAATCGTTATAACAGTTCCTATGGTGCAATCATCCGTACATCGCAGATGCAAGGAGTTACCTCTCTTCCAATCACCGATTCCCTGTTGGTAGAAAGGGATATGCGAGAAGACTTCTACAAAGTCGCAGTCGATGTCCGTAAGGCCCTAAAGAAACCAGGATGCCAGGAAGATCTCCTGCTTAGAGATGGCGATCGCATTGTGGTCGAAGAACAGAAAAATACAGTTTTCCTGACTGGTACAGTTCCATACAAGGGCGCAGTTCCGTATGTCAAGGGTAAAAACATGAAATACTATCTGCGTCAGGGTGGTATTCGACCAACGCATCGAAACTTGAAGATGTCGTATGTCATTGGACCAAACGGACAGGCGATGTCATATCGTCGTTCGAAGAAGATTGAGCCAGGAAGCGAACTCTTCTTGCGAGAAACCACTTCCGAGATGACAACTGCCCAGAAGGTCAGCATTTTTGTTTCGGTAGCAAGTACCTTTGCAACTGCTGCAGCCGTTGTAATCAGTGTGATGAAGTAATTAGGATTCCAACAACGATTGTTTTTCTGTTTATGGAAGAGAAAAAGGATATGATCGATTTGAGACGTATTTTTCAGATATTGTGGTCGAAAAAAAAGTCTTTCATTAAGGTATGGATTGTTACCTTTGTCCTAGCTTGTATTTGGATTTTCCCTCAGCCTCGTTTTTATACGGCAGAAGTGAGTCTTGCTCCTGAGGCAATGGGAGAGAATGTTGGTGGTTTGGCTGGTATTGCTTCGTCGTTTGGTTTTAATCTTGATGGTGCATCCAACGATGCCTTCTATCCAACTTTGTACCCAGATTTGCTAGAATCCAATGACTTTATTGCTGGGCTCATGACTGTACAGATTGAAACCATTCCTTCGGATGATGACGAAGAACCGATTCGTACGGATTATTATTCCTATCTCAAGAAGCATCAGAAGAAGAATCCATTGGCTGTACCATTCAACTGGGTGAAGCGTAAGGTGCAAGAACTATTCTCTAAACCAGCTGGTGCACCAATCACAGCCAAAGAACTGAATCCGTTCCGACTGTCGAAGAAGGATACAGATCTATTCGAAAAAGTAAGAAATATGATATCTTGTGATGTAGATAAGAAGACGGATGTCATTACTATTACCGTGAAGGATCAAGATGCTTTGGTATGTGCTTCGATGGCAGATAGTGTTCGTCAACATCTGCAGGATTTCATTATCCAGTATCGGACCAAGAAGGTTCGTATGGATGTCGAACATTATGCCGCACTATCGGCTAATGCCAATCAGGAATATCTTCTGGCTGTCGAAGAATATGCCAGTTATTGTGATTCGCATGGCAATGTTGTCCAACAGTCTTTCAAGTCTGAACGAGAACGTCTAGAGAACGAAATGTCGATGCGTTACACAACCTATCAGACACTTACGGCTCAATTGGAAGCCATGAAGGTAAAACTGCAAGAAAAGACACCTGCATTTACCGTGCTGAAGTCCTCGACTGTTCCAGTGAAGCCTGCTGGCCCTAAGCGTCTCATCTTTGTGATCGGTATGCTGATGATTGTTTCCCTTTTGGCTGCTTTTTGGTATGTCAAAGGCGAATTGTTTCAGTCAGAGACTGTATAACGGATTCATTTCTCCAAGCAATGCAGAAATTTAGTTTTAAGATTCAATTGGATTCAATGCGCCTTGTTCCTGCTGGAATGATGCTGGTGTGGGCTGTGCAGCAGTCCCTTGCGCTTGGTTCGATTGAAATGTATCTGCAGTCGTATCTTTTGCTTGGTATTGTCATACTTTTTTCACTTTTTGCCATCTGGCTTGGAGTAAGGCGCGCGTTTATCACGAGATTCGAGATGGTTGTGATTTCGTTTATGACAATCATTCTGGTGTCGTCGGTATTGAACGGAACGGATATTAAAAATTGGTTATTTATCTGTATCGCCATCTTTCTGCCGTTGATGTTGTTTCGTTATTACAAAGCTTGTTTGCCGACATTGTTGGTTGGTCTTTTGATTGGCTTGACACTCTCTGTCTATGCTGGTTTGTATGATTTGTTGACACATCCAGAGCGTTGGCTCAATTTGGAACGAGGTGATTCTATGGGATACCTTTTGGGCGGAAACTACAATCAGATGGCACCGATCATTATGTGTGCAGTTACTGTTAATTTATTGTGTCTGAAACTTAGCCGATGGTTTTGGTTAAATGCGGTACCGCTGATTGTCGTATGCTCAGTTCTTTTGGTTATCGTTAATTCTTCGACGGCTTTGGCTGGTATGGCCTTGATGCTTACATTGCAGTTGATTCCATTCAAGCGGTTTCAGCGTTTTTGCATCTATGGTATCCTGGTTAGTGTTGTCCTGTTTGAAATTTTGGTCTGCTTTCAGGGTAAAGGATTTGAGAACAATGAACTGGCGCGATGGATTATCATAGATATTCTGGGCAAGGATATGACCTTTACTTATCGTACTGATATGTGGGATTCTGCGCTTAGGATTATTATACAGTCTCCAATCTATGGGTATGGCTTTCCTAATCCAGAATGGTATAGGGCTAATATGTCATCTTTGGCAGTCGGACCTCACAATGCAGTTCTCGCCATGTTGATTTATGGTGGCATTATTGGTCTTGGTTTGTATTTGACCATGTTCTTTATGGTGTTCAAACGGACTTCACCATGTAAGGATCGTTCTGCCAATGTCGTTTTAGGCGCATTGGCCGTATTGTCACTCATGATGTTGTTCGAAATATATACAGTTTCTTTCGTCGTGTTGATGTTTATCATCGCCTATTATTATCCCGAACTGGAAAAAACATGTCGTAAGGATTGACCGTAATTTGATAAATAAGCAGAAGAAATGACCAATAACACCCGTCTTATAGTAAATACGATGGCGCAGAATTTCAAGACGATTTTGAACATCTTCTTGTCACTCTACTCCACCCGTATTGTGATTGGTGCATTGGGAGAGTCTGATTATGGTATCTATATGCTGGTGGCTGGCATTGTTTCGCTTTTGTCCTATCTAAGCAATACATTGGTCATTACAACGCAGCGTCATTTGAGCTTTTCGGCAGGGGCCGGCAAATCGGAGGAGGTTCGATTGCTGTTTGCTAATAGTTATATGCTTCATTGGCTTTTGGGCCTTGTTTTGGCATTGGTGTGCTTGAGTATGACAAATCTTGTATTTGATCATGGCATGCTCAACATTCAGCCAGACAAGATCGGTGAATCTAAAATCGTTTATGCCTTTGTTGTAATTTCTGTACTTCTCACGTTTATCACATCTCCTTATAAGGCTTTGCTTATCGCACACGAGAACATCGTTTACATATCGGTCGTTGATGTATTGGATGGCGTCTTGAAACTTGGGTTGGTGTTTGCCCTGTATTGGGTTGAAGAGTGGCGTCTTGCCACCTATTCTGTGATTATGGCAAGTATTATGCTGTTTCATTTCTTTATGTTGATGGGGTATTGTCTGAAAAACTATTCCGAAAGTATATTTTTGCCTCATTTGCATCTTTGGAACAATCAAATTCAGCGTCAGATTATAGGTTTTGCAACATGGACTCTTTATGGCATGCTTTGTGTCTATGTTCGTACGCAAGGTGTTGCTGTATTGGTAAACAAGATGTTCGGTACAGTAGCTAATGCAGCGTTTGGAATTGCTACTCAGGTATTCGGATCTTTGCAGTTTTTCTCGCAGGCAATCATTAATGCCATCTCTCCGCAGATAATCAAAGCGGAGGGCGCTAATGACAGGACCCGTTCTATTCGTTTGTCTTTTCAGGCATCAAAGTATTGCTACTTGATTCTTTCGTTGGCAGTAATACCTTTGTCGTTCGAATTACCAACGATTCTTTCCATTTGGTTGACGGATGTTCCTGCTCTTTCAGTCGAGTTCTGCTTGATGATGCTTGTATCCGCTTTGGCCGATCAAATTACAACAGGTCTTGGTACCCTTAACCAAGCTATTGGAAAATTACGAACATATACGTTAATCTGTTATACTGCCAAAATACTTGTTATTCCGGTCTCTATTTTTTTGATGAAACAAGGAACTGGATGGGAAGCCGTGGTTATCTGCTATTTCGTTTTTGAATTGCTTTCTGCTGTGGTCCGCATTCCTTTGTTGGTACATACTGCACACATTCGCATCAAGGACTATTTGCTTCAGGTTCCGTTGCGAGTTCTTTTCCCGACTCTGGTAATGGTGTCTGTTGGTTATCTGATGGTCAACTATACGTTCCAGTTTGATTTCAGGTTCCTCCTGACTGGTATCGCCTGTGTTGTGTCTGGCATCGTTGCAATTTTGTTTACTTCGCTGGATAAATCAGAAAAAATCTATTTGTCCGAGATGATAATTCACAAGCACAAGAAATGAAGTCTCCAATTCTTTCAATAGTCATGCCTGTCTTCAATCATCCTGCAGAATTGAGGGTGATGATCGATTCCATCTTGAAGAGTGATTTTCAGGAGTGGGAACTATTGGCTGTCGATGATGGTTCGGATGATGAGACTCTTTCGGTATTGGAACAGTTCGCTTTGTCGGATTCCCGTATTAGGTTTATGCGTCGAGACCGTTTGCCTAAGGGGGCACAGACGTGTCGCAATATCGGACTGAAGAATGCATCTGGAGAATATCTTTGTTTTTTTGATTCGGACGATTATATTACGCCAGTTTGTCTCGGTCAACGAGTTAAGATTCTGTCGCAACGGGAGGATTGCGATTTTATGGTTTTTCGCAATGGAATTTATGACGAGGATGGATTCCATTCTGATGTTTTGAGTAATGTCTATGGCTTTCCGATTTATCAGGACGATGTAAAGGCTTTTTGTCAACGTACATTGCCGTTTGTTGTCTGGAATAACATCTATCGCAAGGAGTCACTATTGGTTAACGGAATATGTTGGGATGAGAATTTGATGTCTCTTCAGGATGCTCAATTCAACATGGATTGTCTAACCGCTGGAATGAAATATGCCTATTCTGATGCTCCTGCAGATTATGGATACCGTACAGGTAGTTCCAATTCTGTATCGAAAAAAATTATGAGTGATGTGCATCTCCAGAGCAATGTTTATGCCATCAACAGATTCTATGATGTGGTTCAGTTGCGATATGGTCATAAATACGATAGTGCTTTGTATAAGGGAATGCTGTTTGTTTATACCAAAGTAGCAAGAGGTGGAATACAGAGGTCTTTCGAAGATTCTTTGCACAGAGTGGTTCATGATCATTCTCGCTTGTGGGGATGTATTTATGTTTTTCATACGACAGTACGCAGATTTTTGAAATGTTTTGTGTCTGATAATGCAGCACGTAGATTATCGACAATCTTCTATTTGACATGGTTCCAGCGAATGGAACAGCGGATTATTCCTTCGTTGATACGTTCCATGTTGCCTCTACTTTTGATTGTTTTTTGTATTACCTCTTGTTCGTCGTCGATTGATTCTCGCAATGATATGTACGAGTTAGCGTGGAAGGATGAATTTCGAGGAAACAAACTGGATACAACTTTATGGAGTCATATTCCACGTTTGTATGGTGTCAGAAGTTTTTGCGAATTGACGGATGATCCCCAACTGTATGAGGTGAAGCATGGGAGGCTTCGATTGTATGCCAAATATAACGATGGGGTAATTCCGAGTGATACAGCCCGTTTCCTTACCTCTGGCATTTGGTCCAAAGGAAAAGGTTTGTTTACTTATGGTAAGATTGTCGTTAAAGCTAAAGTTCATGGTGCCATTGGAGCGTGGCCTGCAATTTGGACTATGCCCGATGATCCCAGTTACTGGTCTTCTGTTTCGGACAACCAATATTCTGAAATAGATATTATGGAGTATGTGGATAACAACGATTTCGTGTATCAGACTGCGCATAATAAATATACTCTTGCAGATCAGAAGAATTGGTACAAGCCACGTCAGCAGAATCTTTCGAAGATCAAAAAAAACAAATATAACGAATATAGCATCGAAATTCTGCCGGATGTCGTCATTTTCGGCGTCAATGGAAAAGAGACGTTTCGTTATCCCAAGTGCGAGGAGAACGCGAGTGAATTCTTGTATGGGATTCTATCGCATCTGAGGCTCAATATGCAGACGAATCCACCCAAGTTCTGGTCATCGGGACTGGATGCAGCAACTTTCCCAGCTTGGATGGATATTGATTGGGTTCGTGTCTATAATTTGAAACAGCAATGAAACAGGTTTCTATTATTATTGTTACCTATAATTCGGAAAAAGACATCTTCGATTGCGTAAAGTCGATCGAAGCCCATGCTGATATTCCGAAGGATGAAATAGAACTGATCGTTGTTGATAATTGCAGCCGAGAGGTTGATGCAATGTTTGAACGCCTAAAGTTGCAGTGGGGCGAAGGATTGATTTGCATCAAGAATACGAAAAACGGAGGATATGGGCAAGGTAATAATGTGGGCATTCGCGTGGCAACTGCACCTGTTATTCTGATAATGAATCCTGATGTTCGTCAGATCATGCCTTTCCTTCAAACGCCATTGTCGGCTTTCTCACGACGCTCGGATTTGACAATGTATGGCATGAAGCAGATGCTGACACCAACATTGGCAAGCACAAACTCAATCAACTGTTCCAATAAAGTCAATGGTTATTTCAGCACCTTGATGTCTGGTGTTGCTAATCGATTCAACCTGTTCTTTCCATCGTTCATGTATTTGAATGGTTCTTGTTTCTTTATTCGAAAGTCGATGTTTGAGGAGATCGGCTTGTTCGATGAAAGCATATTTATGTATGGCGAGGAGAATAATATTCATTACAGAATGAAGGAACGTTTCGGATCGAACATTGTCTATGATGTTGGTATTCGGTATCTCCATCTAACGCAAGAAAGAGTAGTCACGGTCGAGTCTGAAGACAAGATTCTAAAGTCTTTGATTTATTCGAACAATAAAATAGGTTGCCCTCCACAAAAGACAATTTTGAATAAGATCAGAGGCTTGAACGTGCTGATTCTAAAGGAACAGATAGCTAAACTTTTAGGTAGTTCTTCTGCCCAGTCCAAGATCATTGTTTATCGGGAGTATAAGTCTAAGCTCAAAGAAATGCAAAAAGAATATGAGAATGAACAATAGACAAGATTCTTTCTTTTCGGTTCCTATCCTCTTTGTTTTCTTTAATCGCAAAGAGGTTGCATTGCAGACCTTTGAACGCATCCGAGCCGTTCAGCCCAGTCGCTTGTATTTGGCGCAGGATGGTCCTCGTTCCGAAAGGGGGGAGGCAGAGCAACTTCTTGTCGAAGAGGTGCGCAAGGCAGTCCTTGATCGTATTGATTGGGATTGTCAGGTGCAGACTTTGTTCCGTTCGGAGAACTTGGGTTGTGCCATGGGGGTAAAAACTGCTATCGATTGGCTTTTCGAACAAGAAGAGCAAGGTATCATACTTGAAGACGATTGTGTGGTACAGCCAAGTTTCTTCCCGTTTATGGAAGAGATGCTCAACCGTTATGCCGATGATAACCGAATTGGAATGATTGCTGGTTTCAATGGTGTAGGGAAAGTCTATGCAGAAACCTCGTACACGTTCTCTCGCTACAAAGCTTGTTGGGGATGGTCCACTTGGCGTCGTGCTTGGCAACACATGGATATGGAGATGTCCTGGCGAGGTACAGAACAGGAGCAGAGTGTCCTTTACAATATGGGTGGCAACGGGCAGGATATCGGCTATTGGAAGTATCGTCTGCGTTGCATCGACGAAGGTTATGTCAGTGCGTGGGATTGGCCGTGGTATTTCTCTTTGGCAGCACAGTGTCAGTTGTGCATCTTTCCCGCAGTCAGCCTGGTTGCCAACATTGGGTTTGGTGCCGATGCCACTCACACGTCACCCGTTGGCAATACCCATGTGCAGCAGGAAACTGGAGAGCTCGTCTTTCCGCTCAAACATCCGGTTAAGGTAGTTCCGAATGTGGTCTTTGACCGATATTTCTATCGCTACAATAATACATTGTATAACTCAATAATTCAGATTATACCTTTGGGTCTGAAACGATGGATCAAAGGGATTCTCAAATGAAATAAATCTTGTCTGATGAAATTTAAGATCAAAACTCCGGTTGGTGTGTACAAATATACGTTTGTACCTCTTTTTATGGGAGTGAAAATAATCAATAAGGAGATATCAAAGCGTAATTTGGAGCTGTTTTATGATGTTCTCCAGCAGCAGGGTATCGTTGTGTTTCTGGCCTATGGTACGATGTTGGGAGCAGCACGCGAACATGACTTCATCGATCACGATGAGGATATTGATTTGGGTATGTCGGCCGAGTATCTGCCCCAACTGCTGAGTTCTCTTTTCAAGATGAGGGAACAGGGATTCGAAGTCTGCCGTTACGATCGTCGTGGTGTCATCTCTTTCATCAAAGAGGGAGAATATATTGATATCTACATCTACTCGAAGGAGCAAGAGGGTGTCGTTGGGTGTGGACAGGAAGTGATGCCAGAATGTTTCCTCGACGATCTGGCGGAATATGAGTTCTTGGGCAAGAAATACCAGGCTCCACGTCAGGTAGAACGATACCTCAGTTATTGGTATGGAGATAACTGGATGACCCCAGTCCGTTATTACAATTATCAGCAATCGGCCTGGAAGGCCTGGCCTCTGCTCATCTTTCAATATGTCAAGGAATTCTTGCCTGATTGGCTGTTCTTTGCAATACTTCGAAACAAGACACAAAAATATCGTGCTCCTTATGAAAAGAAGATTAGGGAGCAGTTCTTAAATAGATAATCGTTATGCAAGCAATTATATTAGCCGCAGGAATGGGCAAGCGGTTGGGTGAATTAACCCGTAACAATACCAAGTGCATGGTGCCCGTCAATGGCATTCGCCTTATCGATCGAGTCATCGGTCAATTGTCACGTCTGGGACTTTCGCGTCTTGTCATTGTGGTAGGTTACGAAGGAAAGAACCTGATGGATTATATTGGCAACAGATATGACCAGCAGATCAAGATTGAGTATATCAATAATCCTATCTACGACAAGACCAACAACATTTATTCTTTGGCATTGGCTAAGGACGAATTGTGCAAAGATGATACGATTCTGTTGGAGAGCGACATTATCTTCGAAGATGCCATGTTGGAGTTGTTGGTCAACCATTCTGACCGAGACCTGGCTCTTGTGGCCAAGTACGAGCCCTGGATGGATGGAACAATGGTCTGCTTCAATGCTCGACGAGAAATCGTTGATTTCATTTCGAAGGAAGATTTTGATTACAATAGGATCGATGACTACTACAAGACTGTCAATATCTACAAGTTCAGCAAAGAGTTTTCGTCACGATTCTATGTGCCGTTCCTTGAGGCCTACTCAAAGGCTATGGGCGACAATGAATACTATGAGCAAGTATTGCGAGTATTGGCTCAACTCCATAACTCTCCACTCAAGGCCCTGCCTATTGGCGCCGAAAAGTGGTATGAGATAGACGATGTTCAGGACCTGGATATTGCATCTGTGTTGTTTGCCACAGATGAAGAGAAATCTGCCCTTTACCATCAGCGTTATGGCGGTTATTGGCGTTTCAGTCATGTTCGAGATTTCTGCTATCTGGTCAATCCTGTCTTCCCAACTCAGCGTATGAAGGAAGAACTGAAGTCGAATTTCGATGTCCTGTTGCAGAATTATCCTTCGGGCATGCGTGTGAACTCATTGCTTGCTGGCAAGTATTTCGGTGTCAAGCAGGATTATATAGTTGTTGGCAATGGAGCTGCCGAGTTGATCAAAGTGGTCATGGAGCAGCACTGTTCTGGCAAGATCGGTGTCATCTATCCTACGTTCGAGGAGTATCCTAACCGTTGTCAAGCAGAGAACATTGTTCCATATGTCGTGACAACAGCCGACTTCGGCTATACTGCCGATGATTTGATGGCTCATTTTTCGGACAAAGGCATTTCGCTGCTCTTGCTTGTTAATCCAGACAATCCGTCCGGACATTTTATGCCGATAGCCGATGTTCTCCGTCTTGCATCTTGGTGTCAGGATAAGGGTATCCGTATGTTGTTGGACGAGAGTTTTGTCGATTTTACCGACGATTTTACCTCAAATTCATTGCTCCATTCCGACGTGCTCGAAAGTCATCCGAACCTGATGATCATGAAATCTATTTCCAAGTCTTATGGTGTGCCGGGATTGCGTCTTGGAGTCTTGGCCTCGGCCGATTGTGATTTGATTGCCCGTGTTCAGAAAGAGGTAAGCATCTGGAATATCAATTCCTTTGCCGAATACTATTTGCAGATTTTTGGCAAATATGAGAAAGATTACAGAAATGCTTGCCGTGAATTTCTGGACATTCGCAAGGAATTTGAAGAGGCTTTGTCGCAGATATCGTTCTTGCGTGTTATTCCTTCACAAGCCAACTTCTTCCTTTGTGAGGTAGTTGGGATGACATCTGCCGATCTCGACAATTTGTGTGTCAAACAAGGATTCCTGATTAGCAACTGCGGGCGTAAGACTCACGTGGAGGATCGTCAGTTGGTTCGAATTGCAGTCCGTTCGCGAGAGGAGAATGCACAATTGATTCAAGTCTTTAAACAAATCGAGTCGCTCTAATGACAATATCGATAGTAGTAGCAACATACAATAGTGCCAAAACGTTGCGCGATACGTTTGACAGTATCCTTCGACAAGGCAATATGGACATTGAGGTCATTGTTCAGGATGGAGGCTCCACCGATGGGACGTTGGATATCATCCACGAATACGAACCTCTATTTGACGGAAAAATGCAATGGAAGTCGGAACGCGATTCTGGTTTGTATGATGCTATGAATCGTGGTTTGTCGCGTGCAACTGGCGATGTGGTAGGAATCCTTAACAGCGATGACTTTTATTCGGCAGATTCGATATTGGACAAAATTGCTGGAGCTTTTTCGTCAGCAGAACAATGTGGACGTCCCCTTGATGCTGTGTATGGAGATGTTCATTTTGTCAATGATCCGGATCTGACCAAATGTGTACGTTATTATTCTTCACGTTGTTTTGCTCCTTGGCAATTCCGATTTGGATATATGCCAGCCCATCCATCTTTTTATTGTCGGAGAGAGGTGTATCAGAAGTATGGCTTGTTCCGTTTGGATTTCAAGTTGGCTGCTGACTACGAGATATTGGTGCGTTTCTTTCAGAAGGGGAATATCCAAGCCCAGTATCTGCCGTTGGATATGGTCACAATGCGTACAGGTGGAGCTTCGACCCGAAATGTATGGAGCCGTTTGCGTCTGACCAAAGAAGATGCGATGGCTTGTCGTGCTAATGGTATATATTCAAACTTCCTATTGTGCTCAGTCAAGTATTTCACCAAGATATTTGAATTCAAGCGATAGAAAATCATTCATTCTTCTTTTCGTGAATCAGATAATAGACGGTTGTGCAAAAACAGATGTATAGAAGAATGTCGGTAGCAAGCATCAGCGTTTGACTGATGAAGTCTGCAATCAAATAGTTGGCTATTATGATTACACACGAAAAGCAAAGAATGAGAAACAGGGTGTTCTTAGGACTGAATCCGGCATCCATGAGCAAATGATGGATGTGTGTCTTGTCCGGAAGAAAAGGATTGGATTTGCGAAGAATGCGGAAAAGAGAAACTCGGACAACATCCAGAAGTGGAATCGCTAAAGGACTTAGTGCTACCAATCCGACATTGTGAAAATATGGATTCCAGACAGGATCGCGTTGCCAGAAATGGAGTACGAGAAATGCTAAGGTATAGCCTAATGAAAGACTACCGGCATCGCCCATGAAAATCTTGTATTTCCAGCTGAAAACATTGAAATAGTAGAAGGCACAAAGAACGCCTATGAAGGCAGCGGACATGAATGCCCAGATAATATCGCCAGCAATCAAGTTTAACGTGGCCATGATAATCAGGGTGATGATGGAGAGTCCAGAGGCAAGGCCATCGATACCGTCAATCAGATTCATGGCATTGGTAACATAAACCACGAAGAAGATGGTAAACGGCATACCAATCCAGAAGGGTACCTCGTTGATGAAAAAAACATTGCAGAAGTTCGCTACCCATAGGCCACTGACGCAGAGCAAGGCTGCTGCAATGATCTGAACTAAAAACTTGGTGCGATAAGAGGCTGTGTAAAGATCGTCGAATAAGCCGATGACGTAGATAATCAAAACACCACTTAAATAGGCCAATAGATGCTGAACCCTCATGTTCGACCAAATTTCGACATGATCAGGCACCATTCGGAGATAGGGAACAAGAATGATTGCCAATGAGATCGTTGCCACTGGTAGAAATGCGATACCACCAATACGAGGAATCGGTTTCTTGTGGACTTTGCGGGCATTAGGTTGGTCATAAAGATGCAACCGCATAGCCAGATTGACGATGTGGGGTATAATTGCTAATCCCAGAAGGAAAGAGACAACTATAATGGCAAGTATGAGCAACGATAACATTCTATTTCCTATTTGACGGGCGCAAATATAATCATATTATTTAACAATTCCAAACAATCCTGCATGAAATCACATATTTGATGCTATGGTTTGCTCTATAATCAGTATTTATCGAAGTAGATTCTAATCAGATCGTTCGAAATCTGGAACTTCGAACTGTTTAATTTCTCGATGACAAAAGTATCTGGAACATGATTGATTCCGTAGGGACGAAGTCTGTCCAAACTGTCGTTGGTCAGCATAATATCGCCATGCATTCTTTCATATACGAATGGATCGACGACAATAAGCTTCCCATTTGTGGCAGAGAAGTGACTCATGATGACGTGCGAACGATCATATTGAAGGTTGTTGTGACCGAAGACCTGCATCAGTCGGCTTTGGAATGACCATGTCTTGCGCTTGTTTCGCATTTCGATGCTTTGGTTGGTTGCAATGCTGTCCATGCGGGTCATGTACCAGACGCCGTCTAAATCTCCATTATCGACTTTTTCGCACGAAGTCCAACTCATGAGGGCTATCAGCAATGGAATGTATAGGGAGATGATTCTTTTCATGTTGTTGCTATGAATTATTCTCATATCAGTCAATGGAAGGTTTATAGACTACAGTAATCTGCAGTCCTTTGCTGTCGCCAAGCAATTTGCCGGAGTCTGAACCGTAAGCGGTTTTGACCTTGAATTCATTGAATATGCTGTTAGGCTGGAACTGATACTCTAATTCGAAAAGCATACTTTTGTTCTTCTCCGGAACGATGACGGGGGTCAGGTGTGTGCCGAATGACTTCTGACTTGAATAGAGGATTCGGTAGTCCAATCCGTCGATAATAGATCCTCTGATGCCGGCATGGAAGGCACGAAAGCGGTTGGCTTCAAAACTGATTGAACCGTTGGTGTTGTATTGTGGTGAACGGAACAACGGATTGCCTATGCTTTGTCCCCAATGCTGCCAGCCTGGGAGCGAATAATGGTTATAGTAGTCATCGCCACCACCGATGTGGTCGGGGTTGGTTTGATTGTGGTCATGATAGATCGGTCCGCTTTGATAGGTGGTGTTCATGTATTCCAAAACAGCCCCTTGCAAGTATTTGAATTTTTTTAATTTCAGGTCGATTCCGATTTGACCATCACGAAGAGGATAGAACAGAAATTTGAACTCCTTTTTGGTGTTCCATTCAGCTCCAGTGCCATATCCGTCGTAATCCAGGAAGAACATGGATGAATGATCTTCGAAGAAGTGATCACCGTAGATGCCGATGGCAAATTGTTCCTGTTCCCAGTTTAAGCGAGCAATCCAACTTCCGACCTGATTTCCTTCTGCATTCTGGAACTGTGTTTCATCGGTATCTCCACCGCCTGGAAAGAAGGCATTGAAGTAACTCTTCAAGCCACTTTGCAGTTTCTGGGCATGACTGCCACGATAGCCAGATTGGTCGGTGCCATGGTAGTTGTAGACCGTTCCACCAAATTGTGCAGCCATTTGCAATCCAAGGGTAAGCGAAAGAGGGAACTTCTCCACGTTGCCGATTCTGAGATAACCGGCCTTCTCATGAAAACGGGTCCAACGGTTATATTGTTTTCCACTATTGCCTACAAATTCCTCTTCCCAGTTTGCATCGGTCATAATGCCATAGGCAATGTGGCCTTTGAACGCTAACCACTGGTGTGTCAAAGGGATGTTCCACCAATCATCTAACGTCATTCTGCCTTGGGGAATCGGACGAGCATTGATGCCTAAAGTCTGTGCACCACTCGATAACTGGTTGTCTCGTAATTCAGCCTCGAACTGTTTGGAGCCACCAATCAAAACCAGATGCTTCCATTTCACTTCGGCGTAGAGTTGTTGCAGAATGATCAGGCTTCGATATTCTGCCCCTTGGTAACCTGCACTCTTGAAGTTGAACGGTAACACAAGGTCTGCACCGATCTTATAATCGATGCCCCAGTGGTCGAATGAATTCTTATAGCTGACAATGCCGCGTGCATAGGCATATTTAGAATTTAGGGAACTCAATCCGTATTTATTGGCATTCAGCCAAAGCGGTGTCTTGTTATTGCTTCCGGATAGGTGAAATTCAATGACATGTTCCATCTCGCCCGAATCGGCCCAAGATGGACATGCACTCCACATGCTTAACGTGATTGCAATAAAAGTAGTATGTATAAAGCGATTTAACATCCCAAATATGAAATATTCTAACTTTTTTAGGAGAGCAAAGATACGAATAATCTTTCAAATAGCCAAATGTATGGTCAAAAATGTGACAATTAAAGACCAAACTTGTCGTAAAAGTCCCGTTCTGCTATGATTTCGACTCCTAATTGACGCGCTTTGTCGATTTTGTTTTGTCCTGGAGCATCGCCTGTGACAACATAATTGACTTTGCCAGATACTGAGCCGACATATTTGGCACCATGCCCCATGAAGAACTCCTTGATCTCGTCGCGTTTGAATCGATAGCTGGTGCCCGTAAAGATGACTGTCATTCCTTCGAGCGATGAACCTAACTTTTCGGCTGCCTGATAGGTTGTGTTGAAGCCGAGCGAAGAATCAAACAGGATAGAGTAGTCGCTCAAATCGGCGTCGAGAATGTTTCTTGCCATTATTTCACCGATATTCTCTATCATCACGAGTTCTTCGAATGTAGCATGACGGAAGGCTTCGAGTGTGCAGAAATGCTCAGCAAGCAACTTGCCCGTAATCTTGCCGACACCATCGATACCAAGCCCACCTATGATGCGGTCAAGGGTGAGCGTCTGGATGCTTTGCTGAACTCCTTCTAAGATTATGTCTATCTTCTTGTTGCCATAGCCTTCGCCCAATTCTTGCTGGAGCCAAGAGTTGTAGTCGGAGCAGAAGATGTCGGGTTCGTAGTTCTTGGCATTGGTTGCGAAGACGCGATACAGATCGTTGACTGAAGCAATCTGCAGTTTGTCGTACAAGTCAGCCAAGACTTCTGGTCCCAATCCCTTGATGTTGGCACAGTCTTTGCCACACCAGAATTCAAGACGTTGGATGGCTTGCTCTTTGCAATGATGATTTGGACAAATCCAGTATTCACCTTTCTTTTCGAGTTTTGTGCCACAGCATGGACAATGCTCAGGGAAGGCAACGCCGACGTTTTCCGATGTTGCGAGAACATCTATTCCTTCTTCCTTCATGCGTTCCAGATCCAGTCCTGTCACTTGAGGTATTACCTCGCCCGCTTTTTGCACAAAGACGTAAGCACCAACAAAGATGCCGAGTTGACGGATGTAATTCTCATTGTTGAGTGTGGCACGCGAAACTACACTGCCTGAAATCGTGGTTGGATCCAGTTCTGCCACTGGGGTGATGTGCCCGGTCATGCCTACTTGGAAAGTGACTCCTCGCACAAGTGTGCTTTGTGCCTCTTGTGGAAACTTTCTGGCTTTGCACCAGTTCGGGAAGGTGGTGTTCAATCCGAGGTATTCCTGATGCTTGCGCTGGTTGACCTTGATGACGACTCCGTCGCAATCGTAGGGCAAGGCATGGGAGATGCGAATTTCGTTGAATTGGTTGATGGCATTGGTCAATGCCTGAATATCGCTGAATGCCGCGCTCTCGTCATAGTGGCTGAAGCCGAGTTGTTCGAGCAATTCCAAGGTAGCCTCTTGCGATGGCATCTTTGTACGTTGCCACTCCTCGTCGGTCGAATAGGCGGCATAAGCATTGACGATCAGTCCTCGCTTGGCCGTAATTTTAGGATCTAACTGTTTTAAGCTTCCAGAAGCTGCGTTGCGCTTGTTGGCAAAGGGTTTGTCGCCATTCGCTATCTTCTCGGCATTCAATCTGTCGAACGCACCTTGAGGCATAAGGACTTCACCGCGTACCTCGAAGATGTGTGGTAGTTGAGTTTTAAGTTTTGAGTTTTGAGTTTTGAGTTTCGAGTTTTGAGTTTCGAGTTTTGAGGTGAGAGATTGAGGAACGTTGTGGATAGTTTTGACATTTTCCAGCACAGATTCACCTTCCAACTGATTGCCACGAGTGACGGCATCGGTCAGGATACCATCTGTGTAGATGAGTGAAATCGAAAGACCATCGTATTTCGGCTCGTAAGTGTAAGAGCAATCTTCGTTTGGGAAAGCATTCTTCAGCTGACGGCTGGTGGAGGTGAGCCACTCCTGTAGCTCCTCGTCGCTATAGACGTTCTCGATGCTTTGCATTGGAATGATATGCTTGTGCTTCTCGAATCCACCTTGGATATCCGATCCGACATGTTGGGTTGGACTTCCTTCGATCACGATGCCGCTCTCAGCTTCGAGTTTTTGCAGCTGTTTGAACTCCATGTCGAACTCAAAGTCCGACATGGGAGGATCGTTCTCAACGTAGTATTTCATGGATGCCCACGCCAACGCAGCGGTCAGGCTTGCCTGATCGTTGATGTCTCGTTGTGCAAATTCTTCGATTGTCATGTTATTCCTCGTTTAGCAGATCTGGACGTCTGGCAAGTGTTCTTTCGACTGCCATTTCGTGTTCCCATTCACGAATCTTGCGTTCATGGCCGGAAAGAAGAATCTCGGGAACTGCCGATACAGTGCCATCTTGGAAGGTATATTCCGATGGACGGGTATAGACCGGAGGTGCCAGCAGATCATCCTGGAAGGAATCGGAGAGGGCTGATTGCTCGTCGCCGATGGCGCCAGGTATGACACGCACTACGGCATCGGTAATGATGGCAGCCGGCAATTCTCCTCCGGTCAGTACGTAATCGCCAATGGTAATTTCTTTGGTGATGAGATGTTCCCGGACGCGCTGATCGATACCTTTGTAGTGTCCGCACAGGATGATCAGATTGTCGCACATCGATAGATCATTGGCCATGTGCTGATTGAAGGTTTCACCATCGGGTGTGACGAAGATGACTTGGTCGTAGTGACGCTGGCTTTTAAGCTCCGAGATACAACGGTCAATCGGTTCGCATTGCATAACCATGCCGGCACTTCCACCGAAGGCATAGTCATCTACGCTATGTCGTTTTTCGTCGGTGCTCCAGTTGCGAAGATTGTGTACGTGTATCTCAACCAGACCTTTTGCCTGGGCTCTTTTCAATATACTTTGGTTCAAAGGGCTGTCCAGTAATTCGGGCAGCACTGTAATTATATCGATTCTCATAACTTGCAGCGTTGTTTCGTTGTTGTTTGTTTTAATTTGTTCTTCTTAAATAATGATTAACAAAAGAACAAAACAACATCATATTGAACATTATAAACTTTGCATATCATTTAATTTCTTGTAGTAACCACCTTTGGCAATCAGTTCCTCATGAGTGCCACGCTCTACTACTTGTCCTTCGTAAAGGACACAGATCTCATCGGCATTCTTGATGGTCGATAGACGGTGCGCGATGGCAATGGTGGTACGTGATTGCATCAATCGTTCCAATGCCTCTTGTACCAGTCGTTCCGATTCAGTGTCGAGTGCCGAGGTGGCTTCGTCGAGAATCAGGATAGGTGGATTCTTGAGGATAGCTCGGGCAATGGAGATTCGTTGACGCTGACCTCCCGATAGACGTCCGCCACGATCTCCAATACAGGTGTTGTATCCCTCAGGCATCTCCATGATGAAGTCGTGAGCATTGGCAATCTTGGCGGCTGCGATGACCTCCTCCATGGTTGCATTTTCGACACCAAAAGTGATGTTATTGAAGATTGTGTCGTTGAAGAGGATTGCCTCTTGATTCACATTGCCGATCTGACTGCGAAGATCACAGATGCGTACATCCTTGATGTTCTTTCCATCGATGAGTATTTCGCCTGCAGTCACATCGTGATAACGAGGAATAAGATCGACGAGTGTCGATTTGCCCGAACCGGATTGTCCGACCAAAGCGATGGTCTTGCCCTTGGGAATACGGAGATTGATATGTTTGAGGACGTCAATCTCGCTGTTTTGGTAACGGAAAGTGACATCTTTCAGTTCAAGACCCTCTTCGAAACTCTTCAGTTCCTTCGGTTCTGCCGGATCGGTAATGTTGTTGTCGGCACTGAGAATCATGTCGATTCGTTCCATGGATGCCAAGCCTTGCGGTACTTGGTAGAACGCTTTCGAGAACTCCTTGAGTGGGTTGATGACCATGTAAAGGAGAACGAGGTAATAGATAAAGTCGCCGGCTTTCATGACATTCTGGGTGAGAATGAAATAGCCTCCGATCCAAAGAACGACAACAATGACGATAGTGCCAAGAAATTCGGAGGTTGGGTGCGCCGAAGCCTGGCGGATAGCCACACTGCTCATGCCACTACGATAGTCATCGTTGGTTTTGCGGAAACGGTTCAGCATCTTGTCTTCGGCCAAGAAGGCTTTGATGACGCGCAGTCCTCCCAATGTTTCATCCAGTTCGGTCATGATGTGTCCCCATTGTTCTTGTGTGTACTTGGACCGTTTCTTCAGTTTGCGGGTCACAGATCCGATACCCCAAATCATGAGTGGAGCAGTGAGAAGCACGCAGAGTGTCAATTGCCAAGATAGGGCAAGAAGCATGGTGAAATAGACAAGTATTGCAATAGGATTCTTGATCAGCATATCGACCGAAGCGGTCAGCGAAGATTCGACAACTTGTGCATCGCTCGACATACGGGCGACGATGTCACCTTTTCGCTCTTCGCTGAAGAAGGAGAGGGGCAACCTGAGAACCTTGTTATAGACAGCAACACGGATGTCGCGAACCACACCTGTACGGAAAGGAATGAGAACGCTCGAAGAGATAAAATAACTGCCACAACGCAGTGCCGTCATTACAATCAATATGCCACCCATCAGGAGCAGAACATACATTTGTCCGTGGGCAGAGATTAATTGCTGGACATACCAATAGGCATTGTCCTTCAGCAAATCGAGTGATTTGAGATTGAACGAGGTGATTTCGTGGTACTCGTAGCTTGCGTCTTGTACCTGAAATAATATATTGAGGATTGGTACCAATGCCATGAACGAAAAGACGCTGAGCCAATGGCTAACGAAGTTCAGCAATACGGACCAAAGAAAGTATTTGCGATACGGGCGAATGAATTTGCCCATTAAGTTGAAGAATTGCTTAAGCATCTATAGTTTGATTTTTTCGAAATTTGTGATTCGGGTTGACAGAAGCTCTTGTGGTATGATGCGCTTGATGGCCCCTGTGACGGCATTGAGCATGCCTTCGCGCAGATAATCTTGACGGATGGCCAAGGATACCGTTCTGAAGAATTTGCCAGAGTTGATATTGTGCAGGCCTTTGCGTTGTTCGGGGGTCAGGTAATTGGCAAACACTTCGGGTAGAAGGGTAAATCCTCCGTTGGCATCGACGGCTGCAACCAAGGTGTACAAACTGCCACTCTCCAGAAATGTGTGTCGCAGTGTATTCTGATGGGTGATGTCGGTCAACTGAGGATAATGGTCGTGGAAGGAACGCAATGTCCAGATGGTACCGTCGCGCATCTCCTCGGGACGGACATTGTCGCGATTGTGCAACGGATGACCTTCGGCGGCATAAAGCACAAATCGTTCTGTCCACAGGTCGATGCAGAGTAGATTGGTGTCTTTGACGTCTCCTGAGTTCATGATGGCCATATCAATTTCCGAACGCTGCATCTGTTCGACTAATTTGGCCGATCCATGTTCGTGTATGTGCGTCTGCAGGTTGGGGGCAATGCTCGAAATGATTCGTCCCATTTTCGGAAAGAGTACCGGAGCGACCGATGGAATCATGCCTAACAGCAATTGGCCTTGCACTTCGTCGCGCTCGTTTTGTACCATGGCTCGCAACTGTGCTGAATTGTGTAGGATAATTTCAGCCTGGCGGATTATCCTTTCTCCCATGGGGGTTGGTTCGATAGGATGCTTCGAACGGTCGAAGATAACGACGCCTATTTCTTGTTCAAGTTTTGAAATGGTTGAACTCAGCGTTGATTGTGTAACACCACAAGCTGTCGCGGCATTGACGAAATGCCGTGACTTGTCGACTGCTACGATATATTCCAACTGCTGGAACGTCATTTGTGTTTAAATGTTAAATTTTAAACGTTAAAAACGAGGTTGGGAGGCCTCCTGACTGCATTATTGATTTTTATCGATGCAAAGATAGAAAAAATCTATTTGGAAAGTTCAAAAAATGTTCGTAAATTTGCGCCCACAAACCAAAATCGGTGTGAAAAACTCCATTTTGACATTTCAGAAGTGTAAAAATTATTCATAACTTTAAATACACACGTACATACATGATTCAAAAAGTAATTAAGCGCGATGGTCGTACTGTCGATTTTAATTTCAACAAAATCGAAGACGCAATTCGCAAGGCGATGGCTGCATCAGAGAAGGGCGTTGATGCTATTTTGGCTGCTACGATAGCCGATCACATAGCCAAAGATGGTGCAGCTTTCATGAAAGTGGAGGACATTCAGGATGCTGTCGAAATCGAACTCATGAAGTCAGAGCGTAAGGAAGTGGCTCGTATCTACATTTCTTACCGCAATGCGCGCAATGTGGCTCGTAAGGCTAAGACCAAGGAAATCTTCGATTCGATTATCGGTGTCAAGAACAATGATATCACCCGAGAGAATGCCAACATGAATGCCGACACTCCTGCCGGTATGATGATGAAATTCGCCAGCGAATCGACCAAGCCATTTGTCGATGATTACTTGCTGAGTCCAGAGGTGCGTGAGGCCGTCAAGAACGGTTATATCCACATTCACGATAAGGATTATTATCCAACCAAGTCACTCACTTGCGTACAGCACCCACTCAATACCATTCTCCAGCATGGACTCAAGGCAGCTCACGCCGAAAGTCGTCCTGCCAAGCGCATTGAGACTGCTTCGGTTCAGGCTTGTATCTCGCTCGAGACTGCACAGAACGAGATGCATGGAGGTCAGGCGATTCCTGCTCTCGACTTCTATTTTGCTCCTTATGTTCGTATGACCTACAAAGAGGAGATCAAGAACCTGGAAGATTATGAGGATAAGGATTTCATCCATCTGCTTGATGTAGAGATCAAAGATTATATAGAGAAGCCATTGGATGGACTTCAGGGTGATGAGCGAATTGTTCAGCAGGCTATTAATCGCACGGTTGCCCGTGTTCATCAGTCCATGGAGGCCTTTATTCACAACATGAACACTATTCACAGTCGTGGTGGTAATCAGGTGGTGTTCTCTTCTGTCAACTATGGTACAGATACCAGCGCTGAGGGCCGTTGTGTGATGCGTGAGTTGCTTCGTTCGACTTACGAGGGTGTAGGTAACAGTGCTACTGCTATCTTTCCAATTCAGATTTGGAAGAAGAAGCGTGGTGTGAACTACTTGCCGGGCGATCCTAACTACGATCTTTATCAGTTGGCTTGCAAGGTTTCTGCTCGTCGTTTCTTCCCGAACTTCCTCAATCTTGATGCTACCTATAACTATCACGAGGAATGGCGTGCTGATGATCCAGAACGATTCAATCATGAAGTGGCTACTATGGGTTGCCGTACCCGTGTGTTCGAGAACCGATTTGGTGCTAAGACTTCGATTGGCCGTGGTAACCTTTCGTTCACAACCATCAATATCGTTGGCTTGGCCATTGAGTGCATGAGTGAGCCTTCGCTCGAGAAACGAGTTGAGGTCTTCATGCTCCGCTTGAACGAGATGTGCGAACTTGTTGCCAAGCAGTTGGATCAGCGTTATGAATTCCAGAAGACTGCGCTCGCCAAGCAGTTCCCATTGGTGATGTCTTGTCTTTGGACGGGTGCCAACAATCTGCAGCCAAACGACCAGGTGGCCGGTGTTATCAATCAGGGTACGCTCGGTATTGGTTTCATTGGTTTGGCCGAAGCTTTGATTGCTCTGTGCGGTAAGCATCATGGTGAGAGTGATGATGCTCAGAAGCTGGGCTTGAAGATTATTGGCTTCATGAAGAACAAGGCCGATGAGTTCAGTGAGCGTTATCAGCACAACTATTCGATTCTCGCAACACCTGCTGAGGGCTTGTCAGGTCGCTTCACACGTATCGACAAGAAGCGTTTCGGTATCATTCCGGGTGTGACCGACAAGGATTATTATACCAACTCGAACCATGTTCCGGTTTATTACAAGTGCAGCATCAAGCACAAGGCAGAGATCGAAGCTCCATATCATGATCTGACCCGTGGTGGACACATCTTCTATGTCGAGATTGATGGTGATGCCACCCATAACCCAGACACAATCATGAAGGTTGTTGATTTGATGGATCAGTTGAATATGGGCTATGGATCGGTCAACCATAACCGCAATCGTTGCTTGGAGTGTGGCCACGAAGATGCCGTCGAAGGTCTGGATTGTTGTCCGGAGTGTGGTTCAACACATATTGACAAGTTGCAACGCATCACTGGCTATCTGGTCGGTACAACTGACCGTTGGAATTCCGGTAAATTAGCAGAACTCAAGGATCGAGTTAGACATACGTAAGACCAAGCCCCCCAGCCCCCTTTTAGGGGGAGAATGGTAGTCGCTGGTTGTAACCTTTCCTCCCCATTATGGGTGCGGTGCTCTCTTGTGGGGCGGAGAGGGTCTTTTTATTAACTTTATAAAAAAACAGAACTGATTATGGAAAAGAAATGGATTTGTACCGTTTGTGGCTATGTTCACGAAGGTCCAACAGCACCAGAGAAGTGCCCACAGTGTAAGGTTCCTGCATCTAAGTTCAAGGAGCTTGAAGTTAAAGAAGGAGGTATCCAGTTTGTGCAGGAGCATGTAATTGGTATTGCTAAAGAATATGGCGTTGACGAAGAAATGATCAAGGACCTCAACGCACACTTCATGGGTGAATGTACTGAGGTCGGTATGTATCTTGCAATGAGTCGTCAAGCAGATCGCGAGGGATATCCGGAAGTGGCTGATGCCTTCAAGCGTTATGCATGGGAGGAGGCAGAGCATGCAGCTAAGTTCGCAGAACTCCTCGGCGATGTTGTTTGGGATACCAAGACTAACCTTGAGAAGCGTATGAATGCTGAGGCAGGTGCATGTGAGGATAAGTTCCGTATTGCAACGAATGCAAAGGCAAAGGATTGGGATGCTATCCATGATACCGTTCACGAGATGGCCAAGGATGAGGCTCGCCACGGCAAGGGCTTCGAGGGTCTCTACAATCGTTATTTCAAGAAGTAAACAATTATTGAGACATTTCTATATTGGGTCGGTACCTTTGGGTGCCGGCCTTTTTTTTGTTGCAAAAAAAGACTGAGACGCTTCACAGCGCTCAGTCTCATTGAAAAAATTGCTAGTTTTTCGATTTGAAAAATCCGTTTAAGCCTCCATAAAGGAGACCAGAGAACTACAAAAAAATTCGATGTGGTCGCTGACGGATTCGAACCGCCGACCCGCTGCTTGTAAGGCAGCCGCTCTGAACCAACTGAGCTAAGCGACCAATGTGTTGATTAGTGAGGTTGGTCTTCAACCTTATTCGCTAAGCGACCTAAAACACAAGTTGCGGGTGCAAAGATATAGCCTTTTTTGACGCAATCCAAATTTTTTTTAGAGAAAATGCATTTTTATGCCCTATTTTTTGTGTTTTTTGTCAAAAATCCTTAATTTTGCACCGTAAAACAGGTCAAAACGACCGAAAAAGTGTTGATAACTTGATAACAGATTGGTTGCCTACCTCGGCAAAAGAGGTCCAAATGCGTGGCTGGGAGCAGTTGGATGTCATCCTTTTCAGTGGTGATGCTTATGTTGACCATCCATCTTTCGGTGCCGCCGTAATTGGTCGCGTTCTTGAGGCTGCGGGCTATAAAGTAGCCATTGTTCCTCAACCCAATTGGCGAGATGACTTGCGAGACTTCAAGAAGTTGGGCAAGCCAAGGTTGTTTTTTGGCATTTCGCCTGGAGCAATGGACTCGATGGTCAATCATTATACCGCTGCTCGTCGCCGTCGTTCGGACGATGCTTATACTCCCGATGGACGAGCTGGTCAGCGACCGGATTTGCCGAGTATTGTCTATTCCAAAATCCTGAAGGAGATTTGGCCCGATGTCCCCATTGTCTTGGGTGGCATCGAAGCTTCTTTGCGTCGTCTCAGTTACTATGACTATTGGGAGGATCGCTTGCGGCCATCGTTGCTCACCGAGTGTATGGCTGATGTGATTTGTTATGGAATGGGAGAGAAGACCATGGTCGAGATTGCAGATCGTATGGCTCCACTTTGTCCATCGGGTGCAACGGAAGGCATGGCAACAGCAAGTTTTGTCGGCTTGGTTCAGGACATACCGCAAATCGTCTGCCGTATGGACAAGGTTGAAGAAACTGGTGACGATATCATTCTGCATTCATACGAAGACTGCTTGAAGAATAAGATCCATCAAGCCGAGAATTTCCGTCATATCGAAGAGGAATCGAACAAATGGCATGCCTCTTGTTTGTGGCAGCCGACGGGCAAAATCGTGGTCAAGGTCAATCCTCCTTATCCGCCACTCACAACCGAAGAGGTAGATCATAGTTTCGATTTGCCATACACCCGTATGCCTCATCCTCGTTACAACGGCAAACGCATACCAGCTTACGAGATGATACGTCATTCCATCTGTATGCATCGTGGCTGTTTTGGTGGCTGTGCCTTCTGTACCATTTCGGCCCATCAAGGCAAGTTCATCTCTTCGCGCAGCAAGGAAAGCATTCTGCGTGAAGCCAAGCAGGTCACTGAGATGCCCGATTTCAAGGGGTATATCAGCGATTTGGGAGGTCCTTCGGCCAATATGTACCGAATGCGAGGCAAAGATCTCAAACTGTGTGAGAAGTGCAAGAAGCCATCGTGTCTGGCTCCCGGCGTCTGTCCGAATCTGAACGCAGACCATCGCCCGTTGCTCGAAATCTACAAGGCCGTTGATGCCCTGCCGGGTGTCAAAAAGAGTTTTATCGGCTCGGGTGTCCGCTATGACCTGATACTGAATGAGGGCAAGAATGGCGAGTTCGTGGCAACGAATCGCAAATATGCCGAAGAACTGATATGTCATCACGTCAGCGGCCGTCTGAAGGTTGCGCCGGAGCATACCAATCCCGAGGTGTTGAAGGTAATGCGCAAGCCTTCGTTCGAACTCTTCCATCGGTTCAAGGCGATGTTCGATGAAATCAACCGCAAACATGGTTTGAAGCAGCAGATCATTCCCTATTTCATTTCGAGCCATCCGGGTAGTACCGAGATTGCCATGGCTGAGTTGGCTGCCGAAACCAAGAGCCTTGACTTCCAGTTGGAGCAGGTTCAGGATTTCACACCGACGCCTATGACGGTTTCGACCGAGATCTGGTACTCCGGTGTCCATCCGTACACACTCGAGCCATGTTACTGTGCCCATTCGCCCGAGGAGAAGCAACGGCAACGAGCTTACTTCTTCTGGTATCAGAAGGAGAATGTTCCCATGTTGCGAAACTCATTAATCAAGTTAGGAAGAAAGGATCTGGCGGACAAATTGGGACTAACGTCAGGAATGCCGGTTAGAGAAAGCGCTTGGAAAAATGCCAATGGAGGCCAGCGTAGAGAGGATAGAACGAATCGTCAGGAGCAAAAGAACGAGAAGCGCAAGTCTTTTAATCCCAATTTCAATAACAATAACCGACGCAAGCGATGAAAGTTCAGGTTTTCTTTACGGGCCGAACCACTGGCAAAATGTTCCAGGAGGCCATCGGCGACTATGCCAATCGACTGACGCACTATATCCCCTTTGTTATCGAAGAGATTCCTGACCTCAAGAATGTCAAGAACCTTAGCGAAGAGCAGCAGAAGGAACGTGAGGCCGATATGCTCTTCGAACGTATGCAACCCGGAGATGTCCTCATTCTCCTCGACGAGAAGGGCAAGGAGTTTACCAGTCGGGAGTTTAGTCAGTATCTGGAACAGAAAATGCAAACGGTATCAAAGCGTCTTGTCTTCTTGATCGGCGGCCCCTACGGCTTCTCGCCCCGCGTTTACGAAGCTGCGCAAGGTAAGATTTCGCTTTCGAAGATGACCTTCTCGCACCAGATGGTTCGACTCTTTCTGGTCGAGCAGATCTATCGGGCTTGCACCATCATGCGTGGTGAACCCTATCATCATGATTGATTTTTTGGTTTTCAGTTTTGAGTTGTCAGTTAATACCTAAAAATAATTTATGAATAAGGAAACTATCGGTTGCCTGATTGGCGCTGTTTCGGCAGTATTGCCAGCCTTGGCACAAGCCAAAAGCAAGGCAGAATGGGCCAAACAACCCAACATAATCTACATCATGGCCGACGACTTGGGCATCGGCGATGTCGAGCCCTATGGCCAGAATCGCATTCATACGCCCAACCTCAAGCGAATGCAGATTCAGGGCATGCGTTTCACTCAATGCTATGCCGGTACAGCCGTATCAGCCCCTTCTCGCTGCTCATTGATGACAGGTCTTCACACCGGCCATGCTTTCGTGCGTGGCAACAAAGGTGTTGATCCCGAAGGTCAGGTTGCTATGCCCGAAGGTACCTTTACGATGGCCACGATGTTCAAGGAATCCGGCTATACTACAGGTTGCTTCGGTAAGTGGGGATTGGGATTCCCAGGTTCGGTGTCCGATCCGACCAAGGTGGGCTTTGATCGCTTCTTTGGCTACAATTGCCAGACTTTGGCTCATGACTACTATCCCGATCATTTGTGGAATGGCCGTGAGCGTATCGAATTGCCCCAGAACTATGAGCAGGCAGAAGTGACCTATTCTGCCGATACGATCCATAGTCAGGCCTTGCAGTTCATCCGACAGAATGCCGATAAGCCGTTCTTTACCTTTCTGTCTTACACGTTGCCACATGCCGAGCTGATCTTGCCTCACGACAGTGTCTATGAACAGTATTGTCGCGAAGTTCCTGTTGACGACGAAAAGCCATTCATTCAGAAGAACCCCACCAAGAAAGGAGCTTATGGCAGTACCGATCGACCGATGGCATCTTTTGCGTCGATGGTGACACGTCTGGATCATTATGTGGGCGATGTGATGAATCTGCTCGATTCGCTTGGTATTGCCGACAATACCATCTTGATCTTCACTTCCGACAATGGACCTCACAAGGAGGGTGGAGCCAATCCTGATTATTTCCAAAGCTACGGTCCCTATCGTGGCATCAAGCGCGATCTCTATGAGGGTGGCATTCGTATGCCGATGCTCATGGTTTGTCCCGGACACATCGCAGCAGGCGTCGATAATGACCACATCATGGCCTTTTGGGATATGCTTCCAACCTTTGCCGAAGCCGCTGGCTATAAAGGAAAACTCAATACCGACGGAATCTCGTTCCTGCCAACCCTCTTGGGCAAGAAGGGCCAGAAGCAGCATGACTACCTCTATTGGGAATTCCACGAGCAGAAAGGCAAGCAGGCGGTTCGTCAGGGCCGATGGAAGGCAATACGTCTCAACGTAGGCACCGATACCCCAGTCATCGAACTCTATGATCTCGAAACCGATATTCACGAGGATCATAATGTGGCAGCCGAGCATCCTGAGATAGTGCGTCGTCTGGAATCACTCATCGACAAGAGTCATACCGAATCGGAACTCTTTGACTTTGGTCGCGAATTGAAGAAGTAACCCATATATATACCTTATATTATTTATGAAAAAAATCAAACATCTGTCTGCCGTAGTGCTCTCCATCTGCGTAGGAGCATTGCTGTTCGGTTCCTGTTCCGGAGAGGGATCAAGTGAAGGATTTGTTATCAAACGAGGAACCAATTTGAGTCATTGGCTGTCGCAATCAACCGAGAGGGGAGAGGTCCGTCGCCAACACATTCAGGAGGATGACTTTGCCCGTCTTGAGGAATTGGGCTTCGATCATGTGCGTATTCCTATCGACGAAGAGCAATTCTGGGACGAAGAGGGTAATCAGTTGCCAGAGGCCTGGGGATTGTTGACCAATGCGCTCGATTTGGCTCGCAAGCACAACATCCGAGCTATTGTTGACCTGCACATCATCAGAGCTCATAACTTCAATGCCGAAAACGAAGGTGGCCACAACACTCTCTTTACCGATGAGGCTGCCCAGCAGGGAATCATCAATCTTTGGAGTCAGTTGCAGGATACACTGAGCCGCTATAGCACCGATTGGGTTGCTTATGAGTTCATGAACGAACCTGTAGCCGATGAACATGAACAATGGAACGAATTGGTAGCAAAGGTCCACAAGGCTATTCGTGCCCGCGAACCCAAACGAATGCTTGTGATCGGATCGAACAAATGGCAGGGTGTAGATACCTTCAAGTTCCTCAAGGTCCCAGAGGGCGACAAGAACATCATTCTATCGTTCCACTATTACAATCCATTCATTCTGACTCATCGTGGAGCCTATTGGACACCTGTCGGATTGTACGATGGCCCAATCAGCTATCCTGGTCAGATGATTCAGGAGGAGGATTTCGAAGAATGTCCCGATTCTATCCAGAATCTCATCGAGCAATACCTCTCGCAGGAGTGGGGTCGTGATATGATCTATGCTCAGATGAAGGATGCTATCGATGTTGCTGCCAAGTATGGTCTTCAGCTGTTCTGCGGTGAGTGGGGTGTCTATGAGCCCGTCGATCGCGAATTGGCTTACGCATGGACAAAGGATATGCTTTCGGTCTTCGACGAGTTCGGCATTGCCTGGACAACCTGGTGCTATGATGCTGACTTCGGATTCTGGGATCAGGCCAAGCACGATTACAAAGATAAACCGCTTGTCGATTTGCTGATGCAAGCCAAAGGCGTGAAGTGATAATAAAAAAGAAGAGGAGCAAACAGATGCTCCTCTTTTTTTTTGTCGTTCGGTGGAATCCGATCAATAGACTTCAAGACATTCGTCGAGAGCCTGAATGATGGCTTTCTTGTCCATGTGCTGACCGATAAAGACAATCTTCTGCATTCGGTCGCCGTAGGTTTCGTCCCAATCTCGTTGCAGCTGCTGATCTACTGCCAACTGAGCCTCCAGTTCTGCTTGTGGCATGGTTGCATACCATCGACCAGCATTTCGCAGATTGACTTGGCGTCCTGCCTGTTCGAATACATAGCAAGTGTCTCGTTCGTCGCTGAAGTAGCACATGCCTTTGCAACGGATGACGCTCTTTGGCCATTTACGGGCTACGAATTCATCAAAACGAGCCAGATTCAGCGGCTCTCGACGCATATAGACAAAGGTAGAAATACCGAACTCATCGAGATGGCTGTGTCCCTCTCCGTGATGATGATGGCAGCCACAGTGGCAATGCTCTCCATGCTCATGATGGTGGTGATGGTCATGCTCTTCGTCTTCGTCATCATGATGGTGATGATGATGATGATGATCATGGTCTTCGTCTTCGTCATCATCTTCGTCATGGTGATGATGATGATGTCCACATACTGGGCATACCTCATCGTCATGATGATGGTCATGGCCTTCTTCTTCGTCATCTTCTTCGTCATGCTCGACATGGTTTTCTACTTCATGAATCCAACGGGCAGAAGTAGCGACTGCATCGAAGTCGAACATGTGGGTATGGATGATCTCGTCGAGATTGACTTCACAATAATCCGTCGTTACGATCTCTGCCTTAGGCTGAATCTCCTTAATGATCTGCTGAACACGAGCTAAATCTTCTGGAGAGACTTCACTGGCCTTATTGATGATGATCTTATTGCAGAACTCAATCTGCTGGATGACCAGATTAGCGATATCTTCTTCGCCGTTATTGCCTAACAGCAGATCATGACCGCATCCGAATTCATCCTTCAGACGCAAGGCATCTACGACCGTAACGATGCAGTCCAGTTCTGGCAGACCATTGCCGGTCATCTCTACTGGCACCACCTGTGGAATCGAACAGATAGTCTGAGCTATTGGGCCTGGCTCACAGATACCAGAGGCCTCAATAACGATATAATCGAATCGCTGCTGATTGACGATATCCATCAACTGATTGACCAGATCCATCTTGAGCGAGCAACAGATACAACCGTTCTGCAGAGCTACCAGGCTATCATCAGCCTGTCCTACTACGCCTCCTTTCTGAATCAGGCTGGCATCGATATTGACCTCACCGATATCATTGACGATTACGGCGAACTTGATACCTTTCTTGTTGGTGAGAATCTTATTGACCAAAGTTGTTTTGCCACTACCTAAATAACCGGTCAGCAGCAATACAGGAACAGATTGTTTCATATCTTGCTTTTTTATGAACATCAATAATTATTCTGTTAAAATTGCCCGCAAAGATACTCAAAAAATCCGAAAATGCATAACTATTTCTCCCATTTTTAAACTTTTTTGATTTTTTATTTGGAGAAATCCCATAAATGCACTATCTTTGCGCCGTTTTTCGGGTTATGTATCATCATTTCCCGTCTAATGGTTTGGTCCGATAGCTCAGCTGGATAGAGCAACTGCCTTCTAAGCAGTCGGTCTGCGGTTCGAATCCGCATCGGATCACAAAGACCAACGCCAAGTTGGTTATTCGCTGCGGAAAAATCCGCATCGGATCACGAGAAATAGGAAAGGTCACAAGTGTTTGTGATCTTTTTTTTTTATACATGGCAGAGGAGTCAATGCTGACATGCTTGGCACCGAGCGAAGCGATAGTAGCAGCACTGGCGTTCATTCCGACATAGTGGACATGAACATTGCCATGGTTGCGGAAAGAAGCAACGATAGAGAGAGCCTTGGCGAGCGAGCCACCGAGAGAGTCAATGAGGACGTGGACCTCAGAATCCTGGTTCTTGCCAAGGATGTAGTCGACATAGTCCGCGTCGAAATCCCATCCTCCGACGTAGCCCTTCAGGTGAAGTTGATGATTGTTCTTTGCCATACAAAAAAAGTGTATCTTTGCGTTTATGGTCGCAAAAGTACACTTAATAATATAATATGTAAAAGACATTCAGAAATGACAAATATAGTCAACAAAATACCGCAAAAATGGTCAACGGAATGCAACAAAAATGGTCAACACATTGCGCTTTTTTAAATAAATCATTATATTTGCACCATCAAAACGGCATTGACTATGAATTATTTACCAAGAACTGCAGATGTTTTACTGCAAGAGAAGCTTGACGCATTTGGAGCTGTACTTATAGAAGGGCCAAAATGGTGTGGAAAAACAACCACCGCGAAGCAGCAGGCTAAAAGCGTACTTGAAATGCAAGACCCAGACTCCAGAGATGGATATTTGGCCACTGCAGCAACCAAGCCTTCGTTGTTACTGGCAGGGGATACTCCTCGGTTGATTGACGAGTGGCAGGATGCGCCAGTGCTATGGGACGCTGTACGCACCCAAATAGACCATCGGGGTGGAGAACCCGGACAATTTATTCTGACAGGCTCTAATGCAGTTGACCGAGCAAATATTCACCATACAGGCACAGGCAGGATCACCAAAATGAAGATGTATCCAATGAGTTTGTTTGAAAGCAAAGAGTCTAATGGGCGCATCTCTTTATCGGAGCTTTTCAATAATAGAGAACTTGATATTGATGGCATTACCTCAAATGCCACGATTGAAGGATTAATATTTGCCGCTTGCAGAGGAGGCTGGCCTGCTGCATTAAACAGAAGAACGGAAAAGGCGCAGTTATCCATAGCCTTTGATTATATCAATTCTGTCTGTGATAACGACGTACGCAGTGTCGATCAAGTCAAAAGAGATTCGACGTTGACTCGCTTGATTCTACGCACATATGCGAGAAACGTGTCAACATTGGCTAAGAAATCTTCTATGCTGAAAGATCTGAGAGCCCAGGTAGAGACGCTTTCTGACAATACGCTTGATGACTATCTTTCAGCTTTGACAAAAATATTCGCTATTGAAGAAGTTGAGTCCTGGAGTCCGGCTATTCGTTCTGCTACCGCCATACGCACAGGCATGAAACGAGAGTTTACCGATCCTTCCATTGCCGTTGCCGCATTAGGCTTGACGCCAGATGTATTGAAAACAGACCTGAAAACTTTTGGATTCATTTTCGAGACTATGTGCATAAGAGATCTTCGCGCCTATTCTCAAGCCTTAGATGGTCATATGTCCTATTATCATGACAGATATGATCTGGAGGCTGATGGCGTTCTGCATCTCAATGATGGAAGATATGCACTTATTGAGTGTAAGTTAGGCAGCCGAGAGGTTGAAGAAGGAGCAGAACATCTGTTAGAGATAAAGCGACTGGTTCAAGAATACAATGATAAGGAGCAACAACTCCTTATCAGAGAACCAGACTTGATGATTGTGCTAACAGGTGGGCAAATGGCATATACACGACCAGATGGTGTAAAGATTATTCCGCTGGCTTGTTTGAAGCCGTAATATGATCCATTAAATAGTTTTCGGCAAAGGTAAAGATGTGTGGGCGTATGAGAAAAGACAAAAAAGTATTACTTATGCAATCATTGTAAAAAATCATTATCTTTGCACCGCAATATTTATATATGAAAGCATGAAGAATCTATTTAAGAAGATTATAAACTATACTTATTCTTCAAAAATTATGAATTGCGATATGTCCGTCGGGCATATACTCTATTGCATTTTGTATCTATCGACTGTCTTATTATGGCTTCCTGCAACAATTGGTTGTATTTTCTTGTTTGATTGCCCGAGAGAGAATATATTTACTGTTATCTCAGCATGGATTTTTTCAATAGCATTAATACCCTATCCTATATACTACATACCTTGGCTAATTATTTCTTTTAGGAAATTCGGACATCGTAATTTTTTGTGGCTATTTCTTTTTTCAATTATACCCATAATAACGATTAGCATTGGATTCGCATTGATAATCATGCTGTTTAATTGAGAATTATCACAATCAGAAATTAGCTCTGAATTTCTTGGCGACGGAGATGGGAGAATTGAGCAGGCACCCTGTGTCGATGACTCCGAGCAGCGTGATCTGTTCCTTCCAGATCTTGACCATCGTGGTGTTGAAGGCGGCAATGTACTTGGCGCGTTCGTCGATGGCTGATTGGGCGGTAATGGGCTTGTTCATGGGGCAAAGGTGTGTGTAATGTTGAAAAAAAGATTTGCAAAGATAGAAAATTGCTACATAGAAAGTAAAGACAAAGGTTTGTCCTTGTGGAAAAAACAATGATAGGATAAATTCCGATCAATGATGCATGTATTTTTAAATTTTTTATTATCTTTGTGCTCAATAATAATAGATATTATTCTCTTGTTTAACATAAACTTATAGAATTTTGTATATGAAGAAGATTAGCTATACTTTAATCTTGATGCTGGCTGCATTTGCATCATGCACTAATGATAAACGAGATAGTAATCCCTTGTTTCTTGTACATACAGCTGGCAAATGGGGCTATATAGACAATGAAGGAACTTCAGTCATCAGCCCTCAGTTTGACCAAGCAAATCTTTTTTCCGAAGGGTTGGCTAGTGTCCGAATTGGTGATGAATATACTGGCAAGTGGGGCTATATTGACAAAGACGGAAAAATCGTTATCAGCCCACAGTTTGATGATGCAGAAAACTTTTCCGAAGGGTTAGCTAGTGTCCGAATTGGTAATGGATATACAGGCAAGTGGGGCTATATTGACAAAGAAGGGAAGCATGTTGTCAAACCTCAATATGATTGGGTTCATGATTTTTCCGAAGGGCTGGCTTGTGTACGAATTGGGGATGAAGAAACTGGCAAGTGGGGCTATATTGACAAAGAAGGAAAAGTTGTCATCAATCCTCAGTTTGATGATGCTGGAGACTTTTCCGAGGGGCTGGCTTGTGTCCGAATTGGTAATGGATATACAGGCAAGTGGGGCTATATTGATAAAGAAGGGAAGTTTGTCATCAACCCTCAGTATAATTTGGCTCATGGATTTTCCGAAGGGCTGGCTTGTGTCCTAATCGGAAATTATAAAAATGGCAAAGGGGGCTATATCGACAAAGAAGGAAAGGTTGTTATCAACCCTCAGTTTGATTTTATTGATGATTTTTCCGAAGGGTTGGCTTGTGTACGAATTGGGGATGAAGAAACTGGCAAGTCCGGCTATATAGATAAAAAAGGAAAGTTTGTCATCAATCCTCAGTTTGATTGGGCTTATAGCTTTTCCGAAGGGTTGGCTTGTGTTCGAATTGGGAATAATAAAACTGGCCAATGTGGCTTTATAAACAAAGAAGGGAAGTTTGTCATCAACCCTCAGTTTAATGGAGCTGGCTTTTTTTTCGATGGGTTGGCTATTGTCTATATTGGAGACCGTTATTCTGGCAAAGATGTATATATTGACAAAGAAGGGACGATTATAGGCTATCCGGATTTATAATTATTTAAAGGGAGAAAGACAAAATTTTTGAGCGCCAGGAGTTTCACAACTACTGACGCTCTTTATATTGAAAAAACATTTGGGCTCTTTGTGTGAGAGCAAAGATAGGCATTTATGCGAGAAAAAGCAAATTATTTGCAATTATTATCGGTGTTTTTCGAAGAAAGTGGAAAATTTTCGACATGATTCGACAAAAAAAGGAAGGAAGGGTTGGGAAAGTAGGGGAAAGTGGGTAGATTTGCAGAAAATAAATTCAATATTACATTTGTATGAATAATAATATATTTTTTAATACAAAGACTATTGTGCTTTGTATGTTTGTTTGTCTATCCTGCATTCCAGGATTGGCTCAATCTCATCTATCAATTATGGGGGTACAATTGGGTGGAGATTATGAACTATTTGAAAATAAAATGAGAAGCAAGGGTGCTGCTGTAGTTTCAAAAGATATTCTTTATAAAGACACCTATGCTGATCAAATGAATATAACGTACTGTGGTATAAAAAACTGTAGAATGGATATACATAGAGACGGGGAAACAAAAACAACAACTTTAGTTAATATATGGATACCAATTGATGCATATGTAGATTACATCAATAATGACTTCCTTTACAATACATTATCAAAAGAATATGGAGTAGGCTCAATTCTTAAAAGTATATATGGAGGAATAGATGTCAATAAATTTATGACCGATCCTGATTACTATTGGGAAAACGAAGGATCTCGTATTGAATTTAGACGGAAAAAAAACGGATTTGATTATAATAAAGATTATTGCGCATCAATTCAATATATAGATTATACCTATATAAAATTAAAAGAGAGTAAAAAACATGTAAAATTTAAGGGGCATTATGTAAATGAGCCGAACTATGTTCAAAAACTCCTTCATGATAAGAAAATTTGGAAAGAAAATAATAGTAACGAGTATCATGGATATGTTGGAGATTATAAATGTTTACTTAAATTTATACCTCTAGATGATGGTATAGATCAAAATATTGCTATTATTCATATCTCCACAGACGGATATGAAAAGTGGGAAAAACTGAACGAGATTTATCATAGCTTTGCTCAATTATTAGACAAAAAATACAATGTTATTAAATTAAACGAAAATATAGGAGAAATCAATGGTCTACATAATCCTATTCCTGTAGAATTATGTAATAGGTACGCATTGTCAAATTTAAGTAAAGGGAAAGGTAAATTTGAAAGATTTTATGAAATCCCAGGAGGGTTTATTATTCTTAAAATCATGCCGCAAGAAGGCATTGACAACCCCAATTGGGGCAGAGTTATGCTTTTTTATATAGATGAAGAGTATTATGAAAGAAGGAATAACAGAGAAGAACAAGAGAAATTGAATGATCTTTAGAAAGACGGTAGAGGCTTACCAAATAAGTTTGGCACCTTTCAAAGAGTTCGACACTCGGAAAACAGCGACTATGGCCGCGATCAATATTTCTCTATCCTATTTAGAAGATGTTGCGAAAGGGCGAAAGAAACAATTGGTAAATATCTTTACACATCCTCATAAAAGAATCCTGCAACCCTTGTATAAAACGTCAGAAAGACTAAATTTTGGAGCGCCAGGAGTTTCACAACTACTGACACTCTCTTATATAATGAAAAACATTTGGGCTCTATGTGTGAGTGCAAAGATAGGCGTTTTATGCGAGAAAAGCAAATAATTTTGTAAGAATTTTCGGCGGTTTTCAATGAAAGCGGGAAATTTTCGACATGATTCGACAAAAAAAGGAAGGAAGGGTTGGAAATGTAGGGGGAAGTGGGTAGATTTGCAGAAAGAAAAAAAATTTTTATCATGTGTAACAAGCACTTTTTTCTTGTCCTATAATCAAAGTAACACCAAAAAGTATTTGATTATGGAAACAAAAGTTTTTAATTTAATAGATATATTCATATAAGAGTTTAAAAGTTTGTAAAAGATAAATGAGACAATTATGAAAAAGAAACTACTCTTTTGCTTGACCTTGGTTATTGCATGTATGGTATCTTACACATATTTTACATGGAAATCTACGTCTCAAACGCCAGGGACATATATAAAAGCACTATCTTGCTTCAATGGTGCTATTTCAACCATTGATTGGAGAAGGACTATTCGAACAGCTAAATATCGAAGTGAATATCGTTCTGAGTATTCCAAATTAGAAGCCTGCCGAGATTCATCCATCTTATGGGCTGGAAGAATTGCACTTCAAAGTATGTCTTTTTATATGGAGGAATTAACAAAAGATTCGTATTTCATTGCTCATTTTCAAGAAGCCAAGAAAGAGGGATATTTTGTATCTATTCAAAATGTTTTATCTTATGGACGGGATTACTTTGAAAAATCGAATAAGGGGATAGAACAATACTATAAAGACCATCCAAATGCTCCAAAGGGTCCAAGATACTGCGACTATGACAGTGTGCTTTTCTACCAAAATATTGATACGGTAAAAGCCTATGAATTCTGTCCGTCATATTTAGGTGAAATTCATTATATTGAATCTGGAATCGAACGATACATCAAAGATAAGTTAGGTTTGAATTGGTATAGCAAAATGATGTTGATGCCAGATTTAATCTATGATTAATGTATGGGACATATAGAGAATGCTATGAGCAACTACTGTAGATCTCTCGTTTTATAATGAAAACTACTGGACTTTAAGTGAGTGGAGAAAGATCGGCATTATATGCGAGAAAATCAAATTATTTTGAAAGAATTTTCGGCGATTTTCAATGAAAGTGGGAAAATTTCGACATGATTCGACAAAAAAAGGAAGGAATGGTTGGAATTGTAGGGGAAAGTGGGTAGATTTGCGGAAAATAAATTCTAGAGAAATTATGAGAACATACCTATTTGATAAATTATCCAAAATAAAACAATTCAATGATAAATTAGATGAATTGACAGAAGTAAAACGACGGCTATGCAATAAACCATGGCTTGTTTTTAATGAAGGAAACGAACGAGAAATATATAAATTTCGAGAAGATGGATCAATTGTTATATCTATAAACGGATCTGTAACCAAAGGAACTTGGGAGTTTGATTCAACTGATAAAACGATTATAATTACGACATCTTCGCATTCAATTATGGTACACCCGGGGATTATCGAAGATTCAATATTAGGGCTACAAGTTGATGGTACAAATCAGTGCGCTTTTTTAATAGATGAATTAAGTGCGAATGATTTATTACTTAAAACATACTCAGATTTTTTGTTTTGGCTTAATCAAAGAGAAACGAGTCTATTTGAAAGAAAAAAACAAGAAGAGAGGGAGTCTCGATATAATGAAGAAGTTAATAAGAGAAAAGAACGCTGGATTGCTTTTATTGAAAATAAGGCAAAAGCTAATTATAATAATGAAGAGTATGTTCGAATGAGGAAGCGGACCGAAGGTAAAGGGCGATGGATAATTATCCTAATAGTGATCGATATGCTGTACTTTTTTTCTATTCCGTTTTTAGATTCTAATTATCAGCATGTGTATAATTTTTTATTTGCAATTTTGCTTATCATAACAATCATGTTAGCTATTATTTTGACATTTCATGAAGATGAAGGGAAACATGAATATATTGTAAAAGATCTTAAAGAGAAGTATCCTTTTGAATCTTTTAAAGGCTGATTTATATAAATTAAGCTACAGCCAATCTTTCTGATTGAAGCGAAGGTCTGTATAGACATCTGTGGCAATCTGGAAGAAAGCACAGTTACAGCCGGAAAGGAAATAGCGGTCTATTTCCTGGAATGATATACGAGGGTCGAGGTAGATATGTTCTTCCTCGACTCTCGTCTTTTCTTGGATAAGAATAGATATGAACTGACGAAAGAGCTCGCGCAATGAAATCCGTACGGTTGATAATGTCCATTCCGATTAGAATGTCACCCTCACAAACTTTGGATTTAGTTGAACAGATCAGGCAAGACAAACTAACTGTAGCACTGTAGCGCTGTAGCAGATTTTTGGTCAATAGGTGAACGCTGGTTGTACGGAAATCAAACGGATCAAAACGGATTCTTTTCTGTGATTTCTGTGGTTTCCGTGGTCAAAAATGATTTATTGCTGTCCGGGGAATATTTTACTCCATGAATCGAAATCAAAAGAATTCAATCTGTTGCCTCTGTGGCTCGTCAATGTGGCGATAGGAACTCTATCTCTTTGATTTTAGCTTCCGAAAAAGCGTTCGGAAAGACTCCTGTCGAAATTCGAAAGGGTGTGGGAGGTCGTCGTTGGAAGCAAAATTCTTTGTAAGTAGCTTCCGAATCGTTCGAATATACAAGTACGTTAGCAGTTTGTATATTCCGAAGGCCTGGAATATACAAGTACGTTAGCAGTTTGTATATTCCGAAGGTCTGGAATATACAAGTACGTTAGCAGTTTGTATATTTCGAAGGCCTGGAATATACAAGTACGTTGGCAGTTTGTATATTTCGAAGGTCTGGAATATACAAGTATGTTAGCAGTTTGTATATTCCAAAGCTTGGGGCGCCACATTTTGTGTTTTGGAAGTCTAATCCTAAGGTTGGGATGCTATCTTCATCGGTCAATTAATACATATAATATCTTTAGAAATCATGTCAAACGGACAGTAATAATCATTTACCCATCAAAATTCATTTGCAACAATGAAGAAAGTCCAATCCACACATAGGACGCCACACACGGCTATGGAGTTAGCTGCTGAGTATCGGTTAGCCAGTGATGATGCGCTCGCCGAGTTGTTTGTCGAACAGGCGTTTGATTTCGGTTAGCTGGGTGAGGCGCTGCATGACTTCGATCGAACAACCGGGCATTCGGAGTTGGCGGTTCAGCTCTTCGATCTCCATGCGAAGCATACATTCTTTCAGCTCCAACAGGGCGCGAGGCACAGCATCCTTCAGCTCCTCCACGTTTTTGGCAATGCCGAGAGCCTCGTTGCGATCTTCGGCCAGATCAAGAGCCGTTCTGCTGACTTCCGGATCGGGGTGCGAAGTGAAGAACTTGATGCTGTTGAATTCTGCTTCAGGATCCTCCGAGCCTTCGTAGGCAAGTTGCAGCATCTTGGCGTAGAGAGGGTGGTGGAACTCGATGCCTTCTTGAGTCAGGTCCGAACCGATAAAATCCACGACACGCCATGACTCCTCGATACGTTCGTTGTTCTCGTCGATATACGAGAAAGGAAAATAGACACCACCATAGCGGACGAGATATCGGATCAGATTCCGTTCGAAGCGATCCGTCGGAAGTCCACGGTATGTTTCTGCTTGTTGTTGAGTTGCTCCTTGTGACTGCGTTGGTGAGGGTTGTGCCGCAGAGGCTTCGGGAACAGATAGAGGATCGGAGGGAGAAGCACCTTGTTCAGCCTCCTGGTTAGCATAGGCTTCATTTCGGCGCTGCTCGATCTCCCATTTCTTCAGTTCGTTGGCATAATTGCTTTTCCGTTGTTGCTGAATGGCCTGAAGGATGTTCATTTCGGGCACGTTGAGCATCTGGGCAATCTCGCGCTGATAGACACCCGAGAGGATGGTATCGTCGATGAGGGCAATACTCTGGACGATGTTCTGCAGTACCCAGGATTTCTTTTGAGGATCGCCATTCGTGTCACGCAGCAGCATCTGCGCTTTGTAGGTGATGAAGTCCTGCTCGTGGGTGTCGAAGAACTGCTGAAGCTCCTCGGTGGTATGCTTGCGACAGAAGCTGTCCGGATCGTCGCCATCGGGAAAGAGCAGAAGCTTGACCTTGAGACCTTCGAGCAACAGCAGGTCGATGCTCTTGAGCGATGCACGGATGCCAGCCTCATCGCCATCGAACATCAGGGTGACATTCTTGGTGAAACGCTGGATGATGCGGATCTGGTTGGTGGTCAAGGCGGTTCCTGCCGATGCAACAACATTTTCAAAACCAGCTTGCGACATACTGATCACATCGACATTACCCTCGACGATATAGCATTTTTCGCGACTTGTGATTTCCTTTTTTGCTTGATAGATGCCATAGAGCATATTGCCCTTGTGGTAGATGGTCGATTCGGGCGAGTTGACATACTTCTTGAAGGCATGATCCACACGCTGCAGGATTCGTCCACCGAAGGCTACAGGTTTGCCCGAGAGGGAGATGAAGGGGAAGATGACTCGTCCGGCAAAACGGCAGACAGGAGTGCGCTGAGGATCGTCGCCATAGCAGAGTCCAACGCCATCTTTGACTTCGGCAGTAGGATCCAGCAGCAAGTTGCGCGGATGGCCAGCCTTCATGGCCCGTTCGGCAAAATTCGTCTTCGATTCGAGGGCATAGCCTAAGTGGAATCGTTTGATGGTGGCATCCTGCAATCCTCGTTCGTAGAAATAGGAGAGACCTACATTGCGTCCTTCGGGAGTGTTGTAGAGGTCCTCTTCGAAGGTTGCCATAGCGAACTCATTGAGACGAAGCATCGCCTCGCGTGAAGCCAGATTTGCCTTTTCGGCATCGCTCAGTTCCTTCTCCTGGATTTCGATTCCATATCGCTTGGCCACCCAACGGAGTGCCTCCAGATAGCCGATTTGCTCATGTTTCATGATGAAGCCGATCGGATCGCCACCTTCATTGCACGAAAAGCATTTGCATACGTTCTTGGCTGGCGAAACATAGAATGAAGGATTCTTGTCGGAGTGGAACGGACAAAGACCCACATAGTTTTGTCCGCGTCGGCGCAACGACACGAAATCGGACACCACATCCAGAATTTGGGCGGTGTCGCGTATCTTGTCTATGGTCAATTGGTCAATCACTTTGGCTTCGCGTTGTTTTGTTGTTCTGTCGGCTATTTCCTTAACCTGACAGTCAAATCAATAAATTCCTGTACCGAAACCTGTTCGGCGCGTTTGTCGAAGAATGGTTCTGCCAAGATGGCATCAGCTTGCTCCGGCTTCCACTCGTGGATGAGTTGGCGAAGGCAGTTGCGTAAGGTCTTGCGTCGCATGCCAAAGGCATTCTTGACCAGAGTGCGAAGATCCTTCTCTGCACAAGGCAGTTCGCTGACGCTGTTTCGAACCATCTTGATGACCGCACTCTGCACCTTCGGCGGTGGATTGAAGACATGGTTGCCAACCGTGAAGCAGTATTCGATATCGTACCACACCTGAACCAATACCGAGAGGATACCGTAGGCTTTGGAGCCGGGTTTGGCCGACATGCGTTCGGCAACCTCCTTCTGGATCATGCCGCTGCAACATGGAATCTGGTCGCGATAGTCAATTACCTTGAAGAAGATCTGGCTTGAGATATTGTAGGGATAGTTTCCGATGAGGCAGAACGGTTGCTGACCGAACACGTTGCTATCGGTCAGATCGAGCTTCAGAAAATCGGCTTCGATGATGCGCTTGTCTAACGTCGAAGGATAATGCAACTTCAGATACGATACCGATTCACCATCCAGTTCCACCACCTTCAGGTTGTATTGCTTTTCGATCAGGAACTGCGTCAGCACGCCCATGCCAGGACCAATCTCCAGGCAGGGAATCTGATGATCGCCCGGTTGGCAGTATTCCTTGACTGTGTCGGCAATCCGTTCGGCAATGGACAGGTCGGTCAGGAAGTGCTGACCGAGGTTCTTTTTGGCACGCACTTTGTCGTCGAAGTCCATGTGAACCTCGTCGCTTCGTTTGGCTCGTTGTGTGTATTTTGCTTTGTTCATACGTGCAAAGATAGTGCATTTTTGCCAACTGCGTCATTATTTTTGGAGGATTTTTTGTATATTTCGTTGATTTTTCTTCAAAATCGGAATTTTTGATACAAAAAGATGTTTTTTCTCGCATAAAATGATTATCTTTGCACGCACTTGAAAAAATATATTAACGCCAAAGATGCCAAATCTTACATATATGAAACGACTTTTGTTGCTATTATTGAGTTGCACGATGTGCCTTTCGCTGCTGGGAAAAACCACCCCGGAACCGATGGCCCATACCGATGTTGTGACTCACTTGACCGACGAAGATGTCCACATGCACCATACGCAATTCATGAGTGGAGCCCGTACCTATTTCCAGCAGATGATGGGAGGACAGGAGCATCGCTTTGCTTCGGCCATGAGTTCGGTCGATGCCTATATTGACTTTTTTGCCAGCCAGGACTTCTCCTCATTGCCCGATTGGGAACTCTCGATCATGGATTTGGTGAAAGAGGGTCGCTTTGCAGAGGGAATTGAACGCTATGAGTCGCGCGAACTGGTCAAGGATTACCTCGACGACAAGATCCCGTTCGATTGCATAGAGCGTTATGTGATGCTTCTGCAGCTGTCGGGTGTGCGCCAGAATTCGATGCGAGGAATTGATGCGCTTCAGACCATTTGTGACAAGGATACCAAGACGCAGAACCCTCTGCGAGTGCTGGTTGGATTGTGTGTGGATCTCCGACTGCACAATATGGCCGACGAATATCTGTCGCTTTATCTGGATCGCGCCAAAGGTGATGCCAAGCTGGTGGCCGAGGTATATGCCTGGAAGTCGTTGGTGCTGAACCGTCGAAACCGTCCGAACGAATCGTTGACTTATGCCCGTCGTGCCATTGCAATGTACGATAGCTTGGCTCGCGTGACCAACAATCCCGACTATCAGCTCCTGAACCGAGCCCGCGTGCATCAGGCTTTGAGCCGAATCTATTATCGCATGGAGAATGAGTCGGCCAGTATTGCCAGCATCCGAGCCTGTCAGGATTGTTATGCCCGAGAGTCGGAACGTGTGAATGGCAGCTGTTTGACCGAACGACTTCGTTGTCTGTATAATCTGGCTCCGTTGGCCACCGATTTGGGCGCATATTTCCTGGCCGATTCCATCTATACGCAGATTGACGAATTGGGCAGTTGGCTCTTCGAAGGCAGCGAAACCAAGCAGAATCAGTTCCTCTTCAATTCTCTGCGACTGAGGGGGCTTGCCTGTTATCGCGTGGGCAAGATCGACGAAGCCCGCAAGTTCTTCGAGAAGGCCGACGAGGTCCTCCAGAAACTCGAAGAGGCAGAACCGGGTCAAAATGTCGAGAATTTCCAGAACCTGTATTTCAACATCGCCTCGCTCTATTATGCCGAGGGTAACATCGAAAAGGCTCTCGAAGTGGACCGTGCCGTGTTGAGCATGGTGCTGGTCGATAAGACGCACGATGCCCGCCGACATCAGATTGACCTTGCCTATTGCTACAAGTATATCGGCAACTGTCTGTGGGCAATCGGCTACGAGAAATACCTTGCTGCCAACAAGAAGAAAACCAAGGAGGTGATGCGATACTATCAGGAGGCAATGGAAAACTATGCGTTGGCCATGCAGCAGAATTCGCGTGATACCGAAGCTACGGCCAAGCATAATCTGGCTCAGCTGATCATGGCTGGCATGGAGAAACCGATGGCCATGCCGAAGAATTTCTGATTCCGCCCCTTCATCGGACATTCCAATAGAAAGAGAAATAATCATTAATTATAAAAATTTTACAATGTTAAGAATTGCAATTCAATCCAAAGGCCGTCTGTTCGAGGACTGCATGGATCTGCTCAAAGAGTCAGGCATCAAGTTGAGCAATGCCAAACGTACACTTCTCATCCCATCTAGCAACTTCCCAATCGAGGTGCTCTATTTGCGCGATGACGATATCCCAGAGTGTGTAGCCAATGGTGTGGCCGACATCGGTATCGTAGGTCTCAACGAATTCAAGGAGCGCCAGAAGGATGCCAAGATCGTCAAGGAGCTTGGTTTCTCGAAGTGCCGTTTGTCGCTTGCCATTCCACAGCTGATCGACTATCCGGGCATCGAGTGGTTCAATGGCAAGAAGATCGCTACCAGCTATCCTGGCATTCTGCGCGAGTGGCTGGACGCTAACAACCTGAAGGCAGATATCCATGTCATTACCGGTTCGGTCGAGATTTCCCCTAACATCGGTTTGGGCGACGCTATCTTCGATATCGTTTCGTCTGGATCTACCTTGGTCAGCAATCGCCTGAAGGAGGTAGAGGTAGTTGTTGAGAGCCAGGCTGTACTCATTGCCAACAATAAGCTCGACGACGAGAAGCAGGAGATCCTCAACGATTTGATGTTCCGTTTCGATGCTGTACGTTCGGCCGAGGACAAGAAGTATGTCATGATGAACGTACCAGATGCATCGATCGAAGCTGTACTTGCTCTCCTTCCAGCATCCAAGGCTCCTACAGTTATTCCGTTGGCTACCACCGGTTGGCACAGCATCCATACGGTCATCAAGGAGAAGACCTTCTGGGAGTTGGTCGGCAAACTCAAGGCTTGTGGCGCAGAGGGCATCCTGGCATTGAATATCGAGAAAATGGTGCTCTAATTTATGACAACATATCTTTTCCCTGATAAAAAGGAGTGGAGCGAGATTGTCAAGCGTCCGACGTTCGACAACTCGCAGCTTCGTGATCTGGTGGCTGGTCTCTTGCAGCAGATTCGAGAGGGTGGCGATAAGGTGCTCCGCGAACTTGAAGCCAAATTCGATCATTGCGAACTGCAGGATCTGCAGGTGTGCGATGCCGAATTCGAAGAGGCCAAGCAGCTGATTGCTCCTGAACTGGCTCAAGCCATCGATAATGCTTACCACAACATCGCTGCCTTCCACGCTTCGCAGAAGTTCGAGGGTCAGAAGGTCGAAACCCAACCCGGTGTGGTTTGCTGGCAGAAGAGCATACCGATCGACAAGGTGGGACTCTATGTGCCCGGTGGTACAGCTCCGTTGTTCAGCACGGTACTGATGCTGGCTATTCCTGCCAAGATTGCCGGTTGTGGCGAGATTGTGCTTTGCACGCCTCCTAATGCCGAGGGTAAAGTGAATCCGGCCATCCTCTATGCCGCCACGGTGGCTGGTGTCACCAAGGTCTATAAGGTAGGTGGTGTTCAAGCCATCGGAGCTATGGCCTATGGTACGGAATCGGTGCCACAGGTCTATAAGATCTTCGGCCCTGGCAATCAGTTCGTACAGATGGCCAAGCAGCTGGTTTCGTTGCGCGATGTCGCTATCGATATGCCTGCAGGTCCATCGGAGGTTTGTGTCGTGGCCGATAAGGACGCCGATCCGGCATACGTTGCCTCCGACTTCCTTTCGCAAGCCGAGCATGGTGCCGACAGCCAGGCCATTCTGGTGACCGACAGCGAGGATCTGGCCAAGCGTTTCGAGGTTGTCATGGCCGAGCAGCTGGAACTGCTCCATCGTCAGGAGTTGACACGCAAGTCGCTCGAACACTCGAAGGTGATTGTGCTCCGTACGCAGCAGGAGGTGATGGAGTTGGTCAACGAGTATGCGCCTGAACATCTCATCTTGAACACTTCGAACTACATGGCATTGGCTGAGCAGGTTCGCAATGCGGGTTCTGTCTTCTTGGGCCCATTCAGCCCTGAGTCAGCCGGCGATTATGCATCGGGCACGAACCACACTCTTCCGACCAATGGCTATGCCAAGGCTTACAATGGCGTGAACCTTGATAGCTATATGCGCAAGGTGACGTTCCAGGAACTTTCGGCCGATGGTCTTCGCTCATTGGGTCCTATCATCGAGGTGATGGCACAAAACGAGCAGCTCGACGCCCACAAGAATGCCGTCAGCGTTCGCCTTGCCAAACTTTAATAACGAGTGAATGTTTATTTTTTGAACTATGGATCTTACGAAAGTAATAAGACCAAATATATTGGCTTTGGCTCCCTATTCTTGCGCACGCGATGAATTTAAAGGAGAGGCAAGCGTTTATGTCGATGCCAACGAGAGTCCCTATCAGAATGGATTGAACCGTTATCCTGATCCTCGACAGTGGGCAGTCAAGGAACTCTTGGCTCCACTCAAGGGTGTCAAGAAGGAGCAGATCTTCCTGGGCAATGGCTCGGACGAAGCCATCGACCTTGTGTATCGTATCTTCTGTCGTCCGGGCGTTGATAATGTCGTTGCACCTGCACCAACCTACGGTATGTACGAAGTCTGTGCCGAGGTCAACGATGTCGAGTATCGTGCCGTTCCGATGGTGCCTGAAACCTATGCCCTCGATATTGAAGCCATGGCTGCTCAGGTCGATCAGAATACCAAGGTTGTCTGGGTTTGTTCGCCAAACAATCCTTCGGGCAATGCCTATGCACAAGAGGAACTGGTCAGCATTCTGAAGCGCTTTGCCAACCAGATTGTAGTCATCGACGAAGCTTATATCGACTTCTCGTCAATCCCTTCGATGACTGCTTTGCTGTCGGAGTACGATAATCTCGTCGTTCTGCAAACCTTCTCGAAGGCTTGGGGTCATGCTGCGATGCGTTTGGGCATTGCTATGGCATCGGAGGAGATCATCTACTATTTCAACAATGTCAAGTACCCATACAATGTCAACGAACTGACACAGCAGCAGGCCATCAAGGTACTGAAGGATGTGAAGAAGAAGGAGCGTCAGGTCGAGGAGATTCTGGCTCAGCGCGACATCTTGCACGATCTGCTGCTGTCTGTGCCTTGTGTCGAGAAGATTTATCCTTCGGATGCAAACTTCCTGCTCGTTAAGGTGAATGATGCCAATGGCATCTACAAGTATCTGCAGGAGCGTGGCATTGTGGTACGTAACCGTCACAAGGTTCAACTTTGCCAGAACTGTCTTCGCATCACGGTAGGTACTCCTGCCGAGAATGCTGAGATCTTCGAGGCGCTCAAGAATCTTTAAGACCCACCCCCTTGCCCCTCCCGTGAAGGGAGGGGAGTATATACAATGTGCTGGAAATATATTTCAGGTAAAACAGAAATTCACTAATTCTTGATTTAAAAATTAATCTAGATGAAGAAAGTTCTTTTCATCGATCGCGATGGAACATTGATTGTCGAGCCACCGGTAACCGAACAGGTGGATTCGTTCGAACAGCTGGAGTTCCTGCCAAGAGTCATCCAGAATCTGTCGTTCATCCGTCATAAGTTGGATTATGACTTCGTGATTGTCAGCAATCAGGATGGATTGGGTACTCCTGCCAATCCGTTGGATCGTTTTACTGCCATCAACGACTTGATGGTGCGCGTGTTCAAAACCGAAGGAGTGGAGTTCGACGAGATGTATTTCGACGAACATTCGTCTGCTGATCATCACCCTAACCGTAAGCCGGGTACTGGTATGCTTACCAAGTTTATCGAGGGTAATGGTACTGAATATGATCTGGAGAACAGTTTTGTGATCGGTGATCGTCTGACCGATATCCAATTGGCCAAGAATCTCGGCTGTAAGGGCATCCTTATCGCTCAAAATGGCGATGTGGATGAATGTCGCGAATGGTTGTGGGAAGATGGCTTGCAGAACGATTGCGCCTTGATTGCCGAGAGCTGGGACGATATCGCTGCCTTCCTCTTTGCTGGCGATCGCAAGGCCGAAGTAACCCGTACTACCAAGGAAACTGATATTCACATTGCGCTTGATCTGGATGGTACCGGCCGTTGCGATATCTCGACTGGTTTGGGCTTCTTCGACCACATGCTCGAACAGATCGGTAAGCATTCCGGTATGGATCTGACCATTCACGTGAAGGGCGATCTTGAGGTCGATGAACATCATACCATCGAGGATACTGGCATTGCTTTGGGCGAATGTATCGCTAAGGCTTTGGGCAACAAACGAGGCATTGGCCGCTATGGCTTCTGCTTGCCCATGGACGATTGTCTCTGTCAGGTCGCTTTGGATTTCTCGGGTCGTCCATGGTTGGTATGGGATGCTGAGTTCCATCGCGAAAAGGTGGGTGATATGCCTACCGAGATGTTCCTTCACTTCTTTAAGTCATTCAGCGATGCTGCTAAGATCAATCTGAACATCAAGGCAGAGGGCGAAAACGAGCACCATAAGATCGAAGGGATCTTTAAGGCGCTCGCTCGTTCTCTCAAGATGGCCATCAACCGTGATATCCATCACTTTGAATTGCCTTCCAGCAAGGGAATGCTCTAATCAAAGTGCCAAGTCATAGTTATTGAGTAGGAATCTGACAAATAGGTTCCTACTCATTTCCTTTTTTCTATTTGTTGGTTGTGCTTCCGAATAAAAATTATTTTGAGACGATTTGATAGATTGGTAGATTATTTTTGGGGATTGGTAGATTATTCGGTCACGGGTATTGGTTGTTTGGTGTAAATCCTCTATCTTTGCACAGAATTAACTAAAGAATTACCATTTTATGAAACGAACTACTTGGGCAGGGATGCTATTCCTATTGTGTTGCGTTGGCTCCGTTTCGGCCGATGAAACATCTGTCTTATGCCTAAAAACTCTCTCTCAGCAGCAACAACTGGCTGTAAACCGTATTGTTCGCATCCGTTACGAATTGCCGAACATGATTGTGGAACTGAACGAAGGTGACCCGATTGTGTTGCCTGTCTCGGAGGTGGTGTCCATCTCTTTTTCTTCCCTTCCTTCTGCTATTCAGAAATTGTGTGCAGAGCCTCATGTCTCATTTCAGATCTGTGATATCTCGGGCAAAATGCTCGTTGAGGGTACAGCCGATGATAATGGTCAGATTCATCTGCCTTCCATGGGGAGTGGTGTGTTTATCGTCAAAGTGGGTGCTGTGAGTCAGAAGATTCTGGTTCGATAATGGATGGCATGATGATGAAAGGCTTGGTAATAGGTACGATGATGGCCATAGCGGCTGTCGGTACAAAGGCACAGGTGAATGACGCTACGGCTATGCATATCGTCCAGAAGAATGGTGTGACAAATGCCATTCCGTTGGAGCAGATTGAGGAACTGACCTACAATGCATCGGGTGATTCGATTGTCGTGAATGCTGTATGGCGAATGGCGATTACCGAAGTTTCCGAAATCGCTTTCGGTTCGTTGTCCGAATCGGTAGAGGTCAGCTATAGCAATGGCTCGGCATCGGTATTCAATCCGTATTGTCTGGAGAGCGTTTCGGCTTCGGTCGTGGGTGCAGATGTGGTGTTGACCAATAGGAACGAAGAGAAAGAACTGACTACCGTATTGTCGGGATCTTCGGCCGATGGATCGTTTCTGTATGTGGGTACGTACAAATCGACGATTGTGCTGGATGGTTTGAATCTGACCAATACCCGAGGTGCTGCCATCGATTTGGAGTGTGGCAAACGTATGGCTTTGAACATCAAGAAGGGAACCGTCAATACGCTTGCCGATGGAAAGAATGGAGAGCAGAAAGCTGCTTTGTACTGCAAGGGACATCTGGAAATCGACAAGGCAGGAACCCTGAATGTGACGGGCAATACGGCTCACGCTATCTCGGCTAAAGAATATATAAAACTGAAGAAATCGGATGGCGTGATCAATATCCTGGGTGCCGTCAAGGATGGTATCCATTGCAAGCAATTCCTGTTGGGCAATGGTTTTACTGTCAACATCAGTGGTGTGCAAGGCGATGGAATCGATGTAGAACTGGATGGTGAAGAAAACGATGAAGGGTATGCCGACGGTTCGTTGCATATCCTCGCTGGTACCTACGATATTCAATCATCGGCCGATACAGCCAAGGGATTGAAGGCGGAACAGGATATAGTGATCAAGGCTGGTTCGGTCAGCGTGAAGATGTCGGGACGTGCAGGCAAGGGCATCAAGGCCGACAACAATATCTTGATTGGCGACGAAACAGATCACAGCGGACCCTCGTTGAATGTTGCAACTTCGGGTAGTTCTCTGACAACAGGAAGCTCAACCGGTAATACTGGTGGTTGGGGAGGAGGTCGTCCCGGTGGCGGAGGTTGGGGTGGCAACAGCAATAGCAACAGCTCTTCGTCGAAAGCTCTCAAGGCCATGAATCAGGTCTTGGTGTATGGTGGAGCTATGACCATCTCGACATCGACCGATGGTGCTGAGGGTATAGAGGGTAAGAAGGGTGTTACCATCTATGGCGGCAACCATTATCTGAAGTGTTATGATGATTGCATCAACTCTGGAGGTAAGGTCGATTTTGCAGGAGGCACAACCGCTTGTTGGTCGAATGGCAACGATGCCGTAGATTCCAACTATGGCCAACGGGGCGCTATTACCGTTTCGGGTGGCAACATCTTTGCCTATACGACCAAGGGATCGCCAGAAGAGGGATTGGATTGTGACAACAATTCCTACATTGTGGTGACGGGTGGAATTGCCATTAGTGCAGGTGGCTCTCAGGGAGGAGGTAGCTCTTCGTCAATCGGTTCATCAACACAGGGGTACTATCTGGGTTCATCTCCTTCAAGTTATAATGCAAACTATTATTATACCTTGTATTCGACCGACAATACTCCCATCTGTACCTATAAGTTCGGAAGCAGTTGCTCGAACTCACTTTCGCTGCTTACTGCCAATGGATTGGGCAAGGGGAGCGTGACGGTAAAATATGGAACGAGCCGGCCAACGTCTTATGCTGATAGCGCAGGCGATGTTTTCTTCATAGCGCCAACAGTCGTTACCAATGGGACAACGGCTACGGTAACTGCAAAATAAATGAAAGGAATCAAAGAGTATCTCATCGTATTGGGAGGGTGGACAGTATTGTTCTCCCTTCCTTTGTTGTATCTGTATTACGATGCATTGAGCAAAGCAACGGCTTTCGATATGCACGAGTTGTTGGAGACATGGATCAGAATGCTTCCCTTTTTGTTTGTGTTTTGTATTCATCATTTTCTTCTGATCCGTTTGTTCCGCAACCGTAAGTTCCTGTGGTATGGCATTCTTGTGGCTGGCCTTATTGCTTTCATGGCATGTTGCCATCGTCCTCCTATGAAGCAGCACAACGAAATGAAACCTCGTCACGAGATGAGACCACCCCATGAAATGAGACCTCACCATGAGATGCGACTGCCTCATGAGCGCCATTTCGATAAGCGTCCGCATCCAGCCGTGCCATTTTTTATCGGACAAGCCATTATGGCGCTGATGATGATGGGAGCGGATTTAGGTTTGGTCTTGCACATTTCAAATCGCAAGATACGTCAGCGTGTGCTCGAATTGGAGAAGGAGAAACTGGAGATGGAGTTAGGGTATCTCAAGTATCAGATCAACCCCCATTTCTTTATGAATACGCTCAACAATATCCATGCCTTGATGGATATTGACACGGAATTGGCCAAGCGTACGGTAATCGATCTATCGCGCATGATGCGCTATGCTCTTTATGACAGTAGCGAAGAACATGTGCCCCTAATGCGTGAGATAGATTTCATCCGGCTCTATATCTCGTTGATGAAACTGCGTTACAATACAGCGTTGGACATACAGCTGAATGTGGCCGATGAGGTGCCGAATGTGCAGGTACCGCCTTTGCTGCTGATCTGCTTTGTTGAGAATGCGTTCAAGCATGGAGTCAGTAATCTTGCCCCTTCGTATGTGCACATCTCGATTACTCTTGCCGAAGAGCAAAACCGACTGATGTTCCGTTGCGAAAACAGCCGAATACAACAGAAGGAGTCGGATTCGCATCATGGCATCGGCATTGCCAATGCTCGCAAACGGCTCCAGCTCCTCTATGGAGAGAAATATTCATTAACCCTTGTGGATCAAGATCCTAATTCCTTTATCGTATGTCTGACTTTGCCAATTCAGAAGAGTTGAAACCCATCCGTTGTCTGGCGGTTGACGATGAGCCATTGGCTTTGATTCAGCTCAAAGCGATGATAAACAAGACTCCTGGGTTGGAGTTGGTCGATGCCTGTAGCGATGCCTATCAGGCAGGGGAGGTGCTACGCCTGCATGAGGTGGATGCTTTGTTCATCGATATCAATATGCCCGGGTTGAATGGCTTGGATTTTGTGGCATCGTTGGCTACCCCTCCATTGGTGGTATTCACTACGGCTTACAGCCAATATGCTGTCGATAGTTATCGTGTCAATGCCGTCGATTATCTGCTGAAGCCTTTCGGATTGCTCGAATTTCAGCGATCGGCCGAAAAGGTGCGTCGTCAATTCCAACTTCTGCAAGTCGCACAATCCGCGCAATTGATGGACGATCAGGCGCTTTATGTCAAGGTCGAGCATAATGTGCAGCGCGTTGAACTTGGGCATATCCGTTATATTGAATCTATGCGGGAGTATCTTCGTCTGCATCTGCACAATGGCTCTACTGTCATGACCTTGATGCCTATCAGCCGTATTGCCGAACAGTTGACCTCAAAAGGCTTTATTCGTATCCATCGGTCGTTTATTGTCAATGTCAAGTATGTTGCTGAATTTGCCAAGGGCGAAGTTCGCCTCGACAATAACCAGGTATTGAACATCGGCGATTCTTTCAAAGATAATATCCGCCAGTATCTGGATTTGAAAATTTAATTGTTCTCAAAGAAGAATTGAAGAGAAGAAGTTTTGTTGTGTGCAGAACTTTTCTTTGCTTTCGTTTTTTAGCCTAGTGCAGCGTTTCAATGACTTGTATATAAATTCACACGAAGGCACGAAGATAAAAAGTCTTTCTCCCTTAGTCATCTTTGTGTGGTCTCAATATATCACAAAGGGTATCAAGTTCACAAAGGCAATATGCCGCAGGCCTTCGTCTTCTTTGTGTCTTCGTGTGAGTTATTATTAAATCTCGTCAAGATGCTGCACTAATGTAGCGTTTCAATGACTTGTATTTAAATTCACACGAAGGCACGAAGATAAAAAGTCTTTCTCCCTTAGTCATCTTTGTGTGGTCTCAATTTATCACAAAGGGTATTAAGTTCACAAAGGCAATATGCCACAGGCCTTCGTCTTCTTTGTGTCTTCGTGTGAGTTATTATTAAATCTCGTCAAGACGCAACACTAGTGGAGCATCTTGATGAGATTCATCATCGCAACGGATTCTGGAGCCACTCCTTGGCAGTGGCGAAAGTAGAACAATAGCGCTGAAAAGCCGAAGTAGAATTGTTCATACGTTCGAGGGTCGCACGGACCAGCACCGGAGAGAACCCCATACGGACCAGCTCCTCAAACTGCTTGTAAGTAAGAGGACATTTCATCTTCTGCAGATTCGTCATACCAGCATACCATTGATCGAACTTAATTTCAATTTCAGATTTGGTTTGTGAGTGAGAGAAATTTATTTTCTCGCCCTCTCCCTCTATATCTATATCTTTTAAAACACAAGGTACCGGTGTGTGCCCCGGCGTGTGCCCCAGCATGTGCCCGCCCGTGTGTATTGCTTTGAAATCGATGCTGACGGTTTCGGTCAAATCATCGATCACAAAGAAGCCCGAATGCAGCGCTTTGAGCCGTTGCGAGGAAGAAGAAACGTCCCGAAACATATTCATGAGTACAGAGCGAGACATACACTTGTCGCGAGTCTCCTGGATGGCAAACCACATCAGCATAGTCAACCCGAAAAGCGAAAGCGCACCTTCACCGTGCAACATCCGTTGAGCACATTCCGCCTGAAGCATATCAGCCGGCATTTTGTAAAATAAAGCTCCCATAATGCGTTAATAACATTAGCAATTATAATTTAGTTTATAGTATTCTAATTTTCAAGCACAAAGATAGTAATAATTATAAAGCAGCGCACAACTCATTAACATAAATTACAGTTTTGTCTCTAAAACAATTCCAAAAACATCCCAAATTGGTAGTACCTTCGCCCGGTTATACTCAAATAGAAACAAAACATGGAAAAAACAAAAGCCGAACTACTGCTGATATTCGCCGACAATCTGCGAATCATTGCCGACAACTGGAAAGAGAAAGATGCAGAACTCTACCGCATTCTGCAATGCAACCGAGGGGATTTTCATAAGTACAAAAGCGCAAATCGCAGCCCGAACCTACTGTTCGGACTGCGACTTGCGCATCTTACTGGCATCCCACTCAAGGAACTCGTCAGGGCAACCGCATCTAATGAAACAAGTTTCATCGGATTCAATTCCAAACAGCATTATTGAGAATTTCCAATAGCAAGGAAGAATTCATGCAGGCACGTCTCATCAGGGACTTCATGCTCTTTTTGCAATTCGTGGCAT